>NZ_JBGGWA010000003.1:0-726889 GCF_041321145.1 Paraburkholderia sp. IW21 | reverse complement strand
AACGGTGAAGTCGGCTTGCATCTGCTTGCCCGGCGCCGTCTCGAAGCGCACCACGGGCTCGGCTTCGGGACGCTTGTATGGCGCCAGGAATGCCTTGAGCTGACTGATACCGCCTTCATAGCCAGTTTCCTGCAATTCGCGAAGCAGAACCGTCGCCGGAATCCAGTGCGGCCGGGCAGCGGCAACGCGCTCCAGCACATAGTCCTTGAATGGGTCGAGCTTCGTCGCTCGCGGCTCCCGTTGTTTGTAACGGATAGCCTGTTCGTCCCGCAGATAGCGGCGCACGGTGTTACGCGATAAACCCGTTTGCCTCGCTATCTCCCGCACCGCCGTCCCGCGCCGGGCCAATACCTTGATTTCCACTGCTTGCTCCTGAGTCAGCATCGGCGGCAAAAGCCGCCATCGTCTACCAGGTGGGTCAGGTTTACTGCGGCGACAGGGTCATTTTTACATCGGCGCTAACAGTTGGCGGCAGGCGTCGACTACCGCCGCCTTCAGTTCTGCCCGATGCGTACGACGAATTCTCTTTGCTTCCATAGTGTCCACCTGGCTATCCTCGTGGACACTATCCTCACGTGCTATACCGCGTCGCTCAAGATGGGTTCGCCGTGCGCTTACAGTTCTTCTCCAAAGCACGCCAGTTCTTACCCTACTGCGGCATGCATGGTCGGACATTCGTACCCATCTCTCCCAAAATAGACCAACGCTGGCTTCGTTCGCTTAGCAGCCGCGCCAAAGAACAACTCTCTCCTCAGACGAAAGGCCTGCGTACAACGAGCTTTACCGCAGCCTGAATGTTTTTCCCGCGCGCATTTCGCTGCGCCCTCTGCCTTAACATCCGTCTCAGAATACTGTATAAATATACAGTTAAAGATCGTCGCCCCATGCTTGCCTAATGCCGAGCAGGGCGGAGCATTCCCTATTAAAAGAGCGTGTCTATGGCAGCAGCGATTCAGCTTGCGATGACCGCATTGTCGTCTCAATTGCGGCGTCAGATATGGCAGGGCAATGAGCTTGCCGAGGCGGATTCGTGGGTGATTTCCAGCGGCTATGCCGCGCTGGATCAGTTGCTGCCGGGACAAGGCTGGTCGGCCGGCGGCCTGACGGAGTTATTGATCGAACATGGTGGCGTAGGCGAAGTGCGCCTGCTGGCCAACGTGCTTCGACATCTTACGGCACACGCCGAGCGGTACGTCATGCTCGTGGCACCCCCTTATCAACCCTGTGCGGCGGCACTGAGGGCGTGGGGTGTCGATGTCAGGCGAGTCTTATGGGTGCGCTCGAGTGAGGACCAGGCCTTATGGGCCGCCACTCAGGCATTGAAGCAGGATGGCATCGGCGCGGTGCTGGTATGGCTTCCGAATGCTCGCGCCGATAAGGTTCGGCGTCTGCAGGTGGCGGCTCAGGAGTCGGCATCGCTGGCATTTTTGATCCGGCCTCTCGAATCAGCCACGCAATCTTCGCCCGCGCCGTTGCGAATGATCTGCGAGCCGCTCTTGCCCGCCAATGCGCAGACGATCAACCGTCGTCAATGGCTGCAGGAGATTGGCCTGTCCATCGACATATTCAAGCGCCGCGGGCCACCACTAACAGAGCCTCTGCGTCTCATTTTGCCGTTACAAAGCGTCTTGTTTCCGGAAAACCGAGTCGGCAGCAATCAAGGACGAGAGATCAAACATGTTGTGGATCGCAGTCACATTGCCACTCTTGTCACTGGAAGCGGTGAAGCCTCTCGTGCCGCTCCCGGATGGTTCGCCCGAGAAGCCGAATCGGTGTGAGCCGCGCGACGAGGCAAGCCGATCTCGAGGTACCGAAGACGTCACCGAGAGGCGTTGTTATGCGCTGGCCGATCACGCACACATCCTGCTGCCAGACTTCGACGCATTGCGTGCCGGGGTGCATGCGGGTCATTCGCGCTCGTATGCATTGGCTTTGGCGCCAGGTCTCAAGATGCTTGCTGCCGACACAGCCCGCGAAACTCAGGCATTCGAAGCAATGGCGCTCGCCTTGCTGACGTACACACCGAAGGTATCGCTCGCTCAGGCGCACACCTTGTTGCTGGAAGTCGGCTCCGGTTTGAGGTTGTTCGGCGGTTTGCGCGCGTTGCTGTCGCGGGTGTCCGCCACGGTGGCTGAATTCGGCTATACGGCGCGCATTGCCTGTGCACCGACAGCCTGGGGTGCATGGCTGTTGGCGCAGGCCCACGTCGATCGGCAGGGGCATCGTTGGCATGTGATAAAGGAATCTTCGCTTGCACGTGTCCTCGACCGCTTATCCGTGTTGTTGTTACCGGTTGCGCAGGCGCATCGCGATGCGTTTACGCATGTCGGTTGCACTACGCTGGCCGATTTGCGTCAACTGCCAAGGTCGGGTGTAGTGCGGCGTTTCGGTAGCGGCATTCTGGATCTGCTGGCGCAAGCGTACGGCACGCGTCCGGATCCGCGCGAATCGTTTCGTGCGCCGGCGTCGTTTCATGCGCAGTTGGAGTTGCCGTCGCGGGTCGATAACGCCGACGCGCTGTTGTTCGCGGCGCGTCGGCTGATCGTGCAGTTGGCCGGCTGGTTGAGCGCGCATCATGCGGCACTAAGTGGTTATACGCTGCTGCTCGAACATGAATTAACGTCACGTCATGCACCGAAGACGTCGAGTCTGAAGGTCGCGTGGGCCATACCGTCGCGCGATGCCGAGCATCTGATCTGGCTGTTGCGTGAGAAGTTGAATCAGACGGTTCTGGTGGCGCCGGTCATCGAACTGAAGCTGGTCGCGGATCAAATCGGCGAGTATGCCGGGCAGTCAGACACTTTGTTTCCGATGCCTGAATCAGACGGGGATTCGATCGCGCGTCTGCTCGAACGCTTGAGCGCGCGTTTGGGGCCGGAGAACGTGTTGCAGATGTCGGTGCAGGACGATCATCGGCCCGAGCGGGCAATGGTCGTCGAGCCTTACCAGGCGCAAGCGTTTTCACGCAAGAAACGTTCGCCGGCGAAGGGCCGGGCAAAAGTCAAAGCGGATAAAACCTGGCTAACCGAAGAGTTGCAGCACGCTGCATTGGAGAATGAGCGCGCAGACGGCGATGCGGCGATACAGGCGACATACACAGCACACACAGCCCGACAGCCTGACAAAACGGGTGACGATAAAAACAGTCACACGTTCGCAGCGCAATCTGGCGATGATCCGCCGGCTTTGCTCGATCTGCCCGACAGTGCGTTGCCGTCTCAGCCTCGCCCTGTGTGGATGCTCGACAAACCGCTACGTCTGATGATGTGTGACCAGCGGCCGATCTATCGTCGGCCGTTGAAAATGCTCACGCATACCGAGCGGATTGAGGCAGGGTGGTGGGACGGTAACCGCGTCGAGCGAGATTACTACGTCGCCGCCGACGATCGCGGCCATATGTTCTGGGTGTATCGCGAACGTCTTGGCGGGGAGTGGTATTTGCAGGGTTTGTTCGGCTGAGCATCATGGCAAATTCGCGGCCCTCATTCCTATTGGAGCAGGCGCGTGCGGCCCAATTGCCCGCGTATGCAGAATTGCATTGCCTGACTAATTTCTCGTTTCTGCGCGGCGCTTCGCATCCGCATGAACTGGTCAAGCAGGCGATGTCGCGCGGCTATAGTGCGCTTGCTATCACCGATGAATGCTCGTTGGCGGGCGTCGTGCGCGCGCACACCGCAGTGAGGGAAATCGAACAGGAGCGAGCCCGTCAGCAGAAGGAGCGTGAAGACAAAGCGAAAGCCGCGCAGGCAGGAACATCTTCAGACGACGCTGCAGAGCCAGGAGCCGCACCACAAGAGGTCGCACAACGAGCCGCACAACAACAGGAAGCCGCAGAAGAAGTCGCAGAGCCGCAAGCCGAGGAGGAAGAAGCGCTAAAACCGATTCCTCACCTGATCATCGGCAGCGAACTCAATCTGACCGACGACGCAGGCGAGCCGTTCTGCACACTGGTTGCGCTCGCAACCAACCGGAACGGCTACGGCAATCTTTCCGAACTGATCACGCTGGGCCGCTCGCGTGCCGACAAAGGCAGCTATCGCCTCAGCCCGTCGGACTTCACCGAATTGCTACCGCATCTCGAGCATCTCAAGGCGTTGCCCGATTGCGTCCTGATCCTCGTGCCGCAGCGCACGGCAACGCTCTCGCACACACTGCGTTGTACGCATTGGCTTGCCTCATTGGCTCCGCAACGTTCATGGATCGCACTCGAACTCTGGCAAACCGGCAGCGACGATCTTCAGATCGACGCGTTGCGAATAATTTCAAAAGCGAGCGGCTTACCTCTGGTGGCGGCAGGTGGTGTCCTGATGCATGCGCGATCGCGCAAGCCGTTGCAGGACACCATGACCGCGATCGGCCTCGTCAGGCCACTATCGGCTTGCGGCCACGCGCTCGAGGCCAATGCCGAACGGCATATGCGCACGCGCGTGCGGCTCGGCAAACTGTATCCGCGCGATACGCTCGAAGAAACGCTGCGTATCGCAGCCCTATGCCGCTTCTCGCTCGACGAACTCAAGTACGAGTACCCGGAAGAACTGGTGCCTGCCGGTGAATCGCCAGCAAGCTATCTGCGTAAGCTGGTCATGGCCGGCGCAATGGAGCGTTGGCCGGACGGCATGGATCTGAAGCGAATCGGTCAGATCGAGAAAGAGTTGATGTTGATCGCCGAATTGAAATACGAAAAGTACTTCCTGACGGTGCAC
This sequence comes from Paraburkholderia sp. IW21, assembly GCF_041321145.1. Classification (NCBI taxonomy): domain Bacteria; kingdom Pseudomonadati; phylum Pseudomonadota; class Betaproteobacteria; order Burkholderiales; family Burkholderiaceae; genus Paraburkholderia; species Paraburkholderia sp. IW21. The sequence continues at coordinate 722,186 of NZ_JBGGWA010000003.1, read as the reverse complement.
GACATCGTGAGTTTCGCACGCTCCAGAAACATTCTGTGTCAGGGGCGAGGTTCGGCGGCGAACTCGATCGTATGTTACTGCCTGCATGTGACGGAAATCGATCCGGGGCAAATGAACATGCTGATCGAACGGTTCATCTCGCGCGCGCGGAACGAACCGCCTGATATCGACGTCGATTTCGAGCATCAGCGCCGCGAAGAGGTGATTCAATATATCTACGGCAAGTACGGCCGGCATCGCGCGGCACTGACTGCATCGCTGATCACGTATCACGCGCGCAGTGCGCTGAAAGACGTCGGCAAGGCGTTGGGGCTCGAAGTGTCGCTAATCGAGCGGATCAGTAAATCACAGCAATGGTGGGACGGCACGGATGCGGTCGCCAACTATCTGGCCGAAGCGGGCTTCGACGCCAGCTCGCACATCACGCAAAATCTGATTCGCCTCACCAAAGAGTTGCGCAATTTTCCACGTCATCTGTCACAACACGTCGGCGGCTTCGTGATCGCGAAAGACAAACTGTCGCGTCTCGTGCCGATCGAGAACGCGACGATGAAAGATCGCAGCGTAATCGAGTGGGACAAAGACGATATAGATGCGCTCAATTTGCTGAAAGTCGACGTGTTGGCGCTAGGCATGTTGTCGGCGATCCGGCGCGCGCTGGAATTTGTCGCGTTGCGGCGCGGTTTTCCAAAATTCAGGGTGCAGGATATTCCGCGCGAGGATCGGGCCGTCTACGAGATGTGCGGACATGCCGATACGATCGGCGTATTCCAGATCGAATCGCGTGCACAGCAAAGCATGTTGCCGCGGCTGAAGCCGAACAAGTACTACGATCTCGTGATCCAGGTCGCCATCGTGCGGCCCGGGCCGATCCAGGGCGGCATGGTGCACCCGTATCTGCGCCGCAAGCAGGGCCTGGAGATCGTGGACTACGCGAAGGATGAATTGCGGCCAGTGCTCGAACGCACGCTCGGCGTGCCGATTTTCCAGGAGCAGGTGATGCATCTCGCGATGGTCGCGGCGAAATACACCGGTGAGCAAGCCGACCAGTTGCGACGCGCGATGGCCGCATGGCGACGCACCGGCAACCTGGCGAAGTATCAGAAGGATTTGAGTGACCGCATGTTGGCGCGCGGGTACGAGAAGGAGTTTATCGAGCGCATCTGCAACCAGATCGAAGGCTTCGGCGAGTACGGCTTTCCGGAGAGTCATGCGGCGAGCTTTGCGTTGCTCGTTTATCTCAGCGCCTGGCTGAAGCGTTATGAGCCGGCCGCTTTTCTGGCGGGGTTGCTCAACAGTCAGCCGTTGGGGTTTTATTCGCCGTCGCAACTGGTGCAGGACGCGAAGCGGCATGGCGTCAAAGTATTGTCGCCTGATGTGACATTGAGCGACTGGGAATCGACCTTTGAAAGACGTGCTCATGAAGGGCAACGGATTTCATCGAGCGAGACCTGTTTGCATCGTCAGCAGGCCGTACTATCCGCGCAGCAATTGCGCGATCTGTCGCTGCGGCGTCTCACGGTGGGTCGAACGATCCGGCGCGCGGCAAAACGGTTGACCGCACGCGTGTTTCAGCCGTCGAATACCTATGGTGCGAGCGGTCCTGCCGTGCGCATCGGCATGCATCTGATCAAAGGACTTTCGCAGGCGGCGGCCGAACGCATCATGACAGCTCGCAACGACGCGCAGTTTGTCGACGTCGACGATCTGGCGCGACGCGCGGCATTGACGCGGCGCGATCTCGAAGCGCTCGCCGCGGCGAACGCGCTGGTCAGTATCGCAGGCCATCGGCGCGAAGCGTGGTGGGCGGTGACCGCGCAGCACACGGTGCCCAAGCTGCTGCGCGATGCGCCAATCGCCGAAGCGCCGCTCTCGTTGCCGCAGGCGGCCGAAAGCCGCGAGATCGTCGACGACTACGCGAGCCTCGGCCTCACGCTCAATCGTCATCCGCTCGCACTATTGCGCGCTCGTCTTGCCAGACAGCGTTTTCGCACGGCGGCCGAACTCGCTGCGTGTCAGCACGGCACGCTGGCGCGCGCCTGCGGCATCGTCACCGTGCGGCAGCGGCCGGGCACGGCAAACGGCACGGTGTTCGTTTCCATCGAAGACGAGACCGGTTCGATCAATGTGATCGTCTGGCCATCACTGGTGGAAAAGCAGCGCAAGATATTGCTGGGTGCATCGTTGCTGGCGGTGTATGGCGTCTTGCAGCGTGACGACGGCGTCGCTACCGGGGGCGACAATGCCGGCAACGTAGTTAACGCAATTAAAGCGGGCGGGGCGAAACAGAAACACAAAGGCGAGGTGATCCATCTCGTTGCGCATCGCCTCGAAGATCACAGCGAATGGCTCGGCGAACTCGCCACGGCGAGCCGCGATTTTCATTGATGCGGACTTGTTGCGGCTCCCTCGCATGCGCGACGCCAGGCCGGCGTATCGTCGGCCCGTAGAAGCGCGGGCAGCATCTATCGTGGCTAAAATCGCTGCGAAGTGTTAGGTCGACGCATCGTCGGGCCATGAAAATGCGGGAAGCACCTGTTGCGGCAAGCTCGCTGCGAGATGTCAGGCCGGCGTCTCGTCTCGCCACGGAAACCGGGCCAGCACCTGCCGGATCGCTGTGTCGAACGATGTGCGCCGACCGATGCCGAGCGCCTCGAGCCGATCCGAAGCGAGGTGGCAGTTATGCGGGCGCGGCGTCGCGTCGGTGGGCGTGTGCTGTGGCGTCAGGTGTGCGTCGAGTTGCAGCGCTTTGGCCAGACGCACGGCGATTTCATATTTGGTCATCGGCTCGTCGCCTGACCATTGCACGATGCCGCGGATCGCTTCGCCATGCGCATGCCGTTCGAGCATCTGTCGAATCACGAACGCGACGTCCGGCGTAAAGGTGGGATAACGGATCGCCCATGCATCCATGACCGCGGCCTTGCCATCGCGCGAAGCCGATGCGGCAATCGCCGGCACGAGACTCGTCACGGCCGATTCCGCCCAACTGACGATCGGTCCATACAGCAGCGGCAAACGCAGCACGCAGCCGAGCTCGGTGGTTTCAGTCAGCGCACGCTCGCCGTCGAGTTTGCTGTGCCCGTAGGCGTTGAGCGGCGCGGGCGCGGAGTCGTGCTGATAGGGCGGGTGAGTGCCGTCGAACACGTAATCGGTGGAGATCGACAGCGTCCATGCGCCGCGCCGGTTTGCTGCCGCGGCCAGGGTGCGCACCGCATCGACGTTCAACGCGCGGGCGAGCGCCGGATCGTGCTCACACACATCCGGCCGACGTTCCGCTGCGGCAATCACAAGCGCATCCGGCGCTTCGCGTTCGACAAACTGCTCGATCGCCCCTGGGTCGCGAATATCCAGCGCGATCGTGTTCGGCCCCGGCCTGCTGAACGCCGTGGCAATAACCTGCCAGTCGGCCTGCTCTGCCAGTTCGTCGACGAGAGCCCGGCCGACCAGCCCGGACGCACCAATGACAGCAACTTTGAACATGACGGGCGCTCGCTTAGCGGGCCGCGCCGCCGGTCACGCCCGTGACCGTGTAACCGGCCTCGTCGATGGCTGCCTTCAGCGTGTCAGCCGGTTGTACGGATTCGACCGCCACCCGACCGGATGCCAGATCGACCTGCACTTGCGCAACTCCATCGTGTTCACGGATCGCGTTCGTGACTGCCGTCACGCAATGCTGGCAGCTCATGCCTTCTACCTGGAATTCGATTGTCATTGGGATTGCCTCGAAAAATTGAATGTTGCGATGGTTGAATTATGCCTGCTGGAGCGCACTTGAGTGGCTGACCTTCCCATCATAGGAAGGTGTACGATCGACGCATACCTTGGGGAAACAGTCATGAATATCGGTGAAGCGGCCCGCGTGTCGGGCGTCACGGCGAAGATGATTCGCTACTACGAAAGCGTGGGCTTGCTGGCGGCCAAAGCGCGCACGAGCGCCGGCTATCGCGTATACGGCCCGCAAGAGGTCCATTCACTGCGCTTTATCCGGCAGGCGCGCCGACTGGGCTTTCTGGTGGAAGATATTCGCCGGTTGCTGGCGCTATGGCATGACCGGTCGCGCGCCAGTGCCGAAGTGAAGACGATCGCGCTGGAGCACGTCGCGGACCTTGATCGACGCATTGCCGAACTGACTGACATGCGCGATACGTTGTCGCATCTCGCTGACCATTGCCACGGCGATGAGCGCCCCGATTGTCCCATTATCGAACGGCTCGCCGACATCGATCTGGTATCGGGGAAGAGTTGCCATCAGATTTAACGGCATCGGGTGCAACCGGTGGCGGAATTTGTTGCAACCGAACCTCGATTTGCACCATAAATGTGCAAATTGATTGAGGTGGTATCTAGCCTTGTGAAAAAACTCATCTCATATCAATTAAATCAATGTTCTCAGTGCACCATGGATGTGCATTATTCCAAAATGGAATGCACATCATGCGGGCATTTCACTAGCAAGGTTGCACCATAGGGCTATAATTCGGGTTAACCCTTTTACGGGAAATCCCTGATGCACAACTCACCGGGGATTCGATCTGATTCCTTGGAGAACATCATGTTTGCATTCTTTCTTGAAAAGCTGAGCACCTGGTTTGAAACCGCAGAACGTAGCCGCCGTGAAGCCTATCTGGCGTCGTCGTCGGACATCGTTCAGCTTGAACAGCGCATCCGCTCGCTCGAAACCAACGGCTACTCGCTGTAAGGTTCATCGCATCAAGTTTGACCCGGCAGCGCGTGTTGCGCGGCCATCGCGGTAAAGTGTTGAGCCCCGTATAGACGGGGCTTTGTCACATCTGGACCCCGAAAACCTCCCGGCAAATGGCGCTCGAAGGCGATTCATGGCCAATCTCGACTAGCCTGAAGCTTGTCGCCGCGGTAAGGTAAGGCGTTTTCTGCGCAATCCGGCATTCTGACACTCAACCGGTCCGCCCATGCTTCCTGTCCGCTCGTACAAATCCGTCCTGGCTGTGGCCATCGCAGCCTCGCTGACAACAGTTTTCGCAGTACCGGCGACTTTCGCCGCGTCGAACCACGTCCGCAAGCCGGAGATACTCGACTCGCAGAGCGGCATTAGCGACGGCCAGAGCGGCACCGTGCTACAGACCGCGCCGCTCTCGCGGCAGCCGATCGTCGGGGCGCAGCCCATCGCGACGCCTACGGAGTTCGCACCGAATTCGTCGATACCAATCGTTGTGGCGCCCTACATCCAATTGCCCGTCGGCGGTGGCACGCCGCAGCCACCGCCACCGCCACAGTCTCGCCCGGTGCATCGTCCGCAATAAACGTCTTCCAGCGTCATCTCTCCCGGCAGCTTCTTTTCCATCAATTGACGCTTCGAGCGGCGAGCCATATATCAGGCCGCCGCGCCGACATATCGCGCGCTGTCGGCTAATGCGCGCGATATGTCAGCGCGCCATTCGGGTTTCGGCGCATGGCGCGAGCGAAACCATCCGACGACAATCGTTGCGCGCTCTCTCGCCACCGATGTGGGCCATGCACGTTGTGCTGCGCCATCGCATCGAATGAAAACAGAATAAGGAGACATCACATGCCTACTCACTGGATGCGGCGTGCCGCCGGCACCTGCGCCACGTTGCTCGCGCTTGTCACGCTGCCCGCCGTCTCGCTCGCCAAAGACACGCCGGAAAAGCCCACGCTGACAATGGCCGTCGGCGGTTTGCCGGGCCTTTACTATTTGCCGGTACTCGCCGCGCAGCAGTTAGGCTACTTCAAGGACGAAGGCCTCGACGTCACGCTCGAAGATTTTGCGGGCGGCTCGAAAGCGCTGGAAGCGGTCGTGGGCGGCAGCGCGGACGTGGGTGCCGGTGCGTTCGAGCACACGCTGTTCATGCAGGCAAAGGGGCAGCACTACCGCGCGTTCGTCCTGATGGGCCGCGCGCCGCAGATCGTCGTCGCGGTGTTGAAGTCGAAGGCCGACCAGATCAAGACGCTGGCGGACTTCAAGGGGGCTAAAGTCGGCGTGAGCGCGCCGGGTTCATCGACCGATCTCGTGCTCACCGTGGCCTTACGTAAGGCCGGCGTACAGCGCAATGAGATTTCGGCGATCGGCGTGGGCAGCGGCGCTTCGGTCCTGGCCGCAGTGAGCGGCGGTCAGATCGACGCGCTGTCCAATGTCGATCCGATGATGACCAAATTGACGCGTAGCGGCGCGATCAAAGTGCTGGTGGATACGCGCACGGTGAAAGGCACGCAAGAGGTATTTGGCGGGACGATGCCGGCGGCGACGCTCTATGCTTCTGAGACTTTCATCCAGAAGTATCCGAAGACGACGCAGGCGCTCGCCAATGCAATCGTGCGCGCGGACCACTGGTTGCAGACCGCGAGCGATGCCGACTTGCTGAAGATGGTGCCGCCCGCTTACCTGCTCAACGATCCGGCGCTCTATGTGGAAGCTTTCCACAACGTGCGCGACGCCTATTCGCCGGATGGCTTGATGCCCGCGGACGGTCCGGCGACCTCATTGCGCGCGCTGTCGTCATTCGATAGCCGGCTCGATCCGAAAAAGATCGATCTGAACGCCACCTATACCAACGACTTTGCCGGCAGGGCGGCGCAGCTCAAGTAAGCACTCTGGCGGTTGGCTAATTCAATCGCCGCGATATTCGACCTTGAATTGCGCGGCGTTGTCCTCGCCCAGCGCTTTGACGAGCCAGGGCATCTGTTCCTTCAGCGTTTTTGCCAGCGTGTACGGCGGATTCAGGATGAACATGCCGCTGCCGAACAACCCGAAGCCGTCGGTTGGCGGATTGCTGACGGTCAGGCTCACGTGCAGCCAGTTGCGCTCCTGGAGCTTCTTCAACTGATCGGGAAAGCGCTGCGATTCAAGACGCCTCACCTGCGGATACCAGACCGCGTAGGTGCCGGTCGGAAAGCGCTTCAGGCTTTCCTCGACGCAGCGCAGCGTGCGCGTGTAGTCGCGCTTGTCCTCGTACGACGGATCGAGCAACACCAGCGCGCGGCGCGGCGCCGGCGGCAGCAACGCGAGGATACCGTCGAAGCCGTCGCCCGCATAAAGCATCGCGCGGCGCCCCGCGTCGCGGAAGTTATGGCGCAGCACGTCGATTTCAGTGGTGTGCAGTTCGAACAGGCGCATGCGGTCCTGCTCGCGCATCTGCCGCCAAGCGATATACGGCGAGCCGGGATAGAAGCGCAACTGGCCGTCCGGATTCAGCGCGCCCACTTCGTCGGCGTAGTCGGCGAAGATCGACGGCAGGTCGTTGCGCTCCCATAGTTTGGCGATGCCGGTCTGGAACTCGCCGGTTTTGGTCGCGTAGCCTTCCTTCAGCGAATAGACGCCGGCGCCCGCGTGCGTGTCGATATACCAGTAGGCTTTGTCCTTCTGGCCGAGATAGCGCAGTAGCTGCAACACGACGGCGTGTTTCAGAACGTCGGCGTGATTGCCTGCATGAAAGGCGTGGCGGTAGCTGAGCATGATGAGGAGACGCTGAAAGAGGGCGTGCCGGTCCAGGGCGGATTCGGCGATGCGGGTGCAATGCGGCAGCACAACTGAAGTGCGGCGCGGTCGCGTATTGTACGCGACGCCGCGTTGCGCTCCGCAGTGCGTTGCGCGTGACATGGCCCTGATGGTGCGCGGGCCATGTTTCGCGCTCCGGCGAGCGACCAGTCAGTCGTAGGCGTCGCCAATGATCTCCTCGATCCGCTGCTTGATCTCCGGCGTGATCCGTGCGGCCACATCGGCGGATTTCATGTTCTCGGCGATCTGTTCGACCCGCGACGCGCCCGTGATCACCGTGCTGACATGCGGATTCTTCAGAATCCACCCTATCGCGAGCTGGCCGACCGTGCAACCCAGTTCGTCGGCCACGTCGCCTAGCTTGCCGACCACGTTGTTCTTGCCGGCATCGGTGACCTGCTTGCGCAGCCAGTCGTAGCCTTGCAACTGCGCGCGGCTATCGGCAGGTACGCCGTCACGGTACTTGCCGGTGAGCAAGCCGGACGCGAGCGGGCTCCAGGTGGTGAGCCCAAGGCCGATATCTTCGTAAAGCCGCTTGTATTCCTGCTCGACCCGCTTGCGATGAAACAGGTTGTACTGTGGTTGCTCCATGACTGGCTTGTGCAGATGGTGCCGTTCTGCGATCTCATGAGCAGCGCGGATTTCATCGGCGCTCCATTCCGACGTGCCCCAGTACAGGGCCTTGCCGCGCGTGATCATGTCGCTCATGGCCCAGACGGTTTCCTCGACGGGCGTGTTCGGATCAGGACGATGACAGAACACCAGATCGACATAATCGAGCTGCAGGCGTTTGAGCGACGCGTCGATTGCGTTCAGCAGATATTTGCGATTCAGCGTGTGGTACTGGTTCGGCGCTTCCGCGAGACCCCAGAAGAATTTCGTCGACACCACATAGCTCACGCGCGGCCATGCCAGTTCCTTGAGCGCCTGACCCATGATTTCTTCTGACTGGCCGGCGGCGTAAACCTCGGCGTTGTCAAAGAAGTTGACTCCCGCATCGCGCGCGGCCGCGAGCGATTCGCGCGCCGCACGATGATCCACCTGATTACCGTAGGTGACCCATGAGCCGATGGACAGTTCGCTGACTTGCAGGCCGGAACGGCCCAGACGTCGATAATTCATGCATTCCTCCTTGGTAGTGATGCCGCCGGAATCCCGCTGAAAACGTCTAGTTTAAAGAGATAAGTCCGCTTGTGCGTTTTGCGGATGTAGTTCACACGGTTCATGCACAATAGCAGCGTTGGCCGCAGTGCAGCATTCGGCCAAACGGCCTATGCCGTTTGGCGGACTTCACGCCGCCTGCGGCACGTGGTTTCATTGCTCATCAACTGCATGGAGGTTCTGGATGTCGTCATTGAACACGAATCTGAATGGCAAGGTTGCGGTGGTTACCGGCGCCGCGAGCGGCATCGGCAAGCAGATTGCCCTCACGCTTTCCGCAGCGGGCGCGGCGGTCGCGATTGCCGACCTGAACCAGGACGGCGCGAACGCCGTCGCTGAAGAAATCAAAAAGGGCGGCGGCAAGGCCATCGGCGTGGCGATGGACGTCACGAACGAAGACGCCGTCAACCAGGGCATCGAGAAAGTCGCCGCCGAGTTTGGGTCGATCGACATTCTGATTTCCAACGCCGGCATCCAGATCGTCAATCCGATCGAAAACTACTCGTTTTCCGACTGGAAGAAGATGCAGGCAATCCACGTGGACGGCGCTTTCCTCACCACCAAGGCCGCACTCAAGCACATGTACAAGGACGACCGCGGCGGCATCGTGATCTACATGGGCTCGGTCCATTCGCACGAAGCCTCGCCACTGAAGTCCGCCTATGTGACGGCCAAGCATGCGTTGCTGGGGCTTTCGCGGGTACTGGCCAAGGAAGGCGCAAAGCACAATGTGCGCTCGCACGTGGTGTGTCCCGGTTTCGTGCGTACGCCGCTTGTCGACAAACAGATTCCCGAACAGGCCAAGGAGCTCGGCATCAGCGAAGAAGACGTGATCAAGCGTGTGATGCTGGGGGGCACGGTCGACGGCGTCTTCACCACAGTGGAAGACGTCGCGCAGACGGTGCTGTTCCTGTCCACTTTCCCGACTGCGGCGCTGACCGGCCAGTCCTTTATTGTGAGCCACGGCTGGTATATGCAATAAGGAGGTGCCCATGGCGCAACGCAATCTCAAGCGGGCGCGCGTCGGCGCGCCCGGCGACGGGGAAGGCGAGGGCGCCGGTCCGGCGCCCGCCGCGCACCCCGGCCGGCACCTCCATTTGCCGAACTATGAAACCGTCGCGCTAATGCTCCAGGGCGGCGGCGCGCTGGGCGCCTATCAGGCCGGCGTCTTTCAGGGGCTTTACGAAGCCGGCATCGAGCCGAACTGGCTCGCCGGCATTTCGATCGGCGCGTTGAACACGGCCATCATTGCAGGCAATCCGCCGGAGAAGCGCGTCGAGCGGCTGCTGCAATTCTGGGAGACGATCTGCCAACCGGCGTTCGGCCCACCGTTGCCAGCCTTTATCGAACACGCATTTTTCAATTCCAGTGAAGCCGTTCGGAAGGCCTTCACGGCCAGCCAGGCGATGAGCGCTATCGTGGAAGGACAAAAGGGCTTTTTCGTGCCGCGCTTCCCGCCGCCGTTGCCCACCGTCTCCGGACCGCCGCAAATGGCGAGCTACTACGACACCACGCCACTGAAAGCGACGCTCGAAGCTTTATGTGATTTCGACCGGATCAATTCCGGTGAGATGCGCGTGTCGGTGGGCGCGGTGAATTGCGGTACGGGCAATTTCGCGTACTTCGACAACACGCATACGAAACTGAAGCCGGAACATTTCATGGCCTCAGGCGCGTTGCCGCCGGGCTTTGCGGCAGTCGAAATCGACGGCCAGTACTACTGGGACGGTGGCTTGATGTCTAACACGCCGCTCTACGAGGTGATCCAGTCCACGCCGCGTCGCGATACGCTCGCATTCCAGGTCGATCTATGGAGCGCGATCGGGCCCGTGCCGGACAACATCACCGATGTTCAAGGGCGTATGAAAGACATCCAGTACTCGAGCCGCACGCGTCTCGTGACCGATATGCTGCAACGCTCGCAGCGTTTCCGGCATGTGTTGCGCGAGGTGCTCGATCGCGTGCCGTCTGATCAGCGCGACGATCCGTGGTGCAAGCTTGCGGAAGATCTGTCGTGTTCGAAGCGCTACAACGTTGTCCATCTCATCTATCGGCAAAAGGAGTACGAAGGGCACTTCAAGGACTTCCAGTTTGGCCTGTCCACCATGCGTGAGCATTGGGAAAGCGGGCTGGAGGATATTCGCCACTCGCTTGCACAGCCTGATTGGCTGGCTATGCCCGACAATGACTCGGGTTTTGTCACGCACGATATTCATCGCGATTCGCGCTGAAACGGCAGCACGGTAAGCCGGGCGCTGACAGCAGCGCGGCAGTTGCCGGTAGTCGGCAACAGGAGCACGCGCCATCCGTAGGTGCCAGTCGCGTTGCGCAGACAATATGTGCCACCAGAGATAGTCAGCGGTCAATAAAAAACGGCGCCCAAAGGGCGCCGTTTCTACAAGCAGTTTCAGCAAAGCGCGTGCAATGAATGCTCGCGCTCCGAAGTGCCTTACTTCAGCACGTGAGCGATCGCGCTAGCCACCACGTCGAGGTTGCGCGTATTCAGTGCAGCCACGCAGATGCGGCCGGTGCTCACGGCGTAGATGCCGAATTCTTCACGCAGACGGTCCACTTGCGGCGCCGTCAGACCCGAGTACGAGAACATGCCGCGTTGTGCATTCACGAAGCTGAAATCGCGATTTGCGCCGCTTGCCTTCAGGCGTTCGACCAGACCGTTGCGCATGGCGCGGATACGGTCGCGCATTTCGGCGAGTTCCGCTTCCCACGTGGCGCGCAGTTCGGGCGAGGCGAGCACCGCTGCGACCACCGAGCCGCCATGCGTGGGCGGGTTCGAGTAGTTCGTGCGGATCACGCGCTTCAGTTGCGACAGCACACGAGCAGCTTCTTCCTTGCTTGCCGTGATGATCGACAGTGCGCCGACGCGCTCGCCGTACAGCGAGAACGACTTCGAGAACGACGACGACACGAACACATTCAGTTCCGATGCCGCGAACAAACGCACTGCAGCGGCGTCGGATTCGATGTTGTCGCCGAAACCTTGGTAAGCGATGTCGAGGAACGGCACCAGATTGCGCGCCTTGACGACTTCGACCACCTGCTTCCATTGGTCGACAGTCAGGTCGACGCCGGTCGGGTTGTGGCAGCACGCGTGCAGCACGACAACCGTGCCTGCGGCATAGCTATTCAGCGCGCTTAGCATGCCTTCGAAATTCACGCCTTGGGTGCGCGCGTCGTAGTACGGGTAGGACACGACTTCAAAGCCGGCGCCTTCGAACAGCGCGCGATGGTTTTCCCAGCTCGGATCGCTGATCGCGACCTTGGTGTTCGGGTTCAGGCGCTTCAGGAAGTCGGCGCCGATTTTCAGCGCGCCCGTGCCTCCCAGTGCCTGTGCCGTCACGACGCGGCCGGCGGCGATCAGCGGCGAGTCGTTGCCGAGCAGCAGCTTCTGCACGGCAGCGTCGTAGGCCGCGATGCCTTCGATCGGCAGGTAGCCACGCGGCAGCGCGGCTTCGACGCGGGCCTTTTCCGCCTCGCGCACGGCGCGCAATAGCGGGATCTTGCCTTCTTCATTGAAGTACACGCCAACGCCAAGGTTGACCTTGGTGGCGCGCGCATCGGCGTTGAAGGCTTCGTTCAGGCCCAGAATCGGGTCGCGGGGAGCAAGTTCGACGGCGGAGAACAGAGACATGATGGGTGGGCAGCAGTAGTGAAAAGAGGGCGGCTTCGAGCGCGGGCGGCCCGGCCAAAGGTGTCTGACGGACAATTCGGACGGAGGGCGGGCATCGGCGAGCGAGCGCAGCTTGGCATTGTAGCGAATCCGCGGGCATTTTTTGGGCGACAAAGCCCGTTGCACCGAATTATTTGCTTGAAAAACAGGCACTCCGGCGCCATGTGGCTGTAACGAATCTGTCCGGGACGAAGCCGGCGAAGGCTGGCAAGCCGCCCCAAACCGGCGGGAAATCGCCCCTGTATCGGCCGCCTGACGTGCGTAAGCGAAATGCGGCGCCCGTTGGCCATGAATGTCACGAGAAGCCACCCGAGCAGGGGTCCCAGCGGCGCAAGCAAGCCCCTACCAAGCCCCGAAAAGAGGGGCCGCAAGCATCCGCCGCCGCCGTCACTCCTGCGCAGCCCCGGCTCAGCCCGCGATCCCGCAACCCGTTAGAATAGTTCTTTGCCTAAGGCCCGGTGCCGCCCCCATGTCCGAACAACATCTGACTGAAGTTGACGATACGCTCGACGAATCCAAATTCGTCACGTTCGAAGGCTCGCCGTTCCAGCTTTACCAGCCGTATCCGCCCGCCGGCGACCAGCCCACGGCGATCGACACGCTCGTCGAAGGCGTCGAGGACGGTTTGTCGTTCCAGACGCTGCTCGGCGTGACCGGCTCCGGCAAGACCTTCACGATGGCCAATACCATCGCGCGGCTCGGCCGCCCGGCGATGGTGTTCGCGCCGAACAAGACGCTTGCCGCGCAGCTTTACTCGGAGTTTCGCGAGTTTTTCCCGCGCAATGCGGTCGAGTACTTCGTTTCGTACTACGACTACTACCAGCCGGAAGCGTACGTGCCGCAGCGCGACCTGTTCATCGAGAAAGATTCGTCGATCAACGAGCACATCGAGCAGATGCGGCTGTCGGCCACCAAGAGCCTGATGGAGCGGCGCGACGTGATCATCGTCGGCACGGTATCGGCGATCTACGGTATCGGCAATCCGTCCGAGTATCACAAGATGATTCTGACGTTGCGTACCGGCGACAAGCTCGGCCAGCGCGACATCATCGCCCGGCTGATCGCGATGCAGTACAACCGCAATGAAGCCGACTTCCAGCGCGGTTCGTTCCGCGTGCGCGGCGACACGATCGATATTTTCCCGGCCGAGCACGCCGAAATGGCGGTGCGCATCGAGTTGTTCGACGACGAGGTCGAAACGCTGCAACTGTTCGATCCGCTTACCGGCCGCGTGCGGCAGAAGATTTCCCGCTTCACCGTCTACCCGTCGTCGCACTACGTGACGCCGCGCGACACGGTGGTGCGCGCGGTCGAAACCATCAAGGACGAACTGCGCGAGCGGCTCGAATTCTTCTATAGCAACGGCAAGCTCGTCGAAGCGCAGCGGCTCGAGCAGCGCACTCGCTTCGATCTGGAAATGCTGCAGGAATTGGGCTTCTGCAAAGGCATCGAGAACTACTCGCGACACTTCTCGGGTGCGGCGCCCGGCGAGCCACCGCCGACGCTGGTCGACTACCTGCCGTCCGACGCGCTGATGCTGCTCGACGAATCACACGTGCTGATCGGTCAGTTGAACGGCATGTACAACGGCGACCGGGCGCGCAAAGAGAATCTGGTCGACTACGGTTTCCGCTTGCCGTCAGCGCTCGACAATCGCCCGCTCAAGTTCAACGAGTTCGAGCGCAAGATGCGTCAGGTCGTGTTCGTGTCGGCCACGCCGGCGGATTACGAGAAGAAAACGGCAGGGCAGGTGGCCGAGCAGCTTGTGCGTCCTACCGGCCTCGTCGATCCGGAAATCGAGGTGCGTCCGGCGCGAACCCAGGTCGACGATGTGCTCGCCGAGATCAACGAACGCGTCAAAGTGGGCGACCGAGTGCTGGTCACCGTGCTGACCAAGCGAATGGCCGAGCAACTGACCGAGTTTCTGGCCGATCACGGCGTCAAGGTGCGCTACCTGCACAGCGACATCGATACCGTGGAGCGGGTCGAAATCATCCGCGATCTGCGGCTGGGCACGTTCGACGTCCTGGTCGGGATCAACCTGCTGCGCGAGGGGCTGGATATCCCGGAAGTCTCGCTGGTCGCGATTCTCGATTCGGACAAGGAAGGCTTCCTGCGCGCCGAGCGCTCGCTGATCCAGACCATTGGCCGGGCGGCGCGTAACGTGAACGGCAAGGCGATTCTCTACGCGGACAGAGTGACCGACTCGATGCGCCGTGCCATCGACGAAACCGAACGGCGGCGCACCAAGCAGATCGCCTACAACCTGGAGCGCGGCATTACGCCGCGCGGGGTGGTCAAGCGCATTCGCGACATCATTGACGGCGTGTACAACGTCGACGATGCCCGCGCCGAGTTGAAGGAACAGCAGACTCGGGCGAAATTCGAGGACATGTCCGAGAAGCAACTCGCCAAGGAACTCAAACGTCTCGAAAAGCAGATGATGGAGCACGCGAAGAATCTCGAGTTCGAAAAGGCCGCGCAGACCCGCGATCAACTGGCGTTGCTTCGGCAGCGCGTGTTTGGTGCCAACGTGGGCGATCACATCCCCGGCGTGCAGTAAGCTCTCCCTCCCGCTCAAGGCGCGGCAATGTGCCGCGCCTTGTCTGCATAGACTGGCGACACGCCTCGCCACGCGTCAACACACCGCACCTACTTCCTTAAGTCTGCCTTAAGACCCTGCTGCCATAAGGCTTTGCGTGCGTCCGCATTTGTTCTCCCCGTCGATAAATGATAAACTCAACCAATATTGAGAATGGTTCGCATTAGCGTTCCATAAATGCGGTTCGTCAATGCGATTGGCTGCCGGTCCATCGCATCCGCTCAAGGACTGCGGCATCCAGGCATGCGCAACGCACTGTTCCAATGGGTTCGATTCCAGTCAGATAAAAACAAGGAGTTTCAATGCGGATTTCTTCATTTGTGCGGGGTGGCGCCGCCGCCGTGGCCGCGGTAGTGGCTCTTTCGGCAACGGCAGCGGAATACCCGATCGGCAAGCAGCAGATCCAGGGCGGCATGGAAATCGGCGCGGTCTATCTGCAGCCGATCACGATGGAACCCGAAGGCATGATGCGCAAGGCGTCGGATTCGGACATCCACCTGGAAGCCGACATCCACGCGGTCAAGAACAATCCGACGGGTTTCGCCGAAGGCGACTGGATGCCGTATCTGCAGGTGCGCTATGAACTGACGAAAGCCGGTTCGAGTCAGACCCAGAAGGGCGACATGATGGCGATGGTCGCCAACGACGGCCCGCACTACGGCGACAACGTCAAGCTGCAAGGCCCGGGCAAGTACCACCTGAAGATGATCGTCGAAGCGCCGATGCAAACCGGTCACATGGCTTTCGGCCGTCATGTCGACAAGGAAACCGGTGTGGGCCCGTGGTTCAAGCCGATTACGCTCGAGTACGACTTCACGTTCGCGGGTATCGGCAAGAAGGGCGGTTACTGATCGCCGCAAACGCAGATCGTTACGGCTTGTCACGCATCGCCGCGTGGCCCGGCGTGAATGAGTGAAATGCATGCAGCAGGCGGCGCGCGGACAACGAAACCCGCCGCGCCGCGTTTTCCGGAAAGGCTAATGAGAATTAACCGAAAGATCGCGATCTTTGCCATGACAGCTCTGCTGGCGGGTGCCGCGCACGCAGCCGACCTGCCGACCTTCAAGCTGGAAATGACCGACGGCAAGCTGAACCCGGCCCGCATCGAAGTGCCGGCGGGGCAGCGTATCAAGATCGAAGTGCGCAACACCGGCAAGGGCGCGGCCGAGTTCGAAAGCGTCCAGTTGCGTAAAGAAAAAGTGTTGGCGCCAGGCGCGGATTCGTTCGTCGTGATCGCTCCGCTGGAGCCGGGCGAGTACAAGTTCTTCGACGATTTTCATCAGCAGGCGCAGGGCGTGATCGTCGCGAAATAGCGGCCTGGGACGCGAGCGCGAGCAAGTCCCGCGTTCGCCACAGCAGGAGAAGGGAGAGCTAGATGGGTCAGATTTTGTTCATCGTATGGCGGGAAAGTGTCGAGGCCTTGCTGGTCGTCGGCATCCTGTACGCGTGGTTGAAAAATGGCGACGACGATGCGCGCCGCGGTTTGCCCTATCTGTGGGGCGGCGTCGCGGCCGGTGTCATCGCGGCGGTGGCGCTGGGCGCGGCGCTGGTCGGTTTCACCGAAGTGCTCTCCGGTGACGCGCAGGATTATTTCCAGACCGCGATGGTGCTGGTCGCGTGCGTGCTGATCGTGCAGATGGTGCTGTGGATGAAGCAGCACGGCCGATCCCTTAAGCGCGACATGGAAAAGTCGCTGCAAAAGAGTAAGCACGATTCGAACTGGTGGGGCGTCGCCTTGCTGGTCGCCTTGGCGATCGCACGTGAAGGCAGCGAAACGGTGATCTTCCTGTACGGCCTCGGTTTCGGCCAGTCCGGCCATGTGGACGGCAGCCAGATGCTCGCGGTGGTGATCGGCCTCGGCCTCGCATTCCTGACCTTCTATGTACTGCAATTGGGCGGCAAGTACTTCTCGTGGCGGCTCTTTTTCCGCGTCACCGAAATCATGCTGCTGTTCCTCGGCGCGGGCCTGTTCCAGACCGGTGTCGACAAGCTGATCGACAAGGAAATCCTGCCAACCCTCATCGACCAGATGTGGAACTCGTCGGCTATCCTCGACGATTCGAGCACCTTCGGTTCGCTGGTCGCGACACTCACCGGTTATCGCGCTCACCCGGCGCTGATGAATCTGATCGCCTACGCCGCTTACTGGGCCGTGGTCTATCTGCTGGTGCGCCGTGCGAATCGCAAACCGGCGCAGCAGACTGCAGGACGCGCGGCATGAGTACCGTCATGACCCGCCCCGGCCGTCTCGCAGCGGCCGGTCAGTGGATGCAGCGTCACGGCGGCCTGATCCGCGGCATTCAGTGGGTTGTGGTAGCGCTGTACGCGTTTCTGATTCTCGTACCGGCGGTGATGCCGTTGCCGGACGACACCGCGCATCTTTGGACCAACCTGACGCTCGCCGCGCAGTTCGTGTTCTGGGGCATCTGGTGGCCCTTCGTGCTGCTGTCGATGGTGATGCTCGGCCGTGTCTGGTGCGGCGTGCTGTGTCCGGAAGGTGCGCTCGCCGAGTTCGCCAGCAAATATGGCCGCGGCTGGGCGATTCCGCGCTGGATGCGCTGGGGCGGCTGGCCGTTCGTCGCGTTCGGCATCACGACCATCTACGGACAGATGGTGAGCGTCTACCAGTATCCCAAGGCAGTCCTGCTGGTTCTTGGCGGCTCGACCTTCGCGGCGATGATCATCGGCTTGCTGTACGGACGCGAGAAGCGTGTCTGGTGCAAGTATCTGTGCCCCGTCAACGGGGTTTTTTCGCTTCTGGCGCGTCTCGCGCCATTCCACTACAAAGTCGATGAAGACGCGTGGCGCCGTTCGTACAAGAACGGCGAGCATGGGCATCGCGTGATTCCGATCAATTGCGCGCCGCTGGTGCCGCTGCGCAATATGAAGGGCGCGTCGGCCTGCCATATGTGCGGCCGTTGCAGCGGGCATCGCGACGCGATCGCGTTGACGTGGCGCGCGCCGTCGTCGGAGGTCGTGCAGCTTGGCGACAAGCAGGCGAGCGCATGGGACACTGCGTTGATCCTGTACGGCCTGCTCGGCATCGCGATCGGCGCATTCCACTGGACCGCCTCGCGCTGGTTCGTCGACCTGAAGATGTTCTTCGCCACGTGGCTGGTCGATCACAACATCACCTGGCCGCTCGACACCAACGCGCCGTGGTTCCTGTTCACGCATTACCCCGAGCAGAACGATGTGTTCTCCTGGCTCGACGGCACGATGGTGATCGGCTACATCCTCGCCACGGCGCTGGTGTACGGCACCGCGCTGCTGGTGCTGCTGATGGGCGCGACGCGCATGCTGGGGCGTTTCAACACGGTGCGTCTGCATCATTTGACGCAAGGGCTGATTCCGATTGCCGGCGCGGGCGTGTTTCTCGGCCTGTCTGCGACCACGCTGTCATTGCTGCGCGCGGAACATGTGTCGTTGTGGTGGGCGTCCGACCTGCGCATCGGCATTCTGGCGATCGCCAATCTGTGGAGCGCGTGGCTGGCTTGGCTCGTCACACGCCGCTACAGCGAGCGCTTCGTTCAGCGCGGCCTTGCCATGGTGTGGTTCGTCGCGGCACTGGCCGTGGTCGATAGCGCGTGGTGGCTGATGTTCTGGGGCTGGGCCTCGAAGTAAGTCTGAACGTTTAGACGCGCTATCGAAACCCGATCGGCGCTTTGCTAAACCAAAAAAGCCGTGGAGATGACGACATCCCACGGCTTCTCATTTTCTGCATGTGCGATACACGTCGTTTCGTCTATCCGCATTGGGTGAGAACCAAAAAAGCGGCCTGGCTGGCTGCGACGGCTGGCTTGGTGTCTGCACGAAGGGGTCTAGTTCTCACGTGCAAGCCGTCGTGGCTGGCTAATGCCTAACACCTCTCGAGGAGGTGGTCCCCACAATACCCGGTACTTACCTCTCTATTCGTCCTTACTTCGTCAGGATCAGCTTGCCTAGGCGCGTCGCCCGCAACTGGTAGGTTTCGCCGTTATGCACAATGCTGACGTGGCTATGTCCTTGCAGCAGGGCGTCGCTGCGCACAACCCGATTCGACGTTTCGCCCGAACCGTCGGCGCGATCCGCTGCGGGCTTCGCGGTGGTCGCAGTCGATGCTTTCGGACGGCTGGTCAGCGCGGCCGCCGGGCGGCGCAGGCTGAGCGTGGAAGAGCGCGTGAGATCGGTCATTCGTTTTAGCTGTCGTCGATTCGATGGATCAATTCTAAATGATAACAATTCCTATTTACAAGAAAGAGAAATTGATCGGATCCGACTTTCGATAGCTGAACGACAAGGAAGCAAAGCGACAAGGGAGCGGTGCGGCCGCCTTTGTATAGCGGCCTCAAGCAATGCAGCGTGGCGGCGCGGGCAGAGCGCCCGCGCGCAATTCAATGCAGCGAACCGGGTTCCTGCCTGGTTTGCACGTACTGACGAATCAGCCGCACGGTATCGATATCGTTCTCGCGATACGCCGACTTCACGATTTCCTGCGTCTGCACGGCGTCCCGGTCGTCCGAGACGGGCAGGGTGGTCGTGTATTCGAAGCGCAGGAACAGTTGCAGCTCGTCGGGTTGCTCGATGGTCATGGTCAGCGAGCCGCCGACATAGTCCGCCGTCGGCAGAATGTCGTAGCGCACGCTCTGGCTATCTTGCAGCGTGACACGGTCGCGCACGGTGGCCTGGCCGTAGTGCAACTCCCGTTCGAGCGTGTTGCCTTCGCGCGAAAGGATGGTGCAACTGTCGAGTCCGATCACGAACAGTTGCGGCTGTTCGGCGCGCAGCACGAGACCTTCCCACAACTGCTCGCGGGTCATCGAGTCGACTAGTGGATTCAACGGATCGTTGATCTGGATAAGGTGTTCGAAATTCAAAACGACAGCGTCCTATGAAAGCGTTGCAATACGTGCGGCGTGGTCAGCCGATGCCTGCACGCCAGGGTCATTCGTGCATCAGGCGACGGCAAGACCCGAACGGATCGTAATCGAATGCGTGAGGATCTTGTGAACCGGGCACGCATTGGCAATTTGCAAGAGCCGTTCCCGCTGCTCATCGGACAGATCGCCTTCCAGCAGGATCTTGCGGTCGATGGTGGAGCCCGCATCGCCGGTTTCCATCGACAGCGCCACGCGCACGCCGGCAAGTGGCCAGTCTTTGCGCTGAGCGTACATCTTCAGCGTGATCGACGTGCAGGCGCCGAGGCTCGACAGCAGCAGCGCGACAGGCGTCGGCCCGCGATCACCGCCGCCAAGCGACTCAGGTTCGTCGGCGAGCCACGTGTGCTTGCCGTCGTCGAAAAAGACCTGGTAATTCGTCGAACCGATGTGGGCGGTGACGGTGGACTCTGCCATGCGCGCTCCTGAACAGGGACGGAAATCGCCGCGCGCCACGGTCCGTTAGGTTGAACGGCGCGGCGCGCGGCATGAATCGCTATTGTGAACGAATTTACCGGCCTTCGCGCCATGGGCTGAAGCGCGGGCGGTGTGTTGGGCCACGAGCGGGCGGTAGCGCGCTGGTAGCCACCGCGCTACCGCGATCTTCAGCGTCGGCGCGATTCGGCGCGGTCAATCAGTGCGTGATCGCACCCATGCGCCCGGCCTGATAGTCGACGACTGCCTGGCGGATTTCATCTTCCGTGTTCATCACGAACGGGCCGTAGCGCACCACCGGTTCTTTCAGCGGCACGCCGCCGAGCAGCAGCACGTCGAGCGGCTCGGTGCCGGCCGTGAGTGTGACCGTATCCCCGTCGTTTTGAAACACGACCATTTTCTGCGCGTCGATTTCCTGGCGCGCTTCGCCTTCGCCGTAGAAGCCCTTGCCGGAAAGGCTATAAGCAAACACGCGATAGTCGGCCGGCACCGGTTGCTGGATAGTTGCACCGGGTTGCAGCGAGAAATGCTGATACAGAATCGGCGTGCGGGTTTCGATCGCAGCTTTCACACCGAGCGCCTCGCCGGCGATCACCTTGACGCGCACCTTGCCGTCCGCGGACGTCGCCACGGGAATGCTCGACGACGGCATCTCCTGGTAGCGCGGCTCAATCATCTTGTCGCGGCGCGGCAGATTCACCCACAACTGCAAGCCGTGTACGCGCCCGCCGGTGCGCACGAACGACGGGTCCGGCATTTCGCTATGCACGACGCCTGCGCCTGCGGTCATCCATTGCACGTCGCCGGCATGCAGCGTGCCCGAATGGCCCGCCGAATCCTTATGGCCGAACTGGCCCTCGAGCACATAAGTGACCGTCTCGAAGCCGCGATGCGGATGGTCGGGCGCGCCTTTGGCCTCGCCCGGCGCATAGTCGATCGGGCCCATTTCGTCGAGCAGCAGGAACGGATCGAAGTCCATCAACAGGCGGGTCGGAAACGGGCGGTGGACGATAAAGCCGCCGCCTTCGGTCGTGCGAACGGCGGGAAACGTGCGTTCGATCGTGCGTGTCGTGCTCATCAAAGTCACCTCGAAAAATGGGGAATAGCGCTATTTTTGAAACATGGAGCTATTATAGGGACCGTTTTTCGCGGTGCCAGCCGTCGTCACGCAATGGATTGTTCTATTAATGGAACGATGAGATGAAGATCGATTCACACAATCTGAATGACCTGATGTATTTCTCGCAGGTCGTCGAACACGGCGGTTTTTCCGCCGCCGAGCGCGTGCTCGGTATCTCCAAGTCGCGTTTGTCACGCCGGCTGACCGAGCTGGAAGCGTCGCTAGGTGTGCGTTTGCTGCAGCGTTCCACGCGCAAGCTGGCGCTCACCGAAGCCGGACAGCTGTTCTACCAGCATTGTCAGGCGATGCTGAGCGAAGCGCAGGCGGCCGTCAACGTCGTGCAGCAACTGCGTTCGTCGCCACGCGGCAACGTGCGCGTGAGCGTGCCTGTGACGATCTCGCAGACCATTCTGTCGCAGATCCTGCCTGAATTCATGCATCGCTACCCGGAGGTGCGCGTGGTGATGCGGGTAACAAACCGCGTGGTCGATCTGTTCGAGGATTCGATCGATGTCGCGTTGCGGGTGCGCTCCGATCCGCCGGAAAACGCCAACATCGTCGTGCGGCCGCTGTGGCGCACGCAGCAAATGCTGGTCGGCGCGCCGAGCCTGTTGCAGCAGAATGCGCCGCCGCTGTTGCCTGCCGATCTGAACCGTTTCGACACGCTCGACGTGCCGACGGGCGACGGTCGCCACGTATTCAACCTGATCGCCCCTGACGGCACGCGCCACGCGCACGAACACGAACCGCGCCTCGTGACCGCCGATCTCATGACGATTCGCGAAGCGGCGCTGTCAGGCGTCGGTATTGCCGCGTTGCCGGAGATGATGTACGGCAGCGCGTTGCGCGCGGGGCAGTTGTCGCCGGTGATGCCGGGCTGGACCTTTCCGACGCCGCAGTTGTACGCGGTATTCGTCTCGCGGCAGGGGATGGTGCCGGCCGTACGCGCATTCGTCGATTATCTGGTGGAGATGCTCGATCCGGACGACGGTAAACACATCACGGGCGAGTGTCCTGCGCGCGAGGAGAAAGCCGCTGCGCAACCGGTGCTCGCGGTCGCGTCATAGCACGTCTTACGTGCTGCAAGATCGCTTTTAGCATTTAAGCGCGGCCTGTCATGAGTACTTTCAATGGCGGTTTGCTTGAATGCGCGCGCTCCTGGGCCTATAGTGAAATCCCTTCGCTAAGGAGTCTCTTATGCGAAAACTCATGGCCGCTATGATAGTCGGCCTGATAGGGCTGACCGCGCTGTCCGTGTCGATCACGGCTGTCGCATGCGGAGACTCGAGCTATCAGTCGTCTTCTGATGGCAAATGATCCGCCGCCCGAAGGCGCCGAGTGCGCACAAAAAAAGGCCTTCATCTGACGATGAAGGCCTTTTACTTTTACCCCTTGTTTCAAGGGGTTTTCCGCGGTTTCGGCGGCCACTGGGTGGCCGCGGCGCAGTGCGTCGATGCGCGACTCACTTACCTTTAGGCTGCGTGACGAAGCCGATCTTCGTGAGGCCGCCGGCCTGCGCCGCCGACATCACTTCCGCCACTTTTTCGTACGCGACTTTGCGATCCGCATCCAGATGCAGCTCCGGTTGCGGATTCGCTTGTGCGGCCTGCGCAATCTTCGCGCGCAGCGCAGCGTCGTCGACCTTCTTGTCGTCCCACAACACATTGCCACCCGCATCGACGACGACCGTCACTTGCGCGGGCCTGGTATCTTCCTTCTGACTGCTTGCGTGCGGCAGATCGATCTTGACGGCGTGACGAATCACAGGAATCGTCACCATGAAGACGATCAGGAGAACCAACATCACGTCGACGAGCGGCGTCATGTTGATTTCGTTCATCAGGCCGTCGTCATCGTCGCCGGCGAAGGGGCTCATTGCCATCGGAATGCCTCGTCGATCAGTTGGTGCGCGTGGCGAGGCGCAAACCGTCGCCGCGTCGGGACGACGACAGACGGGCGCCCGTCACGAAGAACGCATGCAGGCCATGCGCAAAGCGGCTCAGCTTGGCAACGATCGTCTTGTTGGCGCGCGTCAGTGCGTTGTAGCCGAGCACGGCCGGAATCGCGACGAACAGGCCGAACGCGGTCATGATCAGCGCTTCGCCGACCGGGCCGGCGACCTGATCGATGGACGACTGGCCACTCGCGCCGATCGCCAGCAACGCGTGATAGATGCCCCATACCGTGCCGAACAGTCCGACGAACGGCGCCGTGCTGCCGATCGACGCGAGAATCGCCAGACCGCTCTGCATGCGCGCGACGCTTTCATCCATCGTGTCCTTCAGGCAGCGCGTGACCCAATCCGACACGTCCATGCGATCGTGCAGATGCGGCTGGGTCTGGTGATGATGGTCGGCCGCTTCCTGGCCCGACAGCGCCAGCGCGAGGAACGGGTTGTCCTGCGGCGTCGACGATCCGGCGCCGAGCTTCTTCACGCCGTCGGCGAGATCGTCCGAATGCCAGAACGCCTGCTCGGCATTCTTCGTGAGACGCTTCAGGCGCATCACGTTCCAGCCTTTGACGACGATCACGCTCCACGACATCACCGACATGACCAGCAGCGCGAGCGCGATACCACGCGTCACGAAATCCCCTTGCGCCCACACGTGCGCCAATCCGTAGTTTTGCATTGCAATTCCTTTTTTAAAATCGGCCTCAATCGTTCAGATTGAAGTCGTAAGGCTGGGTATATGCGGCCCGAACCGGTTGGCCATTCTCGAGGTACGGTTTGCAGGCGCTCGCATGCACGGCGGCGAGCGCGGCGTCGTCAAGGCGACTGAAGCCGCTGCTCTTTTTCAGTTCGACGTTCTCTAGTTTGCCGGTCAGGCCGACCACGAACTTCACGTATGCGGTGCCGGTTTCGCCGCGTCGCTTCGAAAGCGATGGGTATTCCGGCCTGGCGATATTGCAGTCGAGGTGCGAGACGTTCTTCGGTGCGGTGATCTCCATCGTCTGACGGCCGATCGCCGGGGCAGCCTGAGGAGCCGGAGCAGCCATTGCGGCGGCCGCGGGCGGCGTCGGATCAGGCGCTGCGACCGGTGTAGGCGACGGCGCGGCGGCCTCCGGCAACGGCGTAGGCGTTGGCTTGGGCGTCGGTGTCGGCTTCGGCTGAACCTTGGGCTTGGTATGAACCGGCGGAGTGGGCTTAGGAGGCGGCGGCGCGATCGACTGCAGCGCGACGGGCGCGGCGACTGGCGCCGGAGCCAGCAACTGCGCAGTCATGACGCGCGATTCGAGCGGCGGCTGCACGGGTTCATGACGCAACGTCAGGACCACGGCCAGCAACGCGACGTGAACCGCGGCGACCGCGACAGTCGTGGTCAAGACACGGAAATTCATTCTGGCGGACGAAGCCGGCGTAGCGCCGGCTGAAACGGTATGCGAGGCCTGCATGTTAGCGTGGCGGCGCGCTGTTGGCACAGCGCGTCAGACAAGACGTCGTCATGTTCGGAAGATCAGCAGCGAAATGGACAAAGTAGTCACGAAACCAATCAGCAATTCCATCTCGAACTCCTTTTAACGGGTGAGCGGGTAGCTGGCTGGTACGGATACTGGCTTGCTGACGGCAGTGGGTACGCACGAAGCGACGCACGAAGCGGCGCATAAAGCGGTGGGGCAGTGAGCGCCGGAGGCGCGGCGTGGGCCGCGCCCTAAAATCCGGCCTCAGGCGGCCTTGCGTTCGTAAAACGTCAGCGGCACGGCTTGGGAGTGATGGTCGATGCCGCAGCGGCTGGCACATACGCCGCTTTTCATCATCACATCGCGCACGGAGTCCGCGCACTTGCCACAGCAGGAGGCGACGCCCAGTTCGAATTGAAGCTCGTCGAACGAATCGACGCCTTCCGCGATCGAGGCACGGATCTTTCGGTCAGAAACAGACTTGCAGACACAGACAATCATGGCAGGGCGTCATAGCTAACGTTAATGCGAATTATTATCATTTTGTTTGACCCGTTTGGCAAGCGTCCTGCGGGAATTTTTGTAACAAAACCAGACTGTTAGAAGGGATTTCGTCTGTGGGATGGATTTTGCGGGAGCGGCCGAAAGGGCGCAAATACGTCTAAAAAGCGCGCAAAAAGGCCGCGCGGCGGCCCCAAAGCGGGGCGCGGGCCGGCTTTATGCGGCTTGGGAATCCGGCGCTGCCGTGCGGCGCGAAGGGATCACGACCTGTTCAACCGCCGCATTGATCTGCAGAAGAGTCGCGGCAAGTTGTTGCTGATGCGTGCCGTCGCCGGTCGAATAGAAACGGGGCGGAGCGGTATCTGCGCCTTCCGGAGTGGCGCGCAGGCCGTGCTGGCCGAGCACCCGTTCCAGCTGACGCGCAATGGCCACGCTCGTATCGATCAGCGCCAGCCGGTCGCCGACGATGTCGCAGATCGCCGCATCGAGAAATGGGTAGTGAGTGCAGCCGAGTACCAGTGTGTCGGCGCCGGCGTCGAGCATGGGCTGCAGGTAGCTGTGCAGCAACGTGCGGAGTTCCGCCGAACCTACGTCGCAGCGTTCCACCGCCTGCACGAGCCCGTGCCCCGGCTGACAGAGGAAGCGACAATCCGCGGCGTAGCGCTCCAACAGCCCCTGAAAGCGGGCACTGCGCAAGGTTACCTGCGTGGCAAGCACGCCGGCGACCCGGGTTTTAGACTGCAACGCCGCCGGCTTGATGCCCGGTTCAACGCCCACCAACGGAACAGGCAGCTTTTCGCGGACCAGCGCGATCGACTGCGCGGTCGCCGTATTGCACGCGACCACCAGCGCCTTCGCGCCTTGCTTGACCAGCCATTCGCAGATCGCGAGAGTGCGGTCTGCGATGAAGTCGTCATCGCGTTCGCCGTAGGGGGCGTAGAGCGAGTCGGCCGCGTAGATGAGCGCTTCGTCGGGCAGTTGCGTGCGGACCGCGCGCAGCACCGACAAACCGCCCAGACCGGAATCGAAAATGCCGACTGGCGCCCGCGAATCGGCACGTGGGGTGACAATCCGGGCACTCGAAGACGGCGATTCGGCGGACATAGGCGAAGAGGACGCGCGCGGCGCAGCGGTCACGGCAAGCTCAAGAAAACAGGGAAGTGCGCAAGTATATCGTCCGCGCGGCGCCTATCCGGGCAAATAAGCCGACAAATGAAATGGCGTAGGCGCCAGCCCACGATCCGACGCGCGGGCTTTTGCAACGTGATTCGATCAGGATTCGATCGGACCCATCGCGGTTTGCTGGTAGTTCTGAATGCCGATCTTGTCGATCAGGTCGATCTGGGTTTCGAGCCAGTCGATGTGTTCTTCGGTGTCGTCGAGAATCTTCACGAAAATTTCGCGCGAGACGAAATCGCGAACCGATTCGCAATACACGATCGCTTCTTTACAGGTGCTTTGTGAAATCTGTTCGAGCTTCAGATCGCATTCGAGGATTTCTTTGGTTTCCTCGCCGATCAGCAGCTTGTGCAGATCTTGCAGGTTCGGCAGGCCGTCGAGCATGAAAACGCGTTCGATCAACCAGTCGGCGTGCTTCATTTCGCCAATTGATTCGTCGTATTCATGCTTGCCGAGTTTCTCGAGGCCCCAGTGCTTGTACATCCGCGCGTGCAGGAAGTACTGGTTGATGGCGGTGAGCTCGTTCTTCAGTTGAGCGTTCAGATACTCGATAACTTTCTTGTCGCCTTGCATGGGAATTCCTTATGGGGGCTTTGAATTTTCAACAACAATAAACGCCAGACCTGAAAAAGCCAAGGAAACAGACACATCTTTTAACTTTGTCCCCGGCGTCACGTGCCCCGTCTCGCGCAGCAATGAAAAAGCCGGGACCTGAACTGCAGCCCCGGCTTCTTGACAGACGTGACAGGCGTTAGCGGCGAATTAAACCGTCGCGACCGGAATCTTGCCGATCCTGGCTTGCCATTCCTTCGGGCCGGTCTGATGCACCGAGGTACCGGTCGAATCGACGGCGACCGTCACAGGCATGTCCTGCACGTCGAACTCGTAGATCGCTTCCATGCCCAGATCTTCGAACGCGAGAACCTTCGCGCTGCGAATCGCTTTCGACACGAGGTACGCCGCGCCGCCCACGGCCATCAGATAGGCGGCCTTGTGCTTCTTGATCGACTCGATCGCGACCGGGCCACGCTCGGCTTTACCGATCATCGAAATGAGACCGGTTTGCGACAACATCGTCTCGGTGAACTTGTCCATGCGCGTCGCGGTGGTCGGGCCTGCCGGGCCAACGGCTTCGTCGCGCACCGGATCGACCGGGCCGACGTAGTAGATCACGCGGTTCGTGAAGTCGACCGGCAGCTTTTCGCCCTTTGCGAGCATGTCGGCGATACGCTTGTGCGCAGCGTCGCGGCCCGTCAACATCTTGCCGGACAAGAGCAGCGTTTGGCCCGGCTTCCAGCCGGCGACTTCTTGCGGAGTCAGCGTGTTCAGGTCGACGCGCTTGCTGGTTTCCGTATTCGGTTCCCACTGCACCTTCGGCCATGCGTCCAGCGACGGCGCTTCCAGCTTCGCCACGCCCGAGCCATCCAGCGTGAAGTGCGCGTGACGGGTCGCCGCGCAGTTCGGGATGATCGCGACCGGTTTGCTCGCAGCGTGCGTCGGCGCGGCCATGATCTTCACGTCCAGCACGG
The DNA here is from genome assembly GCF_041321145.1 of Paraburkholderia sp. IW21. NCBI lineage: Bacteria > Pseudomonadati > Pseudomonadota > Betaproteobacteria > Burkholderiales > Burkholderiaceae > Paraburkholderia > Paraburkholderia sp. IW21. Next base: position 694,161 of record NZ_JBGGWA010000003.1, on the reverse strand, counting down.
TAGCGAGGCCGCCGAGACCTTGTGCGCCGATGCCGAGCGCGTTGACCTTCTCGTGCAATTCCACTCGCAGTTCTTCGATCCAGTCCTTCGGGCCGCGTGCGATCACGTCCTGAATGTCGATCGGATCCATCAGCGATTCCTTGGCCATGACCATAGCTTTTTCAGCCGTGCCGCCGATGCCGATGCCGAGCATGCCCGGCGGGCACCAGCCCGCGCCCATGGTCGGCACGGTCTTCAGAATCCAGTCGACGATCGAATCAGACGGATTCAGCATCGCGAACTTCGACTTGTTTTCCGAACCGCCGCCCTTTGCTGCGACTTGCACGTCGACCTTGTCGCCCGGCACGATCTCGTAGTGGATCACGGCCGGCGTGTTGTCTTTCGTGTTCTTGCGCGCGCCTTCAGGCGGGCTGACGATCGAAGCGCGCAGCACGTTGTCCGGGTTCAGATAACCGCGGCGCACGCCTTCGTTGATCATCTCGGTGACGCCCATCGTCGCACCGTCCCAACGCACGTCCATACCGACCTTTACGAACACCGTGACGATACCGGTGTCCTGGCAGATCGGCCGCTTGCCTTCGGCGCACATGCGGCTGTTGGTCAGGATCTGCGCGATCGCATCCTTGGCGGCCGGGCTCTCTTCGAGTTCGTACGCGCGGCCCAAGGCCTGGATGTAATCGAGCGGGTGGTAATAGCTGATGTACTGAAGCGAATCAGCAATGCTCTGAATCAGATCTTCCTGTTTGATGACGGTCATGGCTAGCTCAGTGGGGACAAGTGGCGCCTGGTGTTCCGATCGCGGGGCAGTGCGGTCAGTCGTGCGCCTTTAGGGGAGGGGAACTGTTCGAACCCAGCGCTTGCAACCCCGCGGGTTCCTGAAAATGTTTCGGATGCGTATGGGTGGTGAGGCGGTCGACAAATGCCATCACCAGCGCCGAGACGAGGAACGCGACGTGAATGATCACCTGCCACATGATGGTGTGCGTCGAATTCTGGTCGGGGCTGATGAAGGTCTTCAGCAAATGGATCGACGAGATGCTGATCAGCGCCATCGACAATTTGACCTTGAGCACGCCGGCGTTCACGTGGTCGAGCCATTCCGGTTCGTCCGGATGACCTTCCACACCCAGGCGCGACACGAAGGTTTCATACCCGCCGATGATTACCATGATCAGCAGGTTCGAGATCATCACCACGTCGATCAGGCCGAGCACGACCAGCATGATGTTGGTTTCGTCGAGCGTCATGGACGCTGTGACCAGATGCCAGACTTCCTTGACGAACAGGACGACGTATACGGCCTGGGCCACGATCAGGCCCAGATAGAGTGGCACTTGCAGCCAGCGGCTCATGAAGATGATGACGGGCAGCGGGCGCATCGGGCGGCGCTGACGGGCAGAGTCGGGTCGCGGGGCGGACATAGGCAAGATTCAGATGAAACGCAGGTAACGGAACACGGACTCAATGCGCTGATCCGAAGCGCAAACCCAACGCGCGGATCAGGCTCGCAAGCCGAGGCGCGGACGGCGCGGTGCACGGCCCGGGGAGGCCGAAAAAGCCCGCGTCAGGCGCGGTATTGTACAGCGTTTGCTGAATTTTCTGCCGCGCGGGAGGTAGTGGGCTTATGCCTATATCCGGATGCTGACCGGCGGCGCGCGAGAGTCGGCGTAGCAAAGCCCTGGCACGCGAGGCGCCGGCATCAGCAGCAGGCTGAACGTATGCGTGCAACTCGTAGCGATGGCACGAAGCGGTCAACCACGCCGGCGAGCGGCCGTTCCAGCTCTTGCGCGCGCGTTTTTCGTCCCGGTACGGGACCGTACCGACATCCCCGGCAGTTGCCTATACCGTCTGCTAAGTCACCTCGCGGTGACACCACGCGAAGGTCGGCATATAGACGAAATAACCCAACCGGATGTGGCCGATAGGCTGGCGTACATTCTCCCAATCGGGATACCTGTCATGAATCCGCTAACACTGTTTCTTCTCACCGCGCTCGTTTTCGCGTCGCTTGACATCTGGGCGTTGGTTCGGCCAAAACCGCTGCTTTGTAGCAGCATATGAAGGGTATGTCGGCTACGCAACTTCTTGGGTAACTGCCGCGCGCTATCTGGTCTTCACACGCGGCTATATCTATTACGAAGGTCGTTTTGTCTACCACGTCAATTGCATTTTTTTCCCACGGAATCCTTTCGCTATTGTGGTGGCAGGTTCTGCTGGTGACGCTAGTCTTGACTCACGTCACGATTGTCAGCGTGACCATTTATCTCCATCGCTGCCAGGCACACCGTGCGCTGGATCTGCATCCGATCGCGAGCCATTTCTTCCGATTCTGGATATGGATGACAACGGGCGTGCTGACGGGACCGTGGGCTGCGATTCATCGTAAGCATCACGCGAAGTGCGAAACCGCTGAAGATCCGCATAGTCCACAGATTCGTGGCATCTGGCAAGTGCTGCTTGCAGGTGCTGAACTTTATCGCGCCGAACTGAAGAACGAAGAAACGCTGCGCAAGTTCGGTCACGGCATGCCGGACGACTGGGTGGAACGCAACCTCTATTCACAATACCCGAATCTCGGCATCAGCTTGCTGATGGTGATTGACGTCGCGCTCTTCGGTGTTGTTGGGGTGTCGGTCTGGGCTGTCCAGATGATCTGGATTCCATTCTGGGCGGGTGGCGTGGTCAACGGCGTCGGACATTATCTGGGTTACCGCAACTTCGGCTCCGCAGACGCGAGCACGAACTTTATCCCCTTTGGCATCCTGATCGGCGGCGAAGAGCTACACAATAACCATCATGCGTTTGCCACCTCCGCGAAGCTGTCGAGCAAATGGTACGAGTTCGATATCGGCTGGATGTATATCTGCATCCTTTCTGCCCTGCGGTTGGCGAAGGTAAGGAAAGTGGCGCCGACGCCGCACCTGATCAAAGGCAGGATGGTGCTCGACGATAGTACGGTGCAGGCCATTCTCAGAAACCGCTATGAGGTGATGGCGCGCTATGCAAGGACGGCTGAACGCGCATATCGGCAGGAACTGGCGCATATGGCGCATATCAGCGGCTTTGAAAAACTACGGCTCATGCGCGACGTCAGGAATACATTTCGTGTCGTGGACCTGGCGCAAGAAGATCGGGGTCAACGGCGGGTGGCGGAAATATTTTCCCGCAATCAACGGTTGCGGACCTACGTCGAATTGCAAATCGATCTCGCGGCAATGTGGGAACGATCGAACAGGTCGCGCGAGCAGTTGCTCTTTCAGTTGCAGGAATGGTGTCACCGTGCAGAGCATAGCGGCATCCTTGCGCTTGAGGAGTTTTCGTTGCGCCTTCGCCAGTACGCGTGATTCGGCGAAACATTGATGGGACGCGCAGCAGGACTTGCCAAACTCCATCCGCCTCGAGTCGTGCTGACCATTTCCAGGCAGAGGTCTGCAGTTGCTTCGGATGCATGCTTCGACGCGACCGGGTCAGGCAAGGCGCTATGTGGGGCAATGGGCTTCGGCGTGCGCGGCGGGACCGAATAATGCGGAGCCCATGACAGCACCTGCATATCGTATGCGGGTCATGACTAGCAATGGAGCTTGTGATGAAACACACAAACAGATTGGTATGGGCTGGCGCGTTGGTACTCGTATTGTCGGGTCCTGCACTCGCTCAGTCGGGCGGTGGCGCAGGCGGCGGGTCTGGTGGAGGATCGTCGGGTGGTCCGACCGGCGCAGCGGGTTCGACCTCGATGGGCGGTCACGGTGCCGCGACCGCATCGCCGACGGAACAGGGGATGCCTGCGTCGGACGCGATGGGGATGAAACATACCGGTACGGCGGGTACGACCATGCACAAGCAGAGCAAGGCGATGTCAGGGAAAGGCAAAGGGGCCGCCGCTTCGGCAGCCGGGACGAGCGACAAGGGCACGCCGCAATAATCGTATGGGTGCTGACAAGCCAGGACGCGCAGCCAACCGGTAACAATCGTCGACGGATTGTAAAGTTGGGCGCGACTGGACAGCGGACGGCCTGTTGACCGGGCAGCAGCCATGCTCAGCTTGCCGCCGCCGCATATCGGGGCAGGCTGATGGTGAAGACGCAGCCAATGCCAGGCAAGTCCCGAACGCTTAGGATACCGTTATTTGCCTCGACGCTACGTCGCGCGATCGAAAGTCCCAGGCCCAAGCCGGTTCTGTCCTCGCCGTTCTGGGTGAAGGGCAGGAACATCCGTTCCGCATCGCCGGGCGGAAGACCGCCGCAGTGATCCTTCACGTCGATCAGGATGCGATCCGCCACGGCATACGCATCCAGCGTCACCTCGCTATGGGAATGCGTGAACTTGAAAGCGTTCTGCAGGAGGTTCCCTAGTGCAGCATAAAGCTGGTCACGGTCTCCGCTGACAGCCAGCCGCGGGTCCACGGCGGACACCGTCAACGCGCAGCCCCGGGCCTGGGCCGCAAGCTCGGCGGCGCGTTTGACTTCCGCGATAAAGCCGGCAACCGGAAACATTCTGGACTGCACGGAAATGCCGGCCGGCGTACGAACCTCATCTAGCGAATGGGCGATCAGATCGCGCAGTCCGTCCAGGCTTCGCTGCAGCACCGTCCCGGTGGCGCCGGACAGACTCAGATTTCCGGTTTTGGCGGCAGTGAACGCGAGCGTGGCGGTCTGGAGAAAGTTGCGCAACTCGTGCGCGAAGAATCCCAGCCGTTCATGCAGCTCAATCGCCTGCCTGTCCGCCACGGCAAAATCGCGCTGGTAGCTGAATTCGGTGACCGCGTCGGCAATCGCATTGTCCAGACAGCGGTTGAGCGTGCGAAACTCGTCAATCTGGAACGGCGCATCGCGCTCGTAGGCGAGATCTGTCACCGCCTGGCACAGGTCTCCATAGTCGTGCACGACCTGGTCAACCGTAAACCCGAGCGTCAGCAATTCCCGGCCGTGCTGTGCCGCTGTCTCGCCGATTTCGGATAGAGACGCCCCTCCGCCCGACGGACCTGAAATCCTTCGGCTGTCCATCGGCTCCGAAGTCTGCTCCATCCGCAGCGTTCTGATGAGCTGGTCCAGGAACAGCGGCACGCCGTTCTGAAGTTGCTGCGCGGTCGCCGCACGGCCGGGTCGCTGCGCCACCTTCGCACGGCACCGTTCTATCAGTTCATTGCGATTGTTCGCGAGAAAAACATGCATCATGAGCAACCCCTCGACGCCGCTTTGCGGCACTTCCATCAGTGGCTAACGGTCGCTGCGGGACGCAACCTGCTGCGACGCCGTCTTTGCTCGTGTGATTTCGATTCAACACGATTTGTCGATGTGGAAGCGGTGAAGACGCCGATATCGCGATGTGCGATATGGAAGCACGATCGCGCACGGCGCTTCATTTCCGACCCGGAATAGATCGTCTGGTCAGGCTGCGATACGCGCGCAAAATCTGCTGATGCACTCGCGATCGGCATGACCGATCCTTTCGGGCAATCCCGCACCTTTACCCACTCATACTACGCTCCTATTTCCCTCAGCGCGAAGGGCGCGGTCCGCGGGCATAGCGATTGCGGCAGCGGTTTTTGTACCATCCGTTGTGTCAGCGTTTCGCAAAATGCGATCGAACGATGGGGTGGCTTTCGGACGCGGTATTTCATGGGGACGTGATGCAATCCAGGGAAGTGGATGTCGCTATCATCGGTGCCGGTAGTGCGGGGCTCGCTGCGTTTCACGCGGCCCGCGCGGCAGGCAAACGCGTATTACTCATCGAATCGGGCGATCTGGGGACATTGTGTGCGCGCAGCGGCTGCATGCCATCCAAACTGCTGATCGCGGCCGCGAACGGGCTGCACGATGCCAGAGCGCTTGGCGCGCTAGGGGTCACCGGTCTCGAACACGCAAAGCCGGACGGCCGTGCGGTGCTGGCCTACGTGCGTGCCGAACGCGATCGTTTCGTAGCGTCGGTTCTGGCGGACATGCGCTCATTTCCCGAGGATTCCGTCGTGCAGGGGCACGCACGTTTTTTGTCGAATACGGTATTGACTGTCGACGACAGGTTCGAGATTCGCGCCCGCAGCGTGGTTATCGCGACCGGGGCAAGGGGCGTCATACCGGACAACTTAAAGGTACTCGGTGAACATGTTGTGCTCAGCGACGCGGTTTTCGAATGGGACACCCTGCCGGAGAGCGTGGGGATCTTCGGCGCCGGCCCGATTGCCCTCGAGTTGGGGCTCGCCCTCGCGCGACTGGATGTCAGGGTTCAGATCTTTGGCCGGGATGGCGCTGCTGCCGGGCTGACCGACCCTCAAGTCCGCGCTGCACTGGTCCATGCGTTGCAACGCGAGGTCGACCTGGACGTCGACGCGAAGATTCTCGAAACGAAACTTGAAGATGGAATGCCCACGGTCCGATATCGCGCGCCCGACGGCAGCGTGATGACCTCGCAGTTCGCGACCGTGCTGGCGGCGACCGGGCGGCACCCGGCATTAGACACTTTGTAACTGGACAAGACCACGCTCACGCTCGACCAACACGGTGTGCCGCTCTTCGACGACACGTCAATGCAGTGCGGCGACAGCACCATCTTCATTGCCGGCGATTGTGACGGTACGCGACCGTGGCTCACCGACGCCACGGATGAAGGCACGCTCGCTGGGTGCAACGCTGCGAGTTTTCCCGACGTGCAACATCACAAGCGCAGCGCTTCGTTGTCGATCGTCTTCACCGAGCCTCAAGCCGCGATGATCGGCGCCTCATACAAATCGCTCGCGGGTCGGGACATCGTGGTCGGCAAGGTGTCGTTCGAAGACCAGGGCCGGAGCAAAATCATGCGCAAGAACAGCGGAGCGCTTCACGTCTATGTGGATGCCTGCAGCGGAAAACTGCTCGGCGCCGAAGCGAGCGGCCCGGAAATCGAGCACCTTGCACACCTGCTCGCCTGGGCCGTGCAACTCGAGCTGAGAGCACAGGAGGTGTTGTCACTTCCGTTTTATCACCCGGTGGTGGAAGAAGGTTTGCGAACGGCTCTTCGCGACGCAAGCCGACAGCTTTGCGAGCGGCATGCTGAGCCGATGCCAATCATGGCATCGGCAGTGGGTTGCTGATACCTGTTCGGGCACCGCGAGCTGTGTTTTGTGGTGCGTGAGTGTCAGGACGAGGTGCTTGTTGTACAACCAAGGAGAGATCAGATGAAGAAGACTGCATCGGCAAAGTGGCAAGGCGGAATCAAGGATGGCGGGGGCTCAATCTCGACGGGGAGCGGTGTTCTGAAAGACGCGCAATACGGCTTTAACGCGCGTTTCGAAGATGGTCCGGGTACCAATCCTGAAGAGTTGCTGGGCGCCGCGCACGCGGGCTGTTTTTCGATGGCGCTTTCGCTGCAACTGGGCGAGGCCGGTATGGTACCGCAGAGCATCGAAACTACGGCTACGGTTACGCTGGACAAGTCTGACGGCGGTTTTTCGATTACGGCCGTTCACCTTGACGTGAGAGCCCGGATTCCGGGCGCGGAGAAACAGGCTTTCGAAAAGGCAGCCAATGCCGCCAAGGAAGGGTGCCCGGTTTCGAAAGTACTCAATGCGGAAATAACGATGGATGCGCACCTGGAGACGTGAGGTCGCGGCCGTGGATCCTGAGATGCGGATCCACGGCCGTATGCACATGCGAGCGATCCCATGCCGACAGTCCTTCCTCACGATTCGACTGCCGGCCAACTCAGGCACATGCTGGCGCGCGTCACTCGCCCAGACTATGCGGCGTTACGCGCGAACGGCCCGAATTCATTCGACGAGTGTTTGCACATTTTTCTTCAGCGCTTCCTCTACCGTTTTGCCGAAAATGCATTCCGCAAATCAGCCGACGCCTTTTGTTCGGCTTCCTTTGCTTTTGGGACGACGGCTCCCATGCCAAAGAACTCATGCGTAACACCGACGTAATTTTTATAAGACACCTTGACGCCCGCGCTACGTAACCGATCGGCATAAGCCTTGCCCTCGGAGCGCAACGGATCGATCTCATCAGTGATGATGGTCGCCGGCGGCAAACCGCGAAGGGATTCCGCTTTTAGCGGCGATACATAGGGATTGTTTGCCTCCTTGGCGTCCGGCGCGTACTGCTTGAAAAACCATTCCATCATCGGCTTGCTTAACGGCTTGGCGGTGGCATTTTCAAGGTAAGAGGGCGTACTGAAGTCGTTGTTGGTGATTGGATAGACGAGCAATTCATAGACCGGCATCGGCGTCTTTTTATCGCGTGCCATCATTGAAACCACGGTGGCCAGATTGCCGCCGGCGCTCTCACCGCCAACAGCGACCCGATGGGGATCGGCCTGAAATTCCCGGGCATGGCTCAGCACCCATTGATAGGCAGCGTAGGCATCGTCGCTGGCCGCCGGGAATGGGTGTTCGGGCGCTTGTCGGTAATCGACCGCCACGATGATTGCTTTTGCGCCATTGGCTAGCGCGCGGGGCGAGGCGTCGTAAGTCATGGTATCGGCAATGACCCATCCGCCGCCGTGGTAGTAGACCATGACCGGGAATGGACCCTTGCCCTTAGGGCTGTAAATATGAATGGGAATATCGCCGCCAGGGCCCGGAATGCTCATGTGCTTCAGACTGCCGACTTCCTCCGGTGCAGTACTTTTACCCTCCTGCGTCAAAACTTTTTTGACCGCATCAGCGGGCGTTGGCTGCTTACGGGCTTCCTCCGGCGTGAGTGTTTCAATTGGCTTGCCGCCGAGGCTGGCGAGCGCGTCCAGCACCTTTTGCATGTGCGGTTCGGCCTGGGCGGGAGCCGACATCTGTTTCGTGCCGGCTGGATCAGACTCGTCGGCATTGGCCGGTGCTGGTGAAAACGCCAGCAAACTTGCCGGCAGCAGGGTGAGAGCAATTTTGTGCATGGTGGGTAGCCTTTTGTTTAGACATGAAAGAAGCCGCGCAAGTCTTCGCGCTGCATTCCATTCCACGCGCAGCATAAAACGGACCCCGAAACTGGCTCACCGCTTATCGGTCAATCAATCGTGGTAACGAGCGTAATCAGGCTGATGATTGACTGCGATGCTGAGCAATCCTGCGCAGCTATCCATTGCGTAACGAAACGGCGGCGAGCGCCGCCGCTGAGTAGATCCACGAGCGTTAATCGGATGCGCAAGCATGACATCGCCGCGGCACGTTTTCTGCTTAATCGCTAGAGCTACCGTACCCCGCTGCCGATTGTTTCGACAGGTTCGTTGGTCGCGCAACCTATACGGACGGTCCCATGACGTCGGCCCTTTCTCGCAATTCAACGCCTGACGCGCTCACCGAACTTCTCCGGAGCGTCGCCAGCCAGGATGCCGTGGCGTTGCGCGCGCTCTATGATCGGACGTCACCGCAACTGTTCGGCATTGCGCTGCGCATACTGCAGCGGCGCGAGTGGGCTGAAGAAGTGCTGCAGGAAGCGTTCGTCAATATCTGGCGATATGCGGGCGATTACGAGTGCAACCGTTCCGCGCCGATGATCTGGTTGGTGGCGATCGTGCGCAACCGGGCACTTGACTGCCTGCGGCAGCAGAGGGCATTCGGCGCGAATGCGGAAACGCAATGGTCTGACGCATTCGATGACATCCTGCCAGCGTTGGATTCCGATCCGTCGGATCGGGTACTGGCGAGTCAGGAGGCGCGGCAACTCGCAGCCTGCATGGCCCGCCTGCGCGCATGCGAGCGCAACGCCGTGGCCCTCGCGTATCTGTACGAGCGGAGCTACGACGAGATAGCCGATGTTCTGAACGTGCCGATTGGCACGGTGAAATCGCAGATTCGGCGCGGGTTGAAGAAACTCAGGACACATCTTGCGGCGGTTTAGCGGGAAAAACCCAAGTTGGCGCGAGAACCCGCGAGCAAGGCTTTGACGTTGACTGTATTGCCTCAACGTTCTGAAAAGAGCGATCGCGTGAGCCCTTGGGACATAATCCACAAGAAGAGCGTGATGCCGGACAGCGTGGCCCCTGCAAGACACAGCCCTCTCCATCCCTCGGTTGCATAAGCAAGACTTGCCATACTCGAGCCGACCGCACCACCAATAAAATAGCTGGCAAGATAAATCGTGGTAATGCGGCTCCGGGCATTTTCGGTTAACGCGTAGATCACACTTTGATTCGAAATATGCAACCCTTGAACACCTACATCGAGCAGCACGATTCCCGACACGAGCAGGACCAGTGAGGTAGTGCCGCCCGCGATTAACGCAAAGGAGATCAGAATCGCCGCGGCGAATAACCCGGTTGCCCTATTGCCATATCCGCGATCGACGAGGCGGCCGGCGGAGTTTGCGGCCAGTGCGCCGACTACCCCGACCAGCCCGAACATGCCGATCTGGCCGTCGTTGAAACTGTAGGGGGGCTGACTCAGCAGGAACGTCAGGCCGGTCCATACCAGACTGAAGCAGGCAAAAGCCAGTGCACCGTACAGCGAACGCAGCATGAGGACGCGTTCGCTACATAAAAGCTGTGTGAGCGAGCCCATCAGACTGACGTAGTTGAAGCGGACTGTACGTGGGTTGCGTGGAAGCACGGTATACAGGACTATCGCCAGCAGCAAAACCGTCATGGCGGCAATTCCGTAGACCAGCCGCCAGTGCGTGTACTGCGCCACGATCCCCGCTGCGACGCGCGCAAGCAAAACACCGAGTAGCAAACCGCTCATGACGACACCGACGACACGACCGCGCGATTGCTCGTCTGCGAGCGACGCCGCTAATGGAATGAGTAATTGCGTCGAGCAGGACGTGATACCGAGGCAGATATTAGCGACTGCGAAGACGATATAGTTTGGACTGAGGGTGATGGCCAATAGCGCGATGACATTGGCGAGCAGGAGTCGAACGATCAACATGCGTCGATCAAGCACGTCGCCGAGCGGCACGATCAGCACGAATCCGCTCGCATATCCGAGTTGCGTGAGCGTGACCAGATATCCCAGGTCGGCCGGGGCCCTGTCAAAGGTCCGTGCAATCGTGGCGAGCAGGGGCTGGGAATAGTAGATGTTGGCGACGATGATGCCGCATGCGCAGGAAAACAGAAAGGTCATCCCGCGCGTAAGAGCAGGTTTCTCGTTCATGAAGTCGTGTCTTTCATTACGCATCCGCCGGGCTTCACCCACGTGCAGGCGGAACGCTTCTGGGACGAGGCCGTCTTAGTGCTTGGCGAGACCCATGGAGGCCCCCTCGTTGGTTAGCGAGTGAGGATCGGCGCGCGGTATCCCATTGAACAACAGGTTCAGGCCGACAGAAGTCACACAGGCCAACAGGATGCTACTGTGCAGGAAGGGCTGAATCCACTGCGGCAGCGCTTTGAAGATGGTCGGCGCAACGGTTGGCAGCAGCGACAGGGCGAGCGTGGCAGCGACGATATAGACATTGCGCCGACCGCTCTCGAAATCCACCTTGGCCAAAGTCCGGACGCCCGCCGCGGTCACGACACCGAACATGAAAATTCCCGCGCCACCCAATGCGGGCAGAGGCACCGATGCCACAACTGTCGCGAGCTTCGGCAATAGCCCGAGTAGACAGAGGATCACACCCGCGCCCACCGCGACCCAGCGGCTTTTCACGCCGGTGACGACCAACAGACCGATGTTCTGACTGTAAATTGTGTAGGGGAACCCGTTGAAGATGCCGCCGATCACGCTCGCAAGTCCATTGGCGCGCAAGCCATCGGCCATGTTCATTGCCGATAGCGGCTTGCCGACAACGTCGCTTGTTGCAAGAAAGAGGCCCATCGATTCGATCATGATGATGACCATCACCACGACGATGGTCGCGATCGCCATCGGGTCGAACACAGGCCAGCCGAAGTAAAAAGGCTTGACCATGTCGACCAGCGGCGCCTGCTCAACGCCATGGAAATTGACCATGCCGAACGGGATCGCCACCAGCATGCCGGCCGCCAGCGCCAGCAGCACCGACACATTTGACCAGAACCCCTTGAGCCAACGGTTGATCACCAGAATCATGGTGAACACGAACGCAGCCAGCGCAAGATGATGGGGTGCGCCGAAGTCCGGCGCGCTCCTGCCACCGCCAATCCAGCTCACGCCTACGGGAAAAAGCGACAGGCCGACCACCATCACGATCGAGCCGCCCACGATTGGCGGGAAGAACCGCACGAGTTTGCCGAACACCGGCGAGATCAGCATCGTCAGCATGCCGCCGGCCATCACCGCGCCGATCACGGCGGTCAGTCCGAGGCCTGGACTAGTGGCAATCACGAGGATCGGTGGGATTGCGCTGAACGCCACGCCCTGCATGACAGGCATGCGCACGCCGAAGCGCCAGAAGCCACCCGACTGCAGGATCGTTGCAATGCCGCAGGTGAATAGATCCGCATTGATCAAAACGGCGATCGATTCCTTCGGCAGCTTGAGCGTGCTGGCGATGATCATCGGAACTGCGATGGCGCCGACATACATCACCAGCACATGCTGGAAACCGAGCATGAACAGCAGACTTGGCTTCGGCACCTGGTCGACAGGCGCAGGTTCGGGACGTGCGAGTTCGTGTTGAGCGGGCATGGATTGTCTCCTGTCAGTTCTGGCATGACGCCAGTTATTGTGTGTATTCAGGACTCGGTTGCGGCCAGCACGAACGGCGTCGCACGCAGCCGCTTGCCGGTTGCGGCGAAGATCGCGTTGCCGATAGCCGGTACGACAGGCGGATTGGACAGTTCGCCAATTCCACCCGGTTGGCGTCCCGAGGGCGGCAGCACCTCGATCTCCAACAAAGGGGCTTCGTGCATGCGCAGAACGGGGTAGTCGTGAAAATTGCTTTCGCGCACCGTGCCGTGTTCGATATGAATTGCATTCATCAGCGCAGTTGAAACACCCCAATAGATGCCGCCCGCCAGTTGCTGTCGTACCGAACCCGGATCGACGGCCAGCCCGCAGTCGACCACACAGGTGATCTTGTGCACCTTGATGGCGTTCTCCTGGACGCCTACATCGGCAACGATGGCGATGTAGCTCTTGTAGCCTTCGTAAATGGCCACGCCCAGTCCGCGCCCTGTTCCGCCGATGTTGGGCGAGGCACCCGGTTTCCAGCCTGCGAGGCTGGCCGCCCGATCGAGCACCGCCCTCAACTCGGGCCGGCTCGCAAGTGCCTTGCGGCGATAGTCGACCGGATCCTGTCCGGCTGCTTGTGCAGCTTCGTCGACGAGGCTCTCGATCGCGAAGATATTCGGCACGTAGCTCACGGCGCGCCACCACCAGATCGGGAACCCGGGCTCGTGCCGTACCCACGCCAGGTCGAGCGACGGGACGTCATAGTAGAAATCGTCGCGCATGGCCTCGGTACAGCTCGGGTCCACCGGGACCTTGGCCAGAAAACCTGGATCGTCGGGTTCCTTGATCGATGGCACCACGGCACGCAGACTGAAGCCGAGCAAATTGCCCGTGGCGTCGAGCGCGGCACGCGCCTTATGCACGCTGGCAGTCTGGTAGAACAGTCCGCGAATATCGTCCTCGCGGCTGTATAGCAGCTTGACGGGCTTGCCCATGCGCTTCGAGATCAGGGTTGCTTCCAGGATCTGATGCAGTCCCTCGCGTGCGCCAAAGCTGCCGCCCGCTTCAGTCATATGAATGCGGACCTTGTCGCGCGGCACTCCCGCTATCGTTTCTGCCGCTTGCGCACAGCGCGACGGCACCTGGATTCCACCCCAGTACTCCACCGCATCCGGCTTCACCCACGCCACGACACTGAGCGGCTCCATCTGGGCATGAGCCTTGTAGGGCATGCTGTAGACAGCCTCCACGACATGCGCCGCCTCCCTGAACGCCGTGTCGGCATCGCCTTTTACCTTCGATTTTTTGCCGGAGTCGTCGATGTGCCTTGTCATCTCCCGAATGACGTCGTCGGAGCTGAAGTTCGCCAGATCGCTTTCTTGCCACTCGACCTTCAATACCTGTCTTGCGCGCTGAGCCGCCCAGAAATGGTCGGCGACGATCGCCACACCCGGCTGGCCGGCGCCATTTGCAACGGGCATGGGCGGCATGTTCTCGCGGAAATGCGCTATTACATCCGGTATTTCAATGGAGAAAACATCGCGTATGCCAGGCAACGCCTTGACTTCGACGGCGTTGAACGACTTTACTTTCGCATTGACTACCGGCGGATGGACAACGATGGCGGTCAGCATGTCCGGCAGCTTGACGTCAATGGCGTATTGCGCGCGCCCGGTCAACTTGTCGGCGACGCGATAGCTGCGGCGCTCCTTGCCGATGAGGACAAATTCGTCCGGCCGCTTGAGCCTCACCTCGGTGGGCACCGGTTGCGCCGCGGCGCCCTGGGCAAGATTGCCATAGACAATCCGCCGCCCGCTGGGTAGATGGACGACCTCGCTCGCCGCGGTCGTGCAACTGCCCGGATCGACCGACCAGCGCCGGGCGGCTTCCGCCACGAGCATCGCACGAGCCGTGGCGCCGGCGCGCCGCAAGGTGGTCCATTCCAGCGACACGCTCGTGCTGCCACCCGTTGCATGCATGCCCCACAACGGGTGGAGATAAGACTTCGCGAGTGGATCGTCCGGCTGGATCACCCGCACGCGAGCCCAATCGGCGTCGAGTTCCTCGGCCAGCATCAGGCCGAGTGCATTCTTGACACCGGTGCCGCTGTCGAACTTGTGGACCACCAGCAGCACCTGGTTGTCCGGCGTGATGCGGACCCACGCATTGGGCGCGAAATTGCCGGCCGTGCTGTCCGTGACCGGTGCTGCGTGGGCGCTGCGAATACTCACTCCGCCCGCGTGAATCTCGAGCAGCAGGCCACCGGCGAGCGCCGCACCGGTCTGCAGGAAGCGCCGGCGGCCTGCGGACACACGTTGTGCGCTGATGATTGCTTCGTCGCGCTTCATGCTGTGGTCTCCTTGCGGAGTGCGGCGGCGGCTCGATGGATCGCGCGACGAATGCGATCGTAGGTGCCGCAGCGGCATATATTGCCTGCCATCGCCGCGTCGATGTCGTGATCGCTGGGGTTGCGCGTGCTTCCAAGCAACGCGGCTGCCGACATTATCTGGCCGGACTGGCAGTAGCCGCATTGCGGTACATCCTCTTCCTGCCATGCCTTTTGCACGATGTGCAATGTTTGAGGTGAGCCAAGGCCTTCGATGGTGGTAATGCGCTTGCCCGCCACGGTCGCCAGCGGTGTCTGGCACGCCCGCACCGCCGCACCATTGACGTGAACCGTACAGGCGCCGCACAGGCCCATCCCGCAGCCGTATTTGGTTCCTGTGAGATTGAGTTCATCGCGCAGCACCCACAGCAGCGGGGTGTCGCCGGGCGCGTCGACCGTGCGGTCGGCGCCGTTCACCTTCAGCGTTGTCATTGTTGTCTCCTCAGGCACCGTCGGGCGCGGTGACCTTCTTGTATCGTCGGAATCGCAAAGCACGGCGACTGCGCGTGACGCTTTTTTGCCGCGTGATCAAAGACTATGTGCACAAATTCAATATGTGAAATATGATTTAGGAATCCAATCGATACGAGATGCATATGGATATCCGTCAGCTGCGTTACTTCATAGCGGTCGCCGAGGAAGGCAACTTCAGCCGGGCGGCCGAGCGCCTGCACATGTCCCAGCCGCCGCTGAGTCAACAGATCAAGGCTCTGGAGGATTCGCTCGGCGTCACGCTATTCATGCGTGGGCGCCTGGGAGCCCGGCTCACGCGTGCGGGGGAAGCGCTCCTGGTGCGCGCACGAAGTATCGTCAACGATTGCGATTCGGTGGAAAAGCTGGTGCGTAGGGTGGCCGACGGGCTTGAGGGCTATATCCGCATCGGCATCATCAACTCGGTGATGTATGGTCCGTTGCCCAGGACCATGCATCTGTTCCAGAAACGTAACCCGGAAGTGGAGTGGACGCTGCATGAGCTGTTGCCCGATCGGCAGCAGGAGGCCCTGATACGTGGGCAGATCGACGTCGGCTTTGCCTGCAGTTCAACAGAGCACCGCGAACTCCGGTCCATCCTGATCTACCCGCAACGACTCGTGATCGCGCTGTCGGGCAGTCATCCGCTGGCCGGACGCCGGTGCGTCACTCTGCGAGAGCTCGCTCACGACCCATTCGTCTTGCTGAACACGCAAAGCCCAATGATTCGCGGCATTCTGGCCGCCTGTGTTCGGGACGGCTTCGAGCCCCGTGTGCTGCATGAATCGGCTGATCCGGAGACGGTACTTAGCCTGGTGGGCGCTGGCGTGGGCATCAGCATTCTGCCCGAGTCGCTCTCCACCACGCCCCGCGAGAATGTCGCTTTCGTCAAAATGGACGAGCAGGTGATGAATGCCGACCTCTACGCCACCGTGCGGCTCGATGACTCCTTGCCCGCACTCGAACGATTTCTCGCGTTGCTGGCCGAGGTCACGGATGCATGGCGCCGGGAATCATCCGACAAGCGTGTCAACGAAGAGGGCGGCGCCTAGCATTGGATGAAGGTTTTTCTTTTGCCTGTCATACGCATTTTTTTCGCCTCCAATTTTATTTTGCCTCCTTGACAGCGAAATCTTGATGGCTGCATCATGCGTGCGTGGGTAGAAGCGGTCGATTGAACAAGCAGCGGTGCAATGCCGCAATCGTTCAACTGGAGATTGCTCACTGGCGGAGTCATTGTCAGTGGCGCTAATCGTCCATCGCAGCCCCCAAGACAATGCTCCCGAACGCAAGATGCAGTCCATCGGCCTTTGCCGCGGCCTGCTTGCCTTCAACCTGAAGCATTGCGAGGAGATCCCGCATGATTCTCGACACCCGCTGCTACCCGACAGATCTCGTCCGGTGCTCGTCGCTTTGGCCGCGTTCGTACAACCGGAAGAGGTCAATGAGACCTCCTGCATGAGTGATAGGTGACGTGCCGCATGCCGGACAGCGCATAGACAATTGGAATGGTTCTGAGTCTGGCGCTCCCGCGCAGCCGGTAAGCTGACGGGATCTGAATCGCTTATATGTAGGATAACAAACGAAATTTATTTTCGCGCGAACGATCCGCGAAGATTGGTTCGCCGGGCACGCTTTGCAGGTGAGACAGACGGAAACCACATGAATACGTGGCGAACCTGGCGGCCGCGATCAACGATCATCATTATCTGGAGACCATATGAAATCGGGACGACAAGAAGGCTGCCGTGAGGTGAAAGCGGCACTCGTGAGCACATTTTTTATGACAGCGCTGATGGCGGGGCCGGCTCACGCGCAATCCAGCGTACAGCTCTATGGGCAAGTGGACGAATGGGTCGGCGCGCAGACGTTTCCGGGTAACAAGCGCGCGTGGGTCGTCGCGGGGGGCGGGATGTCCACCTCGTACTGGGGCATGAAGGGCAGTGAAGACCTGGGCGGGGGACTCAAGACGATCTTCGCACTGGAGGCGTTTTTCCGCGCGCAGAACGGCCAGGCCGGGCGCTTCCAGGGCGACACCTTTTTCGCGCGTAACGCCTATGTCGGCATTCTGTCGCGGTACGGTACGCTGACAGCGGGCCGAATGACGTCGAATCTCTTCGTCTCGACGATCCTGTTCAACCCGTTCGTCGATTCATACCCGTTCTCGCCGATGATCTATCACACGTACCTCGGCACCAGTACATTTCCGGCGTACCGGACAGACCAGGGCGCGGTCGGCGACTCCGGCTGGAGCAACGCGATTGCATACGCCTCGCCGAGCTTCTCCGGGCTGACGGGTTCGATCATGTACTCGCTGGGTAATCAGGCAGGCGCGGCCGGCCGGCACAAGGACAGCGCACAAGTGCTGTACGTGAACGGCGCGTTCGCTGCGACCGCGGTCTACCAGTATGTCAACTACAAGAACGTGGCCGACGACTTCTCGACTCCTGCCGCGGCGAACGTCGTCGCAGGCCTGCGCAGCCAGAGCATCGGCCAACTCGGCGTGAGGTACGACTTCAAGATCATCAAGCTGTATGGCCAGTACATGTACACGGGCAACTCGGTCACCACCGGCGACTACCACGTGAACACCGGTCAGGCCGGCTTCACAATACCGCTTGCGGGTGGCAACGTGATGGCGTCGTACGCCTATTCGAAGGACTCGGGCGGTTTCGATCAGAACCGCAAGACCTGGGCGCTCGGGTACGACTATCCGCTCTCCCGGCGAACGGATGTGTACGCCGCGTACCTTAATGACAAGATTTCGGGCGAATCACACGGCGATACATTTGGCGTGGGCATCCGCGCAAAGTTCTAGGACTCGCTAATAAGGAGGAGCGCTCGAAGCGGTTCTGGAAGCGTGGCGTACGGCTTTTTCGGGCTGTTCCTCATTATTTCTGCGCAGCGAATCAAGCTGAAGACTGCACGCACGCATGTCCGCTCCAGGCGAGGGCGGACGTGGGCCGCCAAGGCGGAAGACGCGAAGCAGGGTCGTTCATGGCCCATCGCGCTATTAAGAGAACTCTCCCTATCTCAGCCACGTTTGCCGCCCTCCAATGCTTAGGCGTGCCGCCCATATCGAAACTGCTATGCGCAGATTTTGAAGTCAAGAACAGCGTGCGAACGGCCGATAGAGATAGGGCAACGACGACCGCCGAAATGGGCGGAGGGTACACGCATGACGAGGTTGACGATGAAAGTTATGGCGAAGTTCACCGTATTGCAAAGACTCCTGGCGGGGTTTGGCACTGTCGCACTGATCGGCGCCGCAGGCGCGGGTGTGGGCATGATCACGCTCGCGCGCCTGTACGACATCACCCAAACGATCGATGAGCAGCATCTTCGCGGCCTCTATTACCTGGGTGAAGTCGCCCGCAACAAATTCTCGGCCGACCTTGACGCAGCAAATCTGAACCACGTGAAGGCCGACGCGGCCCGCCAGCACCTGATCGACGACATCCTCGTCCGGCTGGCGGGAATGAATGACAATATGGCCGCCTACCGCAAGACGATCGCGACCCCGCGTGGCCGCGAACTCTATGCTGAAGTCGAACGCACCACGGCGGCCTGGACGCCGGTTCTGCGGCAGGAAGTGGGCCTGCAACCGGTGCCCCCGGAGTTCACCGACCACGACGCGCTGGTTGCTCGGGCGATTGCGTCGAGTGCCGAGATGAAAAAGGCGCTCGCTCAATTGACGGAGTTTGAAAAGGATGCCGCTAGCGAGGCATCACGCGGCGCGCGCGATATGTTTCTGCGAATGCGGCTGTTGCTGGGTTCGCTTGCAGTTGCCGGTTTTGTGATCAGCATGGGATTTGGTCTATTGATCTCACGGCAGTTGTCCCGGCAACTCGGTGGCGAACCGGCCGACGCTGCAGCGCTCGCGCAGCGCATCGCGTCCGGCGATCTGAGCGCGACGGTCGCCACGCGCCCAGGCGATCGAACCAGTCTCATGCATGCATTGAAGGAGATGTGCGAACGGCTGGGCGAAATGGTCCAGCACATTGGACGGTCAAGTGAATCCATTCTGGTCGCCTCCGGCGAAATCGCCCAGGGCAATGCGGATCTGTCGCAACGGACCGAAGAACAGGCCGCGTCGCTTGAGGAAACCGCATCGAGCATGGAAGAGCTGACGTCCACCGTGAAGCAGAATGCCGGACATGCGCAGCATGCCGCAAGCCTGGCACAGAACGTCGCCATGGCCGCGCAAACGAGTGGTGCAAAGGTCAATGACGTGATTGCCGCGATGCAGGGTCTGGTCGGCGACGCCGCGCAGATGGCCGCGATCATCGGCGCGATCGAAGGTATTGCGTTCCAGACCAACATCCTCGCGCTCAATGCGGCGGTGGAGGCGGCGCGCGCCGGTGAACAGGGACGTGGTTTCGCGGTCGTGGCGGCGGAGGTCCGCGCACTCGCGCAACGCAGCGCGTCGTCCGCGAAAGAGATCAAGGCGCTGATCGACACATCGTCCGGCAATGTGCACAACAGTTCGCAGATCGCGCGTCATGCGGGTGAAGCGATGGACGCGGTGGCTCAGGAAGTCGCACGGGTCACCGCATTGATGACGGAAATCGCTGCCGCGTCGGACCAGCAAAGCGACGGCATCGAGCAGGTGAATCGAGCTGTCGGTCAGATGGATTCCGTGACCCAGCAAAACGCGGCGCTCGTCGAGCAGGCTGCCGCTGCCGCGCAAAGTCTCGCCGAACAGGCTCACAACCTCAAACGGTCCGTGTCGGTGTTTCGCATGGCGTGAGGTCGGTTCGCAAAACAACCGGATCGATGAGGACTACGCCAGAGCGCGCGTTTTTCGCCAGTTTGCCGGATGGCCTGGTGCATCGCCCCCGCTGCGCCCTGGCTGGTGATGTTGCGTCAGTCGCCTGGCGTGCCGTTGTAGAGATCGTATGGCGTATCGCATGTCTGATCCCCCCGAACGAAATGCGCGACGACGCGGGGGCGGCCCGGGCCTGCGGCGCCTTGGTCTGTGATGATGCGCAGGGTCTTCAGGCGCAGCGGCGCGCCCGGCGGCACGACGACACAATCCGCGAGGAGTGCGGTCGACAGATTCTTCTGCGGGACCGATTCGTCGAAGATCGAAAACAGCCGGAACGCGCCGTCGCGCAGTTGTGCCGTAGCCGCGTGCCTCGCCCATGCGGCCGCGTTGGACGGCAGCACGAAGGCACACTGCGCGCCGAGATCCGCGAAGCGCCGACCGTGGCCGCGTTGCAGCGCGGCGAGACCATTGCGGGTGATCTGCGACACCCGGTATGAGGTGCCGAGGTAATCCGGCATCAACTGCAGTTCATCGAGGAAACGCTGCACGAGCGCATCTGGCGGCGAACCGCCGCGCAGCGACTCGCCGATATGGCGATGGCCGCCGTCGACGAAACCGGTAATGGCCGTGTGCAGTCCTGCATTGGCGCGCCGGACGAGGTCGTTGAGCCGAAGGAAATCGGCGGGACCGAGCCCGCGGGAATGGTTCATGGCGTCTTGAGATGGAAGTACCGGATGTGAAGCGGGGCGACCCTCCGTAGAGCCGCCCCGGCCCCGGCCGGCGTTACTGCGACGGCCGGCTGCTTTCAGCGCGCTGTCAAGCGGCGCCCGTTCCTGATGTACCTGCTTTGCCCATCATCGAAGTGACCATGCCGAGAAGAGGCGGCGCCAACTGCATCGCGGCGGAAATGGCGGTCTTGATGATGTCCATGATCTGACCCAGCGCGTTCGACATATCGGCACCCTTACCGCCTCCCTGTGCCCCTGCGCCGGCGCCTTGTGTGCCGAAGCCGTCATCGTTCGCGGCCGCGTGCCGGGCGTGATGCGAGGCTGCCGCGAAACTCGGCTGCGTATTGCCGATATCACCGGTGTCGTCAGGGGAAAACATTCGCACGGTGCTGAAGCTGGCGTGGGTTTGCACGCCGTTTTGCGCCGGCGCCGGCAGGTCGCCCATATCGAACGGCGTGCTGCCGCCGATGTCGTTGATCGCATTGCTCATTATCAAATCCTTATGATTAAGAAATTAAACCGGTCAGTTGTTTTTTTAGCTCGACTAATTGCGCCTGGTACTCGGCGATTGTCGTTCCGAAACATATTAAAAAAGTGAATGTAGCTATTGGGATAGACCTCCTTGACGGTTATTGAAGAGCGCTTCTTTGTGCCTCTGGATCGATCGTCCTCATGTCGATCAGATGTTTTTGTTCAATTATTTGAGTTACGCAAATAATCCTGATTAGTCCAGTGAAATTGCAGACGGTTTCTTGCGTCATATCAATTTCAAGGGCCCACTTTGAAATCAGCTTCCCTACTGTCAGAGATTCCTGACGCGCGATTTCTTCGATGATTCGCCAATAGATCTCCTCAAGTCGCAGACATGTTGCAAATCCGTTAATTCTGACGGAACGCAGCCTCGGCTTTGCGAGTAGAGGAGTGAAGTTGCAATACCGTGTCATCCGCATGTGAGTGCGTCTGTAGGAATCGGTGGATGCAAAATTTCTTTGAGGACTTCGAAGCCCGTCAACGCGCCGAATAACTTCGAGAGAATCTGAGCGTTGCAGTGTGAGTTGTGTGGTTCGTCTGTCATGGTCGGATTAATAAAATTGGCGGTTCATCAATCCTCTCTCTCCCTGAGCACAGCAGGTCATACAGATATACGACTTGCGAAAATTTGCATCTTCGCTCTATTTTTGGATAAGGGAATTTTTCCGGGTGAATTCGAAGCGGAAAGGAATGCCATGCATTGATGTTCTATCGGTGGGACGGAATGACGCTCACCGCGTTCATGTTGATCATCCGCGGATGTCATATATGTATATGACCTGGGATTGATGAGATGCCTTTAAATTTCTCGCTAACGTAGTCAATAACGCAGCCAGGGATTTTTAATGCTTATGATGTGGCGCATCGATTCGATTATCAAGAAGGGCAGCGGCAGAGTCGCATTCTTGCCACCGTGCGCGACCCGGGCCGCCATGCGTCACGTTGCGGGTCCGTTCGGCGTGGCCTGGGCCGCGTTGCTCATACCCGTGGCGAACGCCGCGACGCCGGTATGGCAAGGTGCGCCGATTCACTACGCAGTGAACGGCGCACCATTGCCCGATGTGTTGCGCGACGTGCTCGCCGTCGAGGGCTTGAGCGCCGACATCGGCCGCGATGTGAAAGGCGCGGTCAATGGCCGCTTTGACGACACGCCGGGCAATGTATTCACCCAACTGGTCGAGGCATACGGCCTCGTCTGGTATTTCGACGGCAAGGCGATGCATGTCGCGACCGCGTCGGACGTGCGCAGCCGGGTGATCCCGTTCGCGCCGATGACCCGCGAGGCGGTCGCGTCCCTGCTTCGCAACCTCGATCTCGACGACGCCCGCTTGCCGATCAAATACTCGGCGACGACCGTCAAGGTAGCCGGCCCGTCGAAATTCGTCGACGCGGTGGCCGAGGCGATCGACAAGGCCCAGCGACAGACCACCGTCAAGCCGTCATTCGACGAGACCGTGATTCGGGTTTTTCCGCTGCGCCACGCGCAGGCCCAGGACGTCCACTACACGGTCGGGTCGCGGGAGCAAGTCGTACCGGGCGTCGCTGCGCTGCTGCGCCGGCTGATGGCGGACACCTGGCAGGCCACTGCGTCCCGCACCCCCCGCTCGCGCGCCGATGCTCGCGCCGATGCCCGCAGCGCGCGCGGCGGGCCACCGCCGCTGCCGAGCCTTCTCGGCCTCGGTCTTGCCGGCGCGCCGCCCGATAGCGATGTCGTGCAACCGCCGCTGCCCGACTCCGACTCCGACACCACGCAGCCAGCCGCGACACCCGCGCGGCGCAACATCGTCGCTGATCAGCGCACCAACTCGGTCGTGATCAGCGACCTCGTGTCGATGATGCCGAATTACGAGCGCGCCATCACGATGCTCGACCAGCCGCAGGAACTGGTCGAAATCGACGCGGTAGTGATCGATGTGTCGTCGAATGCAGCGCGCTCGCTTGGCGTGAATTGGGGCGGCGCGAATGGGCGTATCAACGGCGCCTCGGGGACCGCGAGCGCGCCGCTCAACTTCGGCACCCCGGACCTGGTGACGTCGGCCAGCGCGGCGGCCGGATTGAATCTCGCCACGCTGGTCGGCAACTCGGCGCAATACCTGTTCGCACAGATCCATGCGCTGGAGGATGCCGGCAAGGCGCGCGTGCTGTCGCGCCCACAGGTCCTCACGCTGAACAACACGGAGGCGGCGCTGACCTCGCGCAGTACGGTGTATGTGCGCGTCGCGGGCAACCAGGCGGTCGACCTCTTCAACATCGATACGGGGCTCACGCTGAAGGTGACGCCGAGCGTCGAATCGACGGGCGACCCGCGCCGCAATATCCGGCTCAACATCCAGATCGAAGACGGCACGTTCAACACGTCGACATCGGTGGACGGCATTCCGAAGGTCGAGAACCACTCGGTCGTCACTCAGGCGATCGTGCGCGACGGCGAGAGTCTGCTGATCGGCGGCTATCAATATGAGCGCAGTGAAAACACCACGTCGAAAGTGCCGGTGCTCGGCGATGTACCGTATCTCGGTGCGCTCTTCCGCGCGACCCAGACCACGCACGAGCGTCTCGAACGGCTGATCCTGATCACGCCGCGCCTGAAGCGCCTGTCGGGCGACGGGGCGCCGAACGTGGCGCGGGCCGTCGGGGAAACGACGATGGACGCCGCAAGTGCGAGTCTGGATGCCACTCGAGCGCGAACGGCCGGTACCGCGACTGCGTTGCCCCCGTTGCCCGCGCTGTCGGCGCTATCGGCGGGTGCCGCGCCCGTTGCGACGCGACCGCTGCAACCGATGGCCGCCAGCATTGCACCAGACGTCGATGCCGCACTGCGGAAGCCGGCGCAGCCGGCGGCCCCCGGCACGCCGGAGTCAGCTACGTCACCTCCCGTGTTACAGCCCATTTTGCCGCCGGTGCGCAAGATGCCGTGGGAGAACCGCCATGACCGCTGATGCACAGATCGTCGTGATGGACGGCGTGCACGCCGGTGCAAGTGTGGTGCTGCCGTCCGGCAAGCCGCTGCGGATCGGCAGCGGCGGCGATGCCGACCTGATGGTGATAGACGAGGGCGTCGAAGCCCTGCACGCCACTGTCGAGTTGCGCGGCGCGGCGCTTGCACTGCTCGCCGAGCATGCGGAAGTCGCGGTGTTCGGCCGGCCCGTACCGTCTGGGCGGCGCGTGATGTTGGAGCGTGGCGCCTGGTTTTCGGTGGGCGTCGTCACCTTCCAGTTCTGTGGCCGCGATGCGCCAGGCGCGACGATGGCGCGTGACGCCGAACGTGCCTACCTGCTGCGCCATGCGCCGTTCGCATATCTCGCCAGGCGCTGGTCCGATGCGTCGCCCGTGACGAAAGCCATGGTGCTTGGGGTACCGGTCGCATTTGCTCTGCTGGCATGGACCACGTCGATCCAGTGGTCGGGCGGACCGCGCGCGACGCGCACCAACGATGCGTTCCAACTGGTGACGACGCATCTCGACCCGAAGTCCGGTGCGCTCGTCTACGAGGGCTATGTGCAGTCAGCCGCCGATCTGGCCGCGCTGACGGCTAGCGCGTGGTCGCGACAGCGGGCGCCGGTGATGCATGTGATCGTGCTTGCGCAGTTGCAGGAGCAAGTCGGCGAATTTCTCGCGCGCTACTACCGCGACGCCGAGGTGCGCGCCGCCGAACCCGGTGCGTTCACCGCGATGCTGCCCGGCGCCCATGGCTTTCTGTTGCCCGAATCGTGGGACTACGCGCGTGTCGCGCGCCTCGCGCGCGCCGAGATCAACGGGCTGCGTGGTCTCACTTTTCCTGGTCATGCCCAGCCGGGCGAGCGGGTGCGCGTGCCGCTCGAAGCGCTCGGTCTGAATCTGCTCGCCAGCCGTCACGTGGTCTGGCTCACGGATGCGCAGGGCGTGCGCTACTTCGTCGGCGCGCGACTGCCCATTGGACGGATCACGCGAATCTCGGCCTGCGCAGCGGATGTCACGCGCGACGACGACGGTTCGGTCTACGAATTCTTTATGGATGCTGCCCATGCCCCCAGAAGCTGCCGGTAAAAGTACGCTCGGCGCATGCGCCGATTTGCCGCTCGAGGCGCAACTTGCCGAAGCCGGGGGCGCCGGGCGCGAGGCGATCGCAGCACGGCTGACCGTTGAAATCGGCTGCATGAACAGCGCGCTGGCGACCGCGTCGCCGACTGTGCAAAAGGAACTGATTCTGCTTGTCGAGTGTTTGCGAGCGGCTCGGCAAGTGGTGGAACGAAGCGCCAGCTTCACAAACGCCCGCGATCAAAAGTAAGGAATAGAAAACATGAATCAGGTCAATACGACACTGTCCCCGAATCTGGCCGGCAATGGTTTTGCCGGCGGTGGCGGTGGCTCGACAGTCGGCGCGACAGGCGGCCTGTCGGCCCAGAAGGTTGCCGAGGTGCTGGCAAAGATCCTCGAAAAGCAGAACCAGGACTTCGACAGCAAATTGCAGCAGGCCGAAGGCGCCGACGACAAGCAGCAGAACGCGGCAATGATGAAGGTCCAGCAGGCGATGGGCGCGGTGAACACGACCCAGAGCATCGCGACCGCTTGTGTGCAGGGCCTGACCGACGCACAGAAGGAAACCGCGCGCGCATCCCACTAACGTTGTCTTAACCAGGACGAAGACGCCCTTGCGGCGTCTTCGGGAGCCATTGCAGATGCAGGACGACACACTGGAACTGCTGATTTCGATCGGTCACTACGCCCGCGTCTATCGGCGCTTCGACGAGGCACGCTATCTGTTCGACCGGCTCGCCTTGCTGTATCCGCAGCGGGCCTTTCCGTATCTCGGGCTGGGCCTTGTCGAGCTCGATCGCGCGAACTACCGCAGTGCGTCGCAACTGTTCGGCCGTGCGGTGCAGGTTGCGCCCGACAGCGCGCTGGCACACGCCTGGCTCGGCGTGTGCCAGGTGTTCGAAGGCCATTACGCGCTCGGCGCGCGAACGCTGATTGCTGTGGCAGAGGGCAGCGAACCCGGTGCGAGTTCGATGGCGGCGGCGTTTTTGAACCTGCCTGAATGCGCGCTCCACACCCGCGCCGCTCGCGCCGCGCAGGCGGCGCACGCTGCGGTTCCCATTTCAACCATTGAACGATTGATGATTCGAGGCGGCCATTGATATGTTGCAATTCCCTGTCACAACCATGCCGGTGCAAACCGGCGCATTGTCCCCCACGTCTGCTGCGAGCGGCGGGGTCGCCGGCGGAGCGGCCGACGGAGGTTCGCTGATCGAGCGCCTGCTGATGCGCGCGCAGGACGCGCAGGACACATCGGCGCTGCAGCTGTCGCAGCACCTCGATCAACTCGATTCCGGCCGCATCTCGACGTCCGACATGCTGCGTCTTCAGGCCGACATGGGCGCCTTCGCGGTGCGGGTGCAGATGACGGTACGCGCCGCCGACGAGACCGGCCGCGCCATCCAGACGCTGTCGCAGCGAAGCTGATGCGCCGCGCCCTGATCCTGCTGCCGGTCCTGCTTCTCCTCGCCGGCTGCAGAACCTCATTGTTCGAAGGTCTGGACGAGGACCAGGCGAATCGCATCGTCGCCGCGCTGAGTCATCACGGCATCAGTGGCTATAAGGAGCGCAACACGGACCGGACCTGGAACATCACGGTCGACGACGCCGATGCGGTGGTGGCCACCGAGCTGGCCAGCGCGTATGCGCTGCCGCGCGGCGGCCATGCGAATCTCGGCGAACTGTTCAGCCGCCAGGGCTTGATTTCGAGCCCCGAGGAGGACCGGGTCCGCTACGCGTATGGGTTGTCGCAGGAACTGTCCGAAACGCTCGAAAAGATGGATGGCGTGCTGCTCGCTCGCGTGCACATTGTGCTGCCCGAAAAGGATCCGATGGATCCGGCGCAGGACACGCTGCCATCGGCGTCGGTGATGATGCGTTACCGCAGCGACTACAACCTCGAACTGATGCGCGACCGGATTCGCGCGCTGGTGGCGGGCGGTGTCGAAGGCCTGACGCCCGCGCGCGTGTCGCTGACGCTGCTGGCGGTGACGCCGGTGCTGACCTTTCCAGGTCGCTGCGCGGACGGCGCGGACATCGCCAGCGCCGCGGGCGCGGTCGATGCAACGGCCTGCGGGCGTGATGGCGGAGTAGCGCCATCACGGACCACGGCGATGCTGTGCGTGTTGACGGTGCTGGTGCTGCTGGTAGCCGGATTCCTGTGGTTATGGCGCTCTGAGACACGCACGTGGTTCAAACGGAAAGTGCGCGGCGACAGCCCGGGAACAGCGCCTGGACATCTCGGGCAGACCAACCCGAAAGCGACGCGCGACGCGTCTGACGCAAACACCGCCGACACCGGCGTCGGTGTATCGAAGTCCGCAACCCGTACGGGAGGCGACGCATGAAACACGTCTACGCCTGCGCACCCGGCTATTGGGCGCATCACAGCTGGCTCGGGACGGGGCATCCCATCCGTAACGAGCGTGCCGCGCGTGCCGCGCATGCATTTCTGTTCGGCCGTTATCCGCAGCTGGTTCAGGTAGTCGTCCCCGATGTGCCGGCTGGGCTGCCGGTCTGGCCGCGGCCGGCGTGTGCGCGTTTGTGCCGTATCGTTGCCGCGCTCGCATTCGCCTGTTCGTTGCGCCGCGTGATCGCCGCGCAGACCCGCGCTGCGTTCGCGGCCGGCGTCGCGCCGGACGTGCTTGGTGCGATCCAACGGCACCCGCGTGCCAACACGGCCGACCTGACCGTCGAGCCGGCACCTTCGTTGTTCAGCCGGCGCGACATGACGGCGCTCGGGCTGGCGCTGGCGACACAAGCCGCCGTGGACTCCTGCCATGCGTTCTGGTGGAGCCTGCGCCTGCCGCGCGAGATAGCGGCTGCCGCGACGCGCTATCGCGTGCACGGACTGTCGGCGCTCGACGCGCGGGAACTGGTGGCCGCCGCGCGGCGTTTGATGGAGGGGCCGTCATGCTGATCTGTCGAAGGGGTGCGTGGCAAATTGAATCTGACGGGCATTTAAGCGCGTTCGAACTGGCGTCGCTCGAAGGACTCCGTACCGTCGAAAAGGAGCGCGCCGCCGAAGCAGTACAGGAGCGCGGCCGCCTCGCTGCGCAGGTGCGCGAACTCAAACGGCGCGCGTGGCGTCACGGTCACTCGGCCGGCAACGCGGCGGCGCTGCGCGAACACGTCGGACGCGCGGCTGCTGCGGCGTTTGCCGCACAGCGTCTCGAGGCCCGGCTGACGCAAATCGTGCTCTGTGCGGTGAGCGACATTGTTGGCGACCTGCCGCCATCAGCCGCGTTGACCAATCAATTGCGCCGCGCGCTCGCCGTGTCGCAGTCGCAACGGCTGGTTTCCGTGCGCGTTGCACCGGCGGTGTTCGAGGAAACGACGCAACTGATCGCAACGATCGAGCAGGAACTCGGCGCGCCGTTTTGCACGGTGCTGGCCGATGCGGGATTGCCCGTGCATTCGTGCGTCCTCGAGACCGAGGCCGGCGTGATCGATGGCGGTCTGAAGGTGCAGTTGCGGGCGCTCGAATGCGGCATCCGCGACGGTGTGGCCGCTGTGCTGCGCACCTACGACCTCGCTGACGGCGCGCGACGTACGGCACTCGACACGCTTGAACACGGCGTGCGGGAGACCCTGGCCGCGCTGGCCACGCCGCTTGCCCGACAGTCGACGCCTCCCCCTGCGCCTGACAGAGTTTGTGTCGTGCGCCGTCCATTCGTGAGGGAAGTGGCATGAATCTTTGGCCGGACCTGGAAACCCTCGCGCTGGCGGACGCCGAGCGCCACAACCTGGCGATCCGGCATTTCGGCCGGCCGCGGACGGTGAATGTCGGCACGCGCCGTTTCACGCTGGAGTTCGAACCGTGCCGGGCGCGTTATCCACTGCGAGTGTCCGGCATGGCCGCGCAAGCGCCGTTCAGCGCCGCGTGCGATGCCGGTGCACTGCTACCGGAGTTGACGCCTGACGTGATCGGCGAGCGCGGTGACACCGCCGTGACGCACGTCGTCGACGCGTTGAGCGACTACCTGTGCGCGCTCGAAGGCCTGTTCGGCTTCACGATCGACATCACCGCCGTCAGATTCGACACAGTCCCGCAGGCAGGCGAATACGGCATTGCCGTCACGCATGTGGCGAGCGGCCGCGCTGCCCATTTCTCGTTTTACGGCTCTGCGGTCGATGCATGGCTGCGACTCCATCCGCCGACACCACCGTCCCGCGACGCGCTGCTGCGCCGTCTGTACGTGCGGATGCCGATCTGTTTGCCCGGCCCGTCGATGTCGCTGCCGCGCGTGCGCAAGGTCGCGGTGGGCGACGCGCTGCTGTTCGACCGTCTTTCGTGTTACCTGCGCGTGCCCTTGCGGTTGGGTGCGTGCCGGATCTTGTTGAAGTTCACTGAGGAGTACACCTTGATAGACCATGTTCTGAATGATGAAACCCCGCCCGTCGAAGTGACCAGCGAACTGCTGCCGATCGACGCCCTGACGTTCGCGTTCGAAGCGGTGCTCGGCACGCTGTCGCTGTCGGTCGCTGAACTGGCCCATCTGCGGCAGGGATCGATCGTCGCGTTCCGGCTGCCCTCGCGTGAACGAACCGTCACGCTGCTGTGCCAGGGGATTCCATTTGCCCGCGGCGAGCTGATCGATATCGACGGTTCGCTCGGCGTGCGCGTGACCCGGCTGACCCAAGGGGACCTGCCGGCATGACTGCCCAACTCGACCAGCTGCAGGTTGTCAGCGTGTTCTTCATGCTCGGTCTGCTACCGCTCGCGGTCGTGATGACGACCTCGTTCACGAAGTTCAGCATCGTGCTGACGCTTCTGCGTTCGGCGCTCGGCGTGCAGCAGGCGCCGAGCAACCTGGTGATCTCGGGGATCGCGCTCGCGGCGACGCTGGTCGTGATGTCGCCGACCATCGCAAAGATTGAAGCCGCGCTGCCGGCCGGCGACAACGGCGAGGTTGCGTTGCCGCGTCCCGCCGAACTTCTGCAGGCGGTGCGCGGTCCGCTCGGCGAATTCATGCTGGCGCATTCGCGGCCCGACGAACGCAAGTTTCTCGTCGGCGCCGCGAAGCGTATCGATCCGGAGCGCGATGCGCGCGAGACCGATCTGCAACTGCTGATTCCCGCGTTTCTGATCAGCGAAATATCGAGCGGGTTCGAGGCGGGCTTTCTGCTCTATATCGCGTTTCTGTTGGTGGACCTGGTCGTCGCCAACGTGCTGACTGCCATGGGCATGATGATGCTGTCGCCGAGCACGGTGTCGATTCCGTTGAAGCTCTTCACCTTCGTGTCGGTGTCAGGCATCTCGAAGCTGATGCACGGCCTTATCGTCGGCTATGTCAAATGAACACGGTCCCGTCTCTTGCCACCTTGTCCAGCGATGCGCTCATGCTGGTGTTCTGGTTGTCGCTGCCCGCGCTTGCTGTCGCGACGGTCGTCGGTTTGCTGATCGGCTTATTGCAGTCGGTGACGCAGATTCAGGATCAGAGTCTGCCGTACGGCGCCAAGATTATCTGCGTCGGCGCAGTGCTGATCGTGACAGCGCCCTGGGGGAGCCGCGAACTCGCGCGCTTCCTCGCCCATGTATTCACCTTCATCGCGGCGGGGCGTCTGCATTGAACGCGAATTACATCGATTATCTCGAGGGCTTTGCGTTCTGCACGATCAGGCCAGCGGTGGCGCTATTCCTGATTCCGTTCGGCCAGAGCGGCTCACTCGGCATTCTGCTGCGGCTACCGGTGCTGCTCGCGCTGGCGGTGCTGCCGCAACAGGTCGGTTGGCCGCCGCATCTGCTAGCGGCCGGCTGCGTCGAAGCGGCGACCGGCGTTGCGCTCGGCCTGCTGCTCGGCACGGTCTTTCAGGCGGCGTCGGCGGCCGGCGCGGTGCTCGACCAGCAGGGCGGCTACGCGAGTGCGGCGATCTACGATCCGCACTTCCAGCAGGAAGCAGCGCTATTCGAAACGCTGTTCTCGCAGTTTGCCGCGTTGACGATGTTCACCGGCCCCGGCCTGCCACTCCTGTTCGGCTTTTTCACGGATGCGTGGGTACTGTGGCCACCGGGCCGTTGGCGCGTCGATCTGATCGACGTGTTCCGGCACATCGCGCTGCGCGACCTGGCCGGTTCGCTGACTGAAGGCGTGCGGCTCGCCAGTCCGTTGCTCGGTCTCGTGCTGCTAGTCGATGTCGCGTTCGGACTGATGTCACGACACGCGAAACGGCTCAACCCGTTCGCCACCGCGCGTACCGTCAAGGCGCTGATCCTGTCCTTTGCGGCGATGCTCAGCGTGCCGCCGCTGTTCGCGCAGCTGCGCATCGCGTTTGACCATGTGATTCATCTGCCATGAGCAACAAGACCGAAGCCCCGACCCCCAGGCGCATCCGCCGCGCCCGCGAGGACGGCGAGATCGCGAAGAGCACGCATCTGACGGTGACGTTCAGTGGCCTGTGCTGGTGGTTGTATCTGTTCATCGAGGCACCGCACCTGTACGCGCTTGGCACACGGCTGATGCTGCATGTGACGACCCTGGATGCATCACTTGCGTTCGGGGACCGGCTCGTATCGACGCTCGCTGCGTTAAGCGCCTTCCTGCCGTCGATACTGATCGCGCTCGGTGTCGGTGCGCTCGCGGGTCTGGTGCCGGAGCTGATGCAGACGCGTGGACTGCTCGCGTGGAAACGTGTGACCCCCGATGTGAAGCGTCTGAATCCGATCAACGGGCTCAAGCAGCTGTTCAGCCTGCGCCTGCTGTGGGACACGGTGCTCACGCTATTCCAGTTCGCCATCCTGCTGTTTCTGTTCGGGCAGGCGCTCGCCGCATGGTTGCGGCAACTCGTGCCCATCTGGGCTTTCTCGGTGCCGGTTCACCTCGGCTATACGGCGACGTCCCATTCGCATCTGCTGGCCTGGATGGCCGCCTCGCAGATCGTGCCCGCCGTCGCCGACTATTTCATCCAGCGCTTTCTCTGGCTGCGCAATTTGCGCATGGACAAGAGCGAAGTCAAACGCGAATTCCGCGACGACGAAGGCGACCCCTACGTTAAGAGCCGTCGCCGCGCACTTCATCGGGAGCTTGGCCAATAACATGTTGAACCGTTCTATTCTCAGCCGCTACGATCTCTCGGCCTTCTTTGTGCGTCACGCCGACGTGGCCGTCGGCATCGGCATGCTGACCGTGCTCGCGCTGCTGATCGTGCCCGTGCCGCCGTTTGTGCTCGATCTGTTCATTTGCGTGAGCTTCGCGTCCAGCCTGACAATGCTGACCACTACGCTGTATGTGTCGAAGGCCGCGGACCTCGCCAGTTTTCCGTCTCTGCTGCTGATCACCACGCTGCTGCGCCTGGCACTGGCGATTGCATCGACCAAGATGATCCTGCTGCATGCGCACGCTGGCCAGATCATCGGTGCATTCGGCGAAATGGTGGTGGGCGGCAATGTGGCAGTCGGCCTGGTCGTGTTCATCGTGCTCGCGGCGATCCAGTTCATCGTGGTCGCGAAAGGCGCGGACCGGGTGGCCGAAGTGGCGGCACGCTTCACGCTCGACGGCATTCCAGGCCGCCAGATGAGCATCGACGCCGACATGCGCAACGGCGTGATCAGCGCTGCCCAGGCGAGCCGGATGCGCGCCGCGCTCGAACGCGAGACGTACTTTTACGGCTCCCTCGACGGCGCGATGAAGTTCGTCAAGGGGGATGCCGTGGCAGGCGTCGTCGTCGCGCTGGTGAATATCGTCGGCGGCCTCGCGGTCGGCATCGCGCAACGCGGCATGTCGTTCGGCGATGCGCTGCACGCCTACACGATTCTCACCGTCGGCGATGGCCTGGTATCGCAGATTCCGTCGTTGATCGTGTCGGTGGCGGCGGGCATTCTCGTCACCCGCGTGGCCTCGGCCGATGGCGTGGACGCGCATCTCGGCGGCGACATTTACCGGCAACTGGCGGTGCATCCGAAGGCGATCGGCATGGCCGGGATTGCATGTTTGTCGTTGGCGGCGATTCCCGGTTTCCCGCACGTCCAGTTTTTGGTGGCGGGCGGTCTGCTGCTTGCGCTCGCGATCACGCTGATGCGCAACGCCGCGCTCGCGACGAACTCGCAGCGCGCACTGATGCCCGAGATGACGCGTGACGGCGGCAACTACGTCCCGCGAATCCTGGACGACGTCGAACTGGGCACCAGTGCGACATTGCGGCTGCGGCTCGGCCTGAAGGCCTTCGATGCGCTGCGGCCCGAAGCGCTGAACCGGCGGCTTGCCCAGTTGCGCCGCAATCTGATGGTCGACCTGGGCGTGCCGTTTCCGGGTCTTGCGCTGCTGCGCGACTCGCGGCTCGCCCCCGAGCGCTACATTGTCGATATCGAGGACGTGCCGTTTGCGAGCGGCACGCTGGTTGCCGCTCACACGCTGGTGAGCGGCGACGAGAGCCGCATTGCGTTCGACGGTATCGAAGGCTACCGGCCACGCGCCGCGAAATCGGTCTGGGTGCCGAACGCGACGGCGGCTTCGGTCAACGAGCCGGACATTCACAAGGCGAGCGTCGACGAAGCGCTGTGCGATCACCTGGCCGAAGTCTGCGAACGCTCGGCGGCCGATTTTCTCGGCACGCAGGAGACACGCTTCCTGCTCGATCAACTGGCGATCGAATTTCGCGAGCTGGTCGCGCAGGCGGGTCAGGCCGCGAGCACGGTGCAGCTCGCCGGCGTGCTGCGGCAATTGCTGCAGCAGCGTGTGCCGATCCGCAATCTCCGCGCGATTCTCGAAGCCGTGGTACGCGTGCCGGCGGGTGAGCGCACGATCGACCGGATGGTGCGGGAGGCGCGCATCCAGTTGGGGCGGCAGATCGTGCGCGGCTACGCTGACCTCGAGACATGGACGATCGCCGCGGCCGTGCTGGAGCCTGCGTGGGAAGCCAGTCTCGAAGCACAGATCAGAAGCGGCGTTGACGGCGAGCCGCAGTGCGTACTGTCCGCTGAAGACCTGACTCGCGCACAGCAGATCTTTGCCGCGGACCAGTCCGGGATCGACCTGATCGTGACGAATGCGGTACTGCGTCCGCACCTTGCGCGTTTGTCGCGCGACTTCGGCTGGCGCATCGAGGTGCTGGCGATCGAAGAGATTCCGCTCGACGTCTACCGCATTCAGACTGTCGCGACGCTCGGTGCGGCATAAAGGGGACCGTCATGCGATCGTCTGGAAAGAGTGTGCCCATGTTCATGTCCGCGCCGACGTTGTGCGGGCGGGTCGTCGAAGCGCGCGGCGTGATCGCGAGGGTAGTGGGCGTGTCGTTGCGAATCAGCGAGAAGGTGCGCCTGGTGCGCCCGGACACCCTCGAAGCGCAGTACGGCGAAGTGGTCGGCTTTGCGCACGACGGTGCGCTGGTGATGCCGCTTGCCGGTCTGGCCGGCCTCTCGGATATCACCGAGGTGCAGGGTTGCGGGTCGACGTGGGGCAGCGTCGATGCCGCCGGGTTGCTCGGACGCGTCGTGGACGGTCTCGGCAATCCACTTGACGGCGGCCCGATGCCGCCGCCATCGGCGACGGCTGTGAAAGGCACACCAAGCGACGCCATAGCGACGCTGAATCCGCTCGAACGGCCCGTCATCACTACGCCGTTCGCCACGGGCGTGCGCGCGATCGACGGTCTGCTGACCTGTGGCATCGGTCAGCGCTCCGGCATTTTTGCGCCGGCCGGCGGCGGCAAAAGCACCATCATGGGCATGATCGCGAACGGCGCATCGACCGATGCGATCGTGGTTGCACTGATCGGCGAGCGCGGCCGCGAGGTGGCCGAATTCATTCACGACCATCTCGAACACCGGCGCGCGTCGACCATCGTGATTGCCTCGACGTCCGACCGTCCCGCCGCGGAGCGGATCAAGGCGGCGGAACTTGCGTCGCAGGTTGCGGTGGGATTGCGCGCAACCGGACGCAACGTGCTGCTGCTATTCGATTCGCTGACACGCTATGCGCGAGCGCTGCGGGAGCTAGGACTTGCAATCGGCGAGCCGCCGCTGCGCGGCGGCTTTCCGCCGAGCGTGTTCGCGCAGTTGCCGCGTCTGATCGAATCAGCCGGTGTGACCGCGAAGGGCAGCATCACCGCGTTTTATACCGTGCTTGCGGACGAGGCCGATTTGTCGGATCCGGTGGCGGAAGAAGCGCGCTCGTTGCTCGATGGGCATATTCAGTTATCGTCGAAACTCGGCGCGTCAGGCCACTATCCGGCGATCGACATCCTGAAGAGCCGCAGCCGCTTGATGAATCGCGTCGCGGATACCACGCAACGCGCCGACGCGAACCGTGTGCGCGACTGGCTGGCGCGTTATGAGGAGGTCGAGATGTTGTTGCAGATCGGCGAATACGAGCGGGGTCACGATCCCGAGACGGACCGGGCGATCGATCAGCGCCCGGCGATCCAGCGCTTTCTACGTCAACCGTACGACCAGTGCAGCCCGTGGGCCGAGACGCGCGCGCAGTTGCACGGCTTGTGCACCGGCGATCGCCCGGCATGATGCGTGGCGCCGCGCAGGAGGCGGAGCTTTGGCAACTGCTCGCGCGCGTGCGCGGTTTGCGGGTGCGCCGCCGGCTGCGTGCACTGGCCGATGCGCGCCGGCGCGAGCGGCAGGCGGCGGCCGCGGTAGCTGAACAGGTTGTCGCGCTCGAACGATACGCCGCGGAACGGCAGCGCGTGCTCGCGTTCTGCCGGCGCGACCAGCGCGCCGGCGGGCAGTGGCATGCGACGCTGCGCGCGCACGACGCACGGGCGCCCGCGCTGCATCGGCAATTGAGCGACGCGCGGCACGCGCACGCGATGGCGTGCCACGAAGCGAACCAGGCGCTGCGGGACTGGAGTATCGAGCGGGTCGGGCATGACGACGCAAAACACCGCTGGCGGGTGGCGCTCGCGCGTGGCGTGCGCGGCGGATGACGGACGGGACGGGGGCTAGCGCTGCCGAAAAAGGCGGCGCTAGCCCGCCCGGTCAACGCCGGTTAGGCATGAGGATCAAACTGCACGAACATCTGCATCGCCCGGCGCAGATCGGCCGATTGATCGCGGCCGAAGTGGTAGTTGTTCAGATCGAACTGGGTCATGTAAGCCGGCGCAAACACGCCGTTCAAGACCATGCCGAACGCTGCGGCAGCACGGTCTTTCATCGGCAGGTTCGGGTCCGCAACGTCGCGGGCGAAGGTCCAGACTTCGCGCGCCGACGCGCTGGCGTGGGCGATTTCTCCTGCATTCACCTTATGCAAATTGTTGATGATGGCATCGGCGGACTGGTCCGATAAATTGATGTCGAGGCGTTTCAGCAGGTCGTTGACTATTTTCACGGAGCTGGGATACGAGCCCGGCACGTTGCCCGTTGGTGAGTCCGTCGCCATGTCGTGGAGCCGATCGCGGTTGGCCATGGGGTTGCCGCTGCCCGCGGTAGCGCCGGGGTTCCCGCCCTTGAGGCCGACGTCGTCGTGCACCTGCCAGTTGCCCTGTTCGTCGAGTCCGACGGGATATTGAAGCTTCGCGGAGTCGTCGGGTTGATAGACGCGCCACGTGCCGTTGTCTTTGTCGTATCGGACCGGCCAGTTTTGCTCGCGTGCCTGGATGTAAGGTTGGCCCTTCTCGTCCCTGAATACGCCCGGACTGCTCGGCTCAGCTTCGAGATTTCCCTTCGGTTTGCCGGCGTATTGCGCAGGGACATCGAAGTGCGAGCCGCTCGCAGACGGCGTGTTCGTCGTGGGTTCGTCTGCGTGCGGTGCATTGGCCTGCGGTTCACCTGCCTTGGATCGAGGCGTCCCGGATTGGGCCGGCTTCGATTGAACGGGCGCAACCGGTGCGCCGCCACTACCGGTAGATGGGCTCTCCGAAGGCGGGGGCTGCGTGCCGGGCTTCGTGTTCGAAGGGAGTTCGGATGAGGGTTTCTCTGCTGGTTGGCGCGGCTGGCCGCCCTTGACAGAATCGCCCGGCACCTCCGGCTGAACGTTCGGCTGCGGTAGTTGTGGATTGCCGTCCGGATCTTTCTCGCCTGCGGCCCCGCGCGTGATAGTGATTGCATCGCCGACAACGGGCAACTGTTTCAGTACGTCATCGACCTTCTTGCCGCTTTTCTCGCCGCTATGTGACTTATCACCCGTCGCTATATCGTTGATCTTGCCCATGGTTTGTGCCGGATGCGTTGCGCCATCCTTGAAGCCGCGCTTAAAGACGTCCCATTGCGTCTCGTCCTTGCTGGAGTCGTGCGGAGGAAGTGGCGCCGGGAAGCTTCCGAGATAGATGTGTTCGCCGTTAGGGCCCAGCTTCCAGTTGGTCCCGACATTGTGAATCTGCGTCGGGTCCTGAGTGGAACTGTCATTGGACGAGGCCGACCGCTGCGTACCACTGGAACCGGAGGTATCGAATACCACGGGCTGCGCCGCTGGTTGAGCAGCCTGCCCGCCGCGTTGCGCTGTCACGAACTGGTCAAACGCGTTCTGTTGATTGCTGGATGATGCGACTTTCATTTTGCGATCCTGAATTAAATCGACTGTAAAAATCGGCTTTGCCGAACACGTCTCCGGAGGAGAGGTGTGCATCCATTGGAACGCATGGAATCCGTGCAAGGGTCTTATTTGCCGCCGGATTCTCGTGTGTCTTTTCGCCGCATCATGCGGTGAAGATAGACAGGTGCGTGGGCGGTGCGGTGTGCGTGGGGGCGCAGTCGGTGCGCGTACAGGCAGGTTGCACGCGCTACCCGGGAAGGTCGGTGCGCGTACAGGCAGGACGCACGCGCTACCCGGGAAGGTCGGTGCGCGTACAGGCAGGACGCACGCGCGACCGGGGGCGGTCCGTGTGCAGGCGGTCGGATGCCGCCCCATGCGTCGATCGCGAGTGCGGCATCCATTGGAGGCAACGGCTGGCGCCGTTGTCCCCAGTAGCGTGGGGTGAGCTTACGTGTTGGCCTTGCGGATGTCGGCCGCCGTGGGCTCCTTGCCAGTGGTCGGATCGATCCAGCCACTGCCGTTGCGGTTGGCCTGGACGGTGTAGCCGTCCGGCGCGGCGGCGTCGAGCGCGCGACCGTCGCGGCTCTTCTGCACGCTGAGACCTGCCTTGTCCTCCTGGCTCAGCCCCGTGACCTGATAGGCCTGATTGCCGCGGGTGATCGTCACCTGATCCGCGTACGACACCGACTTGTTGTTCGCGCCCGGCTGGGTGCCGACCGTGACCTTGGTGTTGTCCGGCAGCATGAATGTCATCGGGCCGTTGAACATCGCGGTCGATTTGTTGGCACTGTTTTCGTGCTGGGTGAGGTGCGGGTCGCCCCAGACCTTCGTCGTATCGCCGGTTTTCGCGTTGGTCATGGTCATCGACGAGTCCGACTTGTTGAAGTCGAGCTTGTAGTCGCCGAGATTGATGCTCGCCTTGTTGTTGCTGACCGCGGTATTGCTCCACTGGGTCTGGTTGCTCTTGCCGGAGTCGTTGCAGCCGCAGTTGTTGCGCGACGAGATGTTGATGTTGGTCTGGGTGGAGTTGCCGTAGCGGTTGTCGCAACGGTTGTCATACCGATTGTCGTAACGACTATCGGAGCGATTGTCATACCGACCGGCGCTCGCAGGACTGACGTAGTCGCCACGATTGCCATTGCCACCCCAGTCGAGCGGTTGCGGGTTCGCGGCCTGACCGCGACTGCTGGTCGACCCTTGCGCGAAGAACGTGCTGCTCTGACCATTCTCCGAGGTCTGGCTGAAGACGGAGAACGATGTCTTCGAGAAACCGCTCAGCATATTCGACATCTGGCTGGACTGGTTGAAACCGCCATTGAACCCTGCGGCAGGCGAGCGCTGCGCTTGCGTGCCGCTGCCAAAGAAAGAGTTGATATTGCCCTGGAGTGAGAGCAACGGAGTGTTCAATTGCATGGCTGCTTGCATGTGGTGATTCCTGAACGAAAAGAGTCGGCTTGAACTGGACGGTCGGAGCCGCGTTGCCGACGGTATGAGATTGGCTCCGCTGAGGAAATAGTAGCGAGATCATGTTTTAATTCGGCATACTTATCTATAGAGATACGCGATGACAGATAAGTTGATTGATTCGTCAGCATGCGGTGATGGGACGCATCGTCGCTGCCGCACCGATCCCGGTCGCATTCATGTCATGGTTTCGACGGTCCCGGCTGGTTTGGACTGCCATGCGTTGGCGGTGGTGGCTCGTGAGGGTTTTGCGGCGACGGCCGGCCGGGCGGCACGCTGGTCGGCTGTAGCGTTGTATAAGCCGGTGTTGTTCCCGGCGGATAGACCAGTTCCTGCTCGCCTGTGTGAATGTTCTTCGCGAAGGTGGCCTCATTGATTGGCACCTCGGTCAGACGTATGCCGATGCGCGGAGCCCGCGTCCCGTCTTGAGACGTTGCCGTGGCGATTTCGTCGACTCTCAATACAGTGTTGGGCCGGAATAGCCATTCACTCTCGTTGGGGGCCAATGTGGTAACGCGATTAATAAAGGGCGTTGCCGACTTCGACTGGATGTCGTAAAGCGCTAACGCAGCCCCATGCCCGGCGTCAAATTCAGTGTCCGCCAAGCTTGCCTTTGCGTATTCACTTTTGCTGGCTGCGGACATGAAAGCCGGTGAATTGGTTACGTAGTCGCTCACTTTAAACTGACCCGCATAGTTGGCGGGGACATCCGCGATACGAATCAGGCGGCTGTCGCCGGGGGGCCTCGGCAGACTGCTCAGCGCGGTCTGCAAAGCCTGGGCGCGCGCGGCGGTGTCGCTTTCATAGGAGCGATCGCGCAACTGCCGATTGAGCTGGAAATTGACGTCGTCGTAGTCCGAGTCCTTCGAGTAGGTACCGCTGACATCATCCAGATACGTCCAGTCTCTGAGGGCGTGTTGCTCGTCGAATGGAAGAAGATTGAATGCGGTTCGGTAGAGTGTGGTGAAGCTCGGGTCGTC
This sequence comes from Paraburkholderia sp. IW21, assembly GCF_041321145.1. Classification (NCBI taxonomy): domain Bacteria; kingdom Pseudomonadati; phylum Pseudomonadota; class Betaproteobacteria; order Burkholderiales; family Burkholderiaceae; genus Paraburkholderia; species Paraburkholderia sp. IW21. Next base: position 653,910 of record NZ_JBGGWA010000003.1, on the reverse strand, counting down.
GAGCCAGTCGTTTGCCCCGGAGTGCCATGACGCGGGATCGAGCGTTTGCAACATGTTGGCGGACGGCGGGGTGCCGGTCGCGGTCGAGACGTGAAAGGTCTGCTCGAAGGGGGGGCCTTCCGGAGATCCCGAAGATCCCGAAGATGGCGGACTATTCGGGTTCATACCGCCTTTGAGCCCAACATTGTTGTGGACCTCCCAGTCACCTTGAGCGTTGAGCCTGACCGGATATTGAGGCCGGTATGCGTTATCGGGCTGGTACACGCGCCAGGTATTGTTGTCCAGGTCGAAACGAGCGGGGTAGGTCTTTCCGCCACTGGTGATGTAGTGCTGCCCGTTGTTGTCGATTAGTACATTTTTCCAGCCCATGGCGGCTTTCAGTGAATCGGCCTCGGGATGTACGGCATAGCTGTCAGGCAAGCTGGCCTTCGTCCCGCTGATGCGCTGCGATGCCTCGGCGGCGGCTGCGTCCACACTCAGGCCTTGCGTGGCAGCACGGGCCGCCGGCCGCGTGCTTTGCACGCCTGCCTGGCCGGACTGGACGGCTGGCCCAGATGGGAGAGGCGCCCCTTTGTCGTCCGTCGTGATCGGGCGCCCGGGGAGATGTTCCTCAGAAGCCGCGTTGATGATGGCACCGGCCTCCTTCGCGGCAAGCCGCTCGGCGAAAGCAGCCTCACCTCCGCCCGCGACGAGCCCAAGCAGGTTGGATGCGAGGTCGATGCCTAGCCGCGTGTTTTCCGACAGTGACGAGTGCGGGTCGAGCGCAGCCACGACAGGAGCGAACGGCGTCAGGCCGAGCAGAAAACGTGTGGCGCCTTCGAAAATCTGCTCGGCCAGCTTTTCCCCACGCACGCGCGGCGTGATCGAATAGTCCTTGTACGACGAGTCGTGCAGCACGGCGTTGTACCGGTCCGCGAGATCGCGGACATAGTCGGGACCGGCGGGCGGAAGGTTATTCAGGATGTCCAGATAGTTTTTCTGCGCGTCGACGCCGTAGGCGTTGAGTTTTCGTCCCGCTTCGACTGACCATTTGACGAGCTTGTCGTGCAGCGTGGGGTCGTCCTGCATCCGTTGCGTGAACGCCAGCAGCCGACGGTCAGCCAGCTCGTCGCGACCAGTGCCTGGATTGGTGCTGTACAACTGGCGGGCGATCAGCTCGTAGCGTTTGCCCGGGTCGGTGGTGGGCATGTCGGCTTCGCGGATGATCCGGTTGACTTCCCCGTCCGCCGCTTCCCATTTGCGGGCTTCTTTTGTCGTGTGTTGATCGATCGCTGTGCCGACCTTGTGCTGCAGGTTGTTCTTCAGCTCGGCCGCCAGTGTGAAATAGCGTTCACGTGCAGCCGGAGTGGCGGCGGTGACAAACCCCTGGCGCAGGCGCGTCAGTGCGCTGAGTTGCTGCCGGTCGCCCAATTCGGTCAGATAACCTGCACCGACTGGACGGTTGAAGACACTCAATGCGCGTTCGACCGGATCGTTCTCCGCGATAGTGGCGCGGCCGATCAGCGCGTCGCTCAATTGCGACAATTGTTCGTCGGCACGTCGACGGCCATCGGCGTCCTTGCTGTCGCGGAATGCGACGTCGAGCGTTGCAAGAGCGCCCGCGTAGGCCTGGTGCTCGGCCCGAGGCAGCGTGTTGATCTGGGCCTGAAGCGCATTGACGCTCTGCTCGAATTCCTGAACCTCGGCAGGGTAGCCTTTGAGGCTCATTTTCAGATCCGTCGCCAGCTTTGCCTGGTTCTGCTCGTCGGCGTCGTTGCTCCTCGACAGATGCGTCATGTTGGACAGCGTCTTTGTGTCGTATGTGGCCAGCAGTTGCTTAAGCTCGGTTTGGGTGGCGCCGATCAGCAACGGCCGCGCGGAGGGTGTGGAAGGAGTGGGCGCGGAGAGTGGGGCCCGTCCGGAGGGCGGCTCTACCGTGACGGGTTTCGCCAACGACACCGCCGACGTGAGATTCACTGAAGACGGCGTCGTTCTGGTGGTAGCACTGTCGGGAGTGCGCTGGTTTCGGTCTGCAGTCATGCCGCCCTCACCCTGAGATCGATGAGGCAACCCAGGCGGCACCCGTTCGTCGCCGCTCGTGCCATGCCGGGCGCGTAGGGACGCCTTGCCGGCATCAGTCGAATCGGATGAGGTGTAGCGGATCGGCGGCCGCCGCGCAGACTGTGGCGTGTCGGGCGGCAGAACGGTGTCGCCGGCCGCATCGAGACGTTGCTCGGTCACAGCGGAGCGGGTGGCACCGCCAGTGGACGTCGTCATATGAATGCTCCTGTTCCATGCAAGGTGAAGAGCCTGCGTGATCCGGGCTCGCGGATGAGCATCGATTGCGATGCATGCTCAGGAGACCACCCCAGGACCAACCCTGGGTGTCATTCATGTATGGCGGCGCTTTGCATCCGTGCGAGGGCGAAGTTCATGACAGAGCGCGAGCGCTTCAGTTAACATGGGAAACCTGCGCACGCGAGCCGATGGGGCGCAGGGCAGGCGGCGTAAGTGACGGGTAAGTTGCTGCAGTTATCGTGACTGCAATCCGACAAGGGGTTGCTCAGGTGACGCAGTGCCGCAGTGCCGCATGCCCGCCCGTTTGTCCGCGGATCAGGAGACACGCGCCGCATCGTCGCGTGCAACAACATGACAAGGCGCGTCACAGGTGCGCCGGCACAGGTTTTACGTTTCATCTTCACCAAGGGGTTGTCGATGTCTGCGATTGAATCGGTTCTTCAGGAACACCGTGTTTTCCCGCCCTCCGCTGAAGCAGCGGCTGGTGCGACGATCTGTGGCATGGATGCGTACCGGGCGCTGGCCGCCGAAGCGGAACGCGATTACGAGGGCTTCTGGGGGCGCCTCGCTCGCGAGACGCTCAGCTGGAACAAGCCCTTCACCAAGGTGCTCGACGAATCGAAGGCGCCGTTCTACACGTGGTTCGAGGACGGCCAGATCAACGCGTCGTATAACAGCATCGACCGCCACGTGGAAGCCGGCAATGGCGAACGCGTCGCGATCATCTTCGAAGCCGACGACGGCACCGTCACCAACGTCACCTATAACGACCTGCTGCAACGCGTGTCGCGCTTTGCGAACGCATTAAAGAAACGCGGGGTGCAGAAGGGCGACCGCGTTGTGATCTATATGCCGATGTCGATCGAAGGCATCGTCGCGATGCAGGCCTGCGCGCGCATCGGCGCGACCCATTCGGTGGTGTTCGGCGGCTTCTCGTCGAAGTCGCTCAATGAGCGTCTCGTGGATGTGGGCGCGGTCGCGCTCGTCACCTCCGACGAACAGATGCGCGGCGGCAAGGCATTGCCGCTGAAGAACATCGCCGACGAAGCAATCGCAATGGGCGGCTGCGACGCGGTCAAGAGTGTGATCGTCTATCAGCGCACCGGCGGCAAGATCGCGTGGAACGCAAGCCGTGATCTGTGGATGCACGAACTCACGCAGGCCGAATCGGATCAATGCGCGCCCGAGTGGGTCGGCGCCGAGCATCCGCTCTTCATCCTCTATACGTCGGGTTCCACCGGCAAGCCGAAGGGCGTGCAGCACAGCACCGGCGGCTACCTGCTGTGGGCCGCGCAGACCATGAAGTGGACTTTCGACTGGAAGCCCGCGGATGTGTTCTGGTGCACCGCCGACATCGGCTGGATCACCGGCCATAGCTACATCGCCTATGGCCCGTTGACGCTCGGCGGCACCCAGGTCGTGTTCGAAGGCGTGCCGACCTATCCGGACGCCGGCCGCTTCTGGGACATGATCGCGAAGCACAAGGTCACGTTGTTCTATACCGCGCCGACCGCGATCCGCTCGCTGATCAAATACGCGGAAGCGGACGAGAAAGTGCATCCGAAGAGCTACGATCTGTCGACGCTGCGCATCATCGGTACGGTCGGCGAGCCGATCAATCCGGAAGCGTGGGTGTGGTATCACGAGAACGTCGGCGGCGGTCGTTGCCCGATCGTCGATACGTGGTGGCAAACCGAAACCGGCGGCCACATGATCACGCCGCTGCCGGGCGCGACGCCGCTGGTGCCGGGTTCGTGCACGCTGCCGCTGCCGGGCATCATGGCCGCGGTCGTCGACGAAACCGGCCAGGACGTGCCGAACGGGCAGGGCGGCATTCTGGTGGTGAAGCGCCCGTGGCCGTCGATGCTGCGTAACGTGTGGGGCGATCCGGACCGCTACAAAAAGAGCTACTTCCCCGAGGAACTCGGCGGCAAGCTGTACCTCGCCGGCGACGGCGCGGTGCGCGACAAGGAAACCGGCTACTTCACGATCATGGGCCGCATCGACGACGTACTCAACGTGTCCGGCCACCGCCTCGGCACCATGGAGATCGAGTCGGCGCTGGTGTCGAACCCGATCGTGGCCGAAGCCGCCGTGGTGGGCCGCCCTGACGACACGACCGGCGAAGCCGTGTGTGCCTTCGTGGTGCTCAAGCGCGCGCGTCCGGAAGGCGAGGAAGCGGTGAAGATCGCCAACGAATTGCGCGCATGGGTCGGCAAGGAGATCGGTCCGATCGCCAAGCCGAAGGACATCCGCTTCGGCGAGAACCTGCCGAAAACGCGTTCGGGCAAGATCATGCGCCGCCTGTTGCGCTCGCTTGCGAAGGGCGAGGAAATCACTCAGGACGTGTCCACGCTGGAGAACCCGGCGATTCTCGATCAGCTCGGCGAGTCGCTCTGAGCCTGGGTTTGGCTGTATCAGGGGCAAGGGCGTGCCGCACGATGCACCCTTGACCGGACCCACGAATGGATCCCCCGGGCCAAGCCATTCAAGCCACCGCGCGGACAATCCCGATTGCCTGCTCGGTGGCTTTTTGATACATAGGCGCATGGCCGCGCCACACCACTCTTCTCACGCTACGCTCAATCCCGCGCCCGAACCCCCTGCGGTCTCGGCAGCGATGGCGCGCGCGCATCAGAAGTACTGGCGCTTCAATCTCGCGCTGATCGCCACGTTGATGACCGTGGGCTTCGTGGTGTCGTTCGTTTTGCCGCTGGTGGCGCCGGCGTTGGAGGAGGTGCGCTTCCGCGGCTTCAGGTTGCCGTTCTACTTCGGTGCGCAAGGGTCGATTCTGATCTACGTCGCGTTGATCGTCGTCTATATCGTGCTGATGCAGCGCGCAGACCGTCGTCTGCAACGCGCATTCGATGCCGATGCCAGTGCCAGTGCCGATTCCGGTGCGCCTACGGCGCGCGGAAACTGAGCCGATGAAGCTCACGCATCGGCTGATCCGCTCGTACGCGCTCTATACGCTAGGTTTCCTGCTGTTCATCTATGTGATGTGGCGTATCGAGCGCACGACCGGTCCCGGCGTGTGGATCGGCTATGTGTTCCTGTTCGTGCCGATCGCGGTGTATGCGGTGATCGGGTTGCTGTCACGCACGTCCGATCTCGTCGAATACTACGTCGCGGGGCGGCGCGTGCCTTCCGCGTTCAACGGCATGGCGACTGCCGCCGACTGGTTGTCTGCTGCCTCCTTCATCGGTCTCGCCGGGTCGATCTATGTGAGCGGATATGACGGTCTCGCGTACCTGATGGGCTGGACCGGTGGTTATTGCCTCGTCGCGTTCCTGCTTGCGCCGTATGTGCGCAAGCTCGCGCGCTACACGATTCCCGATTTTCTCGGCACGCGCTTTTCGAGCAACGCCGTGCGTGGGCTGGCTGCGTTAGCGGCGATCCTGTGCTCCTTCGTCTATCTTGTCGCGCAGATCCAGGGCGTCGGATTGATCGCGACGCGCTTTATCGGCGTCGACTTCGCGGTCGGCATTTTCTGCGGACTCGCCGGTATTCTGGTGTGCTCGTTTCTAGGCGGCATGCGTGCCGTGACGTGGACCCAGGTCGCGCAATACATCATCCTGATTTCGGCGATCCTGATTCCTGTGTCGATGATCGCGCACAAGGACGGCCTCGGCTGGGTGCCGCAGTTCAACTACGGGCGCTTGATGGAGCGCGTGGAAGGCCTGGAGAAGCAGGTGCGCGACGCGCCGCTAGAGCAGACCGTACGCGACGACTATCGGCGGCGCGCCGCGCTGGTGCAGATGCGCCTCGCCACGTTGCCGCAATCGTTCGTCGACGAGAAGCTGCGCCTTACGCAGGAAGTCGCGGACTTGCGGCGTCATAACGGCCCGCTACGCGAGATCAAGGAGCACGAAAAGGCGCTTGAACAGTTTCCACGCGATGCCGCGGCCGCGCAGATCGTGTGGACCCAGCGCCGCGACGAGATGCTGATGCGCGCGGCTGCACCGGTGCCGATGCATGAGCCGTTTCCCGTCACGAGCGATGAGGACCGGCGCACTCATGAGCGCAATTTCCTGTCGCTGCTGCTGTGCCTTTCGCTCGGCACTGCAAGCCTGCCGCACATCCTGACCCGCTACAACACGACGACCTCGGTGGCTTCCGCGCGACGCTCGGTCGGCTGGACGCTGTTCTTTGTCGCGCTGTTTTATCTGACGGTGCCGGTGCTGGCGGTGCTGATCAAGTACGAGATGCTGACGAATCTCGTCGGTCATCACTTCGCCGATTTGCCGCAATGGCTGACGCAATGGCGCAAGGTCGAGCCGAATCTGATCAGCCTGGCTGACACGAATGGCGACGGCATCGTGCGCTGGAGCGAGATCCAGATGCAGCCGGATATGGTGGTGCTCGCCGCACCCGAGATCGCGGGGCTGCCGTATGTGATGTCCGGGCTGATCGCGGCCGGCGCGCTGGCTGCGGCGCTTTCGACCGCGGATGGTTTGCTGTTGACGATCGCCAATGCCTTATCGCACGACGTCTACTATCACATGATCGATCCAACGGCATCGAGTCAGCGGCGCGTCACGATCTCGAAGATTCTGCTGCTGGGCGTGGCGCTGTTCGCGTCGTATGTGGCATCGCTTAATACGGGGAATATTCTGTTTCTGGTGGGCGCGGCGTTTTCGTTGGCGGCGTCCAGCCTGTTTCCGGTGCTGGTGCTGGGGGTGTTCTGGAAGCGCACCACGCGACTGGGGGCCGTGGCGGGCATGGTGGCCGGGCTGGTGGTGTGCATCTATTACATCGTGTCGACGTATCCGTTCTTCACGCAGCTGACGGGTTTCGCGGGCGCGCGGTGGTTCGGCATCGAGCCGATCAGTTCGGGCGTATTCGGCGTGCCGGCGGGGTTTCTGGTGGCGATCGGGGTGAGTTTGGCCGACCGGAAACCGGATGCTTATACAAGGGCGCTGGTGGACTACATCCGGCATCCTTAGGCGGGTTTGCGCAGGGGTGTGGCGCAAGGCGCGAAGTTTGCTATAATTCGGCTCCCCGCCGGAGAGATGGATGAGCGGTTTAAGTCGCACGCCTGGAAAGCGTGTATAGGTTAATAACCTATCCGGGGTTCGAATCCCCGTCTCTCCGCCAGAAATATCAATGAAAAACGGGCCTTTGGCCCGTTTTTCATTTGTACCCGCCAAACATTTAATTTGGCTTCGGGCATCACTAATGCCTGTGGTGCATCAGGTCCCGAAGATGATGTTCGTGGAACCACTGGGTGAGCTTCTCCCGGTTGCTGGTCGCTGCCCAGATCGCGGCGCCACACATAACCACGATGATCCCGATCAGAATCGCCAGCATTGAATCAGTCATGGCACACCTCCGTTGAAGTCATGGCCACGCTTAGATTTTAGGCGACGGTTTGCACCAATGCCTACCTTGGGTGCTGCCAGCTTGCGCGACGCCACGATCCTCTTCGCGTCATACGTCATCTCTCGATACAACTGATTGCGGTTCTCCCCGTTAGTCCCGAACCAATACCTTCCCATATCTCTCTAACTTGAATAGGGAGATAAATCATGATCAGACTATTCAGTATTTTCGCGCTGGCGGCAGGCCTCACGGGTTGCGTAGTCGCTCCGCCGTACGGTTATGGATACGGTTACGCGCCAGCCCCCGCATATGAATCCGGGCCAGGCTATTACGGCTATGCGCCCGGCTATTACGCGGCGCCGGCCGTTGATGTTGGCATCGGCTTCGGCTTCTTTGGCGGCCACGGCGGCCACGGCGGCCATGGCGGCCATGGCGGTCACGGAAGATGAGCGAGCGCGGCAGGGTAGCGTCGCGTTGATCGAAATGCCTATGCAGCGAATGGCGCGGGCTACCTCTATTCTTCATGCCTCCGCCGCGCTCACACGCAACGCCGTCCATCGCACCGTCGCGAGAATCGATGCAGCGACGATCAGCGCACCGCCGATCCACGCCATCGTCGAAATCCGTTCCCCTAACCAAAGACACGCGAACATTGCGCCGAATGCCGGTTCGCTGCCCATCAGCAGCGACACCCGCGTCGGGCTGCTGCGTTTGATCGCGAAGTTCTGCGCGAAAAACGCGAACAGCGTGCACGCGAGCACCAGATAGCCGACGTAGCTCCAGAACATCGCATGTCCGGCGAGCGACGGCACGGGCTGCCACTGTTGCGGCGCTATCAGCAACGCAAACGCCGCGCTGCCGAATGCCACCACGCCCGACTGAACCGCGGTCACCGACAAGGGCGGCAACGTCGAATCGCGCATCACGCGCTTGGTCACGCACACGTTCAATGCGCGCAGCAGCGCGGCGAGCAGAATCAGCGCATCGCCGGGATTGAAGACCAGCGTGCCGTCGCCTGCCAGCAGCCACGCACCGAACAGCGAAAGCGCAACCGCGGCCCATTCGATGCGGCTCGGCCTGCGCTTGAGCAGCCACCATTCGACGAGCGGCGTCAGCACCACGCACAGGCTGATCAGAAAAGCCGCATTGGCCGCGCGCGTCAGCAGAATGCCGAAGGTTTCGCACAGAAAGATGCCGAGCAGCAGCGCGCCCGCGATCAGCACGCCGCGCAGCGTGCGGGCATTGGCGGCGCGCAAATGACGCAAGGTGGGCGACAGGATCACGAAGGTGATGCCGAAGCGCATCGCCAGCAAACCGAGCACCGGATAAAACACCAACGCGCTTTTGACGACGCCGTAACTGGTGCCCCACACGACGGCGACCGCGAGCAGCATCAGGTCGGACAGCAGGAGCAGGCGATCTTGTTTCGACATGGCGGACCTCGAGCAGATGAACGCGTATTGTCGAACTTTGCATGCACGGTGATAATTGGGCCATTGCGCACAGCGTTTATGTCGCAAACGCATTAATAGAGTGAATCCCGCGAGCGTCCCACGATGAACCCAACCGAGCTTTTTGCCTTGCTGCCGGACATGGCCGTTTTCGCGCGCGTCGTCGATGCCGGCAATTTTTCGGTAGCCGCGCGTCAGCTCGGCAGCACGCCGTCTACGGTCAGCCGTCAGATCAAGCGGCTCAAGGACGCCTTGGCGACACGCCTGCTGGAACGGTCGACGCGCACGGTGCGGGTGACGGAATCGGGCGTCCAGGTGGTGCGATTCTGTCGCGACATGGTGAGCGCCGCGTCGGGTGCGGTCGATGCCGCCGGGCAACTGGCCGACAGACCGCAAGGCAAGGTGAGCGTCAGTGCGCCGACCGCGTTTGCGAAGACCGTGATTCACCCGCTGATTCCCGGCTTCCTGCGCGCCTACGAAAAAGTCGACCTGCAACTGCTTTTCACCGATCACGACGTCGACCCGCTTGCTGACAATGTCGATCTGGTGATCCGTCTGACTGAGCATCCTCCGCAGGGGCTCGCGGGGCGCAGGCTGGGTGCGGTGCGCTGGCTGGTGGTTGCGTCGCCGGCTTATTTGCGTGAGCGCGGGATGCCGGCGCAACCGCGCGATCTACTCCAGCACGATTGCATCTACCTCGGCGAAACTGCCGACGACAACCGCTGGCGCTTTCGCCGTGGCACGGAGACGCAAAGCGTCGACGTGAAAGGGCGTTACATTGCCAATCATGCCGGCGCGCGGCTCGAAGCAGCGCAGCAGGATTTCGGCATTGCGAGCGTGCCGGAGTTTGCCGCCGCCGATGCATTGTTAAGCGGCGAGCTGGTGCAGGTGCTGCTCGACTGGAATCTCGAAGCGCGCGCTTACGTGGGGTCGGTGTGGCTGTTGTATCCGTCCAACCGTTTCTTGCCGCCGAAAGTGAGGGCGTTCATCGACTATCTCGTCGAGCATATTCACGCAGCGGAGTGAGGGCCGGCTCAACCCGTCGTGCAGCGCGGACTTGGTTCCAGCGAAAGACGAACGTAGAATCGCTCGCATCACGACAATTCATAGCGATCGCAACAACCGAAGCGATCAGGAGGAGAACGAAAATGACCTTGCGCGAAACCGGGCCGATTGCGGCGACTGTCTATCGCGGCGAAGCAATCGAGAACACGCATGTCGCCCACGTCGCGGTGGTTCAGGCCGATGGCCGCCTGCTGTATTCATTCGGCGATCCGTCACGTATCACACTGGCACGCTCAGCGGCGAAGCCCGCGCAGGCTTTGGCCGTGCTAGAGACCGGCGCGCTCGAGCGTTTCGGTTTCGACGAAACCGATCTCGCGTTGATGTGCGCTTCGCACAGCAGCGAGCCGCGCCACGTCGAACGCACGCGGCAGATGCTGGCCAAAGCGCAGGTCAGTGAAGCGGATCTGCGTTGCGGCGGTCATCCACCGCTGTCCGACGCCGTCTACGTCGACTGGCTGAAGCGCGATTTCAAGCCGGGCCCCGTGTGCAGCAACTGCTCGGGCAAGCACGCCGGCATGCTGGCCGGCGCACGTTCGATCGGCGCGTCGATCGAGGGGTATGAACAGCCGGCGCATCCGTTGCAGGTACGCGTGAAGCATACCGTCGCCGAAGTGTGCGACTTGCCGGACGACGCAGTGCAATGGTCGATCGACGGCTGCAATCTGCCGACGCCGGCGTTCGCGCTCGACCGACTCGCGCGCCTGTTCGCGAAGCTCGCTGCTGCGCAGGACGCGGCGTCGGTCTCCTCTTCCGCTGCTTCTTCCATTTCGCCACGCACCGCCGCGCTCGCCCGCATCTATCGTGCGATGGCGGCGCATCCGGAATGGGTAGCGGGCGAGGGGCGCTTCTGCACCGCGTTGATGCGGGCGTTCGATGGTGCGCTGATCGGCAAGGTCGGCGCCGACGGCAGCTACGCAATCGGCGTGCGGGCTTCGCGTCGGACTGCGCAGCTTGGCGCCGACGGTGCGCTCGGTATTGCGGTGAAGGTGGAGGACGGCAACATCGCGATGCTCTATGCGGTCGTTGCCGAACTGCTCGCGCGTCTCGATATCGGCAGCCCAGAGCAACGTGCGCAACTTGACGCTTTTCACGCGCCGCGGATGATCAACACGATGGGCATCGAAACGGGCCATCTGGCATTTTCGCTTGCCCTCGAAGCGCATGCGCGCCCTCAGGCGTGAAGGCGCGCGGAAAGGCGTCGTCTAGACGTCGTCTTTCTTGAAGTGCGACTGTATGGACACCAGTTGATCGTCGCTGGTGGCCACGATCCACCGGCGGGCGCGCTCGACCATCAGGCGATTGTGATCCTTCAGCGCGCCCATCGACACGGCGGTTTTCCACGCGACCGGTGCGGCGCGGCTGGTTCTGCCTGACGGCGTACCGACCAGCAATGCATAGGGCCCAAGCGGCAGCGAGACGAACGGCATGGCCGGCTTGACGCGCACGCGCCAATCGATGAATGGCGAATCACTGAAGAGAAGTGGCGTGGGCAGACCATGCAGCACGGTGAAGTCATAGAGCGCGAGCTGTTCGCGCATTGGCATGTAGACCCGGCGAATATCGTCGACGAGCGCCGCGCGGATTTCGTCGTCGAACATGGCCTCCTGGGCGTAGCGGTCGACTGCTTGCTGCGCATCGTGCTGATAGGCGCTGAAGATCGCGAGGTCGATGCAATCGTGAACGGCGCGTTGGACTTCTGCAGCGGAACCGGCTTCTTCGGGTTTGCCGAGTTGCGCCGCACGCAGGAAGCGGGCGAGGGCGGCGTCCTGGGTTGACGGCCCGGTGGCCAAGGGGTCGTCGGTGGCGTCTTTGTCTAGCGGGACGTAGAGGTATTTTTCTGCCGCGAAGCGGGATTTTTTGCCGTCATCGAAGGTGATCTCGCCGGTGGCGCAGTTTATATAGCGAGTGCCGACTTGGCCGTGTTCCCACACGTAGTTTTTCAGGAAGGGGCGTAGGGGATGGAGTGGGTCTTGGTGCTGCATTTTGCCTTTGCACTCCGTACGGGTTGGGTTGGGGTATGGTCACATAGAATTTGGTTTTTATCGGATTTTTTTGCCTGTGCGGCAGGCAAAAGCCCCCATCATTACCCCCCAAGCGCATTACGAATAGCGTCAGCCAGCTCGGCAGCGGCAAACTTGGCCACGTACCCATTCGCTCCGGCATTCTTCACATGCGCCTCATTCGCCGCGCCGGTCAAAGAAGAATGAATGATCACGGGAATATCCCGGGTCCGCGCGTCAGCCTTGATCTGACGGGTCAACATAAACCCATCCATCTCCGGCATCTCGAGATCGGTCAACACCAACGCAATACTGTCCGTCACCCGCGTACCCGTAGCCTGCGCTTCACGCGCGGCTTGCTGCAACGTATTCCACGCCTCCTCGCCGGTCCTGGTCATCACGTAATCGGCGCCGATCGCGCTCAGCGCCTGTTCGATCAGCTTGCGCGCAAAGCCGGAATCGTCAGCGGCAAGAATTTTCGCGCCATGGCGAATGCCAAGCGCCTCGCCAACGGAGGTCGGGTCGACACTCGGATGCTGCGATGGAAACACGTCACGCAACACCTGCTCCACATCGATCACCTGTGCGAGCCGCGAGTCGCCGGTATTGCCGTCGATCCGCGCGATGCTCGTCACCAGATTGCCACCCGCCGCGCCCTCGGCGGACAGCACCTGATTCCATTCGAGGCGAACGATCTCGTCCACATCCTCGACCGCAAAGGCCTGCGTCGAGCGCGCGAATTCCGTCACCAGCAAAATGTTCAAACCCCGCGTCGGCTCGCATCCCATCAGGCGAGGCAAATCGATCACGGGAATAATTTGCCCCCGAATGTCGACTGCGCCCATCACGTACGGTGAAGCGCCGGCGATCGGCGTCACCGTCGGCATCGTCGAGATTTCACGCACCTTGAAAACGTTGATGCCGTACAGCTCGTGCGCGTCGCTGCCGGGAACGGAACCCAGCCGATACAGCAACAACTCGAATTTATTGGAACTCGTCAGGTTGCTGCGTTCGTCACTCGCGCGGTGATCTACTGCCATCAAATCTCTCCAGGAATTGCGGTGTGCGGGGTGCGCCATGCATGCGTTACGTTCGACCCTGGCGCGCGCCCTATCTTTTTGTTATCGGCGCCGCAGCGGGAAAGTTCAGTGAGTTCAGGCGGTTTGCTGAGGTTCTCTGGTTACCACGCAGATGCTATGCGGGTCAGGAAGACAGCGGCGGTATTACAGCAAAGATGGGTAATTCATATGAAGGTTACCTGGCGTTACAGAAGCGACAGCATCGTCTCACCTGCTGAATAACGCGCCTCCTAGAATGCACAGCGATAGGAGCGCGGCGCCGCCGGCTAGTCGCAAGCGAACTGCAAGGTAATCATGCAATCGCACGCGCGGGCCAAGGCGCACACGCATCGCAGCCATTTCGCTTCCGCTCCAAGGAGAACGTATGATCCGCTTGCCTCTCGCCGCCGTTACCAGTGCCTGCATGGCCGTCTTCTGGTCGTCGCTGCCGCAGCCAGCGCTCAAACTGCGCCGGCCCCGGCAGCAGCGGATGCCGGTCGTCTGCATGCCGCCGACCAGGCATTCATCGCCGACGCCACCCAGGCCGTCGCCACCCAACGCGACGCCGCGCGCATCGCCACGTCGCGCTCCACCGACCGCGACGTCAAGGCATTCGCCGAACGCGTGTCGCGCGACAACGCGAAAATCTCGGACGCGTTGCGCGCAGCCAGCCCGCGTGGCGTCGACGTGCCGAAGAACGACCCGGACACGGCGGTGCTCGCAAGCATCAACAACCTGCGCGGCGCCGACTTCGACAAGACCTATATCGAGCAGGTCGCGCTCGCCGGCGAACAGAAGGCCTTGTCGGCATTCCAGGCGGAAATCGCTTCGGGCCGCGACGAGCAACTGAAAGACGCGGCGAAGAAGGCGCTGCCGACCATCCAGGCGCACTGCGCGATGGCCCAGGATCTCGCGAGGCGTAAGCATCTGACCACTGCCCAGTAAGCCGCACACGTGGAAAAGTAAGGCACCCTGCGCGCGTCACGTTGCGGCGTGACGTGCGTCATAGCGGTATCACCACGCGGCAAGAACACGGCGAAAGAACACGGCGAAAGAACACGGCGAAAGAACACGGCGAAAAATCGCGACGTAATAGAGTCGCCATCAAGACCGGCAGCCGCCTTTTAGCTCGCGCTCAATCACGAGCATGTGCATGTAGCACGCTGAATTGCATTCTTTTCGGCGATAATCGGCTTCGTTCTTTTGAACCTGCCCTGCGCGGCGTCCAGCGCGATTCAGGCGGTTCGAAAGCGGTTTCCCGATTCCACGCGTATTCAATCAAGCTCACCTCATGAGCAAGCCCGCCAATCTGCCGCAACAGTTGGACCACATGCTTCGGCAAGCCGTCGCGCTTCAGCACAACGGTGCATTCGCCGAGGCCGAAGCGCTCTACCGCGAGATTCTCGAACTCAAACCACGTCATTTCGACGCGCTGCAATTGTTGGGCTCGCTCGCGCTGCAAGCGGGCCGTCTGCAAGAGGGCATCGAGCTGCTCGGAAAGGCACTCGCCATCAATGCGAAACAGGCGCCGCTCCATTCGAATCTCGCCTATGCGCTCAATGCCCTGCAACGTTTCGACCAAGCGCTTGCGGGTGCCGATCGCGCGCTCGCATTGCAGCCCAATTTCCCGGACGCACTGAACAATCGCGGCAATGCGCAGGCGGGTCTGAACTTGCCGCTCGAAGCGCTCGCCAGCTTTGATCGTGCGATCGCTTTGATGCCGGATTTCGCGCAAGCCTGGAACAATCGCGCCTGCGTGCTGCGCGATCTGGGCCGTTCTGCCGATGCATTGGCAAGCTGCGATCACGCGCTCGCACTGCAGCCGAATTATCCCGACGCATGGAGCAATCGTGGCAATGCGCTCAGCGATCTCAACCAGCCGCAGGAAGCCGAGCGTTGCTATCAGCGCGCACTTGAACTAGCCCCTGCATTCGCCGACGCCTGGAACAATCTCGGCCTGACCCAGATCGATCTCAACCAGCACGCTCAAGCGCTCTTGAGCTACGAGCGCGCGCTGACCGTGAATCCCGCAGCGGCAGAAACGCACTGGAACGAATCGCTTTGCCTGTTGCAACTGGGGCAGCTGGAAGCAGGGTGGCGGAAATACGAATGGCGTTGGGAGCGCAGCCGCATCAAGGCAAGCAGGCGCGCCTTTGCACAACCGCTTTGGCTGGGTGATTTTTCAATCGACGGCAAAACGATTCTGCTGCACGCCGAGCAAGGCTTGGGTGATACGCTGCAGTTTTGCCGCTATGCCGCGCTTGTGTCGAAGCTCGGCGCAAAAGTCGTGTTAGAAGTACCGTCCGAATTGAAACGACTGATGTCCACGCTCGATGGCGTGGATCAATTGATCGAAGCTGGGCAAACACTGCCGCCGTTCGATTGTCACTGCCCTTTATTAAGCCTGCCGCTCGCGTTCAAGACCGATCTCGCGAGTATTCCGGCACAGACGCCCTATCTGTTCGCCGACCCGCAAGCCGCTCGTGAGTGGCACGAGCGTATCGCGGCACTCCCGGCAGCGCGGTTGAAAGTCGGACTCGTTTGGGCTGGCGGAAACCGGCCGCATGTCGCCGAGCTCCGCAAGAACGACGCGCGCCGTTCGATTGCGTTCGAGCGGCTTGCGCCGATTCTCGATGTGCCGAACGTGCGGTTTTTCAGCCTGCAAAAAGGCCACGCAGCGCTCCAACTGCCTCGCGGCGAGCTGGCTTTCAACGTCGTCGACTACACCGAAGAACTCGACGACTTCGCCGACACCGCTGCACTGGTGGCAAACCTCGACCTGGTGATTTCGGTAGACACGTCCACCGCGCATCTGACCGGCGCGCTGGACAAGCCGGTATGGATTCTGAACCGCTTCGACACATGTTGGCGCTGGATGCTGGAACGCGCCGATACGCCCTGGTATGCGCAAGCGAGATTGTTCCGGCAGCCGGCATTGGGCGATTGGGACAGTGTGATTCGAAACGCACGTGATGCGCTGGTGGCGTTGAGCGCTGCGGCAAAGCCTGCGGCACACTAAGGGACCTCCTCCTCGCGACAATGCGAGTCCGCCGACGCATTTACCCAGACGCGCGTAGACTGAATGTCCCTTTATCGACGGCTAGGCCATGGAGAATCATCAATGGAATACAGACATCTGGGTGCGTCCGGTTTCAAGGTGCCGGTACTGAGTTTCGGCACGGGCACGTTCGGCGGCAAGGGCGAATTTTTCGAAGCGTGGGGCGCCACCGACGTGGCCGAAGCGCGTCGCCTGATCGACATCTGTTTCGATGCGGGCGTCACGATGTTCGACAGCGCCGACATCTATTCGAACGGCGCTTCCGAGTCGGTGCTCGGTGAAGCGCTCAAGGGCAAGCGCGACAAAGCGATCATTTCGACCAAGGCGACCTTCCGTTTCGACGACGGTCCGAACAGCGTCGGCTCGTCGCGTTTTCATCTGATTCAGGCGGTGGACGCCGCGCTCAAGCGTCTTCAAACCGATTACATCGACCTGTTCCAGTTGCACGGTTTCGACGCCAGAACGCCGATCGCCGAAGTCATGTCGACGCTCGACGATCTCGTGCGCGCCGGCAAGATTCGCTACACCGGCGTGTCGAACTTCTCCGGCTGGCACTTGATGAAATCGCAGGACACCGCGGACCGCTACGGCTATCCGCGCTATGTCGCGAATCAGACTTATTATTCGCTGGTCGGCCGCGATTACGAGTGGGAGTTGATGCCGCTCGGCATCGATCAAGGCGTGGGCGCGGTGGTGTGGAGCCCGCTCGGCTGGGGGCGTCTCACTGGCAAGATCAAGCGCGGTCAGCCGTTGCCCGATTCGAGCCGTTTGCACAAGACCGCCGACATGGGGCCGCCCGTGCCGGAAGACTATCTTTTCCGCGTGCTCGATGCGATCGACGAAGTCGCTGCCGAAACCGGCAAGACGGTGCCGCAGATCGCGCTGAACTGGCTGTTGCAGCGGCCTACGGTGTCGACTGTACTGATCGGCGCGCGTAACGAAGAACAGTTGCGGCAAAACCTCGGCGCCGTGGGTTGGAATCTGACGCCCGAGCAGATGGCGAAACTCGACGCCGCCAGCGCCGTGCGTCCCGCGTATCCGTACTGGCATCAGGAAGGATTCGTGGAGCGTAATCCGAAGGCGGTTTAAGCGCGTTTTTTCGGCAAACATCGCCGGCGTTTCCTTCACCCGTGCGGGTGGCGCCGCTTAACGTGGGATCATATGCGCCGTGCTGGGCGATATTGCTTTTTGCACGGTACGGAATAACGGGAGCAGGGCGATGATCGATGGACTGGTGGGCGGGCGGTTGTACGGCGAGGCGCAGATTCGCACGGGACAGAATGGGAAGCGGTTCGTGACCTGCAAGGTGCGGGCAACCACCAATGATGGCGATACGATTTTCGTCAATGTGATTGCGTTCGACGATGACGTGCAAACGGCGCTGCTCGCGCTGGGTGACGCGGATAGCGTCGCCCTTAGCGGGGCTTTGACGCCTAAGGTTTGGACCGACAAGAACGGGTTGATCAAACCGGCTATGGATATGGTCGCCCACAGGGTTCTCACGGCTTACGAGGGGCGCCGCGAGGGCGACGATTGAGACGCTTTTTTCTTACCGAGGGACACGCCCGGCGTCGCTGAGATACTCGACGAACCGGTCCGCGACAGGCTCCGGGCCGCCGCCCCTGCGCAATAGCAAAACCTGCGACAGAAGCGTTTCGCCGCGCAGGGGCAAAAAGCAAACCCGCGGGTCCTGCACCTGCCGCAAGGTAAAGGGCACCAACGCCACCCCCATCCCAAATCCGACCATCGTCACCACGGTCTGCCACAAGCGCGCCTCATGGCGAATCAAAGGGCTGAAGCCCGCGCCCACACACTGCGCAATGATCAGATCGTGATAATGCGGCGACACGGTGCGCGGAAACAGAATGAACGGCTCCTGCGCCAGCGCTCGCAGATCGACCCTGCGCTTTCGCGCCAGCGGATGATCGACCGGCAGGCAACACAAAAACGGCTCGGAAAAAATCGGCGTCGAAATCACACCCGAGGGAAAATTGCCCCAATGCGCGCAGCCCATGTCGATCTGCATTCTCTGGATCGCATGTACCTGCTCGCTGGTGTTCATCTCCTTGAGCACGATTTCAACGCCCGGGTAGTCTGCCTCGAAGCGGCTCACTGCCTGCGGCATACCACGGTACAACATCGAATTCACGAAGCCGATCCGCAAGCGGCCGGCCAGGCCGTGAGCCGATCGAACCGTGATGCGTTCAGCTTCGCTAGCCTGCAGCAGTAACCGGCGCGCTTCGCCAAGCAGCACCTGCCCGGCATTGGTCAGCGCGACCGTCTTATTGGTGCGCGCGAGTAGCTGCACGCCGAGCTGTTCCTCGAACTTGCGGATATCGAAACTGAGCGCCGGCTGCGAAATGAATAGCCGCTTGGCCGCGCGGCCGAAATGCAATTCCTCGGCGACCGCCACGAAATAGCGCAATTGCTTCAGGTCCACGGCAGTCTCCAGTTCTTTTATCGATAAGCTACATCTATCGTACCGGATAAAAGTTGTATTAGACGATTATCGAAGCCGCTTCTATGCTCCTTCCACAAAGGAGACACGCATGAGCGAAATCACCGCGCAGCCGGCACACGGCTCGTCCAATATTCCCGACAGCCGGGGCATCAACTTCTTCAGCAGCGATCCCGACCTCGCCCGTTTGCTCACCTTGCATCTCGGCGAGGCGCTTTACCAGGAACTCGAAAGCCAATTGGTCTCGCTGGGCCAGCGCGCGTCCGATGAACTCGACGTCTGGGCACTGTCCGCCGACAGGAATCCGCCGCAATTGCGACATCGCACGCGACGCGGCGAGGCGCTGCAAAGCATCGACAAGCATCCCGATTACGTCGCGCTGGAACGCGTGGCCTACGCGGAATTGGGGCTCGCGTCGATGAGTCATGACACCCGCGAAGGAAAGAAAGCGCCGCCGCCGCTGGTCAAATATGCATTGACCTTCCTGTTTGTGCAGGCGGAATTCGGCCTGTGCTGTCCCGTCAGCATGACCGATTCGCTTACGCGGACGCTGCGCAAGTTCGGCGCGCCTGAACTGATCGCGCGATTTCTGCCGATGCTGGCGTCGCGCGATTTCGACACGCTCTTTCAAGGCGCGATGTTCATGACCGAGCAGGCAGCGGGCTCCGACGTCGCGCGTATCGCAACGCGCGCGGCGCGCGAACCAGGCGCGAACGGCGAAGAAGCGTGGCGTCTGTACGGCGACAAATGGTTCTGCTCGAACGCCGACGCCGATCTCGCGATGGTGCTTGCGCGTGCGGACAATGCGCCGGCCGGCATCAACGGCCTCGGCTTGTTCCTGTTGCCGAAAACGTTGCCGGACGGCTCGCGCAACAGCTATCGGATCGTGCGTTTGAAGGACAAGCTCGGCAGCCGTTCGATGGCGAGCGGCGAGATCGTGCTGGAAGGCGCCGTGGCGTATCTGATCGGCGAAGTGGGGCGCGGCTTCCATCAGATGGCGGACATGATCAACATGTCGCGTCTGTCGAATGGCGTGCGTGCGGCGGGTTTGATGCGTCGCGCGCTGACGGAAGCGCTGCACATCGCGCGTAACCGCGAAGCGTTCGGCCGCAAGCTGATCGATATGCCGTTGATGCAGCGGCAATTGCTCAAGATGATGCTGCCGGCCGAACAGGCGCGTTCAATGTTCATGCGGATCGCCTTGCTGCTTGAGAAGGCCGACGCGGGCGATCGGCAGGCGGCGAAATGCGTGCGTATCCTCACGCCGCTGATCAAATTCCGCGCTTGCCGCGATGCCCGGCGCGTGACCGGCGACGCGATGGAAGTGCGCGGCGGCACCGGCTACATCGAAGAGTGGAGCGACGCGCGCCTCGTGCGCGACGCGCATCTCGGCTCGATCTGGGAGGGCACCAGCAACATCGTCGCGCTCGACATCGCGCGCGCGGCGAAACGGGATGGCGCGCTCGAACCGCTGCGCGCGTATCTACAGGATCTGCTGGGCGAAGCCGGCTTGCCCGCCGGGAGTCTCAAGTTGTTGCGGCTTACTTTGACGCGCGCTTGCGATGCACTGGCAGGCGTCGCCGAATCCGGCCGCGACGAATCGGTCCGGCAGGCAGGCACGGCGTTGTATCACGCGAGCACCGCCGTGCTGATGGCCTGCGAAGGCGTGCGCCTCGCGCCGGACTTCCGGCGTCTTGCGCTCAGTCATCTGGTGTTGCGGCACAAGCTGTTGCCGTCC
This sequence comes from Paraburkholderia sp. IW21, assembly GCF_041321145.1. Classification (NCBI taxonomy): domain Bacteria; kingdom Pseudomonadati; phylum Pseudomonadota; class Betaproteobacteria; order Burkholderiales; family Burkholderiaceae; genus Paraburkholderia; species Paraburkholderia sp. IW21. The sequence continues at coordinate 633,483 of NZ_JBGGWA010000003.1, read as the reverse complement.
GATCCGCTCGACCTGCAAACCTCATCGGATGAAAGCGGCGTGATCGATGCGCTGGTCAATGCACGCAGCGTCACGCTCGATCAGGCGGCGCGACTGCTGCCGGCAGGGAGCGGGCAATGACCGGACACGCAATGACCGAACGTGCGAGTCTGGGCGCGTTGCAAGGCATCAAAGTCATCGACCTGAGCCGTGTACTCGGGGGCCCCTACTGCACGCAGGCGCTGGCCGATCACGGCGCCCAGGTCATCAAGCTGGAGCCGCCCGCCGGTGATGAAACGCGCGGCTGGGGGCCGCCGTTCCACGGCGACACCGCGTGGTATTTCGCCGGTGTGAACCGCAACAAGCAGGGCCTCGCCGTCGATCTGTCGTGCGACGAGGGCCGCGACATTTTGTGGAAGCTGCTCGCAGACGCCGACGTGCTGGTCGAAAACTTCAAGCCCGGCACGCTCGCGCGCTGGCGCATGGATTACGAGCGCGATTTGCGCGAGCGCTTCCCGAAGTTGATTCATTGCGCGGTATCGGGCTTCGGTCCCGATGGCCCGCTTGGCGGCTTGCCCGGCTACGACGCCGCGATTCAGGCGATGACCGGCTTGATGAGCGTAAACGGCGATCGCGACGCTCCGGCGATGCGCGTCGGCTTGCCGGTCGTCGACATGGTCACCGGTTTGAATGCGCTCGCGGGCATTCTGCTGGCGCTGGCCGAGCGCACGAAGAGCGGGCGTGGCCAATCGATCGATATCGCGCTGTACGACTGCGGCGTGTCGCTCCTGCATCCGCACTTACCGAACTATTTCGGCTCGGGCCGCACCCCGCAGCGCAGCGGCAACGCGCATCCGAACATCACGCCTTACGACAGCTATCGCACCGCGACCGCGCCGATCTTTCTCGCCGTGGGCAACGACCGGCAGTTCGCGCGGCTGTGCGCGCATCTCGGCGCAGCGGAACTGGCCGACGATCCGCGCTACGTCGATAACCGCAGCCGCTGCGCGCATCGCGAGCCGCTGAAGGCGGCGCTCGAAAGCTTGCTCGCCTCGCACGACTGCGAGCCGCTCGCGCACGCGCTGATCAATGCAGGCGTGCCGTGCGGGCCGGTGCAAACCGTCGACGTCGTCGCGCGTCATCCGCATACGCTGCATCGCGGCATGGTGATCGAGATGGGCGAGTATCGCGGCACCGCGTCGCCGATCAAGCTGTCGCGCACACCGGCCACGTATCGAAGTGCGCCGCCGACCCTCGGCGGCGACACGCGCGAGGTACTCGACGCACTGGGCATCGACGCGGCGACCCAGCAGCGTTTGCTCGAAGCGGGCGTACTCAAAGCCTGACCGTAAGCAAGCAGTTTTCCGGTGACGGCACGAAGAAGCCGCGCCACTCAGAAGAACGACCTTGGAGACGAAACACATGAATCGCGCACCAGACGACCACGCCGCAGGGCGGCAACCCACTCGCGCCGCGGCCGCGGCATTTGTGGGCACCACGATCGAGTGGTACGACTTTTACATCTACGCTACAGCGTCGGCGCTGATTTTCGGCAAGCTGTTCTTTCCCGGCAGCGATCCGTTTTTCGCCACGCTGGCTTCGTTCGGCACATTCGCGGTGGGCTTTTTCGCGCGACCGTTCGGGGGGCTCGTGTTCGGCCACCTCGGCGACCGCATCGGCCGCAAGAAGGCGCTCGTGGCGACGCTGGCGATCATGGGCGTGGGCACGGTCGGCATCGGTTTCCTGCCGACCTATGCGAGCGCCGGCGTATGGGCGCCGGTGTTGCTGGTGCTGCTGCGCGTCGCGCAGGGCATCGCGATCGGCGGCGAGTGGGGCGGCGCGGTGCTGATGGCAAGCGAACATGCGCCGCAGGGAAGGCGTACTTTCTTCGCTTCGTTTGCGCAGCTCGGCAGTCCGGCCGGATTGATCCTGTCACTGCTCGCGTTTCGCGCGGTTGCATCCATGGATAAAGAAGCGTTTCTCAACTGGGGCTGGCGCTTGCCGTTTCTCGCGAGTGCGGTGTTGCTGGTGGTGGGTTTGCTGATCCGCGCGGGTGTCGACGAATCGCCTGAATTCAAGGCCCTCAAGGCACAACGGCGGGTTGCCGCGCTGCCGGTCGCCGAGGTGGTGCGCGACGCGTGGCGCACGGTGTTGTTGTGTCTCGGTGCGAATGTGATCGGCGTGGCCGGCGCGTGGTTCGTCAACACGTTCATGCTGAATTACACGACGCAGACGCTTGGGCTCGATCGGTCGCTGATTCTCGATTGTCTGTTCGTGGTGGCGTTCATTCAGTTGTTCACGCAACTGGGTTCGGGGTGGTTCGCGCAACGGATCGGCACAGGACGGTTTTTGAAGGGGGCGGCGGCGTTGGCGATGCTTTCGCCTTATCCCATGTTCGCTCTGGTATCGACCGGGCGGCCGGTTGCCATTGTGGTCGGCATCGCGCTGGCAGTGATGTGCATGTCGAGTTCTTATGCCGTGATGGCCGGGTTCATGTCGAACGCGTTCCCGGTGAGGGTCAGGTATTCGGCCATTTCGCTTTCTTATCAAGTGTGTGCCGCGCTGGCCGGCGGATTGACGCCTTTGATCGGGACCTTGCTCGCGCATCGGTATCCGGGCGCCTGGTGGCCGTTGGCCGTGTTTTATAGTTTTCTGGCGGGCGTGTCGCTGGTTTGTATTGGCACGTTGGAGCGCCGCAAGCAGGGTGCGGCGCGAGGTGTCGTCGAAGTGGCCTAAGAAAAAGGTATAGCTGGGATATATCCAGCTGAATGCGCAAGTCCCTTACGATCGAATCGAAGAGTGCATAAGGCCACGCAAAAATCTGTCATGGCCGATGTGCAAGCGCAGGCCGGAAGCGGCGGCACACGAGTGACATTGCAAGATGCGCGACGATCGTGGCGGCCCGCAGGCGCATTCGTGGCGAAAGTGGACGCGCGCCCGAATACTTGAAGCCGGTAAGCCGGTAAGCCGGTAAGCCGGTAAGCCGGTGAGCCGCGCCGGATCGAGTTTGTGCGAGGCGAGCAGGGTCTGCGCGTAGATAACTCTTCTAGGGCGATTCGTCGATGACCGTTTGATCGGTGAGTCGGGACGTGGGCCGGGAATAGGGAGTATCGAGATGAGCGTAACCGTCGTTCAGCGCAAGGCAGTCGATGCTGGAGAATATGGCGTACCGGGCAACGTGCGTGACGCAGCGTCGTCCGCACAGGAGGCACTGCAATCGAAACCGGATGAGCAGTCGGCGAGGCAGCACTCGATGCGTGAGCTGCTTCGTTCAGGGAAGGACCTGGCAAAATATGAAGCGCTGGGCAGCGCGCAAAAATCGGCACCGCCGGCGGGCACCGCTTCGCGGGCGATGCCGGACGAGCGGCCGGCCTTGCAGCCGTCCACGCTGGGCCGAGTCCAGCATGCCATGGCGCGTCAGCATCGTGCCCCGGACGCCCGTGCCGGCGACCCGGCAGCCGCGGCTTTCGATACCGCTGCGGCAACCGGCGAGAGAAATGGGGTGGACGTATCTGCTTTGTCGTCGGGGGTTGCCGTGTCGGGCAAGTCAGTCCCATCAACGGACAGCGGTGCGGGGAGGCTGGTTGACCAATACGACGGCGGCAGCCGCAAAGAATCACTTAACTATACTAACGATCAACGCGCGGCAGAGCAGCTTGCGAAGTATACGAGCCTCACGTTGACAGGCATGCCGCCGGCAACCGTCAAGGATAATTCACGCTACGGTTGAGTCGATGCGTAGTTGCCCGAGTCGACGGCCGTTCCCAAAGCGGCTTGGAGCAGCCCCAGGAACGGTACAGACAAATGGTGCCTCGCTTGGGCACGCGATAGAAAACTGTATAAATATACAGTATAGTATCCCGTTGCAACCCGGCCTTTGGCGTGTCCATCCGCCAGCCGGTGTCCCGAACTTGCGCGGTCGCGAGGCGTCCGTGAGAGGTGATCCACTCATTCAGACGGTCGGAAAAATTGGCATCTAACGGAATCATCCGCATTCGCGGCGCGCGCCAGCACAACCTGAAGAACGTCGATCTCGACATACGAACCGGCGAAATGACGGTCGTCACGGGGCCGTCCGGTTCCGGCAAATCGAGCCTCGTGTTCGACACGTTGTACGCGGAAGGGCAGCGGCGCTACGTCGAAACCTTCAGCGCCTACGCCCGGCAGTTTCTCGACCGCATGGACCGCCCGCAAGTCGACCGGGTCGACGGCGTGCCACCCGCCATCGCGATCGACCAGACCAATCCGGTGCGCAGTTCGCGCTCCACCGTCGGCACCATGACGGAGCTCAACGATCACCTGAAGCTGCTCTATGCGCGCGCGGCCGAGCTGTTCGATCGCAAGACCGCGCAGCAGGTGCGCCACGACACCCCGGAGACGATTTACGCGGAACTGCTCGAGCGCACCGCGGAGCATGATCCGCGGCTGGTCGTCACGTTTCCGGTCGAGTTGCCGGAATCCGCGTCCGAGCAGGAAGTGGAGCAATGGCTGTCGGCGAGCGGCTACACGCGCGTACAGGCGCAGCGTGAAGTCGATTCGCCCACCGGCAAGCGCAAGCTGCTCGACGTGGTGGCCGACCGCTTCCGCTTGAGCTCGGTCGACAAGCAGCGGGTGGTCGAAGCCATCGAGGCGTCGCTCAAGCGCGGCGGCGGACGCGTTGACATTTACGTGCTGCCCGCCGCACCGGAAGCACCGGAAGCGAAAGAAGCCGAGCCGCAAATCTGGCGTTTCTCCACCGGTCTGCACAGCCCCGAGAGCGACCTGCGTTACGCCGACCCGCAGCCGGCGCTGTTCTCGTTCAACTCGGCGTACGGCGCGTGCGAAGTCTGCCGCGGTTTCGGCCGCGTGATCGGCGTCGACCTGGGTCTGGTGATTCCCGACGCGCGCAAGACCCTGCGCGACGGCGCGATCAAGCCGATGCAAACACCGGCCTGGAAAGAATGCCAGGACGATCTGATGCGCTATGCGGCGAAAGCCGATATCCGCCGCGGCACGCCTTGGGGCGAGTTGACGGAGGCCGAGCGCGACTGGGTCATCAATGGTTCGCCGGACTGGAACGGCAAGTGGCAAAGCCATTGGTACGGTGTCAAACGCTTCTTCGAGTATCTCGAATCGAAGGCGTACAAGATGCACATTCGCGTGCTGCTGTCGAAGTACCGCAGCTATACGCCGTGCGAAACCTGCGGCGGCGCGCGTCTGAAAACGGAATCGCTGTTGTGGCGCCTCGGCAATAAAGCAAATGCGGACGAGGTGCTCGCACCCGAGAAGCGCTTCATGCCACGCGGCGTCGAGTGGAGGCGTCTGCAGCTCGAAGCCTTGGCGGGTCTGACCGTGCACGATCTGATGCTGATGCCGATCGAGCGCATCCGGCGGTTCTTCGACGAGATCAGCCTGCCGAGTGCCTTACTCGACGACGCACTCAAGCTTTTGCTCGCGGAAGTGCGCACGCGCCTCAAATATCTGTGCGACGTCGGCCTGGGGTATCTGACGCTCGACCGGCAAAGCCGCACGCTGTCGGGCGGCGAGGTGCAGCGGATCAATCTGACCACGGCGCTCGGCACGTCGTTGACCAAAACCCTGTTCGTGCTGGACGAGCCGAGCATCGGCCTCCATCCGCGCGATCTGAACCGGATCGTCGAAGCCATGCATCGGCTGCGCGACGCCGGCAATACACTCGTGGTGGTCGAACACGATCCGTCGGTGATGCTCGCGGCGGATCGCCTGATCGACATGGGGCCGGGGCCGGGCGAGCGCGGCGGTTCGATCATTTACGACGGCGCGCCTGAGGCGATCCGCTCGTCCGGCACGCTGACCGGCGAGTACCTCGGCGGCCGCCGGCATGTGGCGGACGCGGCCCACTGGTCGCAGCGTCCGGTGGATGCCGGCACGCCGCGCATCGTGCTGGAAGGGGCGACTGAACACAATCTGCGCGACGTCACGGTCGAGATTCCATTGCAGCGGCTTGTCTGCGTGACGGGGGTGTCGGGTTCCGGCAAATCCACCTTGCTGCAAGACGTTTTGTATCCAGCGATGGCGCGGCACTTCGGCCTCGCCACCGAATCGCCCGGTGCCTTCAAAAGCCTGACGGGCGCCGACCAGGTTACGGACGTTGTATTCGTCGACCAATCGCCGATCGGCAAGACCGCGCGCTCGAACCCGGCCAGCTACGTCGGCGCATTCGACGAAATCCGCAAGCTGTTTGCCAAGGCGCCGCTCGCACAGCAACGCGGTTACGGCCCCGGCATGTTCAGCTTCAATTCCGGCGACGGGCGCTGCCCGACCTGCGGCGGCTCGGGCTTCGAACACATCGAAATGCAGTTCTTGAGCGACGTTTACCTGCGTTGCCCGGATTGCGATGGGCGCCGCTATCGCGCGGAACTGCTCGAAGTGAAAATCGAGCGCGGCGAGCCGGCGCGTGCCTTGAGCATCGCCGACGTGCTGGAACTGACGGTGAGCGAAGCCACCGCCTACTTCGCCAAGGATGTCGAAGTATTGCGCGTGCTGCAGCCGATCGTCGACGTGGGTCTTGAATACGTGAAGCTCGGCCAGCCGGTGCCCACGCTATCCGGCGGCGAAGCGCAGCGGCTCAAGCTCGCCGGTTTCCTCGCGGAATCGGCACAGGCGCGCACCGCGCGCAGTGCGAAGCAGGCGGTCGCAAAACGCCTGTTCATGTTCGACGAGCCGACCACCGGCCTCCATTTCGACGACATCGCCAAGCTGATGCAGGCGTTCGGCAAGCTGCTGGCGAGCGGCCATTCGTTGATCGTGATCGAACACAATCTCGACGTGATTCGCGCGGCCGACTGGCTGATCGACCTCGGCCCTGAAGGTGGCGATGGCGGCGGCAGGGTGCTGTGCGCGGGTACGCCGGAAGACGTCAAGAATTGCCCGGAATCGCATACCGGCGAGGCGCTGTTGCAATACGACCGTGCCATGAACGCAGCGGCCGGACCTGCGTCGCAGGGTATTCCGCTGCAAAAGGCACTGAGCGCGGCGCGCGCGCGGCGGGTGATCGAAGGCGAGGACGTGGTGCGCATCGTCAATGCGCGCGAGCACAATCTGAAATCGCTGGACGTGGACATCCCGCACGGCAAATTCAATGTGATTACCGGCGTGTCCGGTTCGGGCAAGTCCACGCTGGCCTTCGACATTCTGTTCCACGAAGGGCAGCGCCGTTACCTCGAATCGCTGAACGCGTACGCACGTTCCATCGTGCAGCCGGCCGGGCGGCCTGAAGTCGACGCGGTGTATGGCATCCCGCCCACCGTCGCGATCGAACAGCGTCTGTCGCGCGGCGGCCGCAAGAGTACCGTGGCCACGACTTCCGAAGTGTGGCACTTCCTGCGTCTGCTGTATGTGAAGCTCGGTTTGCAACATTGCATTCACGACGGCACGCCGGTCACATCGCAAAGCGTCGAATCGATTGCGGCGCAGTTGCTGCGCGATCACAAAGGGCAGCACGTCGGCTTTCTCGCGCCGCTGGTCGTGAACCGCAAGGGCGTCTACACCGACCTCGCGAAGTGGGCGAAAGCGCGTGGCAATACGCATCTGCGCGTGGACGGCGAATTCGTGCCGGTGGACCCGTGGCCGAAGCTCGATCGGTTCCGCGAGCACACCATCGAGTTGCCGGTGACCGACCTCGTCGTCTCGGCGGACAACGAAACCGAACTGCGTGAGGCGCTCGATCAGACGCTGGAAATCGGCAAGGGCGTGATGCATCTGCTGGCGCCGCTCGACGGTTTGCACGACACGATCCGCGGCGGCCATTCCACGGCTAAACTCGGCACCGTGAAGGTGCTGTCCACCAAGCGCGCGTGTCCGGTATGCGGCACGAGCTACCCCGAACTCGACCCGCGCATGTTTTCGTACAACAGCAAGCATGGCTGGTGTACGACCTGCGTCGGCACAGGCCTCGCATTGACGCGCGAACAACGCGCGGCGTACGACGATACCGTGATCGTCGAAGACAGCCGCGGACGCGAGCAGAGCTTGCCGTCGGAGGAGCAGGAACCGGAAGGCCTCGTCGACGAGCCGTGTCCGGATTGTGTCGGCACGCGTCTGAACCCGACCGCGCGCGCGGTCACGTTCGGCGAGCGTGCCATCGTCGACGTCGCGCAATGGACGGTGTCCGACACGCGCGCGTGGATCGACACGTTGGAGATGAGCGGCCGCGATGCGGAAATCGCGCGTGACGTGGTCAGCGAAATCGGCAGCCGCCTGCAATTCCTCGAAGAAGTCGGGCTCGGTTATCTGAGTCTCGATCGCGCGGCGCCGAGCCTGTCGGGCGGCGAAGCGCAGCGCATCCGGCTTGCCGCGCAACTGGGCAGCAACCTGCAAGGCGTGTGCTACGTACTGGACGAGCCGACCATCGGTCTGCATCCGCGCGACAACCAGATTTTGCTCAACGCTTTGCGCAAGCTGGGCGAGAAGGGCAACACACTGGTAGTCGTCGAGCACGACGAAGATACGATTCGGCGTGCCGATCACATCATCGATATCGGACCGGGCGCGGGCAAGCGCGGCGGTACGCTCGTCGCGCAAGGGAGTGTGGCCGATCTGTCGGCGCAACCCGATTCGCTGACCGGACAATTTCTCGCGCATCCGATCGTGCATCCGTTGCAGCCCCGCCGCAAGGTGGTCGCGCCGGGCAAACGTGCGGTCGCGGTGCCGGAGAACTGGCTGACGGTGCACGGCGGCACGCTGCACAACCTGCGCAACGTCACGGTCGGCATTCCGCTTTCGCGTCTGGTGGCAGTGACCGGCGTGAGTGGTTCAGGCAAGTCGACGCTCGCGCGCGATGTACTGATGGCCAATTTGCTGGATGCGGTGGGACGCTCGGTGCTGTCGTCGCCCGCCACGCGGCGTGCGCGCGCGGCGGCCGAAACCCAGCCGGCTGCGAACCGCCGCTCGAGCGTGTTGGCTCGCACGGCGCCACGTGCGCCGCTGAACGTCACGCATGCATGGCAAGGATGCGATTCGATCAGCGGCTGGGAAACGATCGACCGCGTGCTCGAAGTCGATCAGACACCCATCGGCAAAACCCCGCGTTCGTGTCCGGCGACCTATATCGGTGTGTGGGACGCGATTCGCAAACTGTTCGCCGGCACGCTCGAAGCGCGTGCGCGTGGCTACACCGCATCGCGTTTCTCGTTCAACACCGGGGAAGGTCGTTGCCCCGCTTGCGAAGGACAAGGTGTACGGACCATCGGCATGAGCTTCCTGCCCGACGTAAAGGTGCCGTGCGACGTTTGTCACGGGCAACGCTTCAATCCCGAGACCCTCGCGGTCACGTGGCGCGGCAAGAACATCGGCGAGGTGCTGACCATGGAAATCGACGAAGCCGTCGAGTTCTTCGCGCCGATTTCGAACATCGCGCATCCATTGCAGTTGATGAAGGATGTCGGCCTCGGCTATCTCACGCTCGGCCAACCATCGCCTACGTTGTCGGGCGGCGAAGCGCAGCGGATCAAGCTGGTCACCGAGTTGAGCAAGGTGCGCGACGACATCACGCGGCGCGGTCAGAAGCCGCCGCACACGTTGTATGTGCTGGACGAGCCGACGGTCGGCTTGCATATGGCGGACGTCGCGAAGCTGATTCGCGTGCTGCATCGTCTCGCGGACGGCGGCCACAGCGTCGTCGTCATTGAGCACGATCTCGACGTGATCGCCGAGGCGGACTGGATTATCGATCTCGGTCCGGAAGGCGGTGTGGGTGGCGGCACGATCGTCGCCGCTACGGATCCGGAAGGACTGTCGCGCGTCGCCGCCAGTCATACCGGCGCCGCGTTGCGGCCCGTGCTCGCACGAACGCAGAACGACGCGGCAATGGTCGCAGGCGAGGGAACGAACGGCTAAGGCAAAGGAGCGCTCTTCGGACGATGCGGCGCAAGCGTATCGCGACTGGTTTGCGAACGGGTTTGCCATCGATGCCGCGCAGTTGACGCATTTTTATCGGCTGCTCGGCGTGCTCGGCTTCGAGTAGGTGCTCGTTTTGCGGCCCGTTTTAAGGACGCTGCACGGCGGTGCTGCAGGCGGCGTTCAATCATCTGATGTTTTCGAGGCATGACGCGAATGACCGTCGCATTAAGTCATATGAAAAATCCGGATGTTTCAATATAGAAACATTTTTAGTCGATTGAAAATTCAGCATCGAAATACGCAATCAGAAATGTATCGGTAAATGTGCGGCTTACCACATTGGCAGCGTCTATAAATTCCCGGTTTGCGAATAAAGGCCGGATTGAACGTTCATTATTCGCGAGCTCTGGTGTTCAAGTTTGAAACATTTCCATGCGAGTCAAGCGAATAGGGGTCGCAATTCCAGTGATCACGAGATAAATCCGATAGCGACGGAACAGCCTCGAAAGCGAGTCTGCATAAGCTTCCCAAGCCTGGAGAGGAGCTTCGGGCCGGTATCATTTGCCGCTGTCCGGAGCGCTTTGCGAACAGTCATATGAAACACGCAATAATGGGTTTCTTCATACATTGGATTTCTTTATTCTGTTTTGATTTTCAAATTTACTATAGCGAGCCATTCCGCTAACATCACGCATAATCCGTTAAACGGCGTTGCCGGCGGTTTTCACCCGCCGTAATTCAATTCGACCATATCGACCGGCCGACGGGGCAGCGGGGTCCACAACGTACGACTGATTGGGGAAAGATCATGCCGCACATGCACCTTGATACTGCGAGGATTACCTGGTTACATACGCCGACATTGAACGTGCGTAGTGCAGCGCGGCGAATCGGCGTGTTGCTGTTCGACGGCTTCTGGCTGCTCGGGCCGGGCACGGTGGTCGAGATGTTCCAGACCGCCAATGAACTTTCGGGCGCGCGAGCCGGCGACGAGCCGCCTTACGAAGTGCAGTTTCTGTCGATGGACGGTGGCAGTGTGGCCAGTTCTTCGTCGGCGCGAATCTGGACCGACCGTATCGACACACGCTACGGCAGCGGTTTCGACGTGTTGTTCATCGCAGGCGGCTACGGCGCGCATGAGGCCGCGCGCGACGAGCGGCTGCTGGGCTGGCTGCGCTCGGTGCAAACCCGTACCCGCGCGATCGAGACGATCGGCGAGGGCCGTCTCGTGCTGGAAGCCGCCGGGCCGGCCGAGCATGACAGCTTGCAGATCAACCGCTATCTGGGCAGCGCCACGACCGACGCCGCGTTCAGCGCCGCCAACGATCGTAACGACTGTGCGCGCAGCGCGCTGATGGTCATCAAACGGGACCTCGGCGCGGAACTCGCGCGCGGCGTCGCCGATCGGGTGATGCCGGGCATGGCCGCCACATGGATACCGTTGCCCGCGGAAGGCGGCACACTCAGCGTGGCCGAAAAAATCCGTGCCGCTGCGCGCTGGATGGAGGCGAACTGTGATCGTCAGGTGTCGGTTGCCGATGCCGCGCAAGTGGCCGCAATGAGCGAGCGAAATTTTCTGCGGCGCTTCAAGCATGAAATGCAGGTCACACCTTCCGACTATCTGCTGCAGGTGCGGCTGCGCATTGCCTGCAACTTCCTGACCGAAACAGAATTGCCAGTCGACAAGATCGCGCGCCGCAGCGGCACCGGCAACGGCGATCGCCTCGCGAAGATCTTCCGCAAGCGCATGGCGCTGTCGCCCACCGAATATCGCGCGCGCAGCCGGGTGGCGACCGAGGCTTAGGGTTGGGCAGGTGTCGTGCTGACGGTGCGCCTCATCGTCGTGTGACGCGGTCGCATCGGCGGCCGTGCTTTCGCCGGGCAGGCTTCTTACGAGCACAGTGGCCATGGGCAACAAGGTAATGGCGACAGCATTGCCGGAGGTGAAACTCATCGAGCCCGAGGTGTTTTGCGACGAATTCGGCTTCTGTTTCGAGAGCTTCAGCGCGGACGAATTTACTGACGGCGTCTCGCACGGGTTCAACTTCGTGCAAGACCGTCATTTGCGTGCAGTGCATGGCGTGCTGCGCGGGCTGCACTATCAGGTGCAGCGTCCGCAAGGCCGGCTCGTGCGGGTCGTGCTGGGGGAAGTGTTCGACGTCGCCGTGGACGTGCGTCTCAATTCTCCGAACTTCGGCAAGTGGACCGGCACTCATCTGAGCGCGGCCAACCAACGGCAGGTGTGGGTGCCACCGGGCTTCGCGCACGGTTTCGTGGTGCTATCCGACGTCGCCGAGTGCCTGTGGAAGACCACCGAATACTGGTTCCCCGAACTGGAGCGCTGTATTTTGTGGCGCGACCCTGATATCGGCATCGAGTGGCCGATCGAATTCGAGCCGACCCTCGGCGCGAAGGATGCAGCGGGCCGGCGTCTTTACGAAGCGGAAAATATCGCCTGAACGCTGCACTCGCAGAAGTTCAGCGATGCTCAGCGGGTCGCCGCTACGGCGCCCACGCTCGCGGCCACGACGAGCAGCGTGCCCGCTATCTGCAAGACACCCATCGGTTGATGCAGCACGACGAAGCCGGCCAGCGCGCCGATCGCTGGTTCGACACTCATCAGGATGCCGAACGATGCGGCCGGCATGTGCCGCAATGCCACCATTTCCAACGCATACGGCAATAGCGGGACCAGCAGCGCGAGGCCCGCGGTTGCCGCGATCTGCGTGGTCGCGATGTGTATGCCGCTTTGCGCGAGGCCGAACGGCGTGGCGACCAGCGCCGCTGCGATCAGCGACACCGACAGTCCTTCGAGTCCGGCGAACACGGTGCCGATCTTTTTCATCAGCACGATATAGCTGCCCCAGCCCAGTGCGGCCGCGAACGCGAGCAGCACGCCGAGCGGCTCGCCGATCCAGCCGGCGCGATCGCGCGAAAGCAGGACCACGCCGGCAATCGCCAGCGCCGGCCACAGTAGCGCTCGCGCACGGCGCACCGCGAAGGTCGCCACCGCTAGCGGCCCGAGAAAATCGATCGCGACGGCGAGCCCCAATGGAATTCGCTGGAGCGACGCGAAAAAGCATAGCGTCATGCCGGCCATCGCCGTCCCCAGAGCGCCCGCCGCGAGCCAATGCGAGCGCGAATAGGCGAGCAGGCGCGGGCGCACCAGCAGTGCGAGCACCACGGCCGCCCAGCAAAGACGCAGCCAGGTGGTGCTGAGCGAACCGTACGCTGTCATCGTCGGCGCGGAGAGCGCCGCGCCGAACTGCACGCTCGACATCGACAGCACGCACAGCAGCGCCGCGCCGGCCGCCGCGCTGGCTGGCTTCAGCGGGGGTTGGGTGGGATGCAGCGCCGGTTTGATCGTGGTGTCCTGCATGGTGGCCTCGGTACCGCTTTCGGATTCGTTGGACGCTATCTTATCGGTGCAGGCGATATTAAGATAAGTTGATATTTCTTATGATGACTTCAAGAAACGTGATGACCCGAGATCTCGACAGCAGTCTCCTGCGCGCGTTCGTTACGGTTGCGGAGACCGGCGCCGTGGGTGTGGCGGCGGTGCGCCTTGCACGCACCCAGGCGGCGGTCAGCATGCAATTGCGCCGGCTCGAAGAAGACCTGGGGCAGCGGTTGCTGGACCGCTCGCCGCGCGGCGTGCAGCTCACCGAAGCGGGGCATCTGTTGCTGCCGTACGCCTATACGATTCTCGGCGCGAGCGCCGATGCGCGGCGGGCATTGAGCGCGGGGCAGGTGTCCGGCACCGTGCGGCTCGGCATGCTGGAAGACATCGCAGTCGGGCGGCTGCCGCGCGCGTTGCGGCGCTTTTCGAGCGCTTATCCGCAGGTGGCGCTGGAGATCGTCGTCGATACCAGCCCAGCGTTATCGAACCGGCTGGCTGACGGCGGCCTCGACGTGGTCGTCGGCGATCCCGCGCTGGTCGACTCGGTGCCGTTGCTGACCTGGACACAGCCACTCTTCTGGGTCGGTGCCCGCGGGTTTAGCCGCGACAGCGAAGCGGCATTGCCAGTGGTCGCGTTTGGCGGCGCGTGTCTGTGGCAGCAGCAGGTGTTGACGGCGCTGCGGCGTGCGGGGATTGCGTGGCGCATTGTGTGCACCAGTACCAGTTTGCCGGCGGTGCAGTCGGCCGTTGAAGCGGGGCTTGGGGTGTCCGTGCTGCTCGACGGCAATATCCGTGCGGAGTCGATGCGCGTACTCGGCCAGGCCGATGGATTGCCCGATGCGCCGACTGCCGATTTTGGGCTCTTCATGCGTCCGGTCTCCGGCGTCCAGGCGGCCGCCGTGCAGACGTTACAGACTTTCCTCTGCGAAGAATTGCATCTCTGCTTGCGCGACAGCGAACCGCTCGCGCCGCTTGTGCCCTCTGCGGGCTAGTGCGTGGGCCCTGCGTTAAAAAAACACCGGCGCAGAGAGCAACTATTGCAATACGGTGTGGCAAGTATTGCAATAGTTGCTCTCTGCGCCGGGGCGGGTGTTGCTTCGCTTACTCGGTCAATGCGATGATCAACGTCGCATCACGCCCATCAGCAGCGTCACGAGGAAGATCACCACGAAGATAAAGAACAGGACCTTGGCGATTTCCGTTGCGCCTGCGGCAATGCCGCCAAAACCGAATACCGCGGCGATGATCGCGATGACGAAGAAGATTGCAGCGTATCGAAGCATGGGGCCTCCCACCGATGGATTGCTGGACTGAAGTTAAAAACGGCTACCCGTCGTGGGCACGCGGTGCTTGACGGGTTTTTTTGCCGGCGAGCGATATAGAGCAATAGGTGTGCCCAGCGTAGGAAGGGCACGTGGAGGCCTTAATCGGGCTGCCGATTTTGTGCTGTTACCATCGCGGATCATTGATTTCCGTCCACGTCCGCCATGCAACACAATCCGCTCAGCGAGATTTCCCTGATCCGCAAGCTGAAGCTCAATCAGTTGATGATCTTCGAACGCGTGCTGGAAACGCGCTCCGTCGTGCGCGCAGCTAACGAGATGCGCTTGACGCAGCCGGCCGTCACCAAGGTGATCCACGAACTCGAATCGTGTTTCGACGGCGCGCTGTTCGCGCGCTCGAATCGCGGCGTCGTGCCGACGGAGTTGGGATTGCTCCTCGGGCGACGGGTCAAATCGCTGATGGCGGAGCTGCGTTATATGACCGACGAGCTCAACGACTTCCGGCTCGGCACAAGCGGGCATGTGATCGTCGGCACGCTCATCTCGGCGTCGGCACGGCTGCTGCCCGCGGCGATCGCCATGCTGAAAGCGCGCACGCCGAACGTCCTGGTGACCGTGCGAGAGGGCACGACGGCGCATCTGTTCCCGGCGCTGGCGACGGGGGACCTCGATATCGTGGTCGGGCGTTTGCCGGAGCGCGAGTTGCCGATTGCGAGTGCTTTTCCGTTGACGCATGAGGCGCTCTTTGACGAGTCGTTGTGCGTGGTAGTCGGGAAAGGTTATGGGCCTGCAGCGGCTGATGTGACGCATCTGTCGGAGTTGGTCGGCTCGCCGTGGATTTTGCCGACGCCGGATTCGCCGGCGCGGCTTTCGGCGGAACATCTGTTTCGCGCGGCGGGGTTGCCGTTGCCGACGGATATTGTGGAGTCGTTGTCGTTGTTGACGAATATCGGGTTGCTGCTCGATACGCCGCGGATTGCCTTGATGCCGCGGGGCGCGGCGCAGCAGTTTGAAGATGCGGGGTTGTTGCGGATTCTGGATTTGCCCGAGAGTGGGGCGTTTGGCACTGTCGGGTTTTCTGTGCGCTCGCATAAGGAGCAGAGTGCGGCTTGCCAGGCTTTTGTTGAGTGCCTGCGGGAGGCGGTGGGGGTGGCTAGTGGGGGGGATGGTGTTGGTGTTTGAGGGTTTGCTTTGCCTTTGGCGGCGGCATTGGTTGTGGGCTTGTGGGGGGGGCTTCCTTGATTTGTTTGTGGTCTATTAGTGTTCCCCCTGTGCGGGGGGGCACCTACTTTTCTTTGCCGGCTGCAAAGAAAAGTAGGCAAAAGAAAGCAGCTCAAACCGCTAATTCTAAGCGGCTCCCGCAGTCAGCCAACGGTAGTGGCTCCGTGGAATCTGTGTTCTCGCACATTCGGCGCTAGTGACAAGGGCGTCATACTTCCGGCGGCGCTGCGCGCGCCGAAGCGTAGTTCATACAATCGCCTGCTGCGTTTTGCGTTCGCGTTTTCCCCCCACTGTGACTCGCCGTTATATCGCGGCAGTCACTGCGATTGCGACACACCCACGTCTCATTCGAGGTGCGGGTTCCCCCTTGAGTACAGAGGCACCTCGCCGAGGCGAAGCCGATGGCCCCCACATGCACAAACGAAGCTCCCGGTTTCCCATGCAGACCCGTCCGCGACGCACGTAGTGCGGAGTGGGAGCTGATGACGCCTTTGTCACTTCGGGTTGAATGTGCGAGGGCCCGGATTCCACGGGGCCACTGGCCCCTCCAAGCCAGGAGAGCCGCTTAGCATTAGCGGTTTGAGCTGCTTTCTTTTGCCTACTTTTCTTTGCAGCCGGCAAAGAAAAGTAGGTGCCGCCCCGCACAGGGGCAACGCTAATAGACCACAAACAAATCAAGAAAGGCCCCCCACAAGCCCACAGCCAAATGCCGCCGCCAAAGGCAAAAACCCCCCAACCCCTCTGATATTCCCCTTTAGCATACCCACCACCGAATCTTTGATTACCGCCCCGCGAGGACCCCCCTTTAGACTCCTGCAAACACTCAATCGAGCAGGAGACGTTGTGACCTTCACCCCGGCCGCCGCGCAGCGCGCTCAACCCTTGCTTCGCCATTACATCAATGGCGAATTCATTGCGACCGCAACCACATTCCCCAACATCAGTCCCGTCGACGGCCACGAACTCGCACAAGTCTGCGAAGCCGACGCCGCCACCGTCGACAGCGCAGTCCGCGCGGCAGCCGCCGCCCAACGCGCCGGCTGGCGCAATACCACCCCGGCTGAACGCGCCGACTGGCTGCATAAAATCGCCGACGGCATAGAAGCTCGTTTCGACGATTTCGTCGCGGCAGAAGTGGCCGATACAGGCCGCCCGCTCGAGCAAGCCCGCAAGCTCGACATCGCCCGCGGCATCGCGAATTTCCGCACCTTCGCGGACCTCATCCGTACCGCGAATAGCGAGTTCTTCGAAACGCATGCAGCCGACGGCAGCGAACTGATCAACTACGTCACGCGCAAACCGCTCGGCGTGGTCGGCATCATCTCGCCGTGGAATCTGCCGCTGCTGCTGTTCACGTGGAAAGTCGCGCCGGCCCTCGCAATGGGCAACTGCGTCGTCGCCAAGCCCTCGGAAGAAACGCCCAGTTCCGCCACGCTGCTCGCCGAAGTCATGCACGACATCGGTCTGCCGCCCGGCGTGTTCAACCTGATCCACGGTCACGGGCCGAACGCGGCCGGCGAGTTCCTCACGCGTCATCCTGACATCAGCGCGATCACTTTTACCGGAGAGTCGCGTACCGGCAGCACGATCATGAAGACGGTCGCCGATGGCGTGAAGGAGATCTCGTTCGAACTGGGCGGCAAGAATGCAGCTGTAGTGTTCGCGGATGCGGATTTCGATGCAGCCGTGGCCGGCGTGTTGAAGTCGAGCTTCACGAATGCCGGGCAGGTTTGTCTGTGCAGTGAGCGCGTATACGTCGAGCGGCCGATCTTCGAGCGCTTCGTCGCCGCGTTGAAGGAAAAAACCGAGGTGCTGCAAGTCGGCGCGCCTCACGATCCGGCTACCACGATGGGGCCGCTGATTTCACGCGGGCATCGCGAGAAAGTGCTGTCGTACTTCCGTCTCGCAGTCGAAGAGGGCGCAACGGTCGTGACTGGCGGCAAGGTCCCGCATTTCGGCGACGAGCGCGACCAGGGCGCGTTCGTGATGCCGACGATCTGGACCGGTCTGAATGATGATGCGCGCTGCGTTCAAGAAGAAATCTTCGGACCGGTGTGCCACATTGCGCCGTTCGATAGCGAAGACGAAGTGATCGGCCGCGTCAACGACAGCGCCTACGGACTCGCCGCGAGTATCTGGACGACGCAGCTCTCGCGCGGCCATCGCGTGGCGCGGCAGATCGAAACCGGCATCGTTTGGGTCAACGCATGGTTCGTACGCGATCTGCGCACGCCCTTCGGCGGCACCAAGCTCTCGGGCATCGGCCGTGAAGGTGGGCGTCACTCGCTCGATTTCTATTCGGAACTGACTAACGTTTGCGTGAGGATCGCATGAGCGAGGTTGACCTGAACGCCGCGCAACACATCGCCTACGCACTGTGGCAGGCGCAGCAGAGCGGCATGCCGGTCGAGCCGGTGCGCGCAGTCATTGCGGAGCTCGGGGGTGACGCACTCGAAGCCGCTTACGCGGTGCAGCGTTTGAACACCGAACGCAAGCTGGCGACCGGCCGCCGTCTGGTGGGCCGCAAGATCGGTCTGACGTCGAAAGCAGTACAGACTCAACTCGGCGTCGATCAGCCGGACTTCGGCATGCTGTTCGACGATATGTCGATTGCGGATGGCGAAGAGATCGCGATGCCGCGCACGCAGCAGCCCAAAGTGGAAGCAGAGATCGCGCTCGTGCTCGCGCGCGATCTGCCGCATGAACGTCACACGATTGCCGATCTGATCGGCGCAACGGCTTACGCGTTGCCCGCGATCGAGATCGTCGGCAGCCGCATTGCCAACTGGGATATCCGGTTGACGGACACGGTAGCCGACAACGCGTCGAGCGGTCTGTTCGTGCTCGGCAATCGTCCGGTCAAACTCGACGCTTTCGACGCGGTCAACTGCGGCATGGTGATGGAGCGGCGCGGCGATCAGGTAAGCGTCGGCGTTGGCGCCGCTTGCCTCGGCAATCCGCTCTACGCTGCGGTGTGGCTCGCCAACACCATGACGCGTGTCGGCGCACCGCTGAAAGCGGGCGATATCGTACTGACCGGCGCGCTCGGACCGATGGCCGGCGTGAATGCCGGCGACGTGTTCACCGCGCATATCGAAGGACTCGGCTCCGTGAGCGCGAGCTTCGCCCACCTCACTGAATCCGCGTCGTGACAGACAAAACCATGGACGATAAACAAGAAAAGCAGGCCGTCGCCATCATCGGCTCCGGCAATATCGGAACCGATCTGATGATCAAGGTGTTGCGTAATGCGAAGCACCTCGAAATGGGAGTCATGGTCGGCATCGATCCGGCTTCGGACGGTCTCGCCCGCGCCGAACGGCTCGGCGTGCCGACCACGGCGCGGGGGATCGACGGCCTCGTGGACATGCCGAACTTCAACGACATTCGCCTTGCATTCGACGCGACGTCGGCCGGCGCGCATCACCGCCATGCGGCCGTGCTGCGCGAACACGGTGTCACTGTGATCGATCTGACGCCGGCCGCTATCGGGCCGTTTGTGGTGCCCGTGGTGAATCTGTTCGCGCATCTCCACGCGCCGAACCTGAACATGGTCACGTGCGGCGGCCAGGCGACGATTCCGATCGTGCATGCGGTATCGCGTGTGGCGCCGGTGCATTACGCCGAAATCGTCGCGTCGATCGCAAGCCGTTCGGCAGGACCGGGCACGCGCGCCAATATCGACGAATTCACCGAGACCACCTCGAAGGCGATCGAAACCGTCGGCGGGGCGGCGCGCGGCAAGGCAATCATCGTGCTCAATCCGGCCGAGCCGCCTTTGATGATGCGCGACACCGTCTATTGCCTGACGGAAGAAGACGCCGATACGGACGAAATCGAAACCTCGATTCACGCGATGGTCGCCGCGGTAGCGAGCTATGTGCCGGGCTATCGTCTGAAGCAGGCCGTGCAGTTCGACCGCTATACCGCGGCTAACCCGCTCGCCTTTCATGCGAACGAGCGCCGTGCCGGTCTGAAGGTGAGCGTGTTCCTCGAAGTGGAGGGCGCTGCGCACTATCTGCCCTCGTATGCGGGCAATCTCGACATCATGACTTCGGCGGCACTGGCCGCGGCCGAGCAGATCGCGGCGAGCCGCGTGGCAGTGTGAAAGGAACGACGCAATGACCCATGGCAACAAGAAAATCTACGTGTCGGACGTGACGCTGCGCGACGGCATGCACGCGATCCGCCATCAGTACTCGTTGGAAAACGCGGTGGCGATCGCGCAAGCGCTCGATGAAGCGGGCGTCGACAGTATCGAAGTCGCGCATGGCGACGGTCTGTCGGGTTCCAGCTTCAACTACGGCTTCGGCGCGCATACCGATCTCGAATGGATCGAAGCGGTGGCCGGCACGGTGAAGCGTGCGCAAGTGGCAACGCTGCTGCTGCCCGGCATCGGCACCGTTCACGATCTGCGCGCGGCGTACGACGCCGGCGCGCGCATCGTGCGAGTCGCCACGCATTGCACCGAAGCGGATATTTCGAAGCAGCATATCGAATACGCCCGCTCGCTCGGCATGGACACCGTCGGCTTCCTGATGATGTCGCATATGACCACGCCCGAGGCGTTGGCGACGCAGGCCAAACTGATGGAAAGCTACGGCGCGCAATGCGTGTACGTGGTCGATTCGGGCGGCGCGTTAAATATGCGCGACGTCGCCGAGCGTTTCGATGCATTCAAGGCCGTGCTGGATCCGGCGACGCAAACGGGTATGCACGCGCATCACAATCTGTCGCTGGGTGTGGCGAATTCTGTGATCGCACTCGAACATGGTTGCGACCGCATCGATGCTTCGCTGACCGGCATGGGCGCGGGCGCAGGTAATGCGCCGCTCGAAGTGTTCATCGCAGCGGTGGATCGAATGAAGCTCAATCACGGCTGCGATGTGAAGAAGCTGATCGACGCCGCGGAAGATATCGTGCGCCCGTTGCAGGAGCGGCCGGTGCGCGTGGATCGCGAAACGCTCGCGCTCGGTTATGCCGGCGTGTATTCGAGCTTCCTGCGTCATACGGAAGCGGCCGCTGCGAAATACGGCTTGTCGGCGTTCGACATCATGGTCGAGCTCGGCAAGCGCCGCATGGTCGGCGGTCAGGAAGACATGATCGTGGACGTCGCGCTGGATATGCTCAAGGCGCGCGAACTCGCGCGGAAGGAGGCCGCATGATCGATCTCGACGCCATTGCCGAACGTATCGACAACGCCGCGCGCCACGCCGAGCCGATCGCGCAACTCACCACGTCCACCCTGTTTTCACTGGACGACGCCTATGGGATTCAACGCGCGTCGATCGAGCGGCGCATTCATCGTGGCGAGAGCATGGTCGGCGTGAAGCTCGGCTTTACGAGCCGCGCGAAGATGATCCAGATGGGCGTCGACAGCCTGATCTGGGGCTGGCTGACCGATGCGATGCTCGATGAAGACGGTGGCCGCGTCGCGCTCGATCGCTTCATTCACCCGCGCGTCGAGCCGGAAGTGTGCTTTCTGACGAGCCGTGAGATCGACCGTCCGTTGACCCCGCTCGAAGCGTCGCGCTATCTGGAGGCGGTGGCCCCGGCGATGGAGATCATCGATTCCCGCTACCGCGATTTCAAATTCACGCTGGAAGATGTGGTCGCCGATAACTGTTCGTCGGCGGGGCTCGTGATCGGTCCGTGGACCCGGCGTTTCGACGGTCTGCGCAA
Source organism: Paraburkholderia sp. IW21 (assembly GCF_041321145.1). Taxonomy (NCBI): domain Bacteria; kingdom Pseudomonadati; phylum Pseudomonadota; class Betaproteobacteria; order Burkholderiales; family Burkholderiaceae; genus Paraburkholderia; species Paraburkholderia sp. IW21. The sequence goes on along the minus strand of NZ_JBGGWA010000003.1, from coordinate 612,060 downwards.
TGCCGGCGTGGCGATGCGCATCGACGGCCGCATCGTGCAAGCTGGCTCGACGGCGGCGATTCTCGGCGATCCGCTGCGCTCGATCGTGCAGGCCTCGCGGCTGATTTCGCAAAGCGGCCTGGTGTTGCCGGCCGGCTCGCTGATCATGGCGGGCGCCGCCACCGCCGCTCATCCATTGCCCGTCGACGCGCACGTGCATTGCTTCGTCAACGGCCTTGGCAGCACCGAATTCACGACCTATCGACTCTCATGACCAACGAACCGACCATTCAAGGGCGCGTGGTGCCCGGCAAAGCCAAACCGCGCGGCCGCTTCCCGCATGTGACGCGCGCTGGCGACTTCCTGTTCGTCTCCGGCACCAGTTCGCGCCGTCCCGACAATACAATTGCAGGCGCCAGCGCCGATGAACTCGGCACCGTGCAACTCGACATTCGCGAGCAAACGCGCGTGGTGATCGAGAACATTCGCGATATTCTGCAGAGTGAAGGCGCGGACCTGTCGAACCTTGTCGAGATCTCGTCGTTCCTGGTCAACATGAACGACTTCGGCGGCTATAACGCCGTGTACGGCGAGTACTTCGACGAAACCGGTCCGACGCGCACGACGGTCGCCGTGCATCAATTGCCCCATCCGCATCTGCTGATCGAGATGAAGGCGATTGCATACGCACCGAAAAAATAAACACGCGCATAAAACACCACAAAGAGACAGCCATGCTCACGTACGGCAAACCGTTCAATTTCCAGCGCTGGATCGACGACCACGCGCATCTGCTGAAGCCGCCGGTCGGCAACCAGCAGGTGTGGCAGGACAGCGACTTCATCGTCACGGTGGTGGGTGGCCCGAACCATCGCACCGATTTCCACGACGATCCGCTCGAGGAATTCTTCTATCAGTTGCGCGGGAATGCGTATCTGTATCTGTGGATCGACGGCAAACGCGAGCGCGTCGATCTGAAGGAAGGGGACGTGTTTCTGCTGCCGCCGCATGTGCGTCATTCGCCGCAACGGCCGGAAGCGGGCAGCGTCTGCCTCGTGATCGAGCGGCAACGCCCGGAAGGCGTGGTGGACGGCTTCGAATGGTATTGCGATGACTGCGGACATCTCGTCTATCGCGTCGAGGTGCAACTGAAAAGCATCGTCAACGATCTGCCGCCGCTTTTTAACGGCTTCTATGCCTCAGAAGAAAAACGCCGCTGCGCGCATTGCGGCCATGTCCATCCAGGCAAGGCCGTCTAAACAAACAGAATCACGATGACACTTCGAATCGACATGCATTCCCACTTCTTCCCGCCGATCGCGCGAGAAGAGGCCGCACGCCTCGACGCGGAACACGCGCCGTGGCTGAAGATCGACGCGGACGGCGAACGCGGCATGATCATGACCGGCGAGAAGAGCTTCCGTCCGGTGTATCGCGCGCTGTGGGATCCGGCCGCACGCATCGCTGAAATGGATGCGCTCGGCGTCGATATCCAGCTGATGTGCGCGACGCCCGTGATGTTCGGCTATCGCTACGACGCGGTCGCCGCGCACGCCTGGGCCGCGCGGATGAACGACCACGCGCTCGAACTTTGCGCGCATGCGCCGCACCGTCTGATGGCGTTGGCGCAAGTCCCGTTGCAGGACGTCGAGCTCGCTTGCCGTGAAGCGACGCGGGCGCATCGAGCCGGGCATCGCGGCGTGCAGATCGGCAATCATCTCGGTCCGCGCGATCTCGACGACGAACACCTCGTGACGTTTCTCACGCACTGCGCGAACGACGGCATTCCGGTGCTCGTGCATCCGTGGGACATGATGACCGACGGCCGCATGAAGAAGTGGATGTTGCCGTGGCTCGTCGCGATGCCGGCGGAAACGCAATTGAGCATGGTGTCGCTGATTTTGTCGGGGGCTTTCGAGCGGATTCCGAGGTCGCTGAAGCTGTGCTTCGCGCACGGCGGCGGCAGCTTTGCGTTTTTGCTGGGTCGCGTACAGAACGCGTGGGAGCAGCGCGACATCGTGCGCGAGGATTGCCCGAATCCGCCGGTGTCGTATCTCGACCGCTTTCACGTGGATAGCGCGGTGTTCGACCAGGGCGCATTGCGACTCCTGGTCGACACGATGGGCGAGGACCACGTACTTCTCGGTTCCGACTACCCGTTCCCGCTCGGCGAGCAGAAGATTGGCGACCTGGTCGCGCATCACCCGCAGCTGAGCGACACAGCCAAAGAGAAGATCCTCGGCACCAACGCTCGGCGCTTTTTCGATTTGCCCACGACAGTCGCGCACGCCGCCTAAGCAGCAGACGCCACAGACTTTGCATTTGCAATAAGAACACACAGGAAACCAGCCAGATGATCACCCGGGAACACTGCGCCGCGCTCGACGCCGCCGACACCTTGGCCCACTGCCGCGCGCGCTTCGATCTGCCCGCCGACACGATTTACCTCGACGGCAACTCGCTGGGCGCGATGCCCGCGAATGTGCCCACACGCATCGAACGCGCCTTGAAGCAGGAATGGGCGCACGGTTTGATCCGCTCATGGAACGACGCCGACTGGTATCCGGCGCCGCAGCGCACCGGCAACAAGATTGCCAAACTGATCGGGGCAGGGCAGAACGAAGTGATCGTCGCCGATTCGACCTCGGTGAATCTGTTCAAGGTGCTGGTTTCGGCCACGCGCATGCGCCCGGGCCGCAACGTGATCCTGGCCGAGCGAACCAATTTTCCGACCGACGTGTATATCGCGTCGAGCGTCGCCGAAATGACCGGTTGCGCGTTGCGCTGCGTTGATCCTGACGACATCGTCGCGGCGATTGACGACACGGTGGCGATCGTGTCGCTGACGCACGTCAACTACAAAACCGGCAAGCGCTACGACATGGAAGCGGTGACGCGTCAGGCACATGAAGCCGGCGCGCTGATCGTGTGGGACCTGTGTCACTCGGCGGGCGCGATGCCGGTGAATCTGAACCGCTGCAATGCTGACTTCGCGGTGGGCTGCGGCTACAAGTATCTGAACGGCGGCCCGGGCGCGCCGGCCTTCGTGTTCGTCGCGTCGCGCCATATCGAAGCAGTGCGCCAACCGCTGACGGGCTGGCATGGTCACTCGAAGCCGTTCGAATTTACGCACGACTACGCGCCTCATCCCGACATTGACCGCATGTTGACCGGCACCGCGCCGCAACTCGGCGTGATCGCACTGGAGAGCGCGCTCGAAGCCTTCGACGGTGTCGATCTCGACGTGTTGCGCGACAAGAGCGTGGCGCTTGGCAATCTGTTCATCGAGCTGACCGATCAGGAACTGAGGGGTCTCGGTTGCACGCTTGCTTCGCCACGCGATGCCGGGCAGCGCGGCAGCCAGGTGTCGCTTGGTCATGCGGAAGGTTACGCGATCATGCAAGCGCTGATCGCGCGCAACGTGATCGGCGACTTCCGTGCGCCGGACATTCTGCGTTTCGGCTTTGCGCCGCTGTATGTGCGATACGTGGATATTTGGGACACCATCGCCCAGCTCAAGGACATCATCGCGACCAATGCATGGAATACGGATGAATTTAAGGCACGCAAATCGGTAACGTGATCCGCCGAGCGTATTTGAAGACTTAAGCAAGCATTGAAACGCTGCGATTGAAGCAATACAAGTAATACGACCAGGCGACACCGGCGGTTGCGTCCCTGTGCGCAACCGCATCCAGGAGGAGATACAAGATGACGCAAGAGCAGCGAGGCTTCGACACGATTGTCGAACGCGAGAAGGGGTTGCACCGGGGATTGTCCACGGGGCAGTTATCGATGATCGCGATTGGCGGTGCGATCGGCACCGGGCTTTTTCTCGGCAGTGGATTCGCTATCGGCTTTGCTGGCCCGAGCGTGCTGGTGAGTTATGCGATTGGCGCGCTGATTGCGCTGTTGTTGATGGGCTGCCTCGCCGAGATGACGGTTGCGCATCCTACTTCAGGTTCATTCGGCGCGTATGCCGAGCACTACATCGCGCCGTGGGCCGGATTTCTGGTGCGCTATGCGTATTGGTCGTCGATTGTGTTCGCGGTCGGCACCGAGGTGACGGCGATTGCCGTGTACATGAAGTACTGGTTTCCCGGCGTGCCCGGCTGGTACTGGATCGTCGGATTTTCCGCGGCGCTGATCGGGATCAACTCGGTGAGCGTGAAGGTATTCGGCGCAGTCGAGTATGTCTTTTCGATGCTGAAGATCGTGGCGATTGTGGGGTTCATTTTGCTGGGCGCCTATGTGGTGTTCGGCGCGCCTGCGAGTTCGGGGATCGGTTTTGTCAACTACACGTCGCACGGCGGCTTCTTTCCGAAGGGCGTGTGGGGCATGTGGGTGGCGGTGATCGTGTCGATTTTCAGCTATCTGAGCATCGAGATGATTGCGGTGGCGGCGGGTGAGGCACGCGATCCGCAGAGAGCGATTACGCAAGCGTTTCGCGCGACGATGTTCCGGTTGGTGTTCTTCTATCTGCTGACGTTGGCTTTGATGCTGGCGATCGTGCCATGGAATGCGGCGGGTACGGACGAGAGCCCGTTCGTGCGGGTGATGGCGGCGACGCATGTACCGGGGGCCGCGGGCGTTATTAATTTTGTGATCCTGGTGGCGGCGTTGTCGGCGATGAATAGCCAGCTCTATATCACTACGCGGATGATGTTCAGTCTTTCCCGTGCCGGCTACGCGCCGCGGCGATTGGGCGCTTTGAACCGCAAAGGGGTTCCGCTTGCTGCGTTGTGGCTTTCGACGATTGGCATCGCGTTGGCGACTGTTTTGAACGTGGTTTATCCGGATGCATCGTTTGTGTTGATGATGTCTGTTTCCATGTTTGGTGCCATGTTTACGTGGCTGATGATTTTTGTTACGCACTTGTTTTTTCGCCATAAGCACAAGGGGGTGCCGTTGGCGTTCAGGATGTGGGGGTATCCGCTTACTTCCGTGCTGGGCGCGGCGCTGATGGTAGGTGCGCTTGCAACTACGTGGTTTACCAGGGAGTTTCGGATGACCCTGGTGATTGGGGTGCCATTTGTTGTCGCGCTGCTCGTTGTTTATTTTGTCTGGTATCGGGGGCGGCGCGCCGAGGCGGCTCATACAGAGATGGCTTGATCGGAGATCATGGCGATAACGATTGGGTCAGCAACTCTACTTCGAAAATTCGTTGGGCACTTCGGTTACGCGACGCTGCGATATATGGCTCATCCATTCGGTGTCCGCGGAGTTGTCGTGACGTACGGTCGGCTGCGCGACTACCGTGTTGTGAGGACGCGCGTCAGTCGGCATCGTGACGGACGCATATTCGTCGATGCCGAGCCTTACCGGCGCAAACGGCGAGTACTCGCCTGCTGCCGACGATCGAGCCAACGAACGATGCGTCATGGCCTGTGGCGCGACGCGTTGCGATGCTGTGGACGATGATGCCACGGTGCTTAAGCGCCGTGCGGCGCCGATAGTCTGCGACGCAGGATGGTGCGCCGGGTGGCGTCCAGCGCGACTCGTTTCAGACATCCGACGGCGCGCATGGCGCGCTTCAACCGGATGCGGCGGCGAGGCGACCTGCGGGCGTTTTTGGGTGATCTCATGAGGCCCGACGCTAAGCGGCGGTACCCGTGCGGGCGCGTCTTTCGCGAGGTCCCGCTGCGGCGCCGACGTGGCGTCGCGTTCCATGTGACGCTGTGCCAGATAGCCGATGACGATCCACGCGCAAATCGCGGCGCCGCCGATTGCGCACGCACCGGCGGCACGCATCCCGACACGGTTCTCCCGGCTGCCTGGCGCCACAGGCGCCATGCGCATGGCGGACGCCACGGACGCCACCGGGGGCGCACTCGCGCCAGTCGGCCTGGCGATCGAATGGCGCGGCTCGGACAAAGGCTCGGACGGTTGTTCCGGCCGCGCGGACACCCAATGGCACATCGACCAGATGGTCTCGTCCTGGAGACAGACCGTTCGCAGAAACGCGCCGAGTTGTACAGGCAGGCTGCCTTCGAGAGGCAGCAGTGCCCACTCGCTGCCGAAGGGGCGGGGGACATGGCGGGACGCACGCGGCTGCGGCTGGCTGATGCTGCCTTCGATACGTACAAAAGGGCTGATCGTTGACATCGGTTCTTTCGCAGCGCCTCCCTGTAAAGTCCGGAGCCTATCGGCCGAGAGCCGGACGCTTTTCAAAAAACGCCCGCCACTGGCGGGCGCAATCACCACTCACGGCTCGGGAAGCCTCGGGATACCCGGTATTGAAAATTGAATGGGAATCTTAGCTCATTATCGGATGATGCTGTGGTTAATTACGTAGGAATAAAAAGCAAAATATCTGTTTGGCATGTGTCAAGTTGCTGCCTGTTGCAGTGCATTAATTTTCACCAAATAGTGAATTAAGCCTGATGGCGCGATTGTTGTTGATTAAGCGCTCGCTAAAATTAATATTAACTTCTCATTGTGATAAAACTTTAGTATTGTGGCGGCTCGCGTATTTAAATAAAAACCGTCGATGCCTGGAGGTTATAAATGACGAAAGCTCCGTTCTCTGACGTAGAAGTCTTCAGGTCGGTCATTACAAGCGGCGCGCAATTCGAGGGATATGTCAACGCAATAGGGCGCCCCAGGTTCGCTGTCAGTTGTGGGGGCGACGATCCGGGCGCAGCTCGGGCCGAGCCGGATGAATGGCTTTTCGCCGATGATATTGAATGCCTGATGCGGGCGTTTCTGGATTGGGATGCACGCGGTATCCATATGGAATTGGATCAGCCGGCAGCGGACGAAACGGAAGCGAGTGCGTGCTGGGGCGTCGTGGGACTGCCTGCTCATTTCAACGATGCCACGTCGAATCTGAACTGCGGGCTGCTCGGTGAGAGGTGGAAGGCGATGGGGGCTGACGGAGCCCGCCGGGCGTTCCTCGAATCGGTGTTCAACGACGCGTGGCTGTACGATTTCGTTACGTTGCGCTCGAACCGTTACGAGAGTTTCATCGAAGAATGGAAGTCAGATGACGACAAGAATGCCCGGCCGGACCACTATCGGGCACAGAAACATTTCGGCGTGGTCGCGGATACGGGTGAACTAGGTATCGGTATCGGACCATCGCAGTACTGGGTGTATATCGGCGTGGCGAGCGGCAGCCTGACGGCTCAACAGATCAGCGACGCCGGCCTGACCTGCGAAGGGCTGATCGGTCAGGCGTGCGTAATCAATGGGCTCGGCGAAGTTGAACGGATCGGCAATATGCCGATTCCGCGCGCAATTGCACCCCAGTGAATAAAAAAAACCCCTGCCGGCGAAAGCCGCCGGCAGGGCAAAGCGCTCAGCAAACAGATAGGAATAAATCCCACCGCATTACCGCGGCGGCCACGCTTTAGCCGGAGCACCCATCACAGGTTTTCCCAATAGCGGCGTCGACAACGCATAAGCACCATTTTCCGTAAAGGCCCAGATGATATTGCGGTCGTACTCGGTATAAATCGCCAGCACACCCTTGCCGAGGGTATAACTCGGCAGCTCGCTCTCGTCCGCCAGCGCCGGGACGAAATATCCTGCAATGGTCGGCTTTGCCGGATTGCGGACATCGAAAATCTGTACGCCGGCGTTATAAAACGAATACGGAATCACGCCCTGACGCGAGCCGCCCGGCTGACCGGTCGCGTTCGAACGCTTCGGGCCGAAGTTGCCGCCGCGCTGGCAGAAGCTCGTGAACGGCGCACCATCGGGGGGTGTCGGCTGCGGCAGCTTGGCCGCTACCTTCAGGTGCGACGGATCGCGTGCATCGACGACGAAAATATCCTTGTACGGCTCGTAGCAATCGCGGTTCATCGGATAGCCGCTGGTCAGCACGAAGCCCGTGCGTTCGTACTGGCTGACGTCGGCGTTGTCGTACTCCGTGCCCGCAAAGCTCGGCGCCGTATTCACATTGCCGAGGACCTTCGGCCTGGCCGGGTTGGACAGGTCGAACGAATAAAGACCCAGGCCGCCCATCGCGCCGAAGCCGATCTTGCCGCCTTCTTCCAACGGCTTCGGCAGGAAGATGGGAATACGCGAGCCCATCCACGAGGTGCGATTGCCCGCGCGCGGGTTCGTCAGATAGGCCTGTTCGTGTGCTTCGTCGCCAAGAATCTGCCCCGGCACCGAGATCTGCGAGACGAACTTCGGATCAGCGGGATCCGCCATGTCCCACACCTGATAGCCCGGCGAATACAGATAGTTCGGGTATTCGGTCAAACCGTAGCGGTCGTCCGGTGCGGCCGACAGGATCATATACTTGCCGCCGTAATATTCAGGTGCATCGAGCGAGCCCGAACCCTGCTGTTGACCGATCGGCGCATCGGGATGTTTGTAGTCAGTCGTGCGCGTGGCGATCAGCTTCCATTGGCTCGGCAACGGGCCGTCCATTTCGAAGACCTTGAAGCCCTTGAGCGAGTTGTAGTGGCGCTGTGCTTCAACCTTGTCGGGCTGCTCGCTCTTGTCGGTCATCAGGCCGTAGCGGCCGATTTCGAACGAGGCGACGAGCACCGGTTTGCCGAGCTTCTTGCTCCACACAATGGTTGCGCCGCCGAGATAGTCATGCACGTTGTTCGGGTCGAACTTCTCGGTGGGTCCCTTCGGTCCCCACGTGCCGCCCTGAGAAAACACGACCTTGCCGTTGGCGGGATCGGTGACGTCCATGATCCGCAAATAGTCGCGGTCGTGAATGTACAGATAACGGCGCCCGTCGAAGTCGGCGATATTGTTCCAGGCGTGGAAGGGTGAATCGACGAGGGGATAGAAGGCCAGAACCTTGACGTCCTTGGCATAACTCTTCTTGTCCCACGTCGTCATTTCGTCGGGGAAGTGCTGGCCCTGGTGCACTTCGGGCGTGGCCTTCGGCCACACGAACTGGCCGGTTGCCGGATCCATGCCGTAGTCGACACCCGGTTTGAGCGGGGCAGGCCGGCGCTCGGGCGTGAGGCGCAGCCATGCGGAGAGGTAGGGGTCCTTGACATTCGGCGTGCCGGGCGTGACCTGTGCAGCAGGTGCAGCAGATACCGAGGCGGGCGCGGTCTGCGCGACTTCCGTGCCGGCACACCCCGCCGCGGACAGGAAGGTCAAAAAGGCACCTGTTGCGAGAGCTGATTTCAGATTGCGTTTGCGAAGCATGGGCTTCCTCCTTTTTTATTAGAACGCGTGACGAATCCCGAACTGGAAGCCGCTCGGATTCTGTCCTCCGTTCGGATAGACCTGGAACGTCACCGGATAGGGGATAGGCACATCGTGCTGATGCGTCACGTGCGCGAAAGTCGCGTACAGGTCTGTCCGTTTCGACAAACCGTAGATGTAGCCGATCACGCCGCCGGTGGCGCTCGAAATACTCGTGTTGTTGTCGTCGTGACGATGCACCACGCTGGCATACACGCGATTGCGCCCGTCGATATTCCAGCGCGCGCCGATCTGCACATCCCAACCCTGCGAATTGAACGCGACGTACGGCGGATACGCGTAGTAGCCGTTGTAGGTGTGATAGATCACCGTCGGTTCGAAACCGCCGAACTTGTAGACGGCAGAGAAATAGTTATCGCGCGACGAGTGGATCTTCGAGGACTTGAAGATATCGCGCGTGTATTGCAATTCGCTCACGGCGCCGACGAAAATCGGGCCGTGCCGATAGTCGATACTGGTGCTCAGGAAGCGTCCCGCGCGGGTGCTGTCGCCCACGCCGGTTGTCGCCATGATCCGCCCGGTGAAGCCGTAGAAAGTCGGCGTCTTGTACTGGATCGCGTTATCCACGCGATACGACGCGTAGAAGAACTCCATGTTGTTGACCATACTGAAGTCGGCGGCCCAGCTCGGATCGGCGTAGCCCGCAATCCAGTATGAGGGCGTGAATTGCCGGCCCATCGTCACTTCACCCCAGTTGCCTTTCAGGCCCACGAACGACTGGCGGAACTGCGTCGACTGCACGCCGGTATTCGCGGAGAACATCGGCTCGACGGTGAACACCGCCTTGTTGCCGCCACCCAGATCCTCCACGCCGCTCAAGTTGAAGCGCGAGTTGTTCAGACCGCCGCTCGACATGCGGGTCACGTTTCCGCCGGCGCCGGAAGAAATCAGATGTTCGATATTCAGGTCGACATAACCCGACAACCAGACGCTCGACTGAGCGTGTGCCCCGGCGCATGCGAGCATGACGGCGCCTGACACGAGTGCCTTCTTTTTCATTCAATCTCCAATTAGGTCGTTGTTGTTTTCGTGGGGTAGAGCGTGCTGTCGTCGCGCGCGACAGCCGCGGTTACGTCCTTTTATGTCGTGTATACACAAACTGTAAAAAATTATACCCACGGCAAAATTTGGATTTCGAGCTTTATTTTTTTATACAAAACAGCGGTTTGGTTATAGCGGGTTGACCCTGATGGCATCGCGCGTCAAAACAGAGGCCGGCTTTCTTAGCCAGCGCGCACCGCGAATTCGACGGGTGTTTGTGCGAAGTGCTGGGACAGGCTCGCGAGCAGCGCGTCGCGCTGGGCGATCAATGAAGCGGGGGAGCGGCCCGCGATGTGCGGCGTGATGAGCACGTCGGGATGATCGAGCAGCGCGGGCGGCACCTCGGGTTCGTCTTCGATCACATCGAGTCCCGCCCCAGCGATCACGGCGTGAGCGAGGGCGTGGATCAACGCTTGTGTGTCGAGCACGGAGCCGCGCGAGACATTCACCACGTAGCCGTTCGGCCCCAAGGCTTGCAGCACCTCGCGATTAATCAGATGCTGCGTCGCGGCGCCCCCGTTGCAGGCGATCACGAGGAAATCACTGTGAGCGGCCAGCTCGGTGAGATCCGCGTAGTAGCGGCCCGGCGCATCGGCATGGGGCTGTCGTCCGTGATAGCCGAGCGTCATGTCGAAGCCCTGTGCACGCGCCGCGATCAGCCTGCCGATGCGGCCCATCCCGACAATGCCTAAGCGCGCGCCCGTCAGCGTGGGCCGCTCGGCGCGCGAGGCGCGCCAACGGCCGGCACGTACCGCCCCGGTAAGCGGCGCATAGCCGCGTGCGAGTGCAAGCAGCAGGCCCACGGCGTGATCGGCGACGGTGGCTGCATTCGCGCCGGGCGCATGTGTGACAACGACTCCGCGTCGCGCGGCGGCGGCTACGTCGACATTCTCGTAGCCCGCGCCGAACGCGCTGACGATCTCGAGCGCGGGCAGCAAAGCCATCTGCGCGTCGGACAAACCGGTCGAGCCGTTCGTCACCACTGCGCGCAGGTTCGCTGGATCAACGCCGGCTGGCAAGGCATCGCCCCAACCGTCGGGATGATAGTGAAGCGTGTAGTCGCGCCGCAGCGCGTCGAGGGTCGCGTCGGGCAACGCGATCAGCGCCAGCACAGGCGGGCCGCCCATGAATGGACTCATGAGCGTGGCTCCGCCGATTGCGCTGCCGGCGCCACTTCCTTCACCGCGCCTTGCCAGCCGTTTTCGGTGATGTCGAACACGGTGCCGTCGGGCATCCGGTACTTCACTTCGTAGAACACGTTCGGATCCTGTTCGTGGCGTCCCGTCAAATACGTGCCGCCCGCCGCGACCACGCGCGCCGCGGTGTCTTCGACGCTATCCACCCACATGCCGAAGTGGATCACGCCGCGCACGTCTTTCAGGCCCGCATAGCCGGGCACGGTCTCGTTCCTGAAGTTGAGGAGCGCCACGTTCATGGTGCCGTCCGTCATATAGACGCCGCGCATCGCGTTGCCCGCGCGGCGCATGCCGAATGCCTGCTCGAAGAATTGCGCGGCGGCTTCCGGATCGTCGACCGAAAGCGCGATGTGGCGGAGCTTGTCCATGGGATGTCCTTGGGTTGTGGAGGTGAATCGCCTGCGGGCGAAGGGAGGGTTGGCGTGACTGTGAATCAAGTGGGTCCGCAACTTCACCAGGTATACTACGTATAACAAATGTATACACAAAACCAAATTGATATACCAGAATGGTTCTCATATGCCGCCCGCAGCCGGTAGCGCCGAATCGCTGCGATGTATGAGGACCACCGATGCACACCTTGCAGGAACCGTTGGGCAGTCTTTCCGCCACGCTCAGGCAGCGCTTTGCGCAAATCGGGCCGGTGTGGGGGCGCGATATCAATACGCATCGCGATCTGGTGATCGACGCGTATTCGCCGTTGGTGGCGGCGGCTCGGGATGCGGGGGAGTCGTTCGAAATGGCGCGCGACGTTGCGTACGGCGGCCATGAGCGGCAGCGTCTGGATGTGTTTGCTTCTTCAGGGACGCGAGAGGCGGGCAATGCCGACGTGGTGCTGTTCGTCCACGGCGGCGCGTTCCTGCGCGGCAGCAAGAGCTTCAACGGGCTCATTTACGACAACGTGTCACGCTGGTTTGCACGGCAGGGCTGCGTTGCCCTGAACGTCGAATATCGTTTGGCGCCTGAAGCGCCATATCCCGCCGGCGCCGACGATATCGCCGCCGCCTTGGCCTGGGCGTACGCTCATGTCACGGAATTCGGCGGCAATCCGCACAGAATCTTTCTGGTCGGCCATTCGGCAGGCGGCGCGCACGTCGCCACGTATCTGTGCGATCCGCTCTTTGCCGAGTTGCGGGAAAGCGCGGCTGCCGTAACGGGCGCAGTCCTGATCAGCGCGCGCCTTGCGGCCGACGTGCTTCCCGACAACCCGAACGCAGCAGGCGTGCGCGCCTATTTCGGCACGGACGAAACGCGCTACGCCGCGCGTTCGCCGTTGACGCATGCCGCGCATGTCGACACACCGCTGATGGTGGTCGTCGCCGAATACGAGAACCCTTATCTGGATGCCTACGGCGCGGCTTTTTTCGAGCGCGTGCTGCAAGCGCGTCAACGCGCGGGCGACGCGGCGCCCAAACGCGCGCCGCGCTTCATGCAGATGCTGCGGCACAACCATACATCGGTGGTTGCGCATTTCGATTCGGGCGAGACGCTGTTAGGCGACGCGATGCTCGACTTTTTCAGCGCGTGATCGTCCACGTCTATCCGTCTAGCCCATCAGGAGAGCCCCATGTCCGTCAGCCGTCCGTCCGCATTTGCGAAGCCGCGCGTATTCGCGCCGGTCGTTACGCCATTCACCGCTCAACTGGGTGTCGATGCATCGCGTTTCGTCGCGTTCTGTCAGTGGCTGTGCGGGCAGGGTGCCGGGCTCGCGTTGTTCGGCACGAATAGCGAAGCCAACTCGCTGAGTCTTGCCGAGCGTCACGCGTTGCTGGACCAGGTGATCGAAGCCGGTATCGACCCCGCACAGATGTTGCCGGGCACCGGCGCATGCGCGCTGCCCGACGCGATTGCATTGACGCGCCACGCAACTGAAGCCGGATGCGCGGGCGCGTTGATGCTGCCGCCGTTCTTCTACAAAGGCGTCAGCGACGACGGCTTGTTCGCGTACTACTCGGAGGTGATTCAGGCGGTCGGTTCGGATCAGCTACGCGTGCTGCTGTATCACATCCCGCAGTTCACCGGCGTGCCGATCGCGCACACGCTGATCGAGCGGTTGATCGCGGCGTATCCGCAAACAGTGGTGGGCATCAAGGACAGCTCAGGCGATTGGGCCAACACCCAGGCGACGCTGGAAAAGTTTCCCGGCTTCGCGGTGTTTCCCGCTTCCGAGGCTTTGCTCGGCAAAGCGCTGCCGCTCGGCGCGGCCGGCTGCATTTCAGCGACGGCGAACATTCAGCCGCATGCGATCGTGAGCCTGCTGAATGCGGCGACGCTGGAAGAAAGGGCGGTGTGGGAAGGCAAGGTCGCGACTATTCGCCTCGCGGTGCAAGCGCAACCGATGATCCCCGCATTGAAAAGCATCGTCGCGCACTTCGCGAACGATCCCGAATGGACCCGCGTGCGCCCGCCGCTCACGCTGATGAATCCGGCGCAGTCAGGCGCGCTGTTGCAGCAGCTTCAGGCGCTGGATTTTTCGATGCCGTCGATGGCATCGCTCGCGCCGGTGGCCGCGTGAACATGCAGCGAGGGCCGGCACAGCAACGCACGCAGCATGCGCATCGCCGCGCGGCGCACAAAAACTCAGGCGTTCTCGCGCTCGACGCGCTGGCGCTTGAGCCGGCCGAGCACGACGATCGACAGCCGCGCTGTGTGGTCGCGCATGGCGTTGTAGGCGCGTTCCGGTTCGGAGTTGAGGATCGCGGAGACGATCTCGCGATGTTCGTCGGTGGCCGCTTCGAAGCGCGACGGCGAAGCTGGCTGCGCGGCGCGAAAACCCGCCAGACGCTGCCGTTGTACGGACATGATCGACGCCAGCGACTTGCTTTGCGCGCCCTTGCAGATCAGTTCGTGGAATTCGCGATTGAGCTGGAAGTACTCCGTTTCATCGCCGCGCGCGATCGCGGCGTTCATTTCGGTCTGGAGTTCTTCGAGCTGTTTCTTCTCGACGAGGCTCATGCGCTGCGCGCTCAACCGGCAGCACAGCGCTTCGAGTTCGCACATCGCCTCGAGCATGTCGGCCAGTTCGTCGATGCTGAATTTGGCGACCACCACGCCCTTGCGCGGGGTCAGCTCGACCATGCCGCGCGCGGCGAGTTCGCGCAGCGCTTCGCGGATCGGCGTGCGCGAGGCGTTGAAGCGTTCGGCGAGCGCGGCTTCTTCGAGCTTTTGGCCCGGTTCGAGCGTGCCGTCGATGATCTCGTCGCACAGCAGTCGGTAGATCTTGGAGGAGAGCGTCGTCATCGTGATGGTCGTGGGTTGAGCGAAACCGTGAGCAAGCGGCCCCATTATGCGCCAGCGGCCCCACCGCCTCAATCGCCACCGCGCATATTCGCCCTCTGCAGGCCCATGCAGTGTACGCGCGAACGTGTTCACGCCAAGATTAGTGTATACGAGAATTTCAATAAAAATACAAAAGGCGAATAAATGTATACGAAATATTGAATCCTCGACAGCAGCTAACTAACACCCTACAAACACAAAAAGCGAGGCAATACGTGATCTGGTTTGGTATCGCAACTTATGAACTGAATGGCCGCACGGCCACCGGCCTGGCGGTCGGCGACAAGCTCTACGACGCACACGCGGCGCTGAAGCAAACGGCTTCAGAGGCGCCGCTTGCCGATGTCGGCACCCTGATCGCCGGTTGGGAGGCCGGCGGCGCGGCAACCGTCGAACGGCTCGAAGCCGCGGCGCGAGCGATCGAGGCCGGCACGCTCGATGTCGCGCCGCTCGCCGGCCATAAGCTCTGTGTACCGTATCAGCCGCGGCGCATTTTCGCGGCGGCGTCGAACTATTACGAGCACGCGCAGGAGATGGGCACCGAACTGGCGCCGCGCGAGGAGAGCACGCCGTACATGTTCATGAAGGCTGAAACGAGTGTGGTGCCGACGCTCGCCAACGTGGTGATTCCGCCGCACGCGGAGCGGGTCGATTGGGAAGTGGAGCTGGCCGTGGTGATCGGCAAGACGGGCCGCCACATCGCCAAAGAAGAGGCGTACGACTATATCGCCGGCTACACGATTCTCAACGACGTCAGTGCGCGCGACCTGAATCGCCGCACCGACTATCCGTTCAAACACGACTGGTTTCGCGGTAAGAGTTTCGATACCTTTGGTCCGCTCGGCCCGTGGTTCGTGCCGCGCGCGTGTATCGCCGAGCCGCAGAATCTGCGCATGCGCCTCGCGGTGAACGGCGAAATGATGCAGGACGGCAACACGTCCGGGATGATTTTCAACATCGCCGAGCAGATCGAATATTTGTCGACGATCCTCACGCTGCAGCCTGGGGATCTGATCGCGACCGGCACGCCAACGGGTGTCGGTATGGGGCGCGGCATTTATCTGAAGGCGGGCGACGTGATGGTCGCTTCGATAGACGGGATCGGCTCGATCGAGAATCCGCTGGTCGCCGGCTGAGCGCATTCACTCACTCCACTCATAGCGGGGGAACACGACATGTTGCAGCGGATACGGCGCGCCGTGCGACGGTGGGTACATCCACAGAAGCAACAGACGGCGTTGGGCGCAGTTGCATTCGCAGCCGCGGCGCTCTTCACGAGCGCCCACGCGGCCGACGCGGTGCGCGTCAATCTGGCGTGGCTGCCGCAGGGCAGCACGGGTGGCATTCTGCTTGCGCAAGCGAAGGGCTACTACCGCGAGGCCGGACTCGACGTTAGCGTGATGCGCGGTTACGGCGGTCAGCGCACCGTCAATGAAGTGGATGAGGGCCTGTTCGAATTCGGCTACGGCGACCCGGTCAGCGTGATGCTGAACCGCGCGCACGGCGGCCACGCGGTGATGGTCGGCGCGATCAACACGCGCTGGCCGGGCGCGATGTGCTATCTCGAACGGCCCGGCTTCAAGGTGAACACACTGAAGGATCTCTCGGGGAGGACACTCGGCGGCGGTGGCGCCTCGCCGGTGCAGAACATCATGCCTGCCTGGCTCAAGCAGAACGGCATGGCGCCGGACGCGATCAAGACCGTGCGACTCGACCCGGCCGTGATCAACACGGCGCTGCTGCAAAAGCGGATCGACCTGTCCGAGTGCTGGGAAGGTGCGAGCCTGCCGGTGCAAGCGGCGTTGGCGAAGCGGGCGGGCCAGCAGCTCGGCAAGGTCTACTACCGGGATTTTGGTCTGGATATGATGGGTAACGGCATCGTCACCACGGATAGCTTCGTTGCTCGGCATCCCGACGTGGTCAAACGTTTTGTCGCCGCGACGTATCGTGGTTATGCGCTGATGCGCGCGCATCCACAGGAAGCGGCCGAGGCGATTGGCGCGCTTTATCCGGTGCTCGACAAGGCGATTCTGCTGCAGCAGATCGTCGAAACCAACGGCCTGATCGTCGACGATTCCGCGCAGCATAAAACCGGCTGGCTGCGTCCCGCTCGCATGGATGCAACCGCTGCTTTTGTGTCGCGTGCGTTCGGCACCGGCACGCGGGTGAAGCCGGCCGATCTCTATACGAATCAGTTTGTCGAATAAACCCGATTAGGCCCATTCGGGAGTGAGCGCATCTTTGAACAATGCGCTCACTCCAACCAGCCCGCGCGGCGCGTGGGCGCACGGCAACTATGTTGCATGGGATCGGAGTAGTGCTTTGCATGGGACTAGAGTAGGCGCTAAAGCGCCAACTCTAGTCGACAGCAGAAGTGCTAACTCTGGTCGACCACTTTGCAGGGGAGGAGACAGGCATGAACAGTTTGCGTCCGAAGCGGCTTGGACACATGGTGCTGATGGTGCGCGACATCAAGAAGTCCGCGCAGTTTTATACCGACGTGCTGGGCCTCAAGGTATCGGATTGGATCGGCGACCAGATGGTGTTTCTGCGCGCCGGCAGCGATCACCATGATCTCGCGCTTGCGCAGTTGCCGAAAGATTCCGCCGACTTCAACGATCTGCCGCGTTACTCGCGGCCGGGCCTCGAACACTTTTCGTATCTGATCGACAGCTACGAAGAAATGGAGCGCTCGGTGAAGGTGCTGCAGGAGCACGGCGTCGAGATTGTGCGCGGTATCGGCCGGCATGGTCCTGGCAATAACCTGTTTCTGGTCTTCAAGGACCCGGACGGCAATAACGTCGAGGTGTACTGCGAAATGACGCAAATCGGCGAACGCGACGCACACGAACCGCAGGTGTGGGAGCGCACGATCGAATCGTTCGATCAGTACCGCTTCGAGCGCTTTGTCGTGCCGCCGCCGCCGCATCTGGTCGCGCAAAAATCGGCACAAGCAGCGGCGCGGGCTGCGGCTCAAGATTCAGCGAAAGCCGATCCGTCCGATAACGAATAATTCGGAACCCTCATGAAGCGATTGATCGAAACCGTCTCGTTCTGGATCGTGATTGGCTTGATCTGGGAGTTCGGCGTGCGCTGGACGGGCACGCGCGACTATGTGCTGCCGGCGCTGTCGCAAGTGTTCGCCGCCGGTTGGGACATGCGCGGACAGTTGCTGTCCGATGCGTTCGCGACCGCCTGGGAAGTGTTCGCCGGTTTCGCACTGGCGCTCATCGGCGGCCTGGCGATCGGTTTGCTGGCGGGCATGTCGAGTATCGCGCGGCGCACGCTGTTTCCGCTCGTCACCGCGTTGCAGAGCATGCCGAAGATCGCGCTCGCGCCGTTGCTGATCGTATGGTTCGGCTACGGCTTTGCATCGAAGCTGGCAGCGGCCGTGCTGTTCGCCTTCTTCCCGATCGTGATCGCGACGATGGGCGGCCTGGCCGGCGTGCCGCGCAACCTGGATGAACATTTTCGGGCGCTCGGCGCCTCGCCGGCGAAGACCTTCTGGCACTTGCGTTTGCCCGCCGCGTTGCCCGCGTTGATCGACGGCTTGAAGATCGCGATGCCATTGGCGGTGATCGGCGCGATCGTGGGGGAGTTCATCGGTTCCGAGTCGGGGCTGGGGCATCTGATCGTGTTTGCGACGTCGAACGCGCAGACCGCGTTGTCGTTCGCGGCGATCCTGATGGTGACCGTGCTGGCGATGCTGTTTTACTGGGCCGTCGAACTGGTTTCGCGCGGCGTGTGGTGGCGAGGAGTGACGCTCTGATGGCATGGGTCGACAAGTTGCGTATCGTGCAGCGCGCCGCGGCAACCGGCGCACAGGTTCACCCCTTGCATCGCGACGAAACGGCGCCCGCGCTGATTTCCGTCGAGAAGGTCGGCAAGCGATTCGCCGCGCGGGGCGCAGCGGAGGCGTTCAGCGCGCTCGACGGGGTGTCGATGCGGATTCGCCAGGGCGAGTTCGTATCGATCCTCGGGCCGAGCGGCTGCGGCAAGAGCACGTTGCTGCGGATGGTGGCGGGCCTGGTGCCATGCGATGGCGGCCGGATTCTGCTGGGTGCCGAGCCGATTTCCGCGCCGGTGGCGGATATTGGGGTGGTGTTTCAGACGAGCAATATGCTGCCCTGGCTGACGGTCGGGGCGAATATCCGGTTAGGGGCGAAGTTGAGGAACGTGCCGCGCGCGCAGGTGGAGGAGCGGCTTCCCGCGTTACTCGAGACCTTGGGGTTGACGGCGTTTGCCGACCGGTACCCGCACGAGTTGTCCGGTGGGATGAGGCAGCGTGCCGCGATCGGGCAGATTCTGTTGCTCGGGCCGCGGGTGATGTTGATGGATGAGCCCTTTGGGGCGTTGGATGCGCTGACGCGGGACCGCTTGAATGTTGAGTTGCTGAGGATCTGGCAGCAGAGCACGCTGACTGTTTTGCTGGTTACTCACAGCATTCACGAGGCGGTGTTTTTGTCGGATCGGGTGTTGGTGATGTCTGAGCGGCCGGGGCGCATGGTCCATGACGTCAAGATCGATTTGCCGCGGCCACGGGAGCCGGATCGCGTTAAGAGTGCGCCGCGGTACGGCGAATATGTTTCGCAGCTTTCCAGGTTGATGGGCGTGTTCTAAGCCGGGCGGCTCCTGAAGGCCGTCAAACGTGTCACCCCGCCCGATTCATTGCTCACAAGGGTGCGCTTGCGTCGAGTAGGAGTTTTTTTCGTCTCACGTCGATTTACCGATTTAGATTTTTGGGGTTTCCCGTCACGTGTGGCGCTGTTCGTTATACGGGCGTAGCGCTAATCGCCTGACTCGAAGATTATTAAGTGAGTCGGTAAAAACTTATCAACAGAGGCGGCAGTGTATTTTTTGCCGACGCGTTATTGATCGGAGGATTTTCGGGCCGGGACGTGTGTGGGAGCGTTATGAGGCTATTTGCCACATAGTGTGGGCGACTCCGGGGCAGCGAGCGGCAGCGAGCCGGCGTGAGATTGCTTGTGCGCGGACTCGCAATCGTTTGCAGGTCGACTTAATGAAAGTCTGCTTTCGATATTTACCTTTCATATTCCGCTGCTGACCGAAGCGATCTTGAGTGGGTTGCATTTGGTGTGCTATCTTCTTGCGCTCACATCGCAAAAAAACAAAAGTCGGTTCCGCATTCCGGCGCAACGGTGGATTTGCGTTGCGTAAATAATGCCAACGGACCGGCTCAAAAATCAGCCAGCGGAAGATTTTTCCATTTGGAAAATAACACCGCTCGCCTTCAAAACGGGAACAGATTTTGGCCATGAAGAAGCGGACCCGGGCATGCGCCGGCGAGAACGCTTGCGCGGTTGCCGAGCGGGCGGGCGGGCAGTTTTTCACGCGGACTTTGATCGCGATACTGCTGGGCACGGTCGGCGTCACACCGCTCGTGACGCGAGCCCAAGCTGCCCCGTTGCAGTCCGCGGCTACCGCCGGCAGCGCAACGGTGGCTCAGCCCAACCTGGCTTTTTTCTACGCGGCCAATCCCCCGGTAGGCCTATTGCAGGCGTTCGATGCCGTCGTGATCGACCCCGCTACGGGATTCGATCCGCTCGCGCATCCGTTGCGTCACACCACGTGGATCGCGCGTACCACCGGTGCCGAGTCTGCTCAATCCATCGACGCCTTCATTACCAACCAGATCGAACCGCTGTGGCAGCGCGGTTATCGTGGTTTCCTGCTCGATACGCCTGCCGCCATCGCGGCTGCCGAGCGCATTCATGCCGCGCATCCGGATGCACGCCTCGTCGCGGGCGGCGCGGACGTCCTGCGTGTCGCGCTGCCGTATGCCAAGTCGCTCTACGCGGTGCAGGGCGAATCGCTGGTTCGCGGCCTCGACGAAAACGGCCGGCCCGTCGAGATCGCCGAGTCGTTGCGTGCGCAACGGATTGCGGCGGCTCGCGCGTTCACCCGGCAGACGGGCGTCGCGGTGGTGTCGGTGGAGTTTTGCGCGCGCGGCGACCGGCAGTGCGCCCGCGAGACCGCGGCGCAAGTCGTGGCGGCCGGCATGCTGCCGTACGTCACGAGCACGGCGCGCGACGTGGTCGGCATCGGCAAGATCGAAGTGGTGCCGCGCACGATTCTGGTCGTGCAGGACCGCGACACCAAAGACCCGCTCGACTCGAGTGTCGGCGTGCGCGATCTGGCAACGCCGCTCAATTACATGGGCTACGACGTCCAGTACGCCGACTTCTCGTCGGGTTTGCCGGACGACATCACGCCTGATCGCTACGCGGGCGTGGTGGCGTGGATCCAAGGCGGCGCGGTGCCCGATCCCGAAACCTGGCAGCGCTGGGTCGCAGCCCGGATGGCGGATCACATTCCCGTTGCGTTCCTCGGCCAATTCGGTTTCGACGCGGCCGCGTCGGCCGGTGCGGCGCTCGATCTGGAAGCCGTGTCCGGCAAGCTTGCGGCGCCGGTGACAGTGGTCAGGAGTGATCCGCTAATTGGTTTTGAAATCAGTTTGAAGCCCGAGCCGGGCGATCTGCAGGGCGTACGCATTGGCTCGCACAGCCAGAGTTTGCTGCGCGTATCGGCCAACGGCGTGCTGCTCGATCAGGTCGCGCTCACGCCGTGGGGCGGCTACGCGCTCACCCCGTACACCGCGGCGTCCCTCGACAGCATCGAGCAGCAGCGCTGGGCGATCCAGCCGATCGCTTTCATGAAAGCGGCGCTTCGTCTGCAGGACCTCCCTTCGCCGAGTGTCACGACTGAAAACGGCCGGCGTCTATTGATGTCGCACGTGGACGGAGACGGCTTCGCGTCGCGCACCGAATTCCCTGGGCCCGACTATTCCGGCGAAGCGCTGTACCAGCATATTTTTACCCGCTACCCCGTGCCGATGACGCTGTCGGTGATCGAAGGGGAAGTCGGGCCGAAGGGCCTGTATCCGAAGATCTCGCCGCGCCTCGAAGAGATCGCCCGCAAGATGTTCGCGCTGCCGTACGTCGAGATCGGCACGCACACCTATTCGCATCCGTTCCAGTGGGAGCAGGTGGACAGCAGGACCGGCAAACAGGTGGACCGTGGAGGCGGCGACGCGGCGTTCTCGCTGAACATTCCAGGTTATCACTTCAACATCGACCGTGAGATCACCGGCTCGATCGACTACATCAACACGCGTCTCGCGCCGCCCGGCAAGAAGACCGTGCTGCTGCAATGGTCCGGCGATTGCCAGCCGCCCGCGTTCGTCGTGCGCAAGGTATACGAGGCCGGCGTCTACAACTTCAATGGCGGCGATACCGTCATCACCAAATCGGCCAATAGCTGGACCAATATCGCGCCGATCGGCGTCGACAAAGGCCCAGGCGCCTATCAGGTCTACGCGCCGAACCAGGACGAGAATGTCTACACGAACGACTGGCAAGGCCCGTTCTATGGTTTCACGCGCGTGCTCGAAACTTATGCGATGACCGACCGGCCGCTGCGTTTCAAGCCCATCGACATCTACTACCACATGTACAGCGGCACCAAGATCGCGTCGCTGCGTGCGCTCGAACAGATCTTCACGACAGTGCTGAAACAGCCGGTGTTGCCGGTGTACGTGAGCGAGTACATTCGCAAGGTACTCGACTGGCGCACGTTTGCCGTGGCGAAGGAAGTGGGTCCGAATGCGAACGAGTGGCTCGTGCGCGGCAACGGCGAAGTGCGCGAACTGCACTGGCCGGTCGCCGCCACACCGTCGCTAGACCGGGCCTCGGGCGTGACCGGTTTTGCCTCCGGTCCGGACGGCATCTATATCCATATCGACGACGGCAACGCGCGCTTTGCGATCGGCGGCGCGGCAACGGTGCCGTATATCGAAGAAGCCAATGGTTTCGTGCGCAACTTCAGGCGCACGCCGAATGGCATGCGATTCGAGTTTGCCGGGCACTACCAGCCGTTCGTCAAGCTGGCGAATGCGCAGTCGTGCAAGGTGAGCGTCGACAATCAACCGGTTGCCACGCATCGTGATGGCGAATTCCTGCGTTTCGATACGGCGGCGACGGTCGGCCAGAAATTGAACTACGTGTCAGTCGAGGCGACCTGTGGTCGGTAATCGTCCCCGTATTGCGCCCACCTGGCTTGTCCTGCTGCTCGCGGGCGTCGTGCTGGTCACGCTTTACCTCGTGCATCCACGCGGTGGCTTGCGTACCCGCATGACGTTGACCGATGCGCCGAGCGCTCTCAGCATCGCCTATCTCGAAGCATGGCTGCGTGTACAGCCCAACAACACGGAATTCCTTTCGGTCCTCGGTACCCAGTACGTGCGTCTGGGACGCGACGAGGATGCACGCCGCATCGCTACGCGCATGGCGGCGATTCCCAGCGATGCCATGCATCGCGCGGCGCTGTTGCTGCGTCTGACGGTCGATACGCGCGAGGCTTTTGCGCTGCCCGCTAACAGCCCCGGCCGCGACGCGGCGCTGGCGCGTTTGCGCGTGCAACTGGCGAGTGCGTCTTCGCTGACGTGGTCGAACGCCGACCTGCAAATGCTGGCTGCGGCGGCCATCTCGGTCAATGCGCAACAGCTCGCCGCGCAACTGTATGCGCGCCTGGCCATCCAGGACGTGGCGCAGCAAGCGCGCTGGGACCGCGAAGTGGTGCGTTTTGCGATGTATGCAGGCGACTATCGCGGCGCGGCGAACGGCTGGTTCCGCCTGCAGGCGAGCGCGACCACGTTCGAGGCGCAGCGCCGCTATTTCATCGAGGGCATTCGGGCGTTGCAATCGGGTAATTTGCTCGACGACGCGCTCGCCGCCGCCGACGAACACGGCGCCGCGTTCGCCCACGATCACGAGACGCTCATCGTGCTGCTGAACCTGGCGCGCGCGGCGCATCGTCCGGATCGTGTGGATCGTTACGCCAAGGCGCTGGCCGGCTACGCGCAGGCCCAGCCCGACGATGCCGGCGCGCTGCGGCTGGTCGACTTCATCCGCCAACACGCGCCTCGCGATGAGGCGCAAGGGCAATACGCCTATATGGACGGCCCGCAGGCCGGATTTCGCATGGCCATGCGGGTTCGCACGCACGGTTGGGGCGATGCGCATCTCGTGCGGGTCGCTGCGTCCGCGAAGGTCGCAGGGGCCGTGCTTGCTGGGTCGGCACCGGCATCGAGCTCCGCCGCGGCTTCGGCCGTAGCGCCGGCAGCGGCGTCGAATACGGCATCGACCACCTCGGCCGCCGCGGCGAACGACGTCCCCGGCTTGCTGTATCAGTCGTTCCTCGAATCGAACGATCTGCCGAACGCGCAGCGAGTAGCCGCCGAACAGGTCGAAAAGAATCCGCGCTCCCCGGTCTGGACCAGGCGCCTCGCTCAGGTCGCCGAATGGAACCACGCGCCACCGCTCGCGCTGCAGATGTGGCTCGCCTACGCGCAGGCCACGCACGATCCGGAAGGTTGGAAAAACGTGATGCGCCTCGCGCCGATGCTGAACGACGACAATGCCTATCTGGCAGCGTTGATCCAGGCGTCGAACGCGGCACCCGCTGATCTCAAACTTATCGATTCGGTGGTCGCGGCCTATGAACGTCTCGGTCGGCCAGACGATGCGCTGGCATTCCTGCGCGGGCGCCAGCTCGATTCGCAGGCCGAAGCAATCGATTCCCGTCTGGCTTTGCTCGCCCAGCGGGCCGGGCATGACGACCAGGCGCTGGCCTACAACCGCAAGCTGAACCAGCTGTATCCGGCGAATACGCAATACGCACTGCGCACGGCAAGCATTCTGTATCGCCACGGCGACTACGAGGGCGCGCTCGCCACGCTGCTCACCGCGCGCAACGGCGCGAAGGACAGCGACGTGCTGTTCTGGCGCAATGTCGCGCAACTCGCGCGTCTTCTGCAACGCGACGACATCGCCAACGATGCCTACAAGTATCTGCTCGCGAGCGGCGAGGCGACGCCCGAAGACCTGAGCGCGATGACGTATTTCTATGACCCGTATCCCGCCGACGCGGGCCGCACGGCGGAATTGCAGTTTCGCCGTGATCAGTCGCAACGCGCGCTTCAGAGTGCCATTCACTATTACACGGATGCCGAGGAGTACGATCGCGTCACCGCTTTGCTGCAAAGCCTGATGCCGGAGCAACTGAGCGCCTCCGAACAGGACCCGGGCTTTCTGCAGGTGCGGGCCGAGTACTATCGTCAGATCGAGCGTCCGCTCGACGCGCTGCGCGACCAGCAAATCGCGGCGAGATTGCCTCACGCATCGCTCGATCTGCGTGCCGCGCTGTTGTGGACACTGGTCGACTACGGCACAGAGGCGCAACTCCGCGCCGCGGTGGCCGAGTGGCGCGATGCGCTTGCTCAGGCGCCGGCATTGTGGGGGCCGCTGGCGGCCGCCGAGATGCGTCTGAACCGGCCGCAGGCCGCGCTGAAATATCTGCGTTTGCAGTCGGCCTCGATGTCGCGCGATCCGCTTTGGCAGCTTGCCTACGCCGACGCGCAGGAGATGGCTGGCCGCAGCGATCTCGGCTGGTCGATCCGGCGCAATGTCTGGCGCCAGATGCAGCAGGAGGAGGCCGCCATCCGCGACAAGACGCCGCAAGGCCAGGCGCTGCTTCGCACGCGTGCTTCGCAGGACAGAGAAGCGCGTGAACAGATGCTCGGCCGCCGCGTCACGCTCGCGTCGATCTTCGAAAACGCGGACGTGTCGAAAGCTTTCCTGATCGATCTGCTCGCCGGCGACGCCGGTCGCAAGGACAACGCCGAGGTGCGCCGCACATTGCTCGGCGACGTGGCGGGTCTGCCGCCCGCGCAACCGGCTCAGGCGGAGCACGTGAAAGCCGCTGCAACGCCGCAGGCGCAGGCGCGTTTGACGTCCTCGGTGGCGAAGGATGTGGCGCTCGCATGGGCGATGTCGCACGAAGCGAATCCGATGGCGAAGCGTTGGCTGGCGCGCCAGTACGCGTCCGTTCTCGCCCAGCCTTCGGAGCAGCTGATTGCGCTTGCGCTCGCCGACAACGACAAGCCCGCGATGGAGCGTCTGCTCGATCAGCAAGGGGCCCGCTTGCCGCTCTACAGCCGGATCGATGCATCGATCGCGGTCGATCGTCCGGGTGCCGCGGAAAACCTCGCGTTTCAGGGGCTCGAAGGCGCACCCTACGATTCGGAACTGCATAGCCGCTTGCAACAGACCGCGTTGACGTGGCCGCAATCGCTCGACGCGACAGTGACCAGCTACGTCGAACATCCGCTCGATTACATCGAGCAGACGGTGGCGGGCAGCATCAAGGTCGCCGATCTGTATATGGTCGGCGTGACCGGCATGCAACGCTTTCAGCATTCCACGGATTCCGCGCAGTTGACCAACGTGCCGTCGGTAGACCGCTCGGTGGACTTTTTCGCGCGGCGCCAAACTTACGATTCGGCCTTCATGGTGACCGCGGGGCGCCGCGAAGCGCTCGACAGTTTTTACAGCGTGTCGGTGGGCGCCGAGTGGGGCAGGAATTCGCCGTTGTCCGTGGCGCTCAAGGCGGGCCGCAACCAGACGGCGCTCGAATCGCAGGCCCTGCAGGTGGGCGGAGTGAAGGACAACGTCGTCGGCACGGTGACGTACCGGGTCACGCAGCAACTGTATGCGACGGGTACCGTCGAAGCGGATCGCTTCTATAGCCAGGCACGTCACTATCTGGGCAGCGGCGTGTTGTCGAGCGGCGAGCTCGGATACCGGATTCGAACCGGCTACCCCGACTACACCGTGCGGCTGATCGGCGTGCATGGCGACTACAGCGCGACGGGCGAGGCCGATGGCCTGATCTCGCGGCTGATTCCGGTGAGCGCCGGTCCGGTCGGCGCATCCACGTTCGTGCCGCAGACGTATTCGCAATACGGGCTTTTCTTCGGTTTCGGCAACGATCTGATCGACCAGTACACGCGTGCGTGGCAGCCGTTCCTCGACGTCGGCGTGCTGCACGACTCGTTTCAGGGTTGGGGGCCGGAAGTCAGCCTGGGCCTCGCGGGCACCGTGTTCGGCGGCGATCACGCGGCACTGTTTTTCTCGCGTCAGCGCGTGTCGCGTCTCGGCACGCCGGTGACCCAGATCGGCGCGCGTTATAGCTGGTTTTACTGAATCGGATTTCGAATCCATCCAAGGAGAATTGTTCATGAACGGCATTAAAAGATTGGCTCGCACGAGCGCCTGGTGTGTCGCGGCAACCGCGCTGGCGCTGATCGTCAGCGCCTGCGGGACGGTGCGTCAGACCTCGGCTCCCACGCTGTCGAAAAGCGACAAGGTGGCGGTGGTCTCGATCGCCAACTACACGGAAACACCGGATGCCGGTCATAGCGCCGAATCGATCGCGGCTAACACGCTGCGCGCCGGCGGTATCGCGGATGTGCGCATCGCCCCAGCCGATTCCAGCCGCAATTCGCTGTTCGACACGACGCAACGCGCCGATGGCGACAAGACGCTCGAATGGGCGCGTTCGCAGAACGCCCGTTATATCCTCTCGGGCGCGGTCGAAGAATGGCGCTACAAGACCGGCGTGGACGGTGAGCCGGTGGTCGGGGTGACCTTCGAACTGATCGACGTATCGAACGGCGCCGTGGTCTGGAGCGCGACGGGTACGCGCACGGGCTGGAGCCGTTCGGGTCTGTCGAGCGTGGCCACCTCGTTGATCGGCAAGGTTCTGTCACCGCTGCAGGCGCGTCAGTAAGGCGCGCAAATAAGCTTATCCCCAAGGTTGCGGCTTGCGCCCGGAAGACGGCGCGCAAGCCGCATCCCGATATGTAAAAAAAGGAAATGGCCGTGAATACCGCAGCCGTGGAAACCAACTCGAACGCAGCGAAGCCGCGTCACGCGCATCCGTTCGGCAATCTCGGACGCGTGCGCCGCTTTCTGGCGCCTGCAGTGACGCGGCCGTTCGCGATCGTGGAAACCGTCGCGCTCGTGCTGGTCGTACTGGCCGTGACCCGTTGGCTTCATGCCGACGATCCGCTTCTGCTGCACACCGGTTTTCCGTGGCTGTGGCTGGTGTCGTTGCTGGTGGCCTTGCGCTACGGCAGCCTGCTCGGCCTGCTGGCCGGCGCAATCACGCTGGGTGCGTGGGCATTCTTCTATCCGGCCGGCGGCGCGTTTCCCGTGATGTTTTTTGCGGGCGGCCTGATCCAGACGATTCTCGCCGGGCATTTCGGCGATACCTGGGGCAGCCGCGCGGAGCGGGCGTCGTCTCTGAACGATTACCTGAACGACCGTCTCGTCGCGTTGACCAACAGCCACTACCTGATGCGGCTGTCGCACGAGCGGCTCGAAAAGGACCTGCTGTCCCGGCCGACGACGTTGCGCGATTCGATCACCGAGCTGCGTCGCTTGTCCGTCGCGACGGACACCGCGCTCGCGGTGCCGACTAAAGAGGGCGCGCCGCTGGCGGGCGCGAACGGTCTGCTCGAGTTCGTCGCGCAGGCCTGCCAGATCGAGGTGGCGGCGTTGTACCCGGTGCACGGCGGCAAGCTCGGCGCGCAGGCGATTGCACGAATCGGCGACTCGTTCGAACTCGAAGCGGGTGACGAACTCGTCACGCATGCGCTGAACACGCTGAGCGTCACGCATCTGAAGAACGAAGACACGGTCGTGCCGGTCAGCCAGTATCTGGTGTGTGCGCCGCTGGTGTCGGCGGATGGCGAGCTGCGCGCGCTCCTCGTCGTCAAGCGGATGCCGTTCCTCTCGCTCAACTTCGACAATCTGCAATTATTGCTGGTGCTGCTGGGCTATTACGCCGACGGCGTCGAGCACTCCGCCTTCGTGCAACGCATTCTCGACAGCGTGCCGAACTGCCCGTACGAATTCGCGCTCGACCTGAGCCGCCTCACGCGTTTGCAGCAGAAGGCGGGCGTGGCGTCCTCGCTGGTCGCGCTGGCTTTCCCGCGGGACGAAGAGGGCGACTCGCTGTTCGAGCACGTCATGCGCCGGCGTCGTTCGCTCGACGTGATGTGGCCGGTGCAGACGGACAAACATTCAGTGCTGCTCAATCTGATGCCGGCCACCGACGCGACCGGCATCGACGGTTATCTGGCGCGGATCGAAGCGAGCCTCACGGCACAGTTCAATACCGACCTGGAACAGGCGCGCGTCGGCGTGCATACGCTCCACCTCGATGGCGACGAGCCGGGTGCGGCGCTGCTGCGCCTTCTCAAACGAAGCGGCCTCGATGTCTAAGACCCTTTCCCTCATCGTGAGCGCGCTTGCCGCGCTGGTGGCCGCAGTCCTGCAATATCTGGCGATCGCCAGCCTGCAGCAGCCGGCCGGCACGATCGATCCGCTGCTGCGCTTTTTCACGTTCCAGGCGCCGGCAGGCCTCGCCGAAGCGGTCGCCTTCCGCTTCTGGCTGCCGCCGCGTTATCGCGAGCCGCGGGCGATGTCGTTGCTGCTGTTGTGGCTCGGCTGCACGTTCGTGCCGCTATTCGGCGGCGTCGTCGTGCTGACCAGCTGCATCTGGGCTGCGCTCTTTCCAGGCCGCAAGGAGAGCGATCAGCTCGCCGACGTGCCGCGTCCGGAGTTCGTTACCTATCTGGTCTCGCGTGTCTCGCACGGCGGCGGCGCACGGCTGCAGGCGCGTCTCGCGAACACCCAGGTGTCGGCCACCGACCGTCTGTCGGCGCTGGTGGCGATTCAGAGCATGCCGACCCGCACCACCGGCACCCTGCTGCGCGAACTGCTCGCCGATCCGCTCGAAGACATTCGCCTGATTGCGTACGGCACGCTGGATCACGCCGAAAACGAAATCATGCAGCAGATCTTCCGCATCAGTAAGACACTGGAAGCGGCCGACAACGACGCCGAGCGTCATGGGCTCAACCGTTTGCTGGCCGAACTCTATTTCGAACTCGTGTATCAGAACCTGGTGCAGGGCGCGGTCTATCGTCACACGCTGCAACAGGCGGACCGCTACGCGCAGGCCGCGCTCGAAACCGAACCCGGCGACGCCGCACTGTGGCTGATCCGCGGCCGTCTCGCCCTGGCCAATGGCTTGCCCGATGCCGCGCAGGAACATATCGCCCGCGCGCTCGAACTGGGCTTCCCGCGTGAGCGGCTGGTGCCGTGGCTGGCGGAGGCGGAGTTCCTGCGGGGCAATTATCCGAGCGTGTCCCAGCTTCTCGCGTCGCTGGGCAATGCTGCCGCGCTGCCCACACTCAAACCGGTTGTGAACTACTGGTCATGATGAAAGAACTCCCGATCCGCCGTGCCGCCGACGCCGATGTCTGCCTGTTGCTCGAAGGCACCTTCCCCTTCGTGCGCGGCGGGGTATCGAGCTGGGTCAATCAAATGATCCGGGCCTATCCGGCAACCCGCTTTGCGATTGTCTTCATCGGCAGCCGTCCGGAGGACTACGCGGGTGTCGCCTACGCGTTGCCGGACAACGTCGTGCACATCGAAGCGCACTACCTGTATGAGCAAGGCGCGGCCGATGTTCCGCAGCCGCGTGCGGTCAAGGGCGACGCCGCGGCGTTCGCGCGCTCGCAGGAATTGCACGATGCGCTGCGCGATCCGCGTAACGGCCTCGACGCCGGCGCGTTGATGGCCGGCATGATTCCGATGCTCGGGGAACACGGTGCGCTCAACGAGAAGGCGTTCCTGTCGAGCCGTGCGGCATGGGACACCATCGTCGATCAGTATCACAAGTACTGCACCGACCCCTCGTTCACCGACTACTTCTGGACTGTGCGCATCATGCACAAGCCGCTGTGGCAACTGGCACGCGTGGCCGAAAAGCTGATTCCGGCGCGCGTCTATCACACGGTATCGACCGGATACAGCGGCTTTCTCGGCGCACTGATGCACTACCGCACCGGTCGGCCGCTGCTCATCTCCGAGCACGGCATCTACACGAAGGAACGCAAGATCGATCTGCTGCAAAGCCAGTGGATTCGCGATAACCGCGGTGTTTTCGAACGCGATATTTCGCGCGTCAGCTACTTCCGCGAACTGTGGGTGCGCTTCTTCGAAGCGATCGGCAAGCTCGCCTACGACGCCGCCGACGACATCGTTGCGCTATACGAAGCGAATCGCCGGCGCCAGGTCACGGACGGCGCGCGCGCCGAGCGCACGCAATGCATTCCGAACGGAATTGACGTCGACGCGCTGGCGCCGCTGGTCGCCGAACGCAAGCCGCGTTCGCACAAGGTGGTGGCGTTGATCGGACGCGTGGTGCCGATCAAGGACATCAAGACGTTCATTCGCGCGATCTTCATTGCGTCGCGCACCTTGCCGGATCTCGAAGGCTGGATCATCGGGCCGGAAGAAGAGGATCCGGCCTATGCGCTCGAATGCCGCGCGCTCGTGGAAAGCCTTGGGCTCGGCCGGCATGTGAAATTTCTCGGCTTCCAGCGCATCGACGAGATGCTGCCGCAGATCGACGTGATCGCGCTGACCTCGATCAGCGAGGCGCTCCCGCTCGTGGTGCTGGAGGGCTTCGCGGCCGGCGTGCCGGCCATCACCACCGACGTGGGATCGTGCCGCCAACTGATCGAAGGCGTCGACGATGAAGACCGCGCGCTCGGTTCGGCCGGCATGGTGGTCCAGCTCGCCGATCCGGCGGCGTTTGCCCAGGCGGTGCTGTCGCTGCTCGCCGACGAGGCGCGCTGGCTCACCGCGCAGCAGGCGGGACTTGCGCGCGTGCGCCGCTATTACACGAAGACACAGATGATCGATCGCTATCGCGAACTGTATGACCGGCTGGCCGCGATGCCGGACCGCGAGCGCAACGGGCAGGGGCAGGGCGCCGACGCGGCCCGCTGCCCGATGCACCCCGGCACTCAATCGAACGGAACGCCGCTTCGCGCGCGCGCGGAGCCGCCCGTTCAGTCGCAGGAGACACGCTGATGGCGGGTATCGGCTTCGAATTACGCAAGATCATGCGCCGCGAGACGCTGGTGGGCGTCGCGCGTGCTTATGCGTATGCGGGTTTGATCAGTTCAGGGCCGCTGATCCTGTCGATCTTCGGCATCCTGATCATCGGACTCATCAGTCTCGCCTCGGTGATACCGACCTTTGCGATCGTGCAGTTTCAGGTCTCGGTGACCTATCTGATCGCGCTCAGCCTGGTGTTGACCGGGGTACTGCAGCTTTCCTTCACGCGCTTCATTTCGGACCGGCTGTTCGAAAAGCGCGACGACCTCGTGCTGTCGAACTATAACGGCGTGGTGCTGGTGTCGTCGCTGCTGGCGAGCGTGGTTGCCGTGATCGCGATGCTGGCGGGCTTTCGCGGCGAGCCGCTGATCTATCGCCTGTTGATGATCACGGGCTTCGTCGTGGTCAGCAATATCTGGATCGCCGTCATCTTCCTGTCGAGCGTCAAGCAGTACCGTCAGATCCTGCTGGTGTTTTTCGTCGGCTACGCCAGCGTGGTTTGCCTCGCGCTCGCGTTGAACGGCTATGGACTCGTCGGCCTGCTTGGCGGCTTCGTGGCGGGGCACATCGTTCTGCTCGGCGGCTTGTCGGGGCTGATCTACCGCAACTACCGCAGCGAGCGTCTCGTTTCGTTCGAAGTGTTCGAGCGGCGCTTCGCCTATCCGAGCCTCGCGCTTGTCGGGCTGTTGTTCAATATCGGCGTATGGCTCGACAAGTTCATGTTCTGGTATGCGCCGGGTACGGGCACGCAGGTCATCGGTCCGCTCCATGCATCGGTCATTTACGACATTCCGATCTTTATCGCTTACGTCTGCGTGATGCCGGGCATGGCGACCTTCCTCGTGCGCATCGAGGCGGATTTCGTCGAGTATTACGACGCGTTCTACGACGCGGTGCGCAGCGGCGCGACGCTGCACCATATCAACGAAATGCGCGACATGATGGTGGGCAGCGTGCGGGCCGGCCTGTACGAAATCATCAAGGTGCAGGCGGTGGTGCTATTGCTGATCATCTGTTTCGGCGAGCGGGTGCTCAGTTCGCTCGGCATTTCGCCGCTCTATATGCCGCTGCTCGTCGTGGACGTCGTCTCGGCGAGTTTGCAGGTGCTGCTGCTTGGTCTCCTCAACGTGTTTTTCTATCTGGACGGACGGCGTGTCGTGCTGCGGCTCACCGCGGCATTCGTGGTGCTGAACGGGCTCTTCACGGGCATCACGCTCAAGCTCGGCCCGGATTTTTATGGGTATGGTTTCGCCCTGGCACTGCTGGTCGTGGTGGTGGCCTCGGTGAAAGTGCTCGACCGGAAATTCATGTCGCTGGAATATGAAACGTATATGTTGCGGGGTTGAACGCCGGTTTCCGAATCGGGCGATCGTGCCGAATGCTGTCGCAGTCTCGGCAATCGGCTGACTACCGGCCGCGTTGCGCGCACGACATATAAAAAGGAATTGGATTTGACTGAGTACGATCGCGACGGATGGTTTTCATGGCACGCGAGTTTGCGCTTCCTGCGCAGACTCGCGCGCGTGGCCGCGCTCGGCGCGCTGGCTTCGGTTGCGCACGCGCAGGGTGCGGCGGGCACGCCGACCGGCCCGTCAATCGCGCTGTTCTATGGTGCGAATCCGCCGGTCGAGGAGCTTGCCGGGTTTGATGTCGTGGTAGTCGAGCCGGATGCGAAGTTCGATCCACGTGCCCATGCGAAGCAACATGCCGCGTGGTTCGCCTACGTGAGCGTCGGCGAAGTGAACGCGCACCGCGCTTATCTCAGTGCGATGCCTCGCGCGTGGCTGTCGGGCGTCAACAAGGCGTGGGCGTCCCAAGTCATCGATCAGACCGCGCCGGGCTGGCCCGCGTTTTTTGTCGACAAGGTGATCGCGCCGCTGTGGGGGAAAGGCTATCGCGGCTTTTTCCTCGACACGCTCGATTCGTATCAGCTGGTCGCCAAAACAGATGCCGCGCGCGCCGCGCAGGAGGCCGGGCTGGTCAGGGTTATTCGCGCGATCAAAACGCGTTATCCGAAGGCGAAACTGATCTTTAACCGCGGCTTCGAGGTATTGCCTCAGGTCCACGATCTTGCCTATGTGGTCGCCTTCGAGTCGTTGTATCGCGGTTGGGACGCGGCGAAACAGCAATACACGGAAGTGCCGCAAGCCGATCGTGACTGGTTGCTGATGCAGGCCGGCACCATCCGCGAAAAATACCGGCTGCCGGTGCTGGCCATCGACTATTGCCCCCCTGCCGACAACCTGTGCGGACCCGCCACGGCCGCGCGCATCAGCGACGCGGGTTTCGTGCCGTATGTCACCGATGGAGACCTCGCGACCGTTGGCGTAGGTCCGGGCAACCCATCCCAGTGAGCGGGCAGTGTCATTGACACGGCTGGACGATCGGCATCGCCGTGCCGGCGCGGTGTCACCGCAACTGCGTCACCGCCAATAGCAACACCATGCTGCCGATGGCTCCATCCAGCACCCGCCACGCCGTAGCCCGGCGAAACAGCGGCGCCAATGCACGGGCGCCGTAACCCAGCCCGATAAACCAGACCCCGCTCACCGCCATCGCGCCGAGCGCGAATGCCGCCCGCGCGCCGTCCGGTTCACGTGCGCCGGCCGTGCCGATCAGCAGGAAGGTGTCGAGATACACGTGCGGATTGAGCCACGTGAAGGCCAACGTCATCAGGATGATCGGCACGGCGCGTTGCGCGGGCGGCGCGCTCGTGCCCGGCGCGCCGCCATTTGCATCGGCGTCCAGCACCGCATGACCAGGCCGCACCGCGCGGCGCAGCGCGTTAATGCCGAACCACGCCAGATAGGCGAGTCCGACATACAGCATCGTGTGGATGAACACCGGATAGCGCTCCACCAATACCGACGCGCCGCCGACGCCCGCACCAATCAGGATGCAGTCCGACAGCGCGCACAGCGCGACGATCTTGCCGACGTGCGAGCGCATGATGCCCTGACGCAGAACAAAGGCGTTCTGCGCGCCGATTGTCACGATCAGCGAAGCGCACAGCGCCGCTCCGTGGGAAAAAGACAGCCAATTCATAATCGATCCAGTAGACGGGGAAAGCGAACGAGGCTAGTCTGCGGGTTTGCTGCTCATAAGAGAAGCTAATTTACTTAATGCAGATTAAGGAAAGCTAATGCTCGACTACGCCTTGCTCGATGCACTGGCCGCCGTGGTGCGTCACGGCTCGTTCGACCGTGCCGCCAGCGAACTGAATGTGACGCCGTCCGCGGTGTCGCAGCGGGTCAAGCTGCTGGAGGAGCGGGTGGGCAGCGTGCTCGTGAAACGCGGCCAGCCGTGTGTCGCGACCCCCTCGGGCGCGCTGCTGTGCCGTCATACTGAACGCGTGCAGTTGCTGGAAGCGGAGCTCGCCGGTCGGCTGCCGGCATTGCCCGGCGCGTTGGTGGAACCGTGGCCGGCGTTGCGCGTGGCCGTCAACGACGACAGCGTGGGCACCTGGTTTATCGACGCCGTGGCGCAGTTCTGCGTCGAACGGGAGATGCTGCTCGATCTGGTGATCGACGATCAGGACCACACCGCGCAGCGGATTCGCGACGGCAGCGTGCAAGGCGCGGTCACCACGCAAGCCGAGCCGGTGCAGGGGTGCCGCTCGACACGGCTCGGGCGCATGCGTTATCTGGCGGTGTGCACGCCGGCGTTTCGCGCGCACCATTTCGCCGGCGGCGTGACGCGCGACACGTTGCGGCGCGCGCCGTGCGTGGATTTCAATCCGAAAGATCAGTTGCAAAAGCGCTTCATGCGGCGCGTCACGCGCGCGGAGCTCGATCCGCCGTTGCACTGGATTCCGCACGTTGCCGGTTTTTTGCGCGCCTGCGTGACGGGCCTCGGCTGGGGCATGTGCCCGGAACGGATGATCGCGCCGCATCTGGCCAGCGGCGAACTCGTGGACATGGCGCCCGGCAAGCACATCGATGTCGATCTGTACTGGCAGAGCTGGCGTTTGTCGATCGGCTGGCTCGATGATTTCGGCGCGGTGCTGCGCCAGCGGGCGACGGAGTTTCTCGATTGAGCGCCGCCCCTGCCGGCTCGCGCTAGCGGCGCGCCGGCCACTGCTTGTATTCGACGCGCACCCCGCTAGCCCTCGCTCGCGCGGCGTAACTGTCGACCACCTGACGCACGTCGTGGTCGATATGATCGGCGTGGGTCGCATCGAGAATCAAGGTCGCCCCTGACGGAACCTGACCGAGATAGTGCTTCAATTGCGGTGTGCAGAAGAAGGTCGCGCTCTTTCGCACCGTCAGCAGATAGTGGTCGCCGTTGCGTGTGAAACTCAATACGCGGCGGATGTTGCGTTCGACCACCAGCACGACGCTCAGCGCGAAACCGATCGCGATGCCGATCAGCAGATCGGTCGCCAGCACGCCCACGATCGTGCCGGCGAACGGCACGAACTGGGCGAACCCCGCCTTACCCATCGACACGAACAATTGCGGCTTGGCGAGTTTGTAGCCGGTATGAATCAGGATCGCTGCGAGGCTTGCGAGCGGAATCATATTGATCACGCGGGTCAACGCGAGACAGGCGATCAACAGCATGACGCCGTGAGTCACGCACGACAGGCGGCCGCGCGCGCCCGCATGCACGTTGGCGGCGCTGCGCACCACCACGGCGGTGAGCGGCAAGGCGCCGAGCAGGCCGGCGAGCAGGTTGCCGACTCCTTGGGCCTTCAGTTCGCGATCGGGCGCCGCCTTTCGATGATCCGGGTCGATCTGTTCG
Organism: Paraburkholderia sp. IW21; assembly: GCF_041321145.1. Classification (NCBI taxonomy): domain Bacteria; kingdom Pseudomonadati; phylum Pseudomonadota; class Betaproteobacteria; order Burkholderiales; family Burkholderiaceae; genus Paraburkholderia; species Paraburkholderia sp. IW21. The sequence continues at coordinate 575,798 of NZ_JBGGWA010000003.1, read as the reverse complement.
AGCGCTTCGAGACTCAGCAAGGTCTCCAGACTCGCGACGATCGCGATCACCACGGCTACACGCCATACATCGGGACTGAGCCACTGCGTGAAATCGGGGAACGTGAATGCCTGACGTAGCGTATCCCATGAGCCGAGCGGCGGCATCGCGACGCGCTGTGTGGACGCGAGCGCAAAATCCGGCGCGAAGGTGTCGACGAGCGCGGTCGCGGCAATGCCGAAAGACACGACTGCGAGCGGTGCGGGAATCGCGCGCACGACGGCGAAGGCGCGCAATTCAGGCGTCTCCCATGCGAGGAGAAGCGCTAGCGAGACGAGCGCCAGCAACGGTATCGCGGCCGATATGTCGCCGTTGGCGAGACCCGCCGCCAGCGGCAGCTGATTCACGATCAGCAGAATGCCGATCGCGGCGAGCATGCCATTGATCACCGGCGGCGGCACGTAACTGGCCAATTTGCCGGCGCGCAGAAAACCGAACACCAATTGCAAGGCGCCCGCCAGCACCAGCGCGGTCAGAAACGCAGAGAAACTGCCCAGCGTGGCAAGCGCCTGCAGGACGATCACCACCAGACCGGCTGCCGGGCCGCTTACGCTGAGCCGCGAGCCGCTCAGCAGTGCCACCACGAGTCCGCCAATCACGCCGGCGAGAATGCCGGCGAATGGCGCCACACCTGAGGCTGTCGCAATGCCCAGGCATAGCGGCAGCGCGATCAGGAATACGCTGATGCCGGCCAGCATGTCGGTGCGCCAGGACGATGCCCGGCAAGTGTGAGGTGAACGGGCATGAGATGGAGTGGCGTGAGCTTGCGTCATCGTGGGACTTGCCTCGAAGCTGGGGGGCGAAATAGGGGGAGAGCGGCGCTCGCAGCGCAGGCGAGTCGCCGCATCGGAAGAGTGGGTTGCGCGGCGATCGTGCTGCTGTTTCGCATGCGCCGATAGCAAACGCGCGTGCGGCTCGGAGTTCAGCCGACTGCCTCCTGAGCGTCGGCGGCGTCGCTGAGCGCCCACTGCGGGTCGGTCAGCGCCTTCAGGCGGCCGTCGTGCATCGAGAAGATCCAGCCGTGAATCTGCACCGGGTGTTCCGCGCCTTGAATCAGCGGCATCGCACGCAGCGTCTTTATCTGGGCGAGCACGTTGAGCTCGGCGAGACGGTCGGCGCGTGCGTCGAAAGCATCCAGCAGACGGAGTTCCGCTGCATGCAGCGCGGCCAGCCGGCGAATCGGGTCGATGCGGCGATTGACATTCGGCAACGCGTCCGCCGGCGGCCGCAGTGCCGCTTGCACACCGCCGCAGCAATGATGGCCGCATACGATGATGTGCTGCACGCGCAGCACGACGATCGCATATTCGAGCACGCTCGCCAGACTGTCGTCGTGTTCGCCCACCAGGTTCGCGATATTGCGATGAACGAAGACCTCGCCCGGCATCGCGCGCGTGATGGCTTCGGGCACGCGGCTGTCGGAGCAGCCGAGCCACAATACGTTGGGCCGCTGGTCGCTGGCGAGGCGCTGGAAGTAGGCAGGATCGCGGGTGCTGATCTCGTCGGACCACGCGAGGTTTTCGACCAGCATGCGTTGGGGGTAGGTCATCGGTGCTCCTGGTATCGTTGGGTCCGCGTCAGTCCTTGCTGGCCCAGTAACGCTCGAATATCTGATTGCGGGCACGGTTCGCGTCGATGGTGCGCTGGCTCGGCGGGTAATCGGCCTCAGTGGTAGGGATGGTTCCAGCGCGGCGCGCTTCGATGAGTTCCTGATGGACTTGCGCGCGTGTCTTTCCAGGTGGGTGCGGGTGTGCGGTGGGCGCGCTTTGCGACGAGGGCGGGGCGATCCGGGGTGAGTCGCCCGGTGCCGGGCGGGTGTTGTCGTCGGCCAGCACAGCCGTGGACAGCGCGCTCATGAGAAGGGCGGTTAGAGCAACTCGCTTTGATTCCATATTTCTCTCCATACTTGATTGGCATGCCGAAGTGTTGTTCCGGTGTGAGCCATTCTGCTAGGGGAGCAATGAGGTGGCGGTGATCACGGGATGATAATTCTGTCATCTGCTTTCATTTGTCATGCCGTTTGCGGAGCCTCTGGCGGTGAATTTTAAGTGTCGGCAGAGCGGTGGGCCGCTTCGAAAAGCGCAGGCTGAATGTGGTGCGCACGTGCGGGATGCTCTCGACGCTGCATTCGCCGTGGTGTTCGTTCATGATCGACTTGACGATCGCAAGTCCGAGGCCGGTGCCGCGCGCCGAGTTGGAGCGCGCCGGATCGACGCGATAGAAGCGGTCGAAGATTCTTTCCAGGTGAGGCTCGGCGATGCCGGCGCCGCTATCTGAGACCGATAGCTGGGCGTAACGAAGCCGCTCGGTGCACTGCAGTTCGACCGTGCTGCCGCGCGGCGCGTGCGCCAATGCGTTCGACACCAGGTTGCTCAGCGCGCGCTGCACCAGCAGCACATCGCCTTCGAAGCGCGCGTCGCCCTTCACGACGATCTCCACACCCGCGTCCGCCGCCATGCTTTCGTAGTAGCCCGCGACCCGCAACGCTTCGCTGCGCGCGTCGACCTTTTGCAACGACAAGCGTCGTTGCGCGCTGTCGGCGCGGGCGAGGAACAGCATGCTGTCGATCAGGCGCGACAGGCGCTGGAATTCGTCCACGCTCGACTCGATCACCGCGCGGTAATCATCGGCGGAACGGGGTTGCGAAAGCGCAACTTGCGCTTCGGCCAGCAAGTTGGTTAGCGGCGTGCGCATGTCGTGCGCGAGGTCGGATGAGAATTGTGTGAGACGCGTGAAGGATTCGTGCAACCGCGCCAGCATCCGGTTGAAGGCGTGGCTCAAGTCCTTGAGCTCGCCTGGCATGTCACGTTCGGGCAGCGGCCGCGCGAGGCGGCTGCTGGAGATCTGTTCGGCGCGGGCCGTCAGACGGGCCAGCGGCCGCAGCCCGAAACGCGCGATCCACCAGGCCAGCAATGCGTTCACCAGGGTGCCGATCACGCTCACGAACAGCACATTGAGGGCATAGGCGCTTAGCAAGACTTGCTCTGAGCTGGCGTCGTATTGAACGACCACGCGCACGCGCGCGCCGGATTGCCCGCCGAGCGGCGCCATCGCCACCAGAAAACGCCTTGGCATGCCTTTTACCTTCACTTGCACGGGTGCAAGCCCGGCGTGCACCGCGAGCGTCTCGGCGTTCGGCCAGTAGCCGTTCGTGCGGGTGAGCGGCGCACCCTGCGCGTCGAACATCGCGATGTCGAGATTCTGATGGCCGTGCAATTGGTCGTACCAGATCTCGCGATCGGCGCGGATCGCGTCGAACCCGGGCATGGTTTGCAGGGTCAGTTGCAGGGCGGTGAGGGTCGCCGTCATCTCGCGCGCCGAGGAGGCGTCGAGGCGCGTCTTGAGGCCGTGATACAGCAGCACACCGTTGAATACGAGCAATAAGGAAGTCGATACCGCGAACAGGATCGAGAGCCGCGCCCTCAGGGTGTGCGGCATGAGCGGCGCGAGCGGCTTGACGAGCCATAGCACCGCCGGCGCAACGATAGAGCAGGCCCAGCGCCACATCATCGCGGCACACTACTGCGTTCTTCGAGCACGTAGCCCATGCCGCGCACCGTGTGGATCAGCTTCGGTTCGTAGTTGTCGTCCACCTTCGCGCGTACGCGCCGGATCGCGGCATCGACTACGTTGGTGTCGCTATCGAAATTCATGTCCCACACCTGCGAGGCAATCGTCGAGCGCGGCAGGATCTCGCCGTGGCGGCGCATCAGCAGCCATAACAGCGCGAATTCCTTGGCGGTCAACAGGATCGTGTCACCTTGGCGCGTGGCCTTGCGGCGCGTCAGGTCGAGCGCCAGATCCGAAACACGCAGCGAGGCGGCATCGCGTGCATGGCCACGCCGCAAGATCGAGCGGACACGCGCCAGCAATTCAGCAAAATCGAAGGGCTTCACCAGATAGTCGTCGCCGCCCATTTCCAGGCCACGCACCTTGTCGTCCAGGTCGTCGCGTGCGGTGAGCAGCAACACTGGGGTAGAGCGTGTGCGGCGCAGGTTTTTCAGTACGGTCCAGCCGTCCTGGCCGGGTAGCATTACGTCGAGGATGATCAGATCGTAGTCCTCGGTCAGCGCGAGATGCTGGCCGGTTACACCGTCTGCCACCCAGTCGGCGACAAACCCCGCTTCTGTCAGCCCCTTTCGGAGGTAGGTGCCGGTTTTCGCTTCGTCTTCGACGATCAGAATTCGCATGGTCGTTCTCCTGGTGACGCCCTCGCATGCCGCACCGCCAGCGCGATGCGGCATGCGAGAGCCGCGCGGATAGGGCCGCGCCTCGCGTCGTGAGCGACAGGCGCGAACGGGTAGGTACGCCCTTTACGATGGCGCGCGCGGGTAAGCGCCGGCGCCAACGAGCCGTATGCCTTGCTCGCCCCGATAGAGGCAGCATGGATGCGTGATGGGGTTCGGGTGGTGCCGCGTGAGTCCGGCTATCGGGATTGAATCTGCCGATGCGGTTGCGCGGATGCGGATGTAGACGAGCGCGCCGTGGACTGCGAGCAGCGCGATCGGCGAAAGACGGATCGCTTGAGTGTTCTCTTTCATATCGTCAGGCATGCATGGGACCTTACCGAAGCGGCGACTAATTTTGAGACGCTTGGTCGCGGAAATCGGATAGGCACATTTGTCATGGCCTCCTGAATGTATGCAGTACTTATACCATGGTGTGATTTAAAATAGCTGTCATTCCTGAAAGCCTGGCGTGAGTTGGAGGCGGATGGCTGTCTGTCGGGTCGACTGCGCCGGCCATACGTCGGAGGGGTTGCTGAAAGTGTCAATGTGCGTTTGCACGGTGCGTGCACGCGCGATAGCTTTGAACCTCGTGGGAAGCCGGCGAGGCTATCGCGGAGCCGTTCAGTTCGCAGCGTTCGTTGGCGGCTATCGCACGACGGGGCGTCGGTCCCGGCGAGGCGCGCTGCATGGCGGAACGCAGTTCAAGCGATAGCAAACCGTGCGTGAACGGCGAACTCGTACGATTCCGGGGTGGGGCGGTTGCGGATGCCGAGGACGACACGCCGCCGTTGAACAGATGGGCGGGCTGATTTAGCCAGAACGCAAGCGAGCCGATTGCGATGGCCACGAGGCCTGCCGCCAGAGAGAGCGTCTCGCCTTTGCATCTGCGCAGCCGCATCTTGAGCGCCGACATGACTGCTCTTATGGTTGAGGCGCGTATCGCCACGCATCGCGGTGATTGAACACGTCGCATGGGATTCCGGGTCGAAGTCGAGAACCTCCATCGTATGAACGCCTTGCCGATATCATGATGAGAAGAACATGACAATTCGGTCATGCAGTCGTCAAACGAGCTTGCGCCGATGCCCGTCGTGGATGACGGATTTGTCATGTGGCGCTCACCTTCGTGCATCGGGCCACACTTAGGATCGGAACTCAGTCAAACGGAGAATCGATCATGCGAAATGCAATGTGGTTGGCAGGATTCGTGCTGAGTTGCGCCTGTGCGAGTGCGGCGGTGGCCGTCGACACTATCCCGTTGCGGGAACCCACGCCGGGACCTCATGAGTTTTATAAATCGCACGAGCGGGTGTTGCCGAAGCCGCAGGTGGAGAGCCTGCGGCGTCCCGCAGTACCTGCGCTTCAACATGCCTTGAATGACCCGCAGGCGTCATCATTGTCCGCAGCGTCGCAGGCAAAGACACGCGACGAGGTGAAGCGCGAACTCGCCGTCGCGCGCGCGTCAGGCTGTATGGACGTGCCGGATAGCCAGTACCCGCAGCCGTGCCCGTCGCACGGCGCCATACGCTCGATGGCGGATGCGTTCAAGACCGAGTAGCGCTCGCGCAGGCGGTGAAGCGCACGCGTGCCACCCTTCGCGAGGGGGCGCGCGTGCGCTGTTCGAAAGCGCTCAATGCAGCCGGATCACCGGATGCACCCGTCTGCGCAACCAGTGGCTCGCCGTATCGAGCGCCATGCGCGCGAAGCCTGTCAATGTCATCACGTGGCGGCGATAGATGAGTTTGTAGACGGCGGTGGCCAGCCAACCGTCGATGAACACCGGCTGTGTCAGCAAGCTGTTGCTCAGGTTGCCGATCGTGCCTTCGCGGCCGAAGCCGACTAGCGTACCGGCGTCGCGATAGACGAATTCGGGCAGTGCCTCGCCCGCCACCCGGCACTTCAGCGCACGCGACAGAAAGAGGGCCTGTTGGTGCGCTACCTGTGCACGAGGCGCGAGAAACGCACCCGCGTTTTCGGCAGGGCAGGCCGCGCAATCGCCAAGGCCAAATATGTTCGCGTCGTTCGTGCACTGCAGCGTGCGGTTCACCTGCACCTGCGCGTTGCGATTCACCGCGATGCCGTCCAGCGTGCGCAAGACCGGTGGCCCGGAAATGCCGGCAGTCCAGATCGCGATGTCGCTGGCGAGCGGCGCGCCCTCGTTCGTCAGCACGGCATCGGCGCGCACTTCGGTGACGCGCGTTGCGTTCAACACTTCTACGCCGAGACTGTTGAGCATCCGTTGTGCGCGCACCGAAATCGTTTCGGATAGCGCCGGCAGGACGCGCTCGCTGCTTTCGATCAGCCGGATGCGGAAGTCGCGCACGGGATCGAGTGAAAACGGGCTGTACCGGTTCAGCAGACGCACCGTGTCGCGCACCGCCGCGGCCAGTTCGACGCCGGTCGCGCCCGCGCCGATGATGTTGATGGACACCGGCGTGTCCGCTTGCGCGGTCCGTGCACGGCGTGCGTGGTTCGCACGCAGGCAGGCATCGAGCAGCTTGCGGCGAAACGCTTCCGCATGCGCGACCGACTCGAGCGGTAATGCATGTTCGGCCGCCCCGGGCACGCCGAAATATTGCGTGACGCTGCCCATTGCCAGCACCAGCGTATCGAATGCAAGCTGCCGCGACGGCAGGATTTCGCGGCCGTCGGCGTCGTGCAGCGCGCTCAGTGTGATGCGCCGATTTGTACGATCGAGCGCCGCGAGTTCGCCCTGCTCGAATTCGAAGCCATGCCGTTGCGCCTGCACCGCGTATTGCAGCTGATGCGTGGCCGGATCGAGTTGGCCCGATGCGGCTTCGTGCAGCAAGGGCTTCCAGAAATGCGTCGGCCAGCGGTCGACCAGCACGACCTGCGCGAGGCCGGCGCGGCCGAGCATGTCGGACAGACGTGTGGCGAGTCCAAGGCCGCCGACACCGCCACCGACGATCACGATGCGATGTGCCGCCGCGCGTGCAGTCTGCTGCGTACATTGCGTAGTAGAGGTTGCTTGCTGATCGATTGCGGCCATGATCCTTATCCTCCTGAAGTTATCCGTGCCGAACCGGTGAAGGTGCTCCCGGGCTATACCGGGTATTCACCGGCCGCATCTGTCAGGGCCAGTATAGAATCGGTGAAAACCGCAGCACAATTTAATGTTTATATAGAACATATAGGTGTTCACTTATGTTAAAAGCCGCCACGTTCCGCCAGTTGAAAACCTTGCATACGGTCGCGAAGCTCGGCAGCGTGTCGCGCGCGGCCGAGGAACTGAAGCTCACGCAACCGGCCGTGTCGCTTCAGGTGCGTCTGCTCGAAGAGGCGGCGGGCGCACCGCTGCTGCAGCGGGTGGGGCGCGGTGTGCAGTTGACCGCGGCGGGCGAAATCCTCGCACGCTATGCGCTGGAAATTCTCGATCTATGGAACGGCGCATCGGACGACCTCGCCGCCTTGCAAGGCGAGCAGGGCGGCACGCTGCGCATCGGCGCGATCACGACCGCCGAATATTTGATCCCGCCTTTTCTGGTGCGCTTCACCGAGTTGCGTCCGCAAGTAAAGGTGCAGTTCAAGGTCGGCAATCGCGCTGACATCATCCGCATGCTGGCCACGCACGAGATCGATCTCGCGGTGATGGGCAGCGCGCCGCGCGAATTGCGCACGGTGGCCACCGCGTTCGCCAAGCACCCCATGGCGTTCGTCGCCTCGCCCGCGCATGCGTTGATGAAGAAAAAGCGCCTGTCGCTCGATGATCTGCAAACCGCGAATCTGTTCGTGCGCGAGCGGGGCTCGGGCACGCGCTCGACGGTGGAGAATCTGTTTCGCCTCGCCGGCCACAAACTGCATATCGGCTCCGAACTCTCGAGCAACGAGGCGATCAAGCAACTGGTCGAGGCGGGCCTGGGCGTCGCGTTTCTGTCGCTGCATGCGTGTTCGCTGGAATTTCAGGCCGGCTTGCTGGCGTTGCTGCCGTTGCCCGCCAATCCGATCGAGCGCGACTGGTATGTGATGCATGTGTCCGATAAGCGCCTGCCGCATGTCGCCGGGCTGTTCCGCGATTTTCTGATCGAGCACGGCATGTCCGGCGCGGTGCCGGTGCCGCTGCCAACCGTTGCCGCGGCGAAGCGGCGCCGTCAGGCGGGCCAGGCGCACCTGGCTTAAGGCGCGGATTCTCGCGATTTGCTTCGACGTTTGCGCGCTGCAAGGCTCGAAGCCAGTGCTCATGTGGCCTTTCATTGCCTTCGCATAGCCTTGCGGGGCGGGGCTTTCAGGTTACATCGCCCGCGATCGAAGTAAAGGTTGGGCGAGCGATATTTTTGCCCGCGTCGATTGTCTTTACAGTGGCGCCCAGACATCTGAGAAAAGTGGACGCCGCATCCTCGTGGCGAGCCATCGTGATTGACCTGGCCGTTACAGGAGTCGGAGACAATGAGCAGCAACAGCATCACCCAAGTCGAAACATTCGGCTTCGAACGCATTCCGGATCGCTCGCGTTATGCGCGGCCGATCGATCTGTTCCGCTTGCTGTTCGGCGGTTGCAATACTTTTTCCACGTCGGTGCTCGGCAGTTTTCCCGTGCTGCTCGGCTTGTCGTTCAAGGCAGGGGTCTGTTCGATCGTGCTCGGCGTGCTGATCGGTTCGTGCATCCTTGCGCCGATGGGCCTGTTCGGCCCGCGTAACGGCACCAGCGATCCGGTTTCGTCGGGGGCGCATTTCGGCATTCACGGCCGGATCGTCGGCTCCTTTCTCGCGGTGTTGACCGCGGTCGCTTTCTTCTCGCTGGCGGTGTGGAGTTCGGGCGATGCGCTCGTGGGCGGCGCGAATCATTTGCTTGGCCTGCCGGTCAACTGGATGACGTTGAGCTTCGCATACGGTCTCTTTGCGGTGCTGGTGCTCACCGTCTGCGTCTATGGTTTTCGCTTCATGCTGTGGGTCAACAAGATCGCCGTATGGGCGGCGAGCCTGCTGTTCGTGGTCGGCATCTTCGCGTTCTCCGGGCCGTTCGATAGCGCCTATGCCGGCAAGGTCGCGCTCGGCTCGATCGGTTTCTGGCCGGCCTTCGTGAGCGCCGTGCTGGTTGCGATGAGCAATCCGGTGTCGTTCGCCTGCACGCTCGGCGACTGGGCCCGCTATATTCCGCAGAACACGCCGAAGCAGCGCACGATCCTCGCGGTGATGCTCGCGCAACTGGCCACTTTCGTGCCGTTCTTCTTCGGTCTCGCCACGGCGACGATCATCGCCAGCAAGGCGCCGGATTTCATCGCGTCGAATAACTATGTGGGCGGTCTGCTGGCGATCTCGCCGAACTGGTTCTTTCTGCCGGTGTGTCTGATTGCGATCATCGGCGGCATGTCGACGGGCACGACCGCGCTGTACGGCACCGGGCTCGATATGTCGAGCATGTTTCCGAAGTTTCTGAACCGCGTGCGCGCCACGCTGCTGATTGGCAGCCTCGCAATCGGCTTCATTTTTCTTGGCCGGTTCGCGTTCAACCTGGTCGAAAGCGTGTCGACGTTCTCGGTGCTGATCAACGTCTGCAGTTGCCCGTGGATGGTGATCATGATTATCGGCTTCGTGACGCGGCGCGGCTTCTATCTGTCCGACGATCTGCAGGTGTTCAATCGCGGCGGCCGTGGCGGTCATTACTGGTTCACGCATGGCTGGAACTGGCGCGCGATGGGCGCGTGGATTCCGAGCGCGCTAATCGGCCTGTGCTTCGTCAATCTGCCGGATCAGTTCGTCGGCCCGCTCGGTCAACTCGCCGGTGGTCTCGACATCAGCATGCCGGTTTCGTTGGCGCTTGCCTGCGCGTTGTACATCGGGTTGTTGCAGTGCTTTCCCGAACCGGATGGCGTGTATGGACCGCTTGGCCGCCGTTGGTTGCGTGGCGGTTCACAGCGCAATGTGACCGTGCATCCGGTGGTGCCGGCGACTAAGCTTAAAGCCGGCGGCCCGCAATTGAAGGCGCAAGCGAAATCGCAAGCGCAAGCGCAGCAGCGCGGCACGCAACGCGAACGCGAACTGGAAGAAGCGCTGGACACGCAGGACGCTGGTTGACGATGACGATTCGATGCAATCGAACCGGACGGCACCCAGGCCACAATCAAACAGTAAAAGCAATGGTATTCAAGTTGATCAGGCAAACAAGATGAGCGAGTCAGTAAAGCGCGCGTTCGAAGGTGTAAAGCTGTTTCCGTTCTGGCTCGACAATCCGCGCGCGCCGGCTGTCGAACGGGAATTGATCGGTCCGACCTTCGCGGATCTGGTGGTGGTGGGTGGGGGCTTTACGGGTTTGTGGGCTGCGATTCAGGCGAAAGAAACCGACCCGTCGCTCGACGTCGTGCTGGTCGAAGCGGGGAAGGTCGCCTACGGCGCGTCGGGCCGTCCGGGCGGGATCATTTCCACTTCGGTGATGCATGGCCTGCCGAACGCGACCCGCGTCTTTCCGCAGGACCTCGATGTGCTGGAAAAGCTCGGGCAGGAAAATCTCGACGGCTTCAAGGCGTCGTTGACGCGCTACGGCATCGAAGCGGATGTCGAATGGAACGGCGAGATGACGGTCGCGGTCGATTCGGGCCACCTCGATCATCTGAAAGGCGATTACGAGTTGCACGTGGCGCACGGGCACGACGTGGTGTTGCTCGACAGCAAAGGTGCACGGGAACAACTCGATTCGCCGCTGTTCGCTGGCGCGATGTGGTCGCGTAATCGCAGCGGCACGATTCATCCGGCGAAGCTCGCGTGGGGCCTGAAAGCCGCTGCGCTGAAATTGGGTGTGCGTTTGCACGAACATTCGCCGATCACGCGCCTGGAAGATCTCGGCGCGACGATGATCGTGCACACGCAGGCGGGCCGCATCGAAACGCCGCGCGTGCTGCTCGGCACCGGCACCGCGGATGTGGGCGTGACCGATATCAAGCGCCGGGTGATGCAGGTGCGTGATCACATCATCGCGACCGCGCCTTTGAGCGACGAGCAGATGGCGCGCATTGGCTGGCGCAATCGCCAGGGCATCTACGATACGCGTACGCAGCTCAATTATTTTCGCCTTACCAAGGACAACCGGATCATCTTCGGCGGCCGCGTGAGTTATCACTTCGGCGGCGATCCGAACCCGGCGGCGGATCGTGACGAAAGCACTTACTACAAGCTCGCCGAAGCGTTCTATCGCACCTTCCCGCAACTGGGCGACGTGCGTTTCACCCATGCATGGGGCGGCCCGATCGACTACTGCTCACGCGGCGCCGTGTTCGCGCGCCGCTATCACGGCGGCAAGAGCGTGTTCGTCGCGGGCTATACGGGTTTCGGCGTGGCGGGCAGCCGCTTCGGTGCGAAGATGGGTCTCGACATGCTGTGGAATCGCGATACGCTGATTACGTCGCTGGATATTTCGCGCAAGGGGCCGTCGTACATTCCGCCGGAACCGCTGCGCTGGATTGCCGCGAAGATCACCTTCAACGCGTTCGACGGTGCCGACGATCGCGGCGGCTGGCGGCGTCTCTGGATCAATTCGATCAAGGCGCTGGGCTTCCCCATGTAGTTGCCCAGCTCGTGGGCGGTGCGGTTTTCCATAGCCGCCAATATAAAAAGCCGCACCTTGACGGGTGCGGCTCTTGATGAAGCAACGTAGTGATGTAGTGTGAATCAACCGCAGTACACGATGCTGTACTTCTTGGTCGCCACCGGCATATGCCACGTGCCCGAGAAGCCCTTGTGCAGGATGAAGGCGTCGCCGGCGGCATAGCGTTCGCTGCGGCCGTCGTCGCTGGTGACGACGACTTCGCCTTCGATCAGCACGCAGACTTCGTGGATCGGCAGGTCGGCCAGCTTCAGCGTGCCCGCATCGCATTGCCACACGCCGGCGGACAGCATGTTGGTCGCGTCCGAAAATGCGTTGAGGGCGTGCGGTGCCTTGGCACCTTCGAGAATGACGTCGGCGGGATCGTGCAGGGCAGGGTTCAGGCCGGAAGCGCCGGGGCCTTTAGCGTCGATGCGGGTGAAAGTGAGGGTGCTCATGTGTCTCTCCTGGTTGACTGGATTCGATGACGAAATCGAAGCAGAACCGGAGTCTGAGCCAAAGCTGCGTAGCGATGAATTTCGATTTGAAGACATTCAGATTGAGCGGCGTCGATGTAAAGCGTTCGATGCCGCTGCGGGCGCTTTTTCGGCCCCCCGTCTGACCCAACCATTCATGTAAAGGGTACGCCCATGCAACACGCCAAACAGTTCTATATCGACGGTCAGTGGGTCGATCCGCAAGACCCGGCTACCGCTGCCACGCTCGACGTGATCGATCCGTCCACCGCCACTGCATTCGCGCAGATTTCGCTCGGCAGCACGGCCGATGTCGATCGCGCCGTGGCGGCCGCGAAGCGTGCGTTTCCTGCCTACAGCGAAACCACGATCGCGCAGCGCATCGATTTGCTGCAAGCGATTCTGGACGTCTATCGCAAACGCTACGACGACATGGTGCATGCGATCAGCCGCGAGATGGGCGCGCCGCTGCAATATGCGAACGACGCGCAGGCGTGGACCGGCGTCGCGCATCTGGAGACGATGATCCGCACGCTCGATACGTTCGAATTCGAGTCCACGAAGAACAGCATTGTGATCCGCAAGGAAGCGGTTGGCGTGTGCGGCCTGATTACGCCGTGGAACTGGCCGGCGTTGCAGATCACCACCAAGGTCGCGCCCGCGCTCGCGGCCGGTTGCACGATGGTGCTCAAGCCTTCGGAGCTGGCGCCGCTCTCGGGTATCGTCTTCGCCGAAATTCTCGACGAAGCGGGCGTGCCCGCCGGCGTGTTCAACCTCGTGAACGGCGACGGCCTCACGGTGGGCGAAGCAATGTCGCGCCATCCTGACATCGACATGATGTCGTTCACCGGTTCGACGCGTGCGGGCGTGCAGGTCGCAAAGGCCGCGGCGGAGACGGTCAAGCGCGTGCATCAGGAACTGGGCGGCAAGTCGGCCAACCTGATTCTCGAAGATGCCGATCTGAAGCAGGCCGTGATGCGCGGCGCACGTGCCTGTTTCGACAACAGCGGTCAATCGTGCGATGCGCCCACGCGCATGTTCGTGCCGCGCGCACGCGTGGAGGAAGCGTTGGCGTATGCGAAGGAAGCCGCTGAAGCCCTGGTCGTCGGTCCCGCGGATGCCAGGGGCACCGATCTTGGACCCGTCATCAGCGAGCAGCAGTTCGACAAGATCCAGCGGCTGATCGGCGTGGGCATCGAAGAGGGCGCGACGCTGGTGGCCGGCGGCCTGGGCCGTCCCGCAGGACTGAAGGACGGTTACTTCGTGCGCCCGACGGTATTCGGCAACGTCACGCCGAACATGACGATTGCGCGTGAAGAGATTTTCGGACCGGTGTTGTCGATTCTGGGCTACGACTCCGAAGACCAGGCGATCGCGATGGCCAACGATAGTCTCTATGGTCTCGCGGGCTATGTGCAATCCGCCTCGCTCGAGCATGCGTATGCGGTGGCCAAACGCCTGCGTACCGGCACGATCTATCTGAACTATGCGGACTACAACCCCGATGCGCCGTTTGGCGGCTTCAAGCAGTCGGGCAATGGCCGCGAGTACGGCGAGTTCGGTCTCGAGGACTTTCTGGAGATCAAGGGCGTGGTCGGCTACTCGGGTTGAGCCGGCGTTACGTCGCTTCACCGCGCCAGCGCCAGCCTCTATCCGGTCAGTAGCGGGTAAATATTCAGGTCATTCGGTTACGTTGCTAGAGCAGCAATTCGATCGAATGAAACAGGCGGCGCTGTTCCGGGTCCTGCGAGCGCGCCCCTTCGTCGATCACTTCGCGCAAACATTCGAGAAAACACGTGGCCGCCGGACTCGTCGGCGCGCCGCGGCGTGACGTGATGCTGACGATGGTTTCATCCACCGTTTCGCGCAAGGGCAGCGCCCACAGATTCTCCTTCGCGATGCTCACCTCGACGAGCGGCCACGGAAAGATACTGAGCATGTCCGTGTGCGCGAGCAGGCCCAGCACGACCGCCAGCGAATGCGCGAGATGGATCGTGTGCGGCACCTTCATGCCGCGCTTGCGGAACAGGTTGTCCGAAATCGACTCGCGGCTCGCGGGGTCCCAGTTCAACACCCATTCAGCGTCTTCCAGCTCGAGCAGCGTGCGGCAACCGGCCTTCGGATGATCGCGGCGCGCGACCACCGCCGAATGCGTCGAAAACAGCGGCACGTTGTGAAACTCCGATTGCGGCGACGCGGGCGGTGGGCGGCCGATCGAAAAATCGAGGCTGCCGTCGCGCAGACGCGGTTGCACCACCGCGAGCAAACCTTCGAAAAATTCCAGCTGCACTTCCGGCATGCGTTGCCGGAACCGCTGCACGGTGGGCGACAGAAAGGTTAGCGCGACCCACGGCGTGACGCCGATCGACAGTTTGCCGGCCGCCGCGCCGCGCATCGCTTCGATCTCCGCTTCCGCACGCTGCAATTGACCGAGGACGAGCCGCGCATGCACGACCAGCGCGCGGCCGAACTCGGTAAACGCGACGCCGCTTGCACCGCGCACCACCAGCGGCGCGTGCAGATCGGCCTCCAGTTCGCGCATCGCCTTGGTCACGGCGGCCGGCGAAAGTCCGAGCGAGCGGGCGGCGGCGCGGATACTGCCGGTATCCGCAATGGCCGCCAAGGTGCTGAGTTGATGCAGTTTCATCTGACAAGCTTGTAGGAAGGTGGCAACCACAGGTTGCTGCTGCAACGATTCTACGCCTGCCGCCGGAATATCGGCGTCGCTATGCTGGGTTCACGCTTTCATAGACGGAGACGACACGTGAACACCATGGCTATTCCGGCGGGCATCGCCGAACTCGAAGACGAAATGATCGCGCTGCGCCGTCGCATCCATGCGCAGCCCGAGCTTGCCTATGAAGAGTTCGCCACCGGCGACCTGGTCGCCGAACGTCTGCAGGAGTGGGGCTACACGGTGCATCGCGGGTTGGGTCAAACCGGCGTTGTCGGCCAACTGAAAGTCGGCAACGGCACCCGCAAACTCGGCTTGCGCGCCGACATGGACGCACTGCCGATCCACGAAACCACCGGTCTGCCGTATGCCAGCACCGTCCCCGGCAAGATGCACGCATGCGGCCACGACGGCCATACGGCGATACTGCTGGCCGCCGCCAAGCACCTCGCGCAGGAAAAGCATTTCGACGGTACGTTGAATCTGATTTTCCAACCCGCTGAAGAGGGCCAGGCCGGCGCGAAAAAAATGCTTGAAGACGGGTTGTTCGACAAATTTCCGTGCGATGCCGTCTTCGCGATGCATAACATGCCGGGCTTTCCTACGGGCAAACTCGGCTTCCTGCCGGGCTCGTTCATGGCCTCGTCGGATACGGTGATCATCAAGGTGACCGGACGCGGCGGTCACGGCGCAGTGCCGCATAAAGCCATCGATCCGGTCGTGGTGTGCGCGCAGATCGTACTGGCGTTGCAGGCCATCGTCTCGCGCAATATCGCGCCGCTCGACATGGCGATCATCACCGTCGGCGCGATTCACGCCGGCGAAGCCCCGAACGTGATTCCCGAGACCGCCGAGATGCGCTTGTCCGTGCGTGCGCTGAAGCCCGAGGTTCGCGACCATTTGCAGGAGCGCATCACGGCGGTCGCGTGCGGGCAGGCTGCCGTGTTCGGCGCGCGGGCGCATGTGGATTATCAGCGCCGCTATCCGGTGCTCGTCAACGATGCGGACATGACCGGCCTCGCCCGGCAAGTCGCACTCGACTGGCTCGGCGAAGACGGCTTGATCGCCGACATGCAGCCGCTGACCGGCAGTGAAGATTTCGCGTTCCTGCTCGAGCGTTGCCCCGGCAGCTACCTGATCATCGGCAATGGCGACGGCGAGGGCGGCTGCATGGTCCACAACCCGGGCTACGACTTCAACGACGATTGCCTGGCCACCGGCGCGGCCTATTGGGTGCGGCTCGCGCAGAAGTTTCTGGTCTGACGCCGGCACCGGGCCGGAACAGGGCCGGAAAGGCCGCGAAGCCATCAAGGCCGTGTTGGAGTCAGTCAGACCCGGCACGGCCGCAAAGCACCATGTAAGGCCGCAGAGCCGCGCATCAGCAGGAAGTACACCACGGAGACACAGATGGACTATTCCGCTACACCGCAACCCCCAGGCGCCGACGCCTTGAACATGCAGAACATGTCGACGGCGCAGCCCGCCGAGCGCACGAGCCACGTTAAGGCGATCGCCGCGATCACGTTGGGCAACGGCCTGGAGTTTTTCGATTTCACGATTTACAGCTTCTTCGCGACAATCATCGGCAAGCTGTATTTCCCGGTGGAAGGACAGCTTGCGCAACTGATGCTTGCAGTCGGGACATTCGGCGTGGGTTTCATCATGCGGCCGGTGGGCGGCATTATCCTCGGCGCTTACGCGGATCGCGCCGGCCGTAAGGCGGCGATGAGTCTCACGTTGTGGCTGATGACGCTCGGCTCCGCGATCATTGCGTTCGCACCGACTTACGCGGTGATCGGCGTGGCCGCGCCACTGCTGGTGATTCTTGCGCGGCTGATACAGGGATTTGCGTTGGGTGGCGAGATCGGCGCATCGACGTCGTTATTGCTGGAGTACGGCAGCGACAAGACGCGCGGTTTCTATGGCAGTTGGCAGTTCGTGAGCCAGGGGTTGAACACGGTATGCGGCTCGCTGCTTGGCGTCGCGCTGGCGGCGGCGTTGTCGACAGCCGCATTGGAGAGTTGGGGCTGGCGTGTGCCGTTTGTGATCGGCATGGCGATGGGGCCGATTGGAATTTACATCCGGCGTCATCTGGATGAGACGTTGCCGGGCGTTGAGGACGGCAAGGGCAAAGCAGAGCCGGTGCCGGCTGCGCAGCCGGTGCGCCAGCTGTTTCACGAGCATGGCCGCGTGATTACGACTGGCGTGTTGACGACGATTGGCGGCACGGCGGCGAACTATATCGTGCTGTTTTATCTGTCCACTTACGCGATTCGGATTCTGCATTTGCCGATGTCGTCGGCGCTGTGGGCTGCCTGGACCGCGGCAGTGGTGACGGTGATCTGTTCGCCGTTTGCGGGGGCGTTGTCCGATCGTGTCGGTCGTAAGCGGGTTTTGTGGGTTTCGCGTGTGTTGTTGATTGTGACTGTGTATCCCGCTTTTATGATTATCAATGCGACGCCGAGTGTGCCTGTGTTGCTGTCGGTTGTTGCTGTGCTGGCGGTGTTTGTTGCTTTTACTGCCGTGCCCAATATCGTCATGCTGCCGGAGATGTTTCCGCGCGAGATTCGCGCTACCGGGATGTCGGTGGTTTATTGTCTTGGGGTTTCTATTTTTGGTGGGTTCGCGCAGTTTTTTGCCACCTGGCTGATTCAGATTTCTGGGAGTAATCTGGCTCCCGCCTGGTATTTGATCGGATGTGGGTTGGTGTCGTTGTTGCCGCTGCCTTTCATGCGGGAGACTGCGGGGCGGGCTATTGATTGAGGTTCGGGTTTTTTGCCTGCTCGGCGGGTTTTTTGGGGCGCTTATGGTGGTGGCCTTTCTTTGATTTGTTTGTGGTCTATTAGTGTTCCCCCTGTGCGGGGGGGCACCTACTTTTCTTTGCCGGCTGCAAAGAAAAGTAGGCAAAAGAAAGCAGCTCAAACCGCTAATTCTAAGCGGCTCCCGCAGTCAGCAAAGGGTAGTGGCTCCGTGGAATCTGTGTTCTCGCACATTCGGCGCTAGTGACAAGGGCGTCATACTTCCGGCGGCGCTGCGCGCGCCGCAGAGTGCTTCTTAAAGCCGAGCGCTACGTTTTTACGCTGGCGTTTCGCCTGGCTGGCGCCCGTCGTTGAATCGCCTCGGATTCTCCGGGGGCGCCCCCGTTTTATTCGGCATGCGAACCTTGTACCTGCATGCGCAGGCGCGACGCGTTGGTCGCTTTTGGGGCAACGGCGTTGCCGAAGCACCAGTAGATTCAGTTTCTCGCCGAGGCGAAGCCGACGCCCCCACCTTCCTGAACGAAGCCCATGTTTTCCCATGCAGACCGTCCGCGACGCACGTAGTGCGGAGTGGGAGCTGATGACACCTTTGTCACTATCGCCTGAAGGTCCGAGGGCTCGGATTCCACGGGGCCACTGGCCTCTCCAAGCCGGGGGAGCCGCTTAGAATTAGCGGTTTAAGCTGCTTTCTTTTGCCTACTTTTCTTTGCAGCCGGCAAAGAAAAGTAGGTGCCCCCCCGCACAGGGGGAACACTAATAGACCACAAACAAATCAAGGAAAGGCCACCACCGTAAGCACCCAGAAAAAAAAGCACTGCTAGGGCAAAAAAAAAAGAAAAGCCCCACCCCAAACCAACACCGCCGCCAAAGGCAAAAACCCCAACTTTTATCTAACCGCCGACTCCCCATCGGCCACCGGCGCCCCATCCTCTTCCGCAGCAGCATCCCGCGTCTCCGGCATCGCCGCCCACACCAGCAAAACAGCAAGCGCACCCGCAGCGGCCAAACCAAAAAAGCTCACCGCGTTACCAAAATGATCCGCCACAAACCCAGCAGCAGTCGTGCTCAAAGTAGCCCCAATCCCGGCAGCCAACCCGAACAACCCGATACACAGGTTATACCGCCCCTTACCGCCGGCCACATCGGCGGCAATCAACGGCAGCATCACACCGAATACCGCGGCGCTCAAACCGTCCAGCATCTGCACGGGCACCAGCAAATAAGGGCTGCTGATCCCGGCAAACAACAACGCACGTATCGGCAGCGCGGAAAAGCCGAGCAGCAAAATCGGCCTGCGTCCCCAGCGCTCGGCAGAGCGCCCAACCCATGGCGACATCATCGCCACGATCGCCTGCGGCACGATAATGCACGCGGCAATCACGAGCTGCACGTTGTCGCCCATGCCGGCCGTTACTTCGCCCGCGGCAAGATTCAACATCGCCGCATTCGACAAATGGAACAACACGATGCACGCCGCAAACAGCAACATCCGCTTGTCACGCAGCAATTCGCGCAGACTCTCGCGACGTTCGATCTGCTGCGGTGTCGGTGCGGCCTGGGGCAATTCGACCGTGTCGGTGCGCTGGATCATCGTGAGCGCAAACAGCGCAGGGACGGCCAGCGCCGCCGTCAGCCAGAACACCGCGCGTGCGGAATAGTATTCGCCGAATACGCCCATCAGTCCGGCCGCCACGGCACTCCCGATCGACGCCCAGCGCGCGTTGCGTCCCAGCCGGTCGCCGAGGTTCGCGCGTCCCACCAGCGCGAACGAGATCGCGGCCAGCGCCGGTGTCAGCATGCAGCTGGCAAAGCCGTGGAATACCTCGGCGGCGATCACCGGCAGCACGGTCGGACTCGCGGCCAGCAGCACCGCGCTCAGGATGATCGCGACGATCGCCCAGGCGGCGGCGCCTTTCTTGTTGCGCAAGGCGTCGACTGCGGCGCCGCCCGGCACCTGGCTCACCATTGCACTGATCGTGCCGACCGACAGCGCCATGCCGATCTCGCCCTGTGTCCACTTGTGCGAAGCGAGATACGACGCGATGAACGGTCCGAAACCCGTCTGCACGTTAGCGACGAAAAAATTCAGCCAATCGAGCGCGCGCAGGCTGCGCGCGGTTACCAGAGTGCGGCCTGTCATCGGGCCGCCCGTGCGTTGGAACCCGCGGTCACGGTAGCCGGTGCGGCGGATGCGGCAGCGGCGGGCGCGGGCGCAGGGGCAGGCGATACCGCGCGGATCGGTTTGTCGCTGGCGTAGGGCGGTGCCGCGTTGATCTGGGCATCGCTCAGATCGATCAGCGGATGCAGCGTCTTGTCTTTAGTGACGAAACGCAGCGCCGACCAGTTCGCGGCAATCGTGCGCCGCTCGGTGCTGACCATGCCGTTGACGTCGAGCACGACCGCCTGCGGTTGCGCGTTGGCGTCGATCAGCACGTCGATCACCCGGCCGACCTTGGCGCCGTTCGAACGCTCGACGTCCGCGTCGATCAGCGGCAATTGCGCGGCGCTGGACTTCGCCGTGGGAGTGGGTGCGGCCGCCACGGTGAGCGTGATCGGTGCAGTCTTCGCGGTCGGCGTGAAACGGAGCGCGCTCCACGGGAAATGGACCTTGCGGTCGCCAACACCCAGGAAGCCTTGCAGATTGACCACCATCTCGCGCGGTTTGCCGCTCGCGTCCGCGATCATATCGACTGCGCGGCCCACAACTTTGCCGTCGGACTTCTGCACTTCGCTATCGAGCAGCGCGCGCGCCTCGCTGCGCTCGATCGTGCGCAGCACGATCAGCGGCGGCGGCGCCGGCGGAGGCGGCGTGGGCGTGGCGACGGGCGGCGGTGGCTCGACCTTGTGCGGCTTGACGACCGGCTTTTTCGGTTTCTTGGGCTGCTCGGGCTCGGCCGCTTCCGTCTCGACCGGTTCCGGCGCGGAGGCCACCACCGGCGCGCTCGCGGGGGGTTCGACGGGCATCACCGTGGCTTCCACGATCGGCGCCTGCTGCGGGCCCCGCAGCAGGCTGCTGCAACCGGACAGCGCGAATAGCGCGAACACCGCGAGAATCAGAAGACGCCCGCCAGGACGCGAAAAACCGCCACTCATCAAGAAGGACTCCATGGGCCAGGGCGGACGGGTACTGTGGACCGCCGCAGTTAAGACAGGTACGGGCCAGAGTGTAACCCGCGGCGTCGCCCGGCCCGGTTATGCAGGCCTTCTGACAGGTGTCCCCGACGCACGGTTCATGCCGCGTTGCGCGCCCTTTACCCTGATTCGCGGCCGGTTTTCGCGCGCCAAACCTCTCGAAACCCCTTCACAGCTTCATGACAAACCGTAGGTGTAAACACGCGGACCGCCCGCCAGGTTTGCCGTGGCTTAAACGATATAAGCGTCGCGACATGTCGGGCATGCCATTCATGCGATGGGAGACATATTTGTGTTGCCCTACATTTCGGGACAGCAAAAGAAGAACGGAGCATGCGGGTTGTCCGGACGCATCGCAAACCGACGTTCAAACCTTGCCCTACCTCATTAGATCAACGCAACGAGACGAACCTGATGACGGCCGGAATACGGCCGTTTCAGCCCGCTGATAAAGGAGTCACTCATCATGATGGAACCCCACGCCCAACCGATTTCTGAAGTCGGCGTCGAATCATTCGACGGAAAAGGCTTTCTCGACCGCTACTTCGAAATCTCCTCACGCGGCAGTTCGCAGCGGACGGAAATCGTCGCGGGCATCACGACCTTCCTCGCGATGGTCTATTCCGTGTTCGTCGTGCCAGGCATGTTCGGCAAGGCGGGCTTTGACACCAGCGCGGTGTTCGTCGCCGTGTGTTTGACTACCGCGTTCGGCTCGCTGCTGATGGGCGTGTGGGCGCGTCTGCCGATCGCGATCGGTTGCGCGATTTCGCTGACCGCGTTCACCGCGTTCGGTCTCGTGCTCGGTAAAGGCTTGCATCCGAACGTCGCGCTCGGCGCAGTGTTCCTGATGGGCGTGGTGTTTACCGGCATCTCGGTGACCGGTGTGCGTTCGTGGATTCTGCGCAATCTGCCGACAGGCATCGCGCACGGGACGGGCATCGGCATCGGCCTGTTCCTGCTGCTGATCGCCGCCAACGACGTGGGTCTGGTCGTGAAGAATCCGGGCGCCGGTCTGCCGGTCTCGCTCGGCAATATCACGGCGTTGCCGGCGATCATGTCGGTGGCGGGTCTGGCCGCGATTTTCGGTCTGGTACGCCGTCGTGTGCCGGGTTCGATCCTGATCGTGATCGTCGCGATCTCGGCGATCGCCTTGCTGATCGATCCGGCGGTGGCGTTCCACGGTGTGTTCGCGGTGCCGTCGCTTAGCGCGCCGGGCCACGCTTCGCTGATCGGCGCAATGGACATCAAAGGCGCACTGTCCATGGCCGTCTTGCCGAGCGTGCTGGCGTTGGTGATGACGGCCGTGTTCGATGCGACCGGCACGATTCGCGCCGTTGCCGGACAAGCCGGTCAACTCGACGAAAACGGCCGCATCATCAACGGTGGCCGCGCATTGACGGCGGATTCGCTGAGCTCGATTTTCTCGGGCCTGCTCGGCGGCGCACCGGCGGCTGCGTACATCGAATCGACGGTCGGCGTTGCCGCCGGCGCGAAGACGGGGATGGCAGCGGCCGTGGTCGGTCTGCTGTTCCTGGTGGTGATGTTCTTCTCGCCGCTCGCGAGTCTGGTGCCTTCGTATGCAACGGCGCCGGCGCTGATGTATGTGGGCCTGCTGATGCTCTCGAATGTGAGCAAGCTGCACATGGACGACATGGTCGACTCGATGTCGGGCCTGATGTGCGCAGTGTTCATCGTGCTGACCGCCAACATCGTGACGGGCATCATGCTCGGCTTCGCGACACTGGTGATCGGCCGCGTGGTGAGCGGCGAGTATCGCAAGCTGAACGTCGGTACCGTGACGATCGCTGTCGTGCTGGTCGGCTTCTATCTCGGCGGCTGGGCGATCTGATTCTGCTGTATGCGCGCTTTGCGCGTTTTTGCTGTGACGCGAAAGCAGGGCGGTTTTTCTCTGCCGCTTTGCTCGAACGTGTAGTCGGTTGTTCTCCACCTTGACGCGGCGTGTTGCAGATGCTTTATCTGCGATGCGCCGCGTATCTTTTTTTGCCCGCTTCCCTTCGAATCCTCTTGCCGGGTTGAATGACGCCCTTGTTCGGGTGCGGCTTTATGCCATTCGCTTTTCAGCGAACTTGATGCAGACAATACGCCGGGTTGACTCAATATGCCGGGTTCGCGAAATTGCGCGAATCTGATGTGGACATATTCTTGCCGTTAAAGCCGATGCGAGGTTTGCCGTGCCGATCTACGAGGCCATAAACCATAAATTAATAAAACATAGGAATGGCGCCAAATCCGGGAGCAATGCGTCGCATCTGGAAAGTCAGGATAATGATTTGCCGCCAGGGGTGTCCGGGTATCGATCTCATGTGTCGATTGACCTGGCGGATGAAAGTGAGGATGAGGACTATTTCGAAGGCTTTCATCAATTTGAGGCGATAAATCTTCCGGTTATTGAGCGGCATGATCTGCAACGAACGCCGGAAGTCATGATGTTGCGGTCGGAGCACTCGCATCATGAACGCTCATTAACCAGATCAGGGTCTCCGTTTGATCCGTTAGAGCGCGTGGCGACCGAAAGCAGTGATGATGACGAATTCGCGGATGCCGCGGAAGAGGTCGGTCCGCCGGTGGTCCGTTACGAGGCCTTGGCCGACTGTCTGGTGACGCTCGCTTGCAGGATTCAACAAGAGACTGTCGCCGGGCTGATGTCAGGCCTGTCTGTCGAACAGCGGGTATTGTCGACGCAATACCGCTTTGCAAGAAAGTTAAATGCCGAGTTGTCAGCGGTTTACGAGGATGCAAATCTAAGTCTTCTGCAACGCTTCACCGAAATGGCGAAGATTATTTCCTGCTACGAAGAGTGGGTGCCGGAAAACATCAGATCGTTGCAACAGGGGTTGAAGTTGACGTCCAAAGTGGAGCGTTTGCTTGATATCGCACAGGGTGAGTATGGCGAAACAAACGTGAGAGGCGTGATCGCCGAGATTCGGGGCGTACTGAATAGTGGCGCGGTGCAATCAGCTTTATCGAGAGAGCGGAGCGAGCAGTTCCTGACGATCCTCGACAGGAGTGCGCAGACATTCGAGTTTCTAGCGAAGCTGAATAGCCTTGAGGACGGGGCCGGTTTTAGCGACTATTTAGAGTTGGTCGCGTCCGATCAGTTGATCAATGAGCTGGCGCCAGAGAGCTTAACTTCGCTGGTCAGTCTCGCTGCGGATGTAAAAAAGAGAATTGAGTTGCTATACGCTGGCGTGGGCAATCCATGTGCTGATTTCCCCACCAATGGGACGCACACGGAAAAGCTCGGCTGGCTGGTACAGATTCTGGAGGTCGATGAAGTTCGTCAGGCGTTGTCGCCTTTCCTCGGGCCTCAGTGGCTGGCTTTGTTGACTACTCCGCAGGCTGTGGTCAAGTTGCTCGGCGATTATCCTGACGAAGCCGGTTCCCTGGAAAAACTGCGCTGGATAGCGAGTCTGGAAAGTTCACCCAGTGCAAGGAAAATTACCGAAGGTACGCTGCTTCGGCCTGTCGTGGAGGGCATGAGCCGGGCAGTGGGTGGCAGCGATCAAACATTACCGATAATCGACTTCTTAACCAGACTCACCGCACAGGACGTCAGCCGGTTCGAACAGGCGAGAATGCTCGCATCGGCTCTGCTTGGCCCGGTGAAAACGAGGAACATGGTTTCTCTGCTGGCGCCGTTCTCGCCGGCGGCGAAGGTTGGTGCGGGCGTGTACGACTGGTATATGAACATTCCCGTCGGCATGACGTGGCGGGAGACGGCGCAATATTTTGTCGACGAGGCAGCGCACTACGTCAGAGATAAACCCGCGTTGATCACTTCGATAACCGGCGTGGATATCACTTATGCGTTATCCGTTGCCGAAATTATAAGAAAACTGCCGGCGATAAAGAGGGACTGGAGCTGGGAGGAAACAGCCGCGTGGTTGGTGCAGGAGACAATCAGGAATCCCCATGCCCGCTGGTACTTTGATCGTTTCCTGGAGGTGTGCCTGGCCTGGCAGTTCTATCAGATACTGACGCGGCAGGATGCCATTGAGGACCCCGAGGCGTTGCAGGGGGTCGTAAAAATTCTGCAATGCTATCTCCCCGATGGCGGCGAGGTAGTGATCGACGCGCTTCTGACTGTGTGGCCGCTATTGCCGGGGTTGATCGCGCTGAGAGAGGAGCTAGGCACGCTGCCCCCTACCGACTCGTGGATTACGTGGTTGAACGTTGTCGTCGAGCGTTCGAGGCAAAGCAGCCATCCCGCGATAGAAGGCTTGGCGGCCCGGATAGAGGCGCTTGCTTGCCGTCTCGGTACGCACGCAATGCTCAGCGTATCTGGAACCCTATCGAGTGCCATGGCGAGTGTGTTGGGCACGTTGCGCTCACCAGGACTGCGGGTCACGCCCCGCGGCGAGGAGCGCCCTCGAACTGACAACGCGCCAACCGGCGGCGCGCTTGATGCTATTGACGCGGCGACTGCCCGGCGCACCCAGGCGACCGTGGCGCTCGCGCGGTATCTCGCCCAACCCCTGGCGTCGTTGCAAGATGTGATCTCCGATTATGTCGACGCCCTCGCTGTCTTTGCATTCAAGAAAATGCCGCCGAACAGCGAAGAATTGGGCGTGACCTTTGCGTGTCTGATGGTTCTGGAAGCCCTCGACCGTGGCGGAAACATTCCAGATGAGACAACGAGCTCAGCAGCAAACACTGTACGGCCGGATGAGCTAGCCGCCGCAGCGCCATCCGGCCTGTCGTCGATACCTGATACGCGGCCTGTCATTTGGGGCGATGAGCAGGCAAAGCGCGAAAAAATACTCGCAGGGCTGTCGCTGGCGGCTTACTGGCTGGCGACAACGTGGGCGGCCTATAAAGTGCTGTCCCCGAGGTTCGGCTCTGTAGAAAATGAGGCGCCTGACGCGGCGATGGATGCCGGTTTGATCGAAGTAAAAATCGATGGCAGCACTGACCGAAAAGCAGATGCGAAAGTAGGTGAGGACATACCAGAGGCGGCGCAGAAGCTGGTAGACAATGCGGCCGACGATCATGAGCCTCCATCGACCGGAGGCGCGCGTCATTTTCTGAAAAAATATCGTGGCGAGCTGGCGGTTGGCGCGGCGGTGATGATGGGGGCCGGTCTAACCGCTTATTTTGTTGAAAAGTACTTTTTGTGCGACGACCTGGATGCCGCCATTGACAGGATACTGGGCAAGCTGGAGTTCATTGATGTCACGTCAATTCCAGAGTTTCAAGACTTACTTTCAGGCGGACATGCTCGCCAATCAAGAAGGGTGCTTTCCGAGGGCGCATTGGAGAGTTCCGAGGAAAAAATAAAGGAATATCTGTTGGCTCTGAGTGGGCGACTCGGTAAAGAAGGTCCGCTGAAAATATTCTTCGAAAATTTGACGGCTCGTCTACTCCCACACATTTTAAGTAAGCAGGGCGTGGTAGGCCGGCTGGGTGACGATTTTGCCCTGCTGGCTGAACTCGATCTGATGCTGATGAAAATGCAGAGGTACATTGTTTCAGTAATAATTGCTTTCGACAATTTCACCGATTTTAGAATGCTCCTGATGCTTAATCAGTTGCGAAATTTCATCTTGCAGGTGTTGCTGGATAAATACAACGACAGGACCCTGAGCTATTATGCGGCGCTGGTCAGCCAGAGAGAATTTCAGGAGTTAAATGAGTTCTGGAAAATAAAAATACCCGGAAGCTACCTGCGCTACCTCTTGCACGGCGAAGGGCTCTCGGATAAGGAAATTGAATTTTACTGCAACCTCCTGAAGACTACTCTGGAAGCTGCCATGCTTTCTGACAGTGTGTCGACGCGGGACGGCGCCGTGGGCTTCATTGGCGAAGACGGGGTTATCAAGTTGATTATCGAGGGGGTGGAGGGGACATTTAAATATTACGATGGAAAGCTTCTATGGGATGAGGCTCGCAGCGCAGAGGAGAAGGATGATGCCGAAAAGTCAGTTGATGCAGAGTTAATAGACAGAATCACAAAAGTGGCTGGATATCTGGAGCGAGCCTCAAAAGCCCTTTCGAAACCGGGCGCGCGAGATTTCACATATCCAGGCAGCGAAAAGGATTGCAAGGACTCGGTTTTTATAAAAGGACGTATAAGGGAAATCGTTGGGCCAGGCAACGAAATCGATCAGATAATTGCCGTGACCTACGCATGCGAGAATGAAAAAAGGGTTGCGCTGTTTAGTATTGAACAAATAGTTATGGGTCTTCATCTGAAACATGCGAATTATAAAAACAGAAATGCTGAAATTAAATGGCCGGTCGCTCTTGGGGATGAGCTAAAAGGAAAAATCCTGGCTATTTCCAATGAAATGAGTGAGGCGAAGAAGATCGTGGCTAATGCCGACCGGATTCGCGCTTACCAGGCAACCTTGAAGGGGGTCAAGATCGGCGGCATTGTCAAATATGTCGACAATGCGATCCGGCGTGAGGCGGCGAAACTCGGCATAACGGGGGACGTCAATATCGATACGCGGGTTGTCGTGTCGACAACCGAAATGAAACCTGCTCCGATTTCTCAAATGTTCCCCTCCAAACACATTTTCACCGTGGAAAATGAGTATCGGCTTGGGGAGATTTCGCTGAGAAAACTGAACTCCACGAGGGACATGAAAGTGTCCGATGCGCGCCTGGGACCAGTGGTAGAGCGTCTGCTGGCCCGGGATTTTCAGTCTGAGTACCAAGGCGAGGTAAGCAGCCTGATGGAGATGAAGCAAATAAAAGAAGCGTTTGATGCCGTCATGGTTTCCAAGATAAAGCCGCTTCTCGACCAGCCGGGGCGGCTGCATTGGATCAAGTATTCCGGTTTCGAGCTGGCCGGACTTTTGATGTATAGGAATGAGAATGATCGGATTAACATCCTGTCCTTGCTTGACGACTCCCTGAAAGAGTTCCTTTCTTTAAAGGATGTCGAAGAAAAATTCAAGCTGGACAAAGAATTGGCGCACTGGATGCTAGGACACAGTGTGGATACCTCGGCCGCCTGGATTTACGATAAATTTGGCCGCTATCCGACTGGAGCCGTAATTCCGATCAGTTTCGATGAAGACGCGAAATTGTCGAGTAGGCTGACCTATCACCAGATCGATTCGTCATCATTTTCTTTTTATCAGAATTTTCTTACGAGATTATACCGGGAAGCTGATTTGCTCGCCAAATCAAGGAGTGAGATTGACTGGCAGACTGCCCTGGACTGGCTGGAGGTGTTCGCCATTGCTGCGGCGATTTTCTCGTTGCCTTTAGGCCCGTTAGCCGGCTTTGTGATTGGTTTGGTAACGGAGGCGGGGCCGGCAATTGGAAGGGCGATTATAGAGGACGATCCAGAAGAGCAGGATTCGTATTTATGGGATGCTGCTATAAGTCTCATGTCTGAGGCTGCATTGACAGGAGCCCCGTATGGGTTAAGCGGAATCACAAAAAAAATCAGATCGTCGCCGAGTTACCGGAAATTAATTTCATGGATGGCGAGCGAGAATTCCGGAAAATCGACCAATATTTTAAGAAATAGAGCGCGGGGCGAATCTGGATCGTTGTCGTCACTTGAATGGAACAGAAAGCTTGATCACGAAGCTCGGGTTAGGGTGAATGCAAACATAGAAAAATCCATGTCGTGTGTCGGCGGCGTGCTACGGGACGCCCGGTTTCGAGGAAAGACTTCGCTTGAGACAGCGGCAGAGTTGGATAATATGAAAACATCCGGAAAATTATTACCGGACTTGAATCGCGATCAGAGTTTCTCGATAAAATTCAGGTCCATCAATCAGTGGGATCGTTTGCATCCAGACTCGCGAATCGATCACCTTGTCACGGTCATCGATCTGGATAATGTGAAGTACGTTATCGATCCTACGCCAATTTCGATGGAATCGGTTAAGGGAAGCGGCCAGACTGTGATGCTGGAGCAGGAATGGTTCAGGCGCCACCAGGAAGGGACGAAATCGAAATTAGTAAAATATAAGGATTTCTACAGTCTCAAGAAGGCGAAAAAATACAATGACCGGACATTCGTATTCGACGTCGATAAAACGGAAAGCGGTACGGTTGTCCTGAGTTCGCCTGCCTGGTATGAACCGGATTTAGGGAATTATGGTGGATTGAATGCCAACTGGCGGGCAAATGTCAGTCTTGAAGGCGTCACGCCCGATTCAGCGGGTATCTATCGGATCCCTCAGCCCGGAACGTCTACTTCGCTGCCTGTCGAGTGCTACATCCGCAATCAGGACGGCGGGGTATTTCGGGTGAAGTGGGATGACGACGCGCGTACCTGGCGTGTGATCAATCCCAGCAATACTTCAGGCTATGCGCCGCCGGTCAGGCGAAGCGGTAACGGAGCGTGGGTGAGACATCTCGATCTGGCGGGTAAGGGTGGGGCCCCCGTGCGTGCGCGGCAGACGTTGTTGACCGGCCAGCCGCTGAGTCAAATGACGCAGTTCATGAAAAATGGTCAGCGCGGGGCGTTGGAACACCTGGATGTCGCGCAGGCTGCGCTGAAAAACGGCTTGGATAGCGAGATGGTTGCCACGATCGCGGAGTGTCTGTGGGGCAGGCAATGGCTGGACAAATTTGCGCGTCCGCAACTCATTGAGAAGCTGGCAAGCAACCTGGAAATCATCCGAAAGCGCGTCAGGAAGTTCGATCCGGCCGCGCATGTGAGTTATTACAACACCAAGGCCAGTGCGGGACCCGAGGGGCCGGCGGCCAGTAGCAGCACAACAGTCGCGGAACTCGATCAGTGGAAGTATCAGGACGTGGTTCAGGATAAAGAACCCGGCACCTATGTGAATGCCTATGAAACCGGGGTGAATTTCATCAAAAGCAGGGATGACTTGGGAAAGGCATATATGGGGAGGGTCATCGTTCATGAAATGACCCATGCCACCGGGAAAACCGGGGAGTTGAGCACGGTTGACAATGCCTATATTGGAATTTTACGGGCGGACAAGAAACACGATCTGACCGCACTGGCCAGACTTCCCTTGGACCCGGGCGCGGCGGCTAACAATGCAGACTCTTACGCAACCTTCGTCCAGTACGTGACGCAGTTCAAGCGAAATCCTGAGAAATTCACTGAATTTAAGGCTGCCTTCGGAAAATGGAAGGCGGACAGGGTGCAAAACGCGGAGGCGGCGCTTTTATTCGATTTCAATGTGCCGCAGACACCTGCGGTGGGTCGCGTCATCCAACGTAATCTGCAGGATATGGCCTTGAATGTCGCCTGGCGACGGGCGGACGATCAAGGAAAGGTCAATCTGCTGATTCAGCGTTCGGCCAAACTTCCGGAGTTTATCGAGCTGGCTTATCTGGTCGGCGGTGATGTATTGGAACGATCTGTCGGTAAGAGCCTGCGGTTCGATTTCGATGGTGTGGAAAAGACCCGTTTTTCGTGGGGAGCGACCCATGACGTCGATCTGGAAAAACTTCGCGTTCGAATTGCCAACGATCTGCTCAGGTACAAGGAGGCGCAGGCACACCTGAAGTCATTGCAAAAAAATCCGCTCAAGCTGACCCGGCAGTTGGAAGAAGGGGCTTCTGTCGACGAGGCTGCCGCAGAATGGATTCTGGGCGCCAATCGTTCTGACAGGCGTGCGGTCGGCGATATGGTTAATACGTTGCAAAAATTCAAATCGGCCGATCTATTCGACAAATCTGTGATTGAGTCGATTCATCACGACGTCTATCGGCCGGCCGCAGGCGAAGTGCCTCGACATTTCAGAACGGCGGATGATCCGACGTTCATGAGTCTCGACATCGCCGACGAGTTTTTGCGGCGGCGACTCAACGATATCAGCACGGTGTCCGCTGGCGGCGGCGATCTGTTGTTTGCCGCCATGGCCCGTGGTCGTCCCTATGGCGATGGCAATATACGTACGGCGCGAACGCTATACGCATTGCATGAGCTGCGTTCGAACCCCTCGGCCTTCAGGCGCCTGACGGCCGAGGACGAGGACTTGCTGAGCGGATTGGCAATCCTTGCGCCCGCGAAGCCAGCGGGCGGCGCACCGCCGGCGCTTCCCCCGTCCGGGCCTCGTCCGGCCACGCCGAATCCGTCGACTATCCGTGTGGAAGTCGAGGTCGTGGGCGCGTTGCGATCCGCCGCGCAGCGCGAATACAAGATTCTGGATTTAGGCAGCGATGTCGAGGTGGGCATTGCCGAAACAGGAAAAAAATCCAGGCACATGACCGTTTGGCGGGCGGGAGAGAAGCCGCTTGATAATCCACCGGACGACATCATCGTGAGCGCCGGCGAACTGGACACAACAAGGCTTGGCGTGTCGAGTGGGGGCACCCCTGATTCCAATGTGATGACACTGCTTTTCTATCGGCCTGGCACCTATCGTATTGTCGATCGGAATCTGGCTTTTCTGATGAGAAGCACCTCGCGGTTCGGTACTGAAGGCGATGATTCAGGGGGCGTCGCCGGATTTAAATCCAGCGAGTTTCAGCTCTCGCCGAGCGGCACGTGGACGCATCCCATTGGGGCATCAAGTCAGTCTGTCCTTGACTATGCCGGCGGCCAGGAAAAGAACACGCCGACCGGTGCCGCGCTCAGCAAAGTGTCCGAATATACCGTGACGCACTACGAGTACGACGACCTTGAAATCCAGAAAATGGCGCTCATTCCCGGCCGTGCCGGGGCCGAGGTGCAAGGTGCCGACATCCTGAGTATTGCCGTTGATTCGCCGACCGGCGCGCGCATGTCGATCGACGAGGTGCGTCGTCAAGTTGCCGACGTCGGGCCCAACTACAAGCGTGTCCATCTGTGCGTATGCCGGCCGCTCGGCGAGGCTGCAACGTTGACGATGGATCAGTCGCGGAATCCTTCGGTTGCGGACCAGTTGCGGCTCAGCGAATCCGAATCCGAATCCGAATCCGATGTGACGGTCACGCCAGGTCGCGAAGCGGCATCCGGAACACGCGTGCCGATTACTCACCTTGTCACGCTGATCACCCTGGACAATGTGCGCGGAACGGCCGAAGAGACAGTGCAGGGCGTGATTGCGAAACACAACGGCGAATATATTGAAATCGATCCCGCTGTCGGGGACAAATTGTCTCTACCGGGCTATGAGGTGAAGGAGTGGCATGCGTCGACGCCTTGGGGAGACCTCAGCGAAGATGTGATCAACGCTGCGAAATTGTGATCAACGCTGCGAAGCGAACTCATGAAACGTCGGCCCGACTCGAATGGCGCCGCTCACAACGCCATGTCGAAAGCGGGCTTGAGGAACTGTTCGATCGCCATCACGACGAGTCCCATCGCGGCCGCTGACAGCGTCAACGTGCCGTACTCGTCGTAGCGTGAATCGTACAGGCACGCCGTGACGAAAAGAATCGCCAGCAGATTGGTCAGCCAGTCGAGATTCAGGGCCAAGTTCATCGATCAAATCCGGGCTCACGCGCGACTCGTATCGTCGAATCGCGCTATTACGTGAGCCGGATTCTAGCGAGTTGAGCTTACGGATTCGCAACGGCCGTGCTTACACAAATTACGCCCCGAAGGAAGTCCCCTTGGGGGACGCCCCGAAGGAAGTCCCCTTGGGGGGCGCCCCGAAGGAAGTCCCCTTGGGGGGCGCCCCGAAGGAAGTCCCCTTGGGGGACGTCATCTCGTGCTCGATCCAGTCGATCACCGACGTGAATTTGGGCTGCCAGCCGAGCAGTTTGCGCGCGCGCTCACCGCGCACGCGGCTGTTCGAACCGAGCCCGTACGAGGCCATTTCGTAGCCCCACTCCTTTTGCGCTTCTTCGAGCGGCCAGTCTTGCTCGCCCAGTTTCATCACGCGGGCGATCGCGGCGCTCATGTCGCGAAACGATGCTTCGCCGCTTTCGACAAAGTAGAAAGTGCCCGCCGGCGTCTTCTCCAGCGCAAGGCGATAGAGTTCGGCGACGTCGTCGATATGCACGTTCGACCAGATGTTGCCGCCGCTGCCCACATGCCGCACCACGCCGCTCTTTTGCGCCTGACGCACGAGCCGCGGCAACTGTACGCTCGCGCTGCCCGGCACGGCGCCATGGCCGTAGATCAGCGTGTTGCACAGCACCGCCGAGCGAATGTTCTGCCGCGCCGCGTTGAGCACCCACTGATCGATGGCGACGCGTGCCGCTTTATCCGCAGTCGGTTCGGGCAGGCTGTCTTCGTGATAGATGCGTGCGTCACCCGCTTCGCCGCCCGACGCATCGCCGACGATGCTCGAACCGCTCGTATGCAGAAACGGCTTGCCGGAACCGGCAAGGCCCTCGATCAGCGCTTTCACTGCGCCTTCATGGTCGCTGCTAGCCGCGTTGATCACTGCGTCGGCGGCTTTCGCTTCGGCGATCAGCTGTTCGCGGTCGTCAAGCGTGCCGATCACGGGTTCGATGCCGAGGCGCTGCAGCTCAGCGCTGTGTTCGGGCTTGCGGATCAAACCACGCACCTGATGGCCGGCGCGCACGAGGTGCGCCGCGATCGAACCGCCGATAAAGCCGCTTGCGCCTGTAATGAAAATCTTCAAGACGTTCTCCCTGGTGGAAATACGATGACATGCACGCAGTATCCGCCGTCCTGATTCTCGCAAAAAGCGTGTTAGTCTCAAATCAATCTTGATTCGAAATCAACAATGAAGACTTCTACCGACGAGTTGCTGGTGTTCGTCACCGTGATCGACTGCGGTTCGATCACTGCGGCAGCCGAGAAATTGCAGCAGACGGTCTCAGGCGTGAGCCGTGCGCTCACGCGCCTGGAAAAGAAACTGGACACCGCGCTGGTGCGGCGCACCACCCGCCGTCTGCATCTGACCGAAGAGGGCGAGGCGTTCCTGCGGCGGGCGCGGGCGATCCTCGACGCCATGGAAGAGGCCGAGGAATCCGTCACTCGTGGTCGTGAGCGGCCCTCGGGGCGTTTGCGTGTCGATGCGGCGTCGCCGTTCATGCTCCATTGCGTGGCGCCCCATATGAAGGCCTTTTCTGCGCTGTATCCAGAGATTCGTCTGGCGTTGTCGAGCAACGAGCGGATCGTCGATCTGCTCGAACAGAAGGTGGATATCGCGATCCGCATCGGCGCCTTGCAGGATTCGACCTTGCATGCGCGTGCCCTTGGCAGCAGCAAATTGAGGGTGGTCGCAAGTCCGGCGTATCTCGCCGAATACGGCGTGCCCAGTTCGGTGGAAGCGTTGCGCGCGCATCGCCTGATCGGCTTCACGGCGCCGGAGCATTTGAATCGCTGGCCGTTGCGTGAGGGTGGAAAAGGCGAGTCCGCGTCGCTGAAGATCGAGCCGGCGATCACCGCATCGAGCGGCGAGACCTTGCGGCAACTGGCACTGTCGGGATGGGGCATCGCTTGTCTTGCCGACTTCATGACCGCGGCCGACGTACGCGAACAGCGGCTGGTGCCGATTCTCGGCAACGTACTGGTGGACGAGCGGCAGCCGGTGAGCGCGGTCTACTACCAGAGCGCGACGCTGGCGGGGCGCGTGCAGTGTTTCCTGGATTTCATCGCAGCGCGGGTGAGGCTCTAACGAGTCCTGCGCGGGTAGTGCGGTTGGAAAAACTCCGCGGCTCGTGCTCGTATGAGTGCGCGGGCTTTTTTTGCGCCCTCAGTGCGCTCTCCTATAACTCTCTAAGTAATCCTCCGCGCGGCTTCGGCTGCGCCCCCACGGCGCGCCGAATCTTTTTGTCAGCTTGTCGAGGCGGAATTTGAACGTGTATATACAAGTTGGCGTCAATGAGAAGCAGCGGCGGCGCGGAGCGCTGTGTCACGTTCAGCCCTGCCCGAAGCGATGCGTATGCCGCGCAAACGTCCTGCCCTAATGGAAACCCCTAAGCCAGAAGCTGCAAAAACAAGTTGTATATACAAGACGCCACCGCTAGACTTCACTCAGATTGTATAGACAAGACAGGACACAACATCATGATGATTCTGAAGCCCGGCCACCTGACCCTCCCGCAACTGCGCCAGATCGCTCGCGAACACGTCGCGCTGCAACTCGATCCCGCCAGCCACGCCGCCATCGACGCCTGTGCCCAAGCCGTTGCCGATATCGCCGCGAAGGGTGAACCGGCCTATGGCATCAACACGGGTTTCGGGCGCCTTGCCAGCACGCACATCCCGCACGACCAGCTCGAACTGCTGCAACGCAATCTGGTGCTGTCGCATGCGGTCGGCGTGGGTGAGCCGATGTCGCGGCCGGTCGTGCGTCTCCTGATCGCGCTGAAGCTGTCGAGCCTTGGCCGCGGCCACTCGGGCATTCGCCGCGAAGTGATGGAAGCGCTGATCACGCTGTACAACGCCGACGTTCTGCCGGTGATCCCGGTCAAGGGTTCGGTCGGCGCATCGGGCGACCTCGCGCCGCTCGCGCATATGTCGGCAGCCTTGCTCGGCGTCGGCGAAGTGTTCGCCAGGGGCGAGCGCATGCCGGCCACCGAAGGTCTCGCGCTGGTCGGCCTGAAGCCGCTCACGCTGCAAGCGAAGGAAGGCCTGGCGTTGCTGAACGGCACGCAAGCGTCGACCGCGCTCGCGCTCTACAACATGTTCGCGATCGAAGACCTGTATCGCACCGCACTGGTGGCGGGCGCACTGTCGGTGGACGCAGCAGCGGGTTCGGTCAAGCCGTTCGACGCGCGCATTCACGAACTGCGTGGCCATCAAGGTCAGACCGACGCGGCAACGGCCTACCGTTCGCTGCTGCAAGGCTCGGGCATCAATGTCTCGCACGCCGATTGCGACAAGGTGCAGGACCCGTACAGCCTGCGCTGCCAGCCGCAAGTGATGGGCGCGTGCCTGGACCAGATGCGTCACTCAGCCGACGTGCTGCTGATCGAAGCGAACGCCGTCTCCGACAATCCGCTGATTTTTCCGGACACGGGCGAAGTGCTGTCGGGCGGCAACTTCCACGCCGAGCCGGTCGCCTTCGCGGCCGACAACCTCGCGCTTGCCGTCGCCGAGATTGGCGCGCTTGCCGAACGTCGCATCGCATTGCTGATCGACGCGACGCTGTCGGGCCTGCCGCCGTTCCTCGTGCGCGACGGCGGGGTGAATTCGGGCTTCATGATCGCTCACGTGACCGCTGCGGCGCTCGCCTCCGAGAACAAGACGCTCGCGCATCCGGCTTCGGTCGATTCGCTGCCGACGTCCGCGAACCAGGAAGATCACGTTTCGATGGCGACCTTCGCTGCCCGCAAGCTCGGCGACATCGCCGAAAACGTCGCGAACATCCTGTCGATCGAGTTGCTCGCCGCTGCGCAAGGCGTCGATCTGCGCGCGCCGCACAAGACCAGCCCGAGCCTGCAGAAAGTGATGGACGCGGTGCGCAAGGATGTCGCGCATTACGAGCTCGATCACTATTTCGCACCGGATATCGCGGCTGTCACGCGGCTTGTGCAAAACGGCACGATCGCGAAGCTGAGCCCGTTCTCGTTCGCGTCCGAACAGTAAGCTCCAACACCACCTTTCAAGCGCGCAAATCAAGCCAATGAACGCACCGGCCTACCAGGGCATCAAGGACTTCATCCTCGGCCGCATTCATGCGGGCGAATGGGCTGAAGGCGACCAGGTGCCCTCCGAAAACGAGCTCGCGCGCGAATTCAACGTCGCGCGCATGACGGTCAACCGCGCGTTGCGCGAGTTGACTTCGGAGCAGGTCCTCACGCGCGTGCAGGGCTCGGGCACGTTCGTGGCGCGTCCCAAGTACGAATCGACACTGGTGGCGATCCGCAGCATCTCCGACGAAATCGTCGCGCGCGGTCATCGCTATCAGGCGAACGTATTGCACATCGGCGCGAGCATCGCCGACGAAGCGCTCGCCGAGGAAATGCAGGTGAGCGCGGGCAGCCCGGTGTTTCATTCGCGCGTGCTGCATTTCGAAAACGACGAGCCGGTGCAACTCGAAGAGCGCTGGGTCAACCCGGCGGTCGCGCCCGAGTATGCGTTGCAGGACTTCACGAACACCACGCCGAACCAGTATCTGGTGCGCGTGGCTCCGTTGCAGCGCGTCGAGTACCGCATCGAGGCATTGGCCGCGGATGCCGATACGCGCGAGTTGCTGACCATGGATGAACTCGAGCCTTGCCTTGTGCTGCATCGGCGCACGTGGTCGCAAAGCCAGGTCGCTTCGATTGCCAATCTCTGGCATCCCGGCAGCCGCTATCGCTTCACCGGACATTTTTGATTTCGCCGCTTTTTTCGACTCATTTTCCGACTCATTTTCCGACTATCTCCCGAACCTTTTCGAGCATTCCGAGGGCCACCATGAACAACCCCAAACACATCGACCCGCGTCTGGACCCGACCCGCACGATCCGCGCACCGCGCGGCGCGGAAAAGACCTGCAAGACCTGGATTGCGGAAGCCGCGTACCGCATGATCCAGAACAATCTGGACCCGGAAGTCGCCGAGCATCCGCACGCGCTGGTCGTGTACGGCGGCATTGGCCGTGCCGCGCGTAACTGGGATTGCTTCGATCAGATTCTCGCGTCGCTGAAGGACCTGAACGAAGACGAGACGCTGCTGATTCAATCGGGCAAGCCGGTCGGCGTGTTCCGCACGCATGCGGACGCCCCGCGCGTGCTGCTGGCCAATTCGAATCTGGTGCCGCATTGGGCGACGTGGGAACACTTCCACGAACTCGATCGCAAGGGCCTGATGATGTACGGCCAGATGACGGCGGGCAGCTGGATTTACATCGGCAGCCAGGGCATCGTGCAGGGCACTTACGAGACGTTCTTCTCGGTGGCGAACCAGCATTTCAACGGCGATCCGTCAGGGCGCTGGATTCTGACGGGCGGCCTGGGCGGCATGGGCGGCGCGCAGCCGTTGGCCGCGACGATGGCCGGCTTCTCGATGATCGCGGTGGAATGCGACGAGACGCGTATCGACTTCCGTCTGAAGACCCGTTACGTCGACAAGAAGGCGAAGACGCTCGACGAAGCGCTCGCCATGCTCGACGAAGCGAAGAAGGCAGGCAAGCCGGTCTCGATCGGTCTGCTGGGCAATGCCGCCGACGTGTTCGCTGAATGCGTGACGCGCGGCATCACGCCGGATTGCGTGACCGATCAGACCAGCGCGCACGATCCGATTCACGGTTATCTGCCGCAAGGCTGGCGCGTCGAAGACTGGCGCGAACGTCAGAAGACGGCGCCGGACAGCATCATCACGCCGGCCAAGCAGTCGATGGCCAAGCAGGTGCAAGCGATGCTGACGCTGCAGGAACGCGGTGCGGCCACGCTCGACTACGGCAACAACATTCGTCAGATGGCGCTGGAAATGGGCGTCGAAAACGCCTTCGATTTCCCGGGTTTCGTGCCGGCGTATATTCGCCCGCTGTTCTGCGAAGGCAAGGGCCCGTTCCGCTGGGTCGCGCTGTCGGGCGATCCGGAAGACATCTACAAGACCGATGCGAAGGTCAAGGAACTGATCCCTGACGATCCGCATCTGCACAACTGGCTCGATATGGCGCGCGAACGCATCGCGTTCCAGGGCCTGCCGGCGCGAATCTGCTGGGTCGGCGTGAAGGATCGCTATCGGCTGGGCCAGGCGTTCAACGAAATGGTCAGGAACGGCGAACTGAAGGCGCCGATCGTGATCGGCCGCGATCACCTCGACACCGGTTCGGTGGCAAGCCCGAATCGCGAAACCGAATCGATGAAAGACGGCTCGGACGCCGTCAGCGACTGGCCCTTGCTCAACGCACTGCTGAATACGGCAGGCGGCGCGTCGTGGGTCTCGCTGCATCATGGCGGCGGGGTGGGCATGGGCTTCAGCCAGCACGCGGGCGTCGTGATCGTGGCCGACGGCACGGATGCCGCTAAAGAGCGCCTCGGCCGCGTGCTGTTCAACGATCCGGCCACCGGTGTGATGCGTCACGCGGATGCAGGCTATGAACTCGCCCAGGAAACGGCGCGCGAGGCAGGCCTGAATCTGCCGATGCTGGGCCGTTGATCGTGGCGGTTGTCGATAGCATGGCAACCACGGCGCTGATTCGCGGCGCCGACCTCGTGGCGGCGCCGTGGAAGAACGGCGGCGGCGTCACGCGTGAGGTGGCGGCGTTCCCCGCGGGCGCGGGGCTCGATGCGTTCGTGTGGCGCGTGAGCATCGCCGATGTGGCGCAAGCGGGGCCGTTCTCGCGGTTCGCGGGCATCGATCGCACGCTGGTGTTGTTGTCCGGCGCGGGGATGTTGCTCGATGAAGCGTCTGAGGGGAACAGTACGAACACGCATGCGTTGACGCAGCCGCTCGACATCGCACGTTTTGCTGGTGAAGCGCAAATCGACGCGCGCCTCGTCGACGGTGCTACCCGCGACTTCAACCTGATGGTGCGCCGAAGCGCAGCGGTGGGCGAGGCCGAAGTATGGCGTGGCGATACGCAGCACACTTTGTCCGCCGACGTGGGGCTGCTGTTCTGCGCAAGCGGTTCGGTGTCGGTCACGCTGGGTGGCGACGCTCAACCGCGAGTGCTTGAAACCGGCGACACGCTGCGCATCGACACGCCGAACGCGCTGTCATGCACGATTGAGGGCGCGGGCGCACTGCTCGCGATCAGCATCCGCTACACGCAATGATGACGACGGTTCGCGTGCGCGCTTAAATTTTGGCTCAGGCCTGGCGAAGCGCGCCGCGAACCCCCACGGACACGCAACGAGCTGCAAAGAGCACGCGATGAAGCAAACCGTCTGGCATCACCTGAAACTTTGCCCCCAGGGCGATCCCCAACACACGCTGCCCGACGCCGCGATTGCCGTTGAAGACGGCAAGATCGCATGGCTCGGCGCAGCCTCCGAATTACCCGCTGACTACGCCACATGGCCGCGCGAAGATCTGCACGGCGCGTGGGTGACGCCGGGGCTGGTCGATTGCCATACGCATCTGGTGTATGGCGGCCAGCGCGCGGATGAATTCGCCCAGCGCCTCGCCGGTGTCAGCTATGAAGAAATCGCGCGGCAGGGCGGCGGCATCGTCTCGACGGTGCGCGCCACGCGTGCCGCGGATGAAGATTCGCTGTTTCGCCAGTCCGCGGCGCGGCTCGAGCCGCTGCTCGCCGACGGCGTCACGGCGGTTGAAATCAAATCCGGCTACGGCCTCGATCTCGCCAGCGAGCGGAAGATGCTGCGCGTCGCGCGCCAGTTGGGCGAGCGCTATCCGGTGACGGTCTACACGACGTTTCTCGGCGCGCACGCATTGCCGCCTGAATTCGCGGGAAGAGCCGATGCGTATATCGACGAAGTCTGCACCACGATGCTGCCCGCGCTCGCCGACGAAGGCCTGATCGACGCCGTCGACGTATTCTGCGAGCGCATTGGTTTTTCGCTGAAACAAAGCGAGCGGGTGTTCAAAGCGGCGGAGCGCTACAAACTGCCGGTGAAAATGCATGCCGAGCAGTTGTCGAACGGCGGCGGCGCGGCATTGGCGGCACGCCACCATGCGCTCTCTGCGGATCACCTCGAATTCCTCGACGAAACGGGCGTGGCCGCGATGAAAGAGGCGGGCACCGTCGCCGTGCTCTTGCCCGGCGCGTACTACTTCATCCGCGAGACGCAGTTGCCGCCATTGGACATGTTGCGGCGCTATCAGGTGCCGATTGCGATTTCCACCGACAGCAACCCCGGCACGTCGCCTGCCACATCGCTCCTGTTGATGATGAACATGGCGACCACGCTCTTTCGTATGACCGTGCCCGAAGTACTGCAAGGCGTGACCTCGCATGCGGCGCGTGCGCTCGGCAAAGCGGAGTCGCATGGCTCGCTGCAAGCTGGGCGCGCGGCGGACTTCGCGGTGTGGTCGGTCGAGTCGCTGGCCGAGCTGGCCTACTGGATTGGACGGCCGTTGTGCGCGCGGGTCGTGCGCGCGGGCGAGACCGTTTATACGCGGCGTGAATCGAGTGTGAATTGAGCCAGAGCCTGAGAGATGACGCAAACTAAACCATCACTATTCGCCGATCACGCCTATCTTCCTGACGGCTGGCGCCGCAATGTGCTGCTGGAGTGGGACGCAAACGGCACGCTTACGTCGGTCACGCCCGATACGGCGGCCGTTCCGCAAGGTATTCAGAAAGCCGCCGGCCCCGTGTTGCCTGGCATGCCGAATCTTCACTCGCATGCGTTTCAGCGCGCGATGGCCGGCCTCACCGAATATCGCGCGAACGCGACCGACAACTTCTGGAGCTGGCGCGATCTGATGTATCGGTTTGCCGCGCGGATCACACCGGACGGGCTCGCGTCCATCGCGCAGTGGCTGTACATCGAGATGTTGAAGGTGGGCTATACGTCGGTCTGCGAATTTCATTACGTGCATCACACGCCGGACGGCAGCCGCTATGCAAACCAGGCTGAACTGGCGCAACGCGTGGTGGATGCGGCTTCGGCGAGCGGCATCGGCATGACGATGCTGCCCGTGTTGTATCAGTACAGCGGTTTCGGTTCGCGCGCACCACGCGAGGATCAACGGCGTTTCATCAATACGCCGGAGAGTCTGCTCGATCTGCTCGGCACGTTGCGCGCGGCGCGTCCTGAGAGCGCCGCATTGCGTTACGGCGTCGCGCCTCATTCGCTGCGCGCTGTATCGGCCGATTCGCTGCGTGAATTGCTGCAGGGCATCGATGCAAGCGCCCCGGTGCACATCCACATCGCCGAGCAAACCGCCGAAGTCGATGCATGCCTCGAAACCGAAGGCGCACGGCCGGTGCAATGGCTGCTTGATCGATTCGACGTGGACAACCGTTGGTGCCTCGTGCACGCCACGCATGTCGATGCGGACGAAACGCTGGCGCTCGCGAAAAGCGGCGCGGTTGCCGGTTTGTGCCTGACCACCGAAGCCAACCTGGGTGACGGCATTTTTCCGGCGCAGGAATATCTCGACGCGCAAGGGCGCATCGGCGTCGGCTCGGATAGCCATATCGGCGTCGACTGGCGTGCGGAGTTGCGTTTGCTCGAATACGGCCAGCGTCTTACACGGCGTCAGCGCAACGTGTTGGCATCGGCGCAGGCCACGCACGTGGCTGACCGTCTGTTCGACGCCGCGCTCGAAGGCGGCGCGCAGGCGACGGGCCGCGCGGTTGGCGCATTGCAAGCCGGTCGTCGTGCCGACTGGCTGGTGCTCGACCCGGCTCATTCGAGCATCGCCGAGCACGCGCCGGACGCGTGGCTCTCGGGCGTTGTATTCTGCGAGCATGGCGAGACGCCGATTCGCGACGTCTACGCGGGCGGCGACAAGGTCGTCGACAACCGCCGGCACCGCGATGAGGAGGGCGCGTACGCGCGCTATCGCATGGCGCTCGCCGACCTGCTCAAATGATCTGCTCAAATGAGTCGTTGAAGTGAAAGGCTCAAGTGAATTGCTAACGCACCTGAGCCTTCGATTTTTATCGATCC
Source organism: Paraburkholderia sp. IW21 (assembly GCF_041321145.1). Taxonomy (NCBI): domain Bacteria; kingdom Pseudomonadati; phylum Pseudomonadota; class Betaproteobacteria; order Burkholderiales; family Burkholderiaceae; genus Paraburkholderia; species Paraburkholderia sp. IW21. The sequence goes on along the minus strand of NZ_JBGGWA010000003.1, from coordinate 533,625 downwards.
CCTCGATTCCGGACTGACATGACTGCTTCGCCTATTGCAACTACGCCGCCGGTCTTCTCGCTACACCAGGGAAGCCTGCCGCTGCTGATTTCGATCCCGCATCTGGGCACGCAAATCCCCGCCGATATCGCCGGGACGATGACGCCCGTCGCGCAACGCACAGACGACTGCGACTGGCACCTTGATCGTCTCTACGCGTTTGCGAAGCGCATGGGCGCGTCGATTCTGTCGCCGACGTACGCGCGTTATGTGATCGACCTGAACCGTCCGCCCGATGGCGCGAATCTGTATCCGGGGCAAGACACGACCGGTTTGTTACCGGTGGATACCTTCGACAAGGAACCCTTGTACCTTGAAGGCCATCTGCCGACCGACGCTGAAGTCGCGCGCCGGCGCGATGCCTACTGGAAGCCTTATCACGACGCGCTGGCAGGCGAGCTTGCTGCGCTGAAGGCGAAGCACGGCAAGGTGCTGTTGTGGGAAGCGCATTCGATTCGCTCGCACGTGCCGCGTTTCTTCGAAGGGCGTCTGCCGGATTTCAATTTCGGCACGTCGAATGGCGCAAGCGCGGTGACTGGCCTGGGCGAGGAACTGGCCGCTGTGGTCGAGCGCCATGGTGGTTATTCCGCTGTCGCCAATGGACGGTTCAAGGGCGGGTACATCACGCGACAGTATGGGCAGCCCTCGAAGGGGGTGCACGCGGTACAGCTCGAGTTGTCGCAGATTACGTATATGGAAGAGCAGATGCCGTATGCGTATGACGAAACGCTGGCCATGAAGGTCGAGCCTGTCCTTGAAGCACTCGTGGTGACGGCATTGGAGCGTGTCAAGGCAGGTTGACTGACCGGTCGCGCGCGTCGACCCGATCGGCGCGCTGTCGGTTGTTTTTCTTCTAATCCTCCCTCCGGCGTTCATGGCGCTTCGCGTTCCGCGAGGCTTCCGTGTCCTCGCACACTGCAAAGGTGTAACAGCATGTGTCCGTGATTGCATGCTGCTGGTTTCGCGCAGAACTTATAGAGCGTTGAACAGCATGCCGGTACGCGAGCCCGGGCGGCCATAAAAAAGCCCCGCATAAGCGGGGCTCTCGATGTCACCCTCGCGGGCGAGACCGGGCCATTAGCGGCAGCGGTTTTCCCAGTGATGGTGGACGCGCACTTTGTGGCATTGCTTGTGATGATGTTCGTAAGCTTGGGCGGGAGCGACCGCGCTGAAGGCGACTACGGTTGCCGCGAGAGCAAGAATGATTTTCTTCATTACAAAATCCTTAATCGACGTGGTGGTGCTAACGCTACAGCACGAGGCGTGCCGCAACGGCCCGAAAGGATGCCACAGATCGCCCGCTCAGCGCAGGAACGCTGGCCGAATGCATGGGTCCACTCAAAATGACGGGCTTCGTGACGTTTTCTCCCCGGACGGTGGCGCGCAGTAGCGTGTAATTTCGACCCATCTACTGCCGCCATAGGTTCGCTTCGGGATTGCGCGCCACGCCGCGAAACGGCTACCCTTTCAGAACGATGACGTGCGCGAGCGCGTCGTCCATACATCGGGCAAAAAAGATGGAAGACCCAGCGATGGAAGATTCCGACGAACTGCTGCTCCCGGTATGGCGAGCGAACCTCGTGCTGTTGACTCGCGAGGTTGGCGCGGCAACCCGGCTCGCGCGCATGATGACCTTTTCCGCGAGCCACCTGAAATTGATGTTGTCCGGCAAGCGCGAATTCAGCGAGGAGTTCGTGCGCGGTATCGAGGCGGTCACGGGTTTGCCGAATGGCTGGATGAACGTGCCGCATACGGAACAGGACATACCGGCCAACGCGCGTGAGGCGATCGACAACGAACAGCCGCTTGCGCGTTTTCGCGGCACTGCACATCCGGTGCGCAAGAAGACGGTGCTGCGGCCGCCCGAGCCGATTTTCGGCCAGACCGGGCCAGGCAAACGCCTGGAAGAGGAGGCGCTGGATGCCGAAGCGCATCGGCGCCTGGCGCATTTCCGCAAGGTCCGCGATCTGGCGATGCAGGACGTGCGGCGTTTCGAGCGGCATCTGAGTCAGGCGCCGGTCGAACTGGCATCGATGCGCTCGAAAGTAGAAGAGGTGATCGCCGCCGCCGATCTTGACGATCCGATTCAAGCCGACCTCGCGGGCCGGCTGGAGCAGATCGAAAAGCATCGGCATTTGCTGCTGCGGCATGTGGAGCGACTGCAGGCTTTGCTGGGGCAAATTGGGGAAGGGGTTTGATACCTGCCGCGGCGGGGTCACCGTGTTGCATGCAGACGAAAACCCCTTGGGGCTAGCCAGCCGACGAAGGCCTGCGCCGCGCATGGAACTCTGCCTCGAGCGTCCATGTCACCCCGTCCTGCGCGAGCGCGACCCCGGTCCACCGAAACGAATCCCGCGTGATATCGGTGAAATTCCATCGAATCGGCGTGCCGTCGGCATGCGTGCCGATCTGCACGAGATCGTCGCCGACGCGCCGGCCTACCAGCTCATCGCGCTGGCCGCTCAGCGGATTGATGTAAGTCACGCGCCACGCCCGCAGAGCCGGGTCCCACACCCGCAGCGTGGTGCCGTACATCGCGTCGCCGGCTGCTAGCCCGGCGTGACGCTCGCTGCGTGGCGGCATGATCCATACGTCCTGCACGGCGCGGCCCTCCAGCACCCAGCCGAAATGAATCTCGCCGCGGCGGCGCGCGTTGCCGAGGTCGACGCGGTAATGCACGACCTCCATGTCCCAACTGCCGATCAGCCAGCCGTAGACGTCGTCGGCGGCGTCGATGTCGGCGGCGCGCGCGGGCGCGCTCAGTGCGGCGTAAAAGCTGAGGTCGACGGTGTGGTCCAGTATGTTCATCGTGTGTGCTCCTTCGGGTGTTCAATGAAAGGGTCATCGCCGGAATCGGCAAAACCGCACCGGCCGCCGATGTGCTAAAACCACGATACGGACTCAGCCGAGGTGCATCTTGGGGAAAATTGCCGTTACGCTGCAGCAGGCACTCGCGCAACGCGCACGGGAAGGCGCACGCGGCAGCACCACCGCGCGTGGGTTGGCCGAGGGAGCGGGCTGGGACGTCGCGGACATCCTCTGCACCTTCGGCCCGCGCGACCAGCCGTTCGAAGAGCGGCACGCCGGCGTATGCATCGCCATGGTGGTGGCCGGCTCATTCGGCTACCGGGCAGCGCCGGGCCGTGAGTTGCTGACCCCCGGCGCGCTGCTGCTCGGCAACACCGGTGACTGTTTCGAATGCGGCCATCGGCATGGGGCCGGCGATCGGTGCATCGCGTTTCGCTATGCCCCGGCCTACTTCGAGCGGCTCGCCGCGGATGCGGGTATTGCGAGCGCTCATCTGAACTTCGGGCGCGCACGCCTACCGTCGCTGCGTGCGCTGTCACCACTGATCGCGCGGGCGTGTGCCGGCGCTTCGGATACGGGCGAAGCGGTGTGGGACGAACTCGCGGCCGAGCTGGCCGTCGCGGTTTTGAATGCGGCTGGTGCGTTGACTCGCCCGGAACGGACGGCAAGCGCCGCAGCCTGGTCACGCGTTGCGCAGACCGTGCGCCTGATCGACGACACACCTGCCGCGCCGCATACGCTCACGCGCCTCGCTGCCGCGGCGGCCCTTAGCGAGTTCTATTTCCTGCGCACGTTCCAGCGGGTGACCGGCGTGACGCCGCATCAATATGTCCTGCGCGCGCGTTTGCGAGCGGCGGCACTGCGCCTTCACGACGATAGCGCGAAGGTCGTCGATATCGCGCTGGATTGCGGCTTCAACGATCTATCGAATTTCAATCACGCGTTTCGTGCGGAGTTTGCGTCGAGTCCGCGTGCCTGGCGCGCGCGGGGCGCGGCGCGTCGCACATGATGCGGTGCGCGGCAGGCATGAAGCTGGCCGCCGCGTTGGCGCTGGTTGCGTGCGCAACCGTCGCGCATGCTGGTGGCGATGGCTCCAGCATCTCCAGCACCTCCAGCGACGACCTCTCCCCCTCGACGACGGAGCGCGACGTCCACCTCTTCGTGATCCAGAAAGACGGCTCCATTGAAGAACACGACGACACGGTCTTACGGGCCAACACGACGAGCGGCGTCGACGACATCGCGCAACGTTACGTGTGGTTCAACAAGGACATCGAGCAGGTGCAATTGCTGGCTGCCGAAACGATCGACCCGAATGGCGTCGCGCATCCGGTCGGCCCGGAGGCGATTCGCGACGTGCAGGAGCCGCGCTCGGCGGGCGCACCGAGTTTCGAAGACGGGGTGTTGCGTACGGTGATCTTTCCGGGCGTGGAGCCCGGCTCGCGCGTGCATCTGGCGTTTCGCAAGACGCGCACGAAGCCCTTGCAGGCCGGCACATTTGCATACCTGGTCGAACCGACGCGCGACCCCGTCGAGATGCAGCGCCTGATTTTCGATCTGCCCGCCGACGTGCCGCTCTATGCCGATGCACGCGGCTACCTTGCACTTCCACCGGTCACGGCGAACGGCCGCACACGCTACGAATTCGACTATCGGCACGGCCCGTATGCGCCGCTCGAAGCGGGCGCGGTGGGCTATGCGAACTGGGGCGACCGGCTGATGGTGTCGACAGTGCCGGACTTCGCAAGTTTTGCCGCGCGTTATCGCGGTCCTGCCGCCGACGCGACAATGAGCGACCCGGCGATCGTCCGGCTCGCGCAGAGCCTGACCGCCCGCGCCACCGACCCGCGCGCGAAAGCACAGGTGCTATATGACTGGATGCGCTTGAACATCCGCTACGTCGCGTTGTTTCTCGGTGAGACGGCGGCGATTCCGCATAAGTCGATCGATATCCTGCGCAACCGCTATGGCGACTGCAAGGATCACGTGGCGTTGTATAGCGCGCTGTTGGCGGCGGTGGGCATCCGCAGCGAGGCCGTGCTGCTCAACCTCGGGCCGTACTACAGTTTGCCGGACGTGCCCGGGTACGGAGAAAGCGCGATCAATCATGCAATCGTCTGGATTCCTGAGCTATCGCTATTTGCCGACACCACGGCAGGTGGCGTGGGTTTTGGTTATTTGCCACCCAGCGTGATGGACCGGCCGGTTTTGCTGGTCGACGACGGCGTGTTGGCGCGCACGCCGGCCACCCAGTTACGCGAGCGCATGGCGCGCCTGCAAATCGACGTCGATGAAGGCGGGGGGGCGAACTACGCTTATCGAGTGGAAGATGCCGGCTATACCGCGGAGCTCGAACGCAATATGTTTAGACGGGCAACCCGTCAACGTACGCAACAGATCGGAGCGAACCGTCTGTTGCAGACTGGCTTGCATGGCACGGCGCAATTGCGCACCGGGGACGTGGCCGCCACTGATGAACCCTTTTCCACGTCGATGCAGGGGCGAGTGGAGCATTTTGTCTGGACCGATGGGACTACCGCTGTGCCGGCCCTGACGAGCCTATCCGGCGGAATGGGCGGGCAGGTGCAGGTGTGGCTGGCAGAGCCTTCGAGGACGCAGCCTTGGGCGTGTATCGGCGGAGCGTTCGATGAGACGCTGGAAATGACGCTGCCGAGGTTCGCCAGCGTGACGGATGTGCCGCCGGATGCCACGGTGAAGGATCGCTTCTTCGAGTTTTCTTCTCGCTACGTGTTCGATCCTGCCACGCGGGTCTTGCAGGTCAGGCGACACCTTCGGGCCGCGTTTGGGCATCAGATGTGCACGGCCGATGAATTTGCCGGCGTGAAGGATGATCTTGTCCGGATCGAGCGGGATCTCGATGCCGAGGTGGTGGTGAAGGCTATGAAGTAGAGGGTGTTTGCCTCTGCGGCGCCTGGCGTCAGTGGATGCGCCTGCTGCGATGCCTTTCCATCGCAGCAGGCGCATCCACTTTTGTCGGCGCCAGAGGCAACAGGACCTTAACTGCCGCTCTTGGTGACGACCGGAACCCAATTCCCGCTCTTCACCTGATAGAGCGTCGACGCCCCGCTTTTCAATGCGCCATTGTTGTCAAAAGAAATCTTCCCGGTGACGCCGTCAAAATCAATTGCCTTGAGAACAGGTCGATAAACCGCCGGCGAGGTGGATTTAGCCTGCTGCATCGCCTTGATCGCGGCCCATGCCCCGTCATACCCAAACGGCGCGTACGACAGGATATCCACTCCGAACCGCTTCTTGAACTTCGCGGAAAAGTCCTTGCCGGCAGGCAACTGGGCCAATGGTCTGCCATATTCCCAGGCCATCACGCCTTCGGCCGGCTCGCCGGCGAGCTTGATGAAGTCCTGGTCCATCACGCCGCCACCGCCCACCAGTTGCGCGTTCATCCCCAACTGCTTCATGCGCTTCGCGAAGCCCGCCGCCTGCGTATCCAACCCGCCGAAGAAGATCAGATCCGCATTGGTCGACTTGATCTTGGTGAGCTGCGTGCTGAAATCCACCGCGTGATTGTCGGTGTACTCCCGCGCCACGAGGTTGCCGCCGTGGGCCTTCACGGCCTTCTCGAACTCGTCGGCCTCGCCCTGGCCGAACGCGGTGCGGTCGTCGACGATCGCAATGCGTTTGGCCTTCGTCACCTCGACGGCGTAGACGCCTGCATTGCCGGCGTTCTGCGCATCGGTGGAAATCACCATGAAGGTGTTCGCAAAGCCTCGCCCGGTAATGACCGGATTGGTGGCGGCCGGGTCGATCACGGGAATGCCGGCCTGTTCGTACACCTGCGAGGCGGGAATCGTCGTGCCGGAATTGAAGTGGCCGACGACCGCCGATACGCCCGCGTCGACCAGCTTCTGCGCGGCCTGCACGCCGATGCGCGGGTCGGCCTGGTCGTCCTCGGAGACGATCTGGAATTGCGCGACCTTGCCGCCGATCTTGATCTTCTGCGCATTGGCCTCTTCGATCGCCAGCCGGACGCCGTTCTCCAGGTCCTTGCCGTAGCCGGCGTTGGCACCGGTTAGCGGAGCGGCAAAGCCGATCTTTACCGGCAGGTCGTCGGCGAAACTGGCCAGCGGCGCGATCGCGAAGACAGCGCCAACGAACAAGGCAAGCGGTTTCAGCGTGTTGCAAGTACTCATGGTCTCTCCTTCCATCGACAAGTTTCAGGGTGAGAAAGCGGCAAGGCTGTAACGCTGGATCGGCGCGCAGGCAGCAGGTGTTGACTTTGCATGGCGCGCATCATGAAGACTACGGATGATCAGTCGCCATAAACAATGCTGGAATACGCCCATAGAAAGTCCTATTTGAGGGGCGCGCAGTGGCGTTCATATGCCGGTCAATCTGGCGCGAATATAGAAAACCAATTTGCAACCGTCTTGGCAGTTCGCGGCGCTTTGAATGAGCATTTCGGCATAGCCCGCGCAGCGCTTTGGCTGGCGGCCTGTGGGTGGCGGCACGCAGATGCGGATTGCGGCATATGCTTAAGAAACCGGCGCGAGCGCGCCGGCCGTACTATCGCGGTGCAAGCCGCGCAAACAAATCCGGACGCATGCGCCGGCGACAACAATCCAGGCTTCAGACCGCAGGCTGCTGCCAGGCCCTCAATGCTCGCCTTGCTGGCGCAGCAACTCTTCACGCAGACGCAGCAACGGCGCCTTGGTTTCTTCGTCGGCCCAGGTGTCGAGATCGTCGATCGCACGCTGGCAGCCATCGAGTACGAGATCGAGGTCCACCGGCACGCCGTTGTTCAGTGCGAATTGGATGGTCTCGGCAAACTGCTGGCACTCGTCCTCGCCGTACGAAATGTCGAGGTTGTCGGCAATCACTTCGGCGATGTTGCTGCGCGCCTTGTCGTCGGGCGTCACCATGTCGACGATGCCGCGCGCCACTGCCGGCGAATAGTAGAGCGCGATGTCGAGCCACTGTGCAGGATCGAAGTCGGCCTGGTCGAACTGGTTCTCGAAGTACTCGATCGCTTCCTGCTCGTGCGCTTCGTCGGCGTCGACGCTCATGCACAACTGCTCAAAAAATTCTTCCCGCTCGCTGCGGATATAACCGTCCATCGATGCCTCGTCTGCTGAATGCCGGATGCCTGAAAATGCGATGCGGGCGAGTAATTGCCTCGCCCACGCGGCACGCATTATAGGACGGCCGGCTGACAAGCGCGGGTCGTACGACCCACGGCGCTCGTCATGGATTGCTCGTGCGGCGCGGAACAGTGCCTTCCGGTGGCTACCCCGATCCCCTTTGCGGCCGACACTGTCTACGTCGTCTCGGCCATCCAGGCGTCGAACCATTCACGCGGTTGCGCGATTTCGTTCTGCGCGGCCACCAGTTCCAGCTCATAGCGCCCGGCCTGCCAGGTCGCCTTGACCACGGCGTTCACGGCCGCCAGCGTGTGTTCGAAGGCCGCGCGTATCGAATCGCCGAGCAGCGTGCGCGCGACAAACACCGCACTCGTCAGGTCGCCGACGCCCACCGGCTGCCGCGCGAACGGGTAAAGCGGGCGTTGCCCCATCCATGCCTCGTGCTCGGTCACGACCAGCATGTTGAAGCGGTCGGCGGGACTGTTGCGATCGAGCAGATGCTTGACCAGCATAAGCTTCGGCCCGCGGGCGATGACCTCGCGGCACGCGCTCACAGCCTCTTCGAGCGTGTCGATCTCGCGGCCTACCAGCCGCTGCAACTCGGTGTGGTTCGGCGCCATCGCGTCGGCCACTTCCGGCATGGTGCGCACGAGAAATTCCTGAATGCCCGGTTCGACCTTGCAGCCGCTCACGGCGCCCATCACCGGATCGCAGAAGTACCACGCGCGCGGATTGGCGGCCTTGACGGCCTTGACAATCTCCAGCACCGCCTGAGCCTGCTCGGGCGTGCCCAGATAGCCGGACAGCACCGCGTCGCAACGCGGCAGCATGCCGATCGCGCCGATCCCTTCGACCAGCTCTTCCATCTGCGAAGCGTCGATCGCACCCCCGGTCCAATGGCCGTATTGCGTGTGGTTCGAGAACTGCACGGTATTGAGTGGCCAGACGTTGACGCCGAGCCGGCGTATTGGGAACACGGCCGCGCTGTTGCCGGCGTGCCCAAATACGACATGTGACTGGATGCTCAGAACGTTTTTCGTCATGGTGTGGCCCGCGCAAGGGGTCATGCGCGATCAATGAAAGCGGGAAGGATTGCCGCGGTAGGGAACCGGCCTTGGCCCGGGCGCCTGACGCGACATGACTATGTCAGATGGTGCAAGAAAAATGCATGATCTGCGTAGTCAGGAAACAATACATGAGTTTGTCACGCGCGAGTTGATCCGTCCCCGTGCTGTTGCGTCGAACCATCAACACGCATCGACAGCGGGGTGATCCGGCTCAGGGCGGTTCGACGCCGCCAGCCCTTGCTCAGGCGAGTTCGCGATACAGCGACAGATAGCGCTCGGCCGACGCGCCCCAGCCGAAATCCTGACGCATCGCGCGACGCTGTGTCGCTTTCCACTCGGTACGGCGTCCATGGAGTGCAAACGCGCGGCGGATCGCCGCTGTCAGGCCCTTCGGCTCAAAATGTTCGAACACGAAGCCGGTCGCGAGATCGTCGGCGAGATTTTCGAGTGACGCGTCGACCACCGTATCCGCGAGGCCCCCGACGCAATGCACAAGGGGAAGCGACCCATAAGCCAGCGCATAAAGCTGCGTCAGCCCGCATGGCTCGAAGCGCGACGGCACCGCGATCACGTCGCTGCCCGCGACGATCGTATGCGCGAGCGTTTCGTCGAAACCCAGTTCGACCGCCACCGATTCCGGATGCGTATGCGCGACATGTTTCAAGCCGGTTTCGAGCGCCGGGTCGCCGGTGCCGAACACCACCAGTTGGCCGCCGCGTTTGACAATTTCGGGGGCCGTCTCGAGCAGCAGATCAAGGCCTTTCTGTTCCGTCAGGCGGCTCACCACGCCGAACAGCAGTGCATCGCTTTTCTGCGCGAGGCCAAAGCGCTTTTGCAGCGCTTCCTTGCAGGCCAGCTTGCCGGCCAGTCGCGTGGCCGTGTAGTGGTCTTCGAGCAGCGCGTCGGTGGCCGGATTCCACACGGTGTAGTCGACGCCGTTCAGGATGCCGCTCAACTGGTGCGAACGATGGCGCAGCAACGCATCGAGGCCGCCGCCTTGAGCGAGCGTCTGGATTTCGCGTGCGTAAGTCGGGCTGACGGTGGTGATGCGGTCGCTGTAGTAGAGGCCAGCCTTGAGGAACGACAACTGCCCGTAGAACTCGACGCCGTGCATGCTGAAGAAATCGTCCGGCAGCGCCATTTGACCGAACTGATGCGCCGGAAAGACTCCCTGATACGCGAGGTTGTGCACCGTAAAGATGCTGCGCGCGAACGAGCGGCCATGCTGGCGTTCAGCCGCCTTCAGATAGGCGGGCGCGAGCCCCGCATGCCAGTCGTGCGCGTGAATGATCTGCGGCGCCCACGCGGGATCGAGATGCTGCGCCAGTTGCGCGGCGACCCAGCCGAGCAGGGCGAAGCGCTGCGCGTTGTCGCCGTACGGCACGTGTTCATCGTTCAGATAAGGATTGCCCGGCCGGTCGTACAGCGTGCCGGCGCGGATCATGTAGACGATCAGGCCGTTCGACGGCAGCGTGCCCTGTTCCAGCGTAACCCCAGGCGAGTCGAAACGGCGGCCCAGTTGCGCCACCGGGCGCAAGTCGGCCAGGCCGGCCTCGACCGCCGGAAAGCCAGGCAGCAGCACGCGCACATCGGCGCCGCGCTCGATCAGCGCGGGCGGCAACGCGCCCGCGACGTCGGCGAGACCGCCCGTTTTGAGGAGGGGATACAGCTCGCTTGCGACGTGCAGGGCGCGAATCGTCATAGGCTGCGTTTAATCCTGTTAGTCATGCCTGTTAGTGCGAGGCAAGGCGGCGGCCCGCGTTACTCCACCGTCTGCCGCAGCGCCTCGGGCGTGACCAGCACGACGCCGTCGTCGGTGCGATAGAAGCGTTCGGCGTCGCTCACCGGATCTTCGCCGATCACCATGCCCTCCGGTATCGTGCAGCCGCGGTCGATCACCACTTTCTGCAGGCGGCAGCTCGCGCCGACGGTGACCTGCGGCAACAAGACTGCCTCATTGATATTACAGAATGAACTCACTTTCACGTTCGACGACAGTACCGAGCGCGAAATCTGCGACCCCGAGATCACGCACCCGCCGCACACGATCAGATTGTTGCCGGAGCCTTGCAACCCTTTCATGTCGCGGACGAACTTGGCGGGCGGCAACTGCTCCTGATACGTCCAGATCGGCCAATTGCGGTCGTACAGATCGAGCGTCGGGATGGTGGAGGCGAGGTCGAGGTTGGCTGCCCAGTAGGCGTCAATCGTGCCGACATCACGCCAGTACGGCTCCACGTTCGGGTCCGACGAGACACACGACATGCTGAACGGATGCGCGATCGCTGTTCCTTGCGTGACGACACGCGGCAGGATGTCCTTGCCGAAATCGTGATCGGTATCGATGCTCGAGATGTTCTCTTCGAGCAGCGAATACAGGTAATCCGCGCTGAACACATAGATGCCCATGCTCGCGAGCGCCATATCCGGGTGCCCCGGCATGGCGGGTGGATCGGCGGGTTTTTCGACGAAGCCGGTTACGCGGCGGTTTTCATCCACGGCCATCACGCCGAAGGCCACGGCTTCCATGCGCGGCACCTCGATGCAGCCGACCGTGCAATCCGCGCCGCTTTCCGCGTGATCCGCGATCATGCGCGTGTAGTCCATCTTGTAGATGTGGTCGCCTGCCAGCACCACCACGTATTTCGGCCGGATCGAGCGGATGATATCGAGGTTCTGGAACACCGCGTCCGCGGTGCCGCGGTACCAGTGAGCGCCTTCCACACGCTGCTGCGCCGGCCACAGATCGATGAATTCGCCGAATTCGCCCCGCAGAAAGCCCCAGCCGCGCTGCATGTGACGCAATAGCGAGTGCGCCTTGTATTGCGTGACCACTGCGATGCGGCGGATGCCGGAGTTCAGGCAATTGGAGAGCGCGAAGTCGATGATCCGGTATTTGCCGCCGAAGTGCACCGCCGGCTTGACGCGCTTGTTGGTGAGCGGCCCGAGCCGCGTGCCCCGGCCGCCCGCGAGGACAATGGCGAGGGTGGTGCGTTGCAGATCGTTCAGCCGTGCCGGAGTTTCCATGTCTGTCTCCTTGATTAGTATGCCCCGGATGGTCTTTCGCCTGGTTCTTTCCGCCTCTCTCCGCTAGTCTCCGCCAATGATTGGTGCTGCCGGGCGGCGCCGTTTTCGCGGACCTGTCTGCTAGTTCTAGCACCGATTTGCCGCGAGCGAGTAGTGTGAATTGTGCGGACGGCGCTTGCGAACGATCAACCCTTGCGCGGGCCGCATCCGTGCGCCACGACACATAGAGCGTGAGGTGAGCCTGCGCAATATGCGTGCCAAACCGGCCGACAAATAAAAAAGGGCGACCCTTGCTGAAAGGGCCGCCCTTTTTGTTTCTTGCCGATGTTATGACTTGCCGGCGCTCAACGCTTCATGCACTTGCGCTGCGATCTCAAACGATCGCAGCCGCGCGTTGTGATCGTAGATTTGCGCGGTGAGCATCAACTCGTCCGCGCCGGTCTGTTCGATGACGGACAGCAGTGCTTCGCGCACCGCGTCGCGATCGCCGATTGCGGTGCAGGCGAGTGAATGCGCGACGCTGTTCAATTCCATTTCCGACGCTTCGAGCCGCTCGACCGGCGGCTGCAACTGACCCGGCGTGCCGCGCCGCAGGTTGATGAACTGCTGTTGCAGCGAGGTGAAGAGATGCCGCGCGTCTTCATTGGTGTCGGCGGCGAACAGATTGACGCCGACCATTGCGTACGGTTTATCGAGCGTCGCCGACGGCCGGAATTGTTCGCGATAGAGCCGCAGCGCGGAGAGCATGTGATCGGGCGCGAAGTGCGACGCGAACGCGAACGGCAGCCCGAGCGCGGCAGCCAGTTGCGCGCTGAACAGAGAAGAGCCGAGCAGCCAGAGCGGCACATGCAGACCTGCGCCTGGAACGGCACGGATGCGCTGACCCGGCACGGGGTCGGCGAAATAGCGTTGCAACTCCACGACGTCATCCGGGAAAGACTCGGCGCTGTTTTGCAGATCGCGGCGCAGCGCGCGGGCGGTGCTCTGATCAGTGCCGGGTGCGCGGCCAAGGCCCAGATCGATCCGGTCCGGATAAAGCGAGGCGAGGGTGCCGAATTGTTCCGCGATGACGAGCGGAGCATGGTTCGGCAGCATGATGCCGCCGGAGCCGACGCGGATTTTCTCGGTCCCACCGGCGACGTAGCCGATCACCACCGCAGTGGCCGCGCTGGCGATGCCGGTCATGTTGTGGTGTTCCGCTAGCCAGAAGCGGCGGTAGTGCCAGCTTTCCGCATGCTGGGCGAGGTCGAGTGTGTTCTTGAACGCGTCTGCGGGTGTGGCGCCTGCGGTGACTGGCGACAGGTCGAGGATCGAGAAGGGGATCATTGTCTGTTCATTTGCTGTTTCTGGCGCTTTCGCGCGATGGGGCATTGTGGCGAAGGTTTTGGTTTTCTGCTGACAGGGTGGAGATGGCCATGTTCGTGGAAGGGGGTTTGGGTGGGCATCCTGCTCGCCGGGCGCCTTCAGCGTCACCACGCCCTCGGCCTCGCCGCTGCGGGCAACGACGGTGACGCGCTTCCAGTTACGCGCATCGACGCGCATGCAGAACGGGATCTCACGTTGCGCGAGTGCAAACAACAAGCGCCACGCAGGCAAAACCCTAATTTTTACCGCGCGCCGGAAGCCCCAAATGATTCCACGCCGCCAGCCCGGCAAAAACAACTCCAGCAACGCTAACCCCCACCCATCCGAAGGTCGGCCAAACCACCGCGCCGACACCCGACCCGATGGCTCCGCCAATGAAATACGCCACCATATAAACCGTATTCACGCGGCTCCGCGCCTCGGGCTTGAGCGCGTAAATCCGCGATTGATTGGAAATCTGTGCCGCCTGCACGCCAATGTCGAGGATGATCACGCCGATCACCAATCCGACAATGCTCTTCGCCGACGAGGCAAAAACAACAAACGAAATCGCCACCAGCACGATCGATATCGTGATGATCGCCCGCGGCCCGCGTCGATCGGAAAATTTGCCGGCCAGCGGCGCGGCCATTGCACCGGCAGCACCAACTATGCCGAACAGACCCGTCGCCTGCGGTCCAAGATGAAACGGCGCGCCCGCCAGCAGTAAGGCGAGCACAGACCAGAAAATACTGAACGCCGCGAACATGGCAGCGCCGGTCAACGACGCTTCACGCAGTTCGCGAAGCTCGACCAGCAGGTGCCACATCGAGACCAGCAGCTTGCCGTACGGCAATGTCGACGTCGGCTTACTCTTCGGCAGACGCAGAATGATCACCACTGCCAGCGCCAGCAGCGCGATGACCGAAGCGCCGAATACCGCGCGCCAGCCGAAATACTGGGCGACGATGCCCGCCGCAGTCCGTGCCAGCAAAATCCCCAGCAACAGCCCGCTCATCACCATGCCGACTGCATGGCCGCGCTCCGACGGCGGCGCGAGTTCGGCCGCGAACGGCACGGCCTGCTGCGCGATCGTGGCGAGTACGCCGATCGCCAGGCTGGCGATGATCAACACCGACAGCGTCGGTGCGGCAGCCGCCAGCACCAGCGCGACGCACATGCCGGCGATCTGCAACAGGATCAGCCGGCGTCGATCGAAGCGGTCGCCGAGCGGCGCCAACAACAGCATCCCGGCTGCATAGCCGAGCTGCGTCGCGGCCGGCACCGCGCCGACCCACGACGCGCTGTTCGGGAACGATTGCCGTAAATTGTCCAGTAGCGGCTGGTTGTAATAGATGTTTGCGACCGCCACGCCGGCGATCGTCGCGAGCAGAAGCAGCAACCCGCGCAACGACCGGTCGGCGGAAGCGGAAGTAGAAGCGTCGGAAGTGGACATGAGAGGGACTGTCGATGGACCGGCCCATGCACGGTCCTCAAGCGTGCCGATCATACCGGAGCAGTGCGGATCGTGCTGACGGCCCCTGATGCGTGCTGCCCGCATTGGAGGGACGTATAGGCAGAGCAGGCGAGAAACAGGCGCCGCGCAACCGGGAAGCGAAAGCCGCCTTGAATGCCGCACGGCAAAAATGAGATGGTCGTTCGGTTTTAGTTCGTAGAATCGGCACGCGCCGCGACAGGTGCCATTCAAACTATGACGTGAAAAGATGAACACAACGACACAACCCGCACCGCGGGCCATCGGCGGCTGGCTGCTGCTGGTCCTGATGTGCCTCGCCGCATGGGCGCTTTCAACCGCGCTCGCGATGCGCGATCCACTCAAGCTCATGCTCGAATGGGAGTTGCTGGCGGTGTTCGCGCGCCCCGAAACACATGGCTGGTATCGAACCGTGATCGCGATGGTCGGCTGCGACGTGATCACCGGCGTGTTCATTGTTGGCGGCGCGGGCTGGCTCGCGCTGCTCGCGCGGCGTAAATCGGTGCGTTTCCCGGTTCAGGCGCAGGCGTGGCTGTTGGCCATTGTCGTCATGCGAACCATTGCCTACCTGCTTGGCGATCACATGACCCGCGCCATTGGCATCGACATCGCCATTCCATTCGACGGTTTCATTCAGGCTCTCGTCGCCGCCGCGCTCGGGATCCCCTATTTCAGGCTGTCCCGGCGCGTACAGCAAACTTTCGTCGCCGCTTGAACCCCGGGCGACACCATCAGTCGATTAACTCGCCCTCAGACTCGTAAAACGGATACGGACCCTCTGCTGCATCGACATACGCGTGATGCGTGACGATGCCCGTCGCCGGATCATAGCGATGCAGCGCGTAAGCGGGTGGCTCCATCACGAATGCGGACGGCGCATCCTCGCGCAGATCGAGTCCGACCTGATGCGCGGGCGCCGGCACCGCTGAGGCAATCGTGCCGCCAAAACGCACGAACATCGGCCGATGCACATGGCCGCAGATCACCCGTTCGACGTTCGGGTAACGCGCGATCAACGCGGCGAGCTTGTCGGCGGCAACAGGATCGAGCCGCAATTCATCCATATGTCCGATGCCGCAGACGAACGGCGGATGATGCAACGCGACCACCGTAGGCTTGCCTTGGGCCGCATCGAGTTGCGACGCGAGCCATGCGAGCCGCGCGTCGCACAGATTGCCGGTGCTTTGGCCCGGCACCAGCGAATCGAGCGCGATCACCCGCAGCGGTCCGACGTCGACCGCGTATTGCACGAATTCGCCACCGCTGTGCAATTCGGCGCGCTCGGGAAACGCCGCCCGCAACGCGGCGCGTTCGTCGTGATTGCCCACCATCAGGAAATAGGGGATATCGAGCGGCGCGAGCAGCGTCTTGAGGTGCTCGTACTGTTCCGGATCGCCCTGATCGACGAGATCGCCGGTCATGATCACCGCGTCGGGACGCGGCTCCAATGCATTGAGCGCGGCGATGCAGCGTGCGAGATAGGCGCCGGTATCGACTCGGCGGTAAGCCAGCGCGCCGGGCCGTTTGATATGCAGATCGCTAATTTGAGCCAGCAGCATGGGGATGTCCTCTTTGTGACGCGCTAAAAACACAGCGCGGCTTCATTACGATAGCGCAATCAGCGCGTCCTGCACGATCGAAATGCCGACCGGCGTGCCGCGCGCGAGTTCGACGCGGCCCGCGACGTCGATCAGCAAAACGTCCGGTGCGGCACCACCGATCGTCAGCCGGGTGCGCTCGCCGAGAAACGCGGTGCTTTCGATGTTGCCGCGCAGGTGCGCACTGGCCGGGTCGGCAAGGTAAGCGTCTTCCGGGCGAAAGAAAATTTCGGAGGCTGCGTTCGCATTCGCGGCACCTGAGGGAAGCGGGACCGCGCCGCCCGTGGTCGTCAGCAGGCCATCGCGCCGCTCGCCCGCCAGCCGGTTGATCGTGCCGACGAACTGCGCGACCGTGCGATTCGCCGGGCGATAGTAGATGTCGCGTGGCGAACCGATCTGCTCGATGCGCCCCGCGCTCATCACGACGATGCGGTCGCCGAGTTCCATGGCTTCGGCCTGATCGTGCGTCACGTAGACGGTCGTGATGCCCAACTCGCGCAGCAGCGTATTCATCTCGCTGCGCAAGGTGTCGCGCAAACGTGCATCGAGTGCAGTAAGTGGTTCGTCGAGCAGCAGCACGCGGGGTTGCACAGCCAGTGCGCGGGCCAATGCAACACGCTGACGCTGACCGCCGGAGAGTTGATCGATCGGTTTGTCCGCGTGCGCGGTGAGACGCATCATCGCGAGCAGTTCGTCGACGCGTTGCCGTGCGGTTTGAGCCGGTACGCGTTTGATCTTCAGTCCGTAGCCGATGTTGCCGCGCACAGTCAGGTTCGGAAACAGCGCGTAGCTCTGGAACACCATGCCGACCTGGCGTTTTTCGATCGGCAGCGCCGTGACGTCTTCGTCGCCGAACGCGATGCGGCCACCGGCGTCGGGGGTTTCGAGGCCGGCGATCATGCGCAGCGTGGTGGTCTTGCCGCAACCGGACGGGCCGAGCAGCACCAGCGTCTCACCGGCGCCGATGTGCAGATCGAGCGGTTCGAGCACGCGCGTGCCGCGAAACGTTTTCGCGCATTGCGTGAGCGCGATGGGAACGGAGTCGAGTTTCATGGCGTAGGGGTGGACTTCGAAAGAGAGGCATCCGCGCGCTTTTTCCCCGCGTTGCGCTGGCCGGTCGCATCGACGCCGAGCCATTGCATCGCGACGAGCAGCGGCATCGTCATGATAAAAAACAGAATCGTGTACGCGCTGCCGATTTCGATGCGTAACGACGCATAGGTGTCGGCGAGACCGACCGGCAGGGTCTTGGTGTCGGGCGTGTGCAGCATCCACGTCAGGTTGAATTCGCCGATCGAGAGCGTCAGCACGGCCAGCGCGCCGGCGACGATCCCCGGCCGCGCATTCGGCAGCACGATCGTCACGAAGCGCTGAAAGAAGCTTGCGCCAAGGCTGGCCGCGCCTTCCTCGAGCGTACGCAGATCGCTGCTCGCGCATACGGCGGCGACCGCGCGCACCATGAACGGCAGCGTGAACACCACATGCCCGACGACGATAAACGCGACGCTCATGCGGAACATCGTGAAGCCGCCGTAAACCACCAGCAGTGCGAGCGCGGACGCGAGGCCGGGCAGGGCGATCGGCAGCACTAAGAATTCTTCGATGATGCGCGAGAGGCGCGTCTTGCTGCGCGCGAGCACGTAGCCGGCGGGGACGCCGGTCAGCAGCGTAATGAACACGGTCGCCGCAGCCACTTCGAGTGAGAGAAATACCGAGTCGTGATACTGCGTCCACACTTCGATCAGCCAGCGCAGCGTGAGTCCGCTCGATACGCCCTTGAAGTAGTTGACGGTGAGCCCTGCCACGATCGACATCACGACGGGCACGATCAGAAACGCGCACAGCAGCAGCGTAACGAGCCATTGACCGGCTGCAAGCCACGTGCGTGAGGTTGGCAGCCTGAGCCGCCGCGCGCGCGGTTTGGCAGCAGGCTGAACGGGAGCGGTGATGGAATTCATCGAAATCTTGTCATCCGGTTTGGAAACGCCACTCATGCGCTTGCCGCGACAGCGGAGCCGCTCACACTGCGCGCGAACGCGAGCACGAGCCACGTGACGATGCCGAGCACGATGGAGAGGCCTGCGGCCGTCACCATGTTCGCGTTGAGCGTGAACTCGGTGTAGATGGTCGTCGGCAATACGTCGATGTCAGTCGCGAGCGTGAAGGCGGTGCCGAACGCGCCCATCGCGGTGGCGAAGCACACGGCGCCCGCCGCGATCAAACCCGGCGACAGCGCGGGCAACACGATATCGCGCGTGATGCGCCACGGCGACGCGCCGAGCGAACGCGCGGCTTCTTCGAGCGAGGCATCGAGCTTGGTCGCCGATGCCATGACGGTGACGATCACGCGCGGAATCGAGAAGTACAGATAGCCGAGAAAGAGACCGCTCATCGAGTACGCGAACACCCAGCGATCACCGGTGAGTTTGAGCGACAGCGCGCCGATCAAGCCTTGGCGTCCTGCCAGCATGATGACCATGAAGCCGACCACGACACCTGGGAATGCCAACGGAAACGTCAGCAGCGCGAGCAACGTGCGCTTCAACGGAAACTCGCGGCGCGCCAGCAGCAAACCGGCGATCACCGAGAGCACCAGCGTCGCCGCCGTCACCGCCGCGGACAACGCGACGGTGGCGCCGAGACTCGACATGTAGCGAGGATTCGTCAGCATCGCGCGATAGGTGGCGAACGCGTGGCCGTTGCCGCTGATTTGCGCGAGCGCGCCCATCGGCAGCAGCCAGAAGGCGATGAACACCGCCAGCGCCGGCGCGATCAACGCGATGCGCCAGCGCAGCGGGAATGTGACGTCGCTCAATGCATCACCTGTAGATAACGCTCGCCGAAGCTCGACTGCTTCCCGGCCATCTTGCCGAAGTCGACCGGCTTGACGCGGGCGTAGTCGCTGGCAGGCAGGAATTTGGCGGCGGTTTCCGGGCTCATCGCATTCGCGCGCACCGGACGCAGATACGCTTCGGCCCACAGCTTCTGGCCTTCGTCCGACAGCACGAAATCGAGCACCTTCTTGCCGTTCGCTTCGTGCGGCGCGCCCTTCACGAGACTCATCACGTAAGGCACCGAGATCGTGCCTTCCTTCGGAATCACGAATTCGACGTTCGCGTGATCCTTGTACTTCGCGCGGTAAGCGTCGAAGTCGTAATCGAGCAGGATTGGAATTTCGCCGGACATCACACGCGCATAGGCGGTCTGCTTCGGCACGATCGGCGCGTTCGCCTTGAGCTTGCGGAACCAGTCGAGGCCTGGCGCGAAGTTGTCGAGCGTGCCGCCGAGCGCCTGATTCACCGCGACCGCGCCTGCATAGCCGACAAACGCGCTCGACGGATCCAGGTAGCCGATCATGCCTTTGTACTCAGGCTTCAGCAGATCGGCCCACGAACGCGGGACCGGCTTGCCTTCGAGTGCGTCCTTGTTGACGAAGAAGCCCAGCGTGCCCGAGTGGATCGCGAACCAGTAGCCCTGCGGGTCCTTCATGTTCGCGGGAATGTCGTCCCAATGCGCGGGCTTGTATGGCTGGATCACGCCTTTGTCTTTCGCCTGGAAGGCCGACGACACGCCGAGATATACCACGTCGGCGACTGGGCTCTTCTGCTCGGCCATCAGTTGCGCGATGGACTGGCCGGAGTTCTTGTTGTCGAACGGCACACGGATGCCGGTCTTTTGCTGGATCGCCTTGATCTGGCTCGCCCAGTCGGCCCATTCGGGCGGGCAGTTGTAGCAGATCGCGGTTTCATCGGCGTGGGCTGCTGCCGGCGCGAAGGCGGCGAGTGCGGCGGTGACGAGCATGCCGGCCGACAGCGCCGTGGCCGTGGTGCGGGCAAGGCGGTGCCAGAGCGGTTTGATCGACGATGCGAAGCGGGTGGACGAGCGGATCACTGCGGGTCTCCTGAAGAGGAAGAGAGCGGGTGGTTCGAGGTTCGAAGAGGGTGATTCAAGGGAGCGTTGGCGACGCGTCATGGCGAACGGATCATGCAAAGGGTCGGTCGGCACGCGCCGACGCATGCGCAGGCGCAGGCGCAGGCGCAGTTTCGTTACGGTTCGAAATTGCCGCGATGGTGGCGCCCTCGCGCAAGCTGTGCGGCAGCGTCAGCGTGAGCGACGTTTCACCGAATGTCTCGTAGGGGCCCGCTACGCGCGCCAGCAACCGCTGCCATGCGGCGCAGCCGATCTCGCGATTCGGCGCGCAGACGCTTGCCAGCGGTGGCGACAGCAGTTCGCCCATCGCGAGGCCGTCGAAGCCGAGAATCGACATATCGTGCGGAATCTGCAGACGCGCACGGCGCAGGCCGCGCATCACGACCATCGCCAGCAGATCGTTACTGCAGAAGAGTGCGGTCGGGCGGTTCGGACCGCTGGTCAGATGCGCGAGCACGGATGGCGATAATTCGTCGGCGTTGAAATCGACCTCGAGCGCCGGCGCAGGGGTGAGGCCGGCCTGCTGCATCGCCTGCGCGTAGCCGAGATGCCGCTGACGGGCACGGTCCGAGGCGGCCAGCGTGCCTGCCAGCATCAGGATGCGGCGGTGGCCGTGCGCGATCAGCATGCGCACGCCGTCGAACGCGGCAAGGCGGTTGTCGACCGAGACCGACGGACGCCGTACCGTGTCGTTATGCATCAGCACGTAGAGCAGGCCGGCGCGGTCGAGGTCGTCGAGAAGCGGATGCGTGTCGGCATCGGCAACGGTCAGGATCAGGCCTTCGACACGATGTTCGCGCAACGTTTCGATCGCGTGGCGTTCGCGGTCGGTGTCGTACTGCGTGGTCATCAGCATGAGCCGGTAGCCTTGCGCCGATGCGAGCTCGTCGATGCCTTGCAGGCATTCCGCGAACACAGGGTTGGCAAGCGTCGGCAGGATGACGCCGATCAGGCGCGTGCGTTCGCCGCGCAGTTGCCGGCCGAGCGGGCTGGGGCGGAAGTTGAGGGCGTCGATGGATTGGCGCACTTTGTCGAGCGTGACCGGGTTGACGGTGTGAGGCGCGTTGATCGCGCGCGAGACCGTGGCGATGGAGAAGCCCGCGTGGGCGGCGACATCTTTGATCGTCGGGATCATGGTTTCCGCTCTTCGTGTAAACGTTTTCGTGAGCGGATTATCGGGAAGGTTTGTGACTTCCGGATGACTCCGTATTCGGCTTCGAAGAGGCCGAGCGTGGATCTTGGGTGCGGCGCGTTGGCGCGGGTTGGGTGCGCTTGCCGTGCAATGGTAGAATTCGCGTCCGCGCGCGGTTCTGACCCCTGCCGGGGTGATGAAATTGGTAAACATAGCGGACTTAAAATCCGCCGCTTAACAGCTTGCCGGTTCAAGTCCGGTCCCCGGCACCAAGTACTGTTCCGACGTGTCCGATGTAGTCAAGAAACCCGCGATAGATAAACGATTCGCGGGTTTTTTGTTTCCGGATGGGTCGGAAGTGTGTATTGCCAGGGTATGAGGAGGTTTTTATAGGGGGGCGTTTGCCTTTTTTGCTTCCTTCTTTTGACTACCAACCAGGATTGACCCGGCAAAAGCTTTGTCGGCCCGCAGCGCTTTAGGCAGCACCTGTACCGGCATCTCGAAGCATTCGCGAAATATAAATGTAAGGTTACGCTTCTGGAATTAATGCACCGTCAATCTGTGTCTTGCAAAAGACAGGCGATCATTTCTTGACATTCATTCGTCGGAAGATTGGGTAAGATTCGATCCGAAAAACAAATTCGGATAAAAAATAATGCTACGGGTGCTCGTGAGAGCAGGTTGCGACTCGCCCAAAGAGAGGCGGCGCGGCAGGCAAATTCTTTTGAAGCGGCGGCAAACAGCAGAGCGGAACAGACACGACCGCTATGGATGAAAGCGACCGCATGCGTGATGGCGGCGGTGACCTATCTGCTTCCCGGCGTGCTTTCGCTGGACGAGGTCGCGCATGCCGCGCCGATTGTCGACCCGCGCGCACCTATTCCGTTTCAACCAGCCATCACACAGACCAGCATCGGTGTCCCCGCGGTCAATATCGCGGCGCCTAATGCCAACGGCATTAGCGTCAACAGCTACCAGTCGTTCAATATCGACAGCAACGGACTGGTACTGAACAACAGCCTCACATCTGGGACGCCACTGCTTGGCGGCACGCTTGCCGCTAACCCGAATCTCGCCGGCCGTGCAGCGAGCGTGATCGTCAACCAGGTCACGACGACTGGGGCCGCGTCGACGCTGGTCGGTCCGCTCGAAGTATTCGGCAGTCCGGCATCGCTCATCATCAGCAATCCCAATGGGGTATCTGTCAACGGCCTCTCGTTGACGAACGCCACAGGCCTCGTATTGACCACGGGCACGCCGCAATTCCTGACCGGTGTGGGAGGCCCTGCGACGGACTTCGCACACGCGGGTTCGCTTGCCTACAACGTGAGCTCGGGCAATGTGTCGATCAGCGGTCCAGCCGGCGTAAATGGCCCGGGGGCCGGTATCGAGGGCACGGTCGGCAACATCGACGTGATCGCGCAGACGATCAGCCTTAACGCGCCGCTGCGTGCAGACCAGCGTATCAACCTGGTTACCGGCAATCAATTGGTGAGCCCAACGTCATCGGACGCATCGGGCACGAACTATGGCACGGCATCCAACGGTGCGGTCAATACGGCTGCCGCGATCGGAAACAACGCAGTAGCGATCGATGCAAACCAGTACGGATCGGTGACGAGCGGGCGGATATATATCGTCGCGACGGCCGCCGGCATGGGCGTGAATACGCAGGGCGCGTTGACGGCGACGGCAGGCAATCTGACTGTCACGTCGAACGGCGACATCGCTGTGAACTCGACTTACGCACAGCAGGCGGCAAGTCTGGCGGGCGCCGGCAACGTGTCCATGTCCGGCAGCAATCTGGCGAATCAGTACACCGTTAGCGCGACCGGGGACGTCACTGCAGCGACAGCGTCCGTGCAGTCAGTGCAGGACCTGAACATGACCGCGGGCGGCGGCTTGAATGTCGGTACCGCGCAATCCAACGGCAGCGTCGATCTTCGGGCCGGTGCCGACATGTCGGTCGGATCGGTGCGGACAGGCAATAACCTGTCGATGACGACGACGGGCAGCACAGGCAACGGTGACATGACCCTCGGCGGCGCCGTGTCCGCGCCCGGCGTGATCGCGCTGAGCGCTGCTCGCGATGCGACCGTGAACGGGGCTATTGCTGGCGGCAGCACCGTGCAGGTTCTCGCACAGCGCAGTGCGACGGTTAATGGGCGCGTGTTGTCGACGGGCGATCTCACGCTGGTCGGTCAAACCGGCAACGTAAACACCACGGGAGATGTGCAGACGAGCGGGAATCTCAGCGCCACTGCCGGTCAGACGATGACGCTGGGCGGCAACGTTGCGGCAAACGGCAACACGACACTAAACGCGGGTGCCGATCTTGATGTCTCCGGCACCCTGTCGGGTAACGGCACTGGTGTGCTGGGCGCGGGTGGCAATCTCACGGCGAACGGCGCCGTGACCTTCGGCCAGAATGCGACGCTTACTGCGGGCCAGACCGTCAGCCTGCCCGGTGCTGTGACGGCGGGCGGAAACCTGAACGTGACCGCCGGCAATAGCCTGACCGTGGGTTCCGCGGCTGCGGCAGGCGATACAACACTGGCAGCTAGCGGTGGCGCTGCAACGATCAACGGTGCAATCCTCAGCGGTGGAAACACCGCCGTCAGTGCTGCGACGGACGTGACCTATCTATGAAGTGACGGTGAACGGTCAACAACAACGAATCGCCGTTACAGTCGGAAGCAACGGGTATATCGTGGGTGCGAATCCAAGGGGTAGCGTCAAATGAGAAAGATCAAAGTAATGGCCGACTATCAATGCCATCCCCTATGGGACATGTCGCCCGGAATGTACGGCGACATCGACCCGAATACGATGCCCCTCTCGGTGGAACTCAAGCGACAGTTTGCAGACTGGGCACGAGTGTTCGATGAAACTTTGAATATGTCAGACCCCGCAAGCTCCGGATTTAAAAGCGCGGAAGCAGAGACCGCTTTCAAAGCGAAGGGAGTTGAGCTTGCTGCGCAGCTGCAAAAAGAACTTGGAGGCGATTTTTTAGTCTCCGTCAAGGTGTAACTTGCCACAAACAGTGGAACAACCCCGGATAGCTCATCGATCGTTTGTCGAGGCGGTACGTGTTTGGCCGATAACTTTGCAAATGGCAGTGGCGTTACGCAGAATGCAGATGGAACCCTTAACGGTGTTTCTACCCAGAGCAGCAATAATGGGACTACTCTAACGTTGTCACAGCCGTTCAAAAACGGGCAAGTAGGGGTCACTACCGTAGGCGACATTGAGGCCGCTGGCGGAAAGATCGTCTACGATGGGACGTCGAATAACCCTAGCCACGCAACCATAAGCGGGCTCACGGCTGAGCAGTTGCAGAATCTTTTTACGCCAACAATAAAAAATCCAGCGAAGATTGGGAAATAACAGTTGACCATGCAAAAACCATATTTCTACGTCGATTTCAACGAAATGATCGACCCTAATACCGTACTGCTCTCTGCTGGCGACAGTAAGCTCGATGCGCGTGGTGTTACGGTTCAACTGCACGAAGGCATGCTTGTTAGCGTGTACATGGATGACTTGGATGCGAACGGGAACGTCGACAACTTGGTGGCGAATGGAGTCGTCACGAAAAATACAGAGGTCGGTTGGGCAGCGCACGTAAAGTGGTGCTGCCGAATCGACAGCGATGGCATTCGATCGCAATCGGAAATAACTTGATCAGTCTGAGATCAGAATAGGCTTGCGCCGGTATTTGCACGGCCAGCAGCATGATCAGAACCCGGCCTGAGCGCCGGGTTCTGCATTTGTGGGGAGTCAAGCGTCGCGGAGCTGCCGCCCGGGTTGTGCAATTCGCCAGCGGTTGAGCGTTCAGCGCGCGAGACTAAAATAGCCTTTGTGCCACTTCCCTGCGCGCATTGTCATTCTGATGCATTTCCCTTATTCCTTTCATCGCGCGCTGTAGCCATTCGTCGGCAATAGCGCGATGTGCGTCGTGTTGCGGGTCGGCTGGTTCGCTTGCCGGATTGCACGATTGGTCGTGGTGGTTCGCCATCGAAATCCCCTCCTTGAAGCTACAGCCTAAGCGGCTTTAAGGGTGGTTTTATATGTATTATATTGCCCTCTTACGTTACACAGCGCATCTGCCGTTAATTCTCTATCTTTAATCTTCGGCGGAGTTGCTTGCTAGACCTTCGAAGGAACTGTAGGTCTCTGTTGAAACCGACCTCACTGAAACATGCCGCTTACAACGGTCAGCACACGTAAAAGCTAAAAACTCGGGGAAGTACTTGAACACCAACATTCGAGGGACGAAGCGTTCGCCGCGCCTATCCCGCCTACTGTTCGTCATCACCATCGACGCAACCTTCGCAGTCACAGCGTCCGCAGCTCACGCCGCCGGCATCGTCCCCGACGGCGGCACAGCCACGGCCGTCATCACGTCTCCAGCCGGCCGCCAAACCGTCAACATCGCCCCCACGATCGGCGGTGTTTCGAACAACACCTACACCTCATTCAACGTATCGAAGGCCGGCGCCGATCTGAACAATGTCGGCATCAACGCGCGCACGATCGTCAATCAGGTAACCAGCACGAACCCAGCTTCAGAACGCCACCTGCCGATGGACATACTCAGGGTGTTCCGTTGCCAATCGCACAGGCGCTGGCGCAGTTATCTCCTGGCGGCGTTACACCTGCGCCGGTCGTCGTCGATAATGCACGCGTGCTGGTGAAGCTGGATGCAAAGCGGCCGACGGTGATCCCAGCGTTCGATCAGGCAAAGGGGGCGATCCGTCAGCAGTTGCAGGTGGTGGCGCTGGAAAAGGCGGCCGCGAGTCTGGTAGCGGGATTGCTAAAGGACGCACGCATCCAGCAATAGCGTATGGGAAATGCGAGCCGGTAGATTTTCAAGGGAATTGGTGTCTGACCGCGTTGACGAAGATCGCCGGCGGGAAGGAATCGAGAAGATGCGCACGACTGCTTCTGGTCATTGCGCTCGAGGTATATCGATCGATGAATATGTCCTGCACAGCCGCTAGATAGGCCTCTGCCGGGCAGATCCAGCCAAATCACTGCATGAAAAACCACCGATGCCGACCACGACGTCGGATTAATATAGGTTAGGCGTTCATGCGAGCGCCGCAGAGGGGAGAAACCAATGAAAAAAGGAAAGACGAAGTTTACCCGTCAGCACGCTGACGGACTGTTTCCCGATTTGAAGCCCACTGGCGCCCATGTCGGGAGCCGGCCCGATAATCCGTTCGGGGCAGGCGCATTCGAGACAGTCGGCCCGCAGGAGCGTGACGACAAATCGCTCTGGAAAGACAACCTCGTAACCTTGCCTATGGGGATCGAGTTGCCGCCCGGATATGAATCAGTTGCTCATTTGCGCGAGGCGATGGCGCGGGCGTGGGGTATGAAATGGGTCAGGGAAAGCAGGAACGAGGTCGTCGCGGAGTGCCCGGAAGGCTGGGCGGCCATTAGACCCAAAAGCGGCCCGGTGGAGTTGCGGGACGCGAACGGCGTTGTCCGGGCGCTGTACGGTTGGGCAGAGGATGCGGAACTCAGGATTTTGCCGCGGTATCTGGTGGAATCGCAGGAGAACAGCTCGAGCGGTCTCGGCAGTTTGCTTGTCCGTGATCGCGAGAACGGTCAAATTCTCGAGCGATCGTCGATCTGGTCCGCGCAGACGGGTACCAATCATCCGGATTGGGCCAGACTGTCCGCGTGGCTCGACAGGCAGTACCCGCTTCATCGGGATCCGCTGCGGCTCTGGGCGGATTGCGAGAACAATCTGCGTTGAACACCACCATGTCCCACCTGAAATACCTGACAGGTTACCCGGCGCCGCTACAGGAAAAAGTCAAGAAGCTGATCGCCGAGGAACAATTGGCCACGTACCTCGCGAAGAGGTACCCCAACTCGCACGAGGTGCAAACCGACAGGGCGCTTTACGACTACTGCGCGGAACTGAAGCGCGAACACCTGCGCAGCGGCGCGCAAATCGACAAAGTCACCTACGACAGCAAGCTCGACGTAGTGCGCCATGCACTCGGCCTGCACACCAGCATCTCCCGCATACAGGGCGGCAAGCTGAAGGCGAAAAAAGAAATCCGCATCGCCTCGTTATTCAAATCGGCGGCCCCGGAATTCCTGAAAATGATCGTCGTGCACGAACTCGCTCACCTGAAAGAAAGCGACCACAACAAGGCGTTCTATCGCCTTTGCGAGTTCATGCAACCGGGCTACCACCAGATCGAATTCGATCTGCGCTTATATCTCACGCACCGCGATCTGACCAAAAACCAGACCTGAGCGTCAAAGCGTCAAAGCCGCAGGCGTCGAGCTTTGGGCGCCACGCGGAAAGCCTTGCAAGCGGCATCCGTCAAGCAGCCGCCGCCTCGACCGCCGATGCACTCAACAACACCGGAATCGACTTCGAAGTCGGCGTCCCCGCGCCGTCGGCGACCGAAGAGAGCGGCACCAGCGGATTCGTCTCCGGATAGTAAGCGCCGAGACACCCACGCGGGATGTCGTACTCCACCAATAGAAACCCGGCCGCGTGACGCTCGATCCCATCGGCCCACACGCTCGTGATATCCACGCGCTGGCCCGCAACGAAACCCAGCATTGCCAGATCGTCCTTGTTGGCGAACAGCACACGCCGTTGTCCGTACACGCCGCGATAACGGTCGTCGAGACCATAAATCGTCGTGTTGTACTGGTCGTGCGAGCGGGTCGTCATCAATGTCATTAGCCGCTCGCCATGCTCGGCGCGAGCGCGATGAATCGGCGTATCAACGTCAATCGCATGCACCAGGAATTGTGCCTTGCCACTCGGCGTTTGCCAGATCCGCTCACGCGACGCCACGCCGAGGTGAAAGCCGCCCGGGTTCTTGAGGCGCTCGTTGTAATCCTTGAAGCCGTCGATCACCTTCGCAATGCCGTCACGGATCAGCGCGTAGTCGGCGGTCTGTGCGAGCCAGTCCACCTTGTCGCTGCCGAGCGTGGCGTGCGCCATCCGTGCGACGATCGCAATCTCCGACAGCAGATTCTCCGACGCCGGCTTGTTCATGCCGTACGAGATATGCACCATGCTCATCGAATCCTCGACGCTTACGCCTTGCGCCACGCCGTTCTGCAGATCGATTTCGGTGCGGCCGAGCGTCGGCAGAATCAGCGCGTCGCGGCCATGCACGAGATGGCTGCGGTTCAGCTTGGTCGTGATGTGCACGGTGAGATCGCACGAGCGCATCGCGTCCCACGTGCACGGCGTATCCGGCGTCGCGATGGAGAAGTTGCCGCCCAGGCCGATGAACACCTTCACCTTGCCGTCGAGCATCGCCTGGATCGTGTTGACGACGTCGAGGCCATGCTCGCGCGGCGGCTCGAAATCGTAGACTTCGCCAAGCCGGTCCAGGAATTCTTGGGTCGGCCTTTCTTCGATGCCGACCGTGCGGTCGCCCTGCACGTTCGAGTGTCCGCGCACCGGGCACAAACCTGCACCGAGGCGGCCGATATTGCCGCGCATCATCATCAGGTTCGACAGGATCTGCACCGTCGGCACCGAATTCTTGTGCTGCGTGAGGCCCATGCCCCACGTCGAAATCACCGCGCGGCCCTTCGCATAGATGTCGGCGAGCTTCAGCACGTCTTCGAACGGCACACCGGATTCGGCGACGATGGTGTCCCAGCTTTCGGCGCGCAGGTCATTCGCGAACGCAGCGAAACCAACGGTATGTTCGGCGATGAACGCGAGGTCCAGCACGCGGTCGAGACCTGAGGCCAAAGCTTCGTCGTCGAGTTCGATCACGCGTTTGGCGACGCCCTTGATCAGCGCGAAATCGCCACCGACTTTCGGCCGGATGAACACGGAGCTGATCTTCGTGCTGCCCATCGTAATCATTTCTACCGGATGCTGCGGGCTCGCGAAGCGTTCGAGACCACGTTCCTTGAGCGGATTGATCGAGACGATCGTCGCGCCACGCTTCGCGCACTCGCGCAATTCACCGAGCATGCGCGGATGGTTGGTGGCCGGATTCTGGCCGAAAATCAGCAACGTATCGGCGTGTTCGAAGTCGTCGAGCGTGACCGTGCCCTTGCCGATGCCGACCGTGTGCGGCAAGCCGCGGCTGGTCGCTTCGTGGCACATGTTCGAGCAATCAGGGAAGTTGTTGGTGCCGTACATGCGCACGAACAACTGGTAGAGGAACGCGGCTTCGTTGCTGGCGCGGCCCGAAGTGTAGAAGGCGGCGCGATCGGGGTTGTTAAGACGCTTCAGGTGGTCGGCGATCAGGTCGAAGGCTTCGTCCCAGCCGATCGGCACGTAGCGATCGCGCACCGCGTCGTAGACGAGCGGGTCGGTCAGGCGGCCGTGCTGTTCGAGCTCGAAATCGGACTGCGCCATCAGTTCTTCGACCGTGTGTGCCTCGAAGAACGCCGGCGTCGCGCGCTTGCTGGTCGCCTCGGCGGCCACGGCCTTGACGCCGTTTTCGCAGAACTCGAAGGTCGACGCGTGTTCGCGATCCGGCCACGCGCAGCCCGGGCAGTCGAAGCCGTCCGGCTGGTTCTGTTTGAGCAGGGTGCGGTAGTTGCCACCCGTGACCTTTTCCTTGAGCAGGTTGATGGCGACGTATTTGAGCGCGCCCCAGCCCGCGGCGGGGTGCGTGTACGGTTCAATGCGAGCTTCGGGTTTCTTCATGATCTTGCCGCCGGAGGGGCCTGGACGAGGCTTAAAGCCAATACGTAGAAGCCTACTGTGTTCCAAAACCTGCGCTGCATACAGAAAATCGGAAAGCGAAGGGATACAGTTGATTGATATTTGTCATAGACTGGCGCTCCAGCCCGCGCTTTTGCCTGAGCCAGATCCTTGAAACTGTACGAAAAACTCGCCGATGAAATGACCGAAGCCGTGCGCCGCGGCGTCTTCGGCGCGGGCGAGCGGATTCCGTCCGTGCGGCAGGCGAGCCAGCAACACGGGGTCAGCATCAAGACCGTGCTGCATGCCTATGCGTTGCTGGAAAGCCGCGGGATCGTCGAGAGCCGCCCGCAGTCAGGCTATTTCGTGCGCGATGCGGCCGCCGTGGCAGCGGCGCTCGGCGAATCGCGCCTGAGCCGCCAGCCGGCTGCCCAAACGCAGCCGGTGGCCGCCGCGGTCGACGTGAGCCGGCTCGTGCTGTCGACTCTGCGCAGCATCCGCGCGCACGACGCCGTGCCGCTCGGCTCACCGTATCCTGATCCGTCGCTGTTCCCATGGCGGCGCATCAACCAGTACGCGAACGCGATTGCCCGGCGCCAGGCGAGCTGGAATCTGATCGACGATTTGCCGCCCGGCAATCCCGAGCTGATCCGGCAGATCGCACGGCGCTATGCCGAGAACGGCGTGCCGGTGGCGCCGGAGGAAATCATCATTACGCTCGGCGCGACCGAGGCGATCAACCTGAGCTTGCAGGCGGTCGCCAAACCGGGCGATACGGTCGCCGTCGAGTCGCCGACCTACTATGCGATGCTGCACGCCATCGAGCGTCTCGGCATGCGCGCGATCGAAGTAGCGACGCATCCGGTCCACGGCATCGATATCGAGGCGCTCGCCCAGATCATTGCCGGGCAGAAGATCGCCGCGTGCATGGTGATGCCCAACTTCCAGAATCCGCTTGGTTTCCAGATGCCCGACGCGCGCAAACAGCAACTGGTCGAACTGCTCGCCGCGCACGAGATTCCCGCGATCGAAAACGATGTGTATCAGGAGCTGTACTTCGGCGAGACGCGGCCGTCGACCTTGAAGAACTTCGATACTAAGGGGCTGGTGCTGCATTGCGCGTCGTTTTCGAAGAGCCTGACCGCGTCGTACCGGATCGGTTGGGCGATGCCGGGACGCTACCGCGCGCAGGTCGAGAAGCTGAAGTTTCTCAATACGCTGACTACGCCGTCGGTGCCGCAAGTCGCCGTCGCCGATTATCTCAGGCAGGACGGTTATGATCGGCATCTGCGGCATGTGCGCAAGGTCTACCGGCAGCAGGCGAGCATCATGACGGCGATGGTGCTGCGGTTTTTCCCCATCGGCACGCGTACCTCGACACCGCGAGGCGGTTACGTGCTGTGGGTGGAATTGCCCGGCCGCGTCGATTCGATGCGGCTCTATGAGGCGGCGCTCGCGCGCGGCATCACGGTCGGGCCGGGCATGATGTTTTCGATGCGTAACGATTTTCGCCACTTTATCCGGCTCAACTACAGCTATCCGTGGACGGCGCAGACCGAGGCGGCACTGAAGACGCTGGGCGAACTGGTGGCGCGGATGGCTTGAGAGGAGACACGAATGACACCCATGGATAACGACGACGAACTCGATCCGGTGCTGGTCGCCGTGCTGGCGCAACTGTGGCGCGCGCATCGGGAAGCGCCTGGCGGCGCGTGGTCGCTCGCCAGACTGTCCAAGCAGGCGGGCGTGCCGATGAGCGGCTTGCGGCGGCAGTTGACGGCGCTTGTCGACGGCGATCTGGTGGAGACCACCTTCAACGAGGAGGGCACGGGCACCGCGCGCTTGAGCGAGATCGGCCAGGGCTTGTGCGCGGCGCTGTTCGGCGATGCGGAGCCACCCGACGACAATCACGCGGACCCGGTGTCGAAGTTCCACTAAGCCCACGGTTGCCCTGGACCAAAATCGTGCAAGCGTCGATAGTTCGCCGCCGAAGTAACCAATTGTTTGGTTTGCCTAACTATGTTTAAAGGAGATCGCCCATGAGTCTTACCGTCCCGACCGATGCCGATGGAGCGGCGACCATTTATCCGCCACAAGGTTTAACGCCGTCGCACGAGCAGATCGTGCGGCATCTGCGGCACTCGAGCCGGGTGGCCGAGCGCGCGACGCTGCTCGGGCACCATCCGTTCGGCGCGGTGCTGGTTGGGCCGGATCAGGAGACCGTGTTGATGGAGCAGGGCAATGTCGACACGGTGAATCACGCCGAAGCGGTGTTGGCTCGCGTGGCGGCGTTGAATTTCACACCCGGGTATTTGTGGAGCTGTACGTTGTACACATCGGTTGAACCTTGCTGCATGTGTGCGGGCACGATGTATTGGGCCAATATCGGCCGAGTCGTGTTTGGAATGACCGAGAAGCGATTGCTGGAGGCGACCGGGGATCATTCGGAGAATCCGACGATGAGTGTGGATTGCCGGTATGTGTTCGATCATTGCCAGAAGCCCGTCGAGGTGATTGGGCCGGTGGCGGAGGTCGAGCGTGAGGTGATGGACGTTCAGCGGAGATTCTGGAGCGGCAGGTAGCGGCAATAGCCTGGACTGAACGTTCTCAGGCACGCGCCGTGCGGGCGCTCTGAGTAGACGCCCGGCTCGCGAACACGGTCTGAAGCCGGACCCCGACGCACTCGCCTAAACCCCGGTGCGTCGCGTACACTAATCTGCCGATGCCGGATCAGGGCGCACATATGATTTGCGAAACGACATCAGATTCCACGATGGGAGCAACGCCTGAAGGCACCCGCTATGGGCCGAATCGGGCCGAGGGGGTATTGGCGTCGGAGCGTACGGTGTTGCGGCTGATTACCCGCAACACGCCGCTACCGGAATTGCTCGACGAAGTATGCCGCCGCGCGGAAACGCTGCTTGGCGAAGGCGCGTCCTGTTCGATCCTGCTGCTGGACGCTGACGGCGTGCATGCGAGAGTGGGCGGCGCGCCCTCGATGCCGGCGCACTTCAGCGCCGCGCTCGACGGCCTGGCGATCGGCCCCCAGGCGGGGTCCTGCGGCACGGCGATGTATGAGCGGCGCATGGTCGCGGTCGAAGATATCGAAACCGATCCGCTGTGGGCCGGTTATCGGCACCTGGCGTTGCCGCTCGGCTTGCGTGCGTGCTGGTCGGTGCCGTTCGAAAACGACGCCGGCACCGTGCTCGGTGCGTTCGCCGTCTATCACCGCGCGCGGCGCCGTCCGAGTGCCGAAGAAGAAGCGATGCTGCACGACATCAGCCACAGTGTCGGTCTAGCCGTCCATCAGGACGCCATGGCGCAGCGTCTCGCGCACAGCGAGGAGCATCACCGGCTGGTCGTCGACCATCTGAACGAAGGCATTGTCGTGCAGTCGCGCGACGGCGTGGTGCTGGCCTGCAACCCGAGCGCGCAGCGCATTCTGCGCGCAAGCGACGAACTGGTCGGCCACGACATTCTGACGGTGATGGTGCGTGCATATCATGAGAACGGCTCGCCGGTCACCGAAGCCGATCGCCCGACTACTCAGGTGCTGGCAAGCGGCCAACCTTTGATAGGCGCCACAATTGGTCTGGAGTTGATCGACGGCGATATCATCTGGATTACTGAGAATGTTGTGCCGATCATCAAGCCCGGCGACAGCGAACCCAGTTCGGTGCTGATCTCGTTTACCGACATCGGCCCGGTGCGCGAGGCGCAACGGCAACTCAAGTTTCTGGCCACGCGCGATTCGCTTACCGGTCTCTACAACCGTGCCTATCTGACCGAGCGGATGCGCGATCTGTGCGCGCCGGGTGGTGCGGTCGGTATGGGAGAGCTGGCGCGGGTCGCCGTGCTGTTCGTCGATCTGGACGGGTTCAAGAAGGTCAACGATACCGCTGGTCACGAGGCCGGGGACGTGCTCCTGTGCAGCGTGGCGGAACGGTTGTCCGCGTGCATCGCGCTGGACGACACGCTCGCGCGAGTGGGCGGCGACGAATTCGTGATCGTGGTCAGCGCTTACGAAAACACGGCTCATCTGATCGCGCTGGCTCAGCGGATCCTCGACATGATCGCGGTGCCGTTCGCGGTGGCGGACAACGAGTACTACCTGGGTGCGTCGATCGGCATCAGTCTCTTTCCCGAAGACGGGCAGGACGTGCCCACGCTCATGCGCAACGCCGACTCGGCGATGTACCACGCAAAACAATGTGGCCGCAACAATTTCCAGTTCTTCACCGCCGAGCTGAATCGGCATTTGCAACGCCGCTTCACGATTGAACAGTTGTTGCGGCGCGCGCTTGCCAGCGGAGAGCTGAGCCTTGTGTATCAGCCGATCGTCGACAGTCAATGCGGCCACACGATCGGCGCCGAGGCGCTGCTGCGCTGGTACAACAGCGAACTGGGCAATGTCTCGCCGGTGGAGTTCATCCCCGTGGCGGAAGACGCCGGCCTGATCGTCGAGATCGGCGCCTGGGTGCTGGCGCGGGCCTGCGAACAGGTGGCGCAATGGCGGCGCACGCTGGCGCCGGATTTGATCGTCGCGGTGAATCTGTCGCCGCGCCAGTTCAGCGAGGGTCTGGTGGAGCGGATCGAGCGCTGTCTCGCGCAGTCCGGGCTCGAGCCGGCGGCGTTGGAGCTGGAGATCACTGAACGGCTGTTGATGAGCGACAGCGACACCGTATTGCCGATGCTGAGCGCGTTGAGCGCGATGGGCGTGCGTATTTCCGTCGACGACTTCGGCACGGGTTATTCGTCGCTATCGTATTTGAAGCGGTTTCCGCTGCATAACCTGAAGATCGATCGCTCTTTCGTTGCGGGATTGCCGGATCATCGCGATTCGATTGCGATCACGCAGGCGGTGGTGGCAATGGCCCATTCGCTTGGGATGAATGTCACGGCCGAAGGGGTGGAGACGGCCGAGCAGGCGGCGTTTTTGCGCGGGATCGATTGCGATAAGCAGCAGGGGTATTTTTATAGCCGGCCGGTTGGCGCGAGTGCTTATGCGCGCAGTTTGTGCACGGGAGATCTGTCATGCCACAGCACTTCGACGCAGTCGTGATCGGTACGGGACAAGGCGGCGCGCCGCTCACTGTCCGTCTCGGCCAAAGCGGCCGTAAAACCGCGGTCATCGAACGCGCGGCCTTTGGCGGGACTTGCGTGAATGTCGGCTGCACGCCGACCAAGTCGTATGTGGCCAGTGCCCGCGCGGCGCATGTGGCGCGCCACGCGGCGGACCTGGGTGTGCAGGTGAGCGGGGCGGTCAGTGTCGATCTGGCCGCAGTCAAGGCCCGCAAGGACGGA
This sequence comes from Paraburkholderia sp. IW21, assembly GCF_041321145.1. Lineage (NCBI taxonomy): Bacteria > Pseudomonadati > Pseudomonadota > Betaproteobacteria > Burkholderiales > Burkholderiaceae > Paraburkholderia > Paraburkholderia sp. IW21. The sequence continues at coordinate 498,102 of NZ_JBGGWA010000003.1, read as the reverse complement.
ATCATCGGCGAGTCGCGCGACGGCGTCGAGAAATGGCTGCGCGGCGCGGATAACGTCACCGTCTTCAACGGCCACGCGCGCTTTACCGGCGCGCATACGCTCGCCATCAGCGGGCCGCACGGCGCACTGCTCGACGAACTCAGCGCCGACGAAATCTTCATCAATACCGGCACGCGCGCAGTCGTGCCGCCGCTCGAAGGTCTCGAGCGAATTCGCTACTACACCAACTCCACGCTGCTCGAACTCACGGAATTGCCGAGCCATCTGGTGATTGTCGGCGGCAGCTATATCGCGCTCGAATTCGCCCAGGTCTTTCGACGCTTCGGTAGCCGGGTGACGGTGCTGGTGCGCGGCGACCGCGTGCTCACGCGCGAGGATGCCGACCTCGCCGAGTCCGTGCAAAAGGTGCTGGCGCGCGAGGGCATCGCGTTCCGCTTCGGCGTGCAGCCGTCCCGGGTCGAACCGCATCCGCATCACGAGAACGAAGTGTGCATCGGCTTCGAGCAGAACATTCCCGCGCTCGAAGCATCGCACCTGCTGTTCGCCACCGGCCGTGAACCGAATACCGATGATCTCGGGCTGGACGCTGCCGGCATCGCGAAGGACAAGCACGGCACGATTCCCGTCGACGGCCAGTTGCGCACTAACGTGCCGGGTGTGTGGGCAATCGGCGACATCAACGGACGCGGGGCCTTTACCCACACTTCCTACGACGACTTTCAGATCGTCGCGGCCAATCTGCTCGACGGCGGCGCACGCAGCGTCGATACGCGGATCATGGCGTATGCGGTGTTCGTCGACCCGCCGCTCGCGCGCGTCGGGCTCTCGGAGGCCGATGTGCGCAAGGCCGGCCGCGACGCACTGATCGCCACCATGCCGATGACGCGGGTGGGCCGCGCCCGCGAACGCGGCGAGACCGACGGTTTCATGAAGGTACTGGTCGACGCACAGAGCAAGCAGATCCTCGGCGCGGCGATCCACGGCATTGAAGGCGACGAAGCCATCCACACGTTTGTCGATATCATGACGGCCGGTGCGCCGTATCCGACGCTGCAGTACGCGATGCATATTCATCCGACCATCGGCGAACTGGTGCCAACCTTGCTCGCTGGGCTCAAGCCGATGAAATGAGCGGTGCCGCCTTTCCTGGCACGGAGTGAGGACTTTATGGTTCTGCCCGACAGCGGCCGATAAATCATCAGGGAAAAACATGAGCATCAGCATCGTTCAACTAGGGTCTCCGAGGGCGGCCGACGAAGGGGTGCGGATCGGTACTGTTCGGCGCCCGCCGCGCGGAATACCCCGGTCTGAATTCGCCTCGCGCGACTACTACGATGTGTGGCTACCTAATCTGTCGCCTGGCGCGACGTTGATGAAAGAAGGAAAGGCGGCCGCCAGCAACGCCGATTGGGACGCGTTTGTGAAAAAATTCCGCACCGAGATGAACGATAGCGATACCAGTAAGGTGTTGGACTTGCTTGCCGCACTGTCAAAGGCGGCGCATTTTTCCATCGGGTGCTACTGCGAGGACGAAAACCGGTGCCATCGCAGCGTTCTTCGTCAGTTGTTACACGAGCGCGGTGCGCTGATCAGGTAATGCTCCGGGACGAGCATTTGCATTCACACTCGCGACGATACGATCAGGAAACCAACCGATGGGCAAGGGACGCGTCGAAGCCTTCAGCGATGGCGTGATCGCCATCATCATTACGATCATGGTGCTCGAACTGAAGGTGCCCGAGGGTTTCGATCTCGCTGCGTTGCGCCCGGTGGTTCCCGTGTTCTGCGCCTACGTGTTGAGCTTCATCTACGTCGGTATCTACTGGAACAATCATCACCACATGTTCCATGCCGTGCAGAAGGTCAACGGCGCGGTGCTGTGGGCCAATCTCCATCTGCTGTTCTGGTTGTCGCTGCTGCCGGCCGTCACCCATTGGGTCGGCGAAAGCCATCTGGCTTCGTGGCCGACCGCGATGTACGGCGCCGTGCTGTTCATGGCGGCGATTGCCTATTTCATTCTGACCCGCGTGCTGATCCGCGAGCACGGCAGGGAGTCGACGATCGCGAAAGCGCTCGGCAACGACTTCAAGGGCAAGGTCTCGGTCGTCGTCTATCTGGTGGGCATCGTGCTGGCATTCGTTCAGCCGTGGCTCTCGGCCGCGCTCTATACGCTGGCCGCGGCGTGGTGGCTGGTGCCTGACCGCCGCATCGAACACCTGATGGAGGCGTAAGCATGCTGCTTGCACTCAAGCTCGCGCTGGTGCCCGCGTTTCTCGCCGCGCTGACCGTGGCGGGGCGTGTGTGGGGACCGTCGGTGGCGGGATGGCGGGCGGGGTTGCCGGTGGCGGTGCAGGGCGCGACCAAACGGATGCTCGGCGCGAAGCGGCCGGTGCAGACCTTGACTCGCGAACTTGCCGAACAGCAGTCGGCAGGCTGAGGCCGTCTGGCCGATACTGGCATCATGACTTCGCGCACCCAAAGCTCCCCGCCTGTTCGCATCGGCCTGATTTCCGACACGCACAACCTCGTGCGCCCTGAAGCCCTGCAGTATCTCGCAGGCTGCGATGCGATCATCCACGCGGGCGATATCTGCAATCAGGCGGTGCTCGATGCACTGGCGCAGATTGCGCCGGTCACGGCAGTGCGGGGCAACAACGACATCGGCGAGTCGGTCGCCGCACTGCCGACGCACGTCAAACTGACCGTCCAACAGGTGACGATCCTCGTCGTGCACGACCTCGCCGACGTGGGCGACGATCCGCGCAGTGAAGGCATCGACGTGATCGTGACGGGACACTCGCACAAGCCCGCGATCAGCGAGCGCGACGGGGTGCTATTCGTTAATCCAGGCAGCGCCGGACCCAGGCGTTTCAAGTTGCCGATCTCCGCCGGCATGCTAATCGTTGAAGGCGCGCACGCGAGCGCGACGCTTGATTTTCTCGTGACATAAAAAACGGGCCGGCAGATCTGCCGGCCCGTTTTCGGACACGCTAACGCTAATTGCTGCAGTTGACTGCCGACGCCCACTGCGGCGTGTGATATGCGTACTGCTTCAACTGCTAGCTACCGCGCAACCCGGAATCACGCACGCGCCGTTGCTGCCGCTGCGTAGCGTTCATCCATCTCTGCCGCTTCATGCTCGCCGCGCAGCACCGCATGCGCTTCCGCACGCGTCGCGACACAGGGGCCCGAACCGAGCAACGGCTTGCGGGCCGTTTCGTGCAGTGCGAACACCGATACGATACCGATCAGCGACGCACCCATCAGGTAGTACGCGGGCATCATCAGATTGCCGGTGCTGTCGACCAGCCATGCCGTCACGAGCGGCGTCGTCCCGCCGAACAGCGACACCGAAATGTTGAAGCCGATCGCCAGCGCGCCGTAGCGGATCTTCGTCGGGAACAGCGCCGGCAGGGCCGACGGCATCACGCCGGTAAAGCATGACAGCAGCACGCCAAGAATCATCAGGCCGCCGAACACCGGCAGTACCGTGCCCATGCGGATCAGGAGCAGCGCGGGAATCGACAGCGCGAACAGGCCCACGCAACCGAACAGCATCACCGGCTTGCGGCCGATCGTGTCGGACAGGTGGCCGGCTGCGAGCGTCATCGGCATCATCAGCACCATGACGAGCAGCACGAGGAACAGGCCGTGCGTTTCGTTGAAGTGCAGCGTGGCCGACAGATAGCTCGGCAGATACGACAGCGCCATGTAATCGGTGACGTTGAAGATCAGCACGAGGCCAACGCACAGCAGAAGCGGCTTCCATTGTTGCGCGAGCAACTGACGGAACGATTGCTTCGGCGCGGCTTTATCTTCGGCTTCGCGTTGTTCAGCCTGCTTCTTGAACGCGGGTGTTTCTTCGAGCTTCATCCGGATATACAGACCGACCAGACCCAGCGGACCCGCGATCAGGAACGGCACACGCCAGCCCCACGACAGCAGTGCGTCGTTCGACAGTGTCGCTGTCAGGACCGCAACCGTACCCGCGCCGAGTACGTAGCCGATCAGCGTGCCGAACTCAAGGAAGCTGCCCATGAAGCCACGGCGCTTATCCGTCGAGAATTCAGCGATGAAGGTGGCGGCACCCCCGTACTCGCCACCCGTCGAAAAGCCTTGCACCAGACGCGCGACGAGCAGCAACCCCGGCGCGAAAATGCCGATCGTCGCGTAGCTCGGGATCAGGCCGATCGCGAAGGTGCCGAGCGCCATCATGATCATCGTCATGGCCAGCACGCGCTGACGGCCGATGCGGTCGCCCAGCGGTCCGAACACCATGCCGCCGACCGGCCGCACGAGGAACGCCGCGGCGAACGTGCCGAAGGTGGCGAGCAACTGGGCGGACGGGCTCGACGACGGGAAGAACACGTGGCCGAGCGTGACAGCGATGTAGCTGTACACGCCGAAATCGAACCATTCCATCGCGTTGCCGAGCGCCATGGCGCCGACGGCCCGCTTGAGGAGAGATTTGTCGACGACCGTGATGTCGTCGAGGGAGAGGCGTTGTTCTTCTTTGTGGTGTCGCCAGAAGCCGTTGCTGGAAGCGGTCAAGGTGAAAACTCCAATGACTGCGACGAAACTCATGAATGCGCATGAACGTTCCGCCACGGGTGCTGGGGAAGTGCAGTTTCGTGAGCAGGGCGATGGCGTCTCTCTCGCTCGAAAGCGATAAAAGGGGCGCGAAAAAGAAAATAAAACGCCCGTGCCTCGCGAACTATTCGCGAAAAAACACTCGTCTAGATTGTGCTGACTGTTGCATCTGCGTGGCCGTGAAAGGGGGGCAGATGCATGAGGACGCTGGGGTGGCTGAAAGCTGGCCCACGCGCCGCTGGAAGGCTCGAAACGAAAAAGGCCGGTGCTGTATTCGCCGCTCATGGTGTGAGATGAAGCGGGGAAACGACCGACAAGCCTTCTTGTATAAAAAACTGTTCAATTCAGCACGGCGCCGCGCAGGAAAATGCACGCCGCAGCGGCATGAAAAGAACGTGAATGAAGGTGAAATGCTGTTGGAACGGTGCACATGATAGCATGATGACCGAGGATCGTGCAAACCTGGTAGCTGGAAGGAGACTGTGCGAGGGCGCTAATCCCTTGCGGGGTGGGGGATTGAGCGGATTACGGCGGCATGCAAAAAAGGCTTAAAAGCGGCCGGAAACGCGCCGCAAAGCAGGCGAAAAAAATCCGCGCTCGCGGCGCGGATTTTTGTCAGGCGGATCGCCAGGGCTGGCGTGCAACCGAAAGCCGTTACTCAGCCACCGGCGGCACGTAGCCTTGCGCCGTATCCGCGCCTTCGCCGAAGAAGAACTTTTCGGTCTGCTTCATCAGATATTGGCGCGCGCGCGGATCGGCCATGTTCAGGCGGTTTTCGTTGATCAGCATGGTCTGCTGCTTCAACCAGGCCTGCCAGGCTTCCTTCGAAATGCTTTCGTAGATCCGCTTGCCAAGTTCGCCCGGCAGCGGCGGGAAATCGAGGCCTTCGGCTTCCTTGCCGAGCTTCGCGCATTGAATCATACGAGCCATGCTGTGCTTCTCCTGTAATCGATGTGGGGTGGCAGTCGCCTGTATGGGACGCTCAGAGCTGCTTCATCAGCACGAGCGACTTGCGCTGCCAGTTATAGAGTCTGCGGCGGTCTTCAGGCAGGTCGTCGACCGTGACTTTAACGAAGCCGCGCTTGAGGAACCAGTGTTCGGTACGCGTGGTGAGCACGAAAATGCGCGTGAGGCCGCGCGCCCGGGCGCGTTGTTCGATGCGCTTGAGCAGGCGTTCGCCGTCGCCGGTGCCTTGCGCTTCCGGCGCAACCGTCAGGCAGGCCATTTCACCGATGCGCTCTTGCGGGTACGGGTATAGCGCCGCGCAGCCGAACAGCACGCCATCGTGCTCGATCACCGAGAAATGGTCGATGTCGCGCTCGATCTGGTGGCGGCCGCGCCGCACCAGCGTGCCGTCGGATTCGAGCGGCTCGATCAGCGAAAGAATGCCGCCGACGTCGTCCGGCGTGGCTTCACGCAGGCTTTCGAGGTTCTCGTACGAGATCATCGTGCCGACGCCATCGTGCAGGAACAGTTCGAGCAGCAGGCTGCCGTCGAGCGCGTAGGGGATGATGTGCGCCCGTGCCACGCCGCCGCGGCAGGCGCGGATCGAATGTTTCAGGTAGAAGCCCGCGTCGCCGGTGACTTCGCCGCTTTCATGCAGCTTGTAGGCGTCGTCGAGCGACAGTTCGCGGACCAGTTCAGGACCTTCTTCGCCGGCTTCCATCAGGCCCGGCGTTTCGGTCAGGAACACAATCTTGTCGGCACGCAGGGCGATCGCGGCAGCCGAGGCGACGTCTTCCATGGCCAGATTGAACGCCTCGCCGGTGGGCGAGAAGCCGAGCGGCGAGAGCAGCACCAGCTTGCGGCTTGCGAGCGAATGGCGGATCGAATCCGCGTCGATCTTGCGCACCACGCCGGTGTGGGCGAAATCGACGCCGTCCAGAATGCCGACCGGCCGTGCCGTCACGAAGTTGCCCGACACCACGCTGATGTGCGCGTGCGCCATCGGCGTGTTCGGCAAGCCCTGGCTGATCGCGGCCTCGATGTCCAGCCGCACTTCGCCGGCCGCTTCTTTCGCGGACTCCAGCGCGCGCGCGTCGGTGATGCGCATGCCGTGCGAAAACTCGGATTCCACGCCGTGCAGGCTCATCTGTTCTTCGACCTGCGGTCGCGAGCCGTGCACCAGTACGATCTGGATGCCCATGGCCTGCAACAGCGCGATATCGGAGACGAGCGCATTCAGGAGCCCCTGATGCACGACCTCGCCGCCGAAACCGACGACAAACGTCTTGTTACGGAACGCATGGATGTAAGGGGCGACTGAGCGCATCCAGTCGACGAATTGCGCGTGCTGGGCGAGATTTTCCGTTGCCCCGGCGGGGGCCGGAACGCTCGCGGGCGCGGGGACGAGGTCGGTTTGGGAATTCATGCCGGGGATTATAATGCGCCCCCATGTCGAATGTACCCAAAAGTCCCGCTACGGCGAACAAGAATGCGGCGCCGGCCGCCGATCAGGTGAACGCCGGCGACGCGCAGCGCCGCAATGCGCAGGACGCCAACCGCAACACGCCGCCAGCGGCGCGCGAGCCGCGACGTGCGGCCGAAGGCGCGGACGCGCCTGCGCAGAAAAATAATCCGCCACGTGACGCGCGCCGCGAAGCAGGCGCGCAGGTGCCGAAAACGGCTCATGAAGCGCGCGAGCCGCGGCCGCGAGGCGATGCCAGGCGCAAGCAACCGGCCGGCAGCGGTGCCGCGCCTGGGCAAAAAGCGCCGCAAGCCGGCGACGCCGAACGCAACGCCCGTCGCGAACCACGTCCGCCGCGCGTGCAGCGCGTCGTCGAACCGAATCCGATTCCACCGATCACTTTTCCCGAGGCGCTGCCGGTCTCCGGCCGCCGCGACGAGATCGCCAAGGCGATCGCGCAGAACCAGGTCGTGATCGTGTGCGGCGAGACCGGCTCGGGCAAAACAACCCAGTTGCCGAAAATTTGCCTCGAACTTGGCCGAGGCCTCGGCGCCGGTGGCGCCGGCCTGATCGGCCACACGCAGCCGCGCCGGATCGCCGCGTCGGCGACGGGCCGCCGCATTGCCGAAGAACTCGGCACGCCGTTCGGCGAAGTGGTCGGCTACAAGGTGCGCTTTACCGACAATCTGTCGCCGGGCGCATCGGTCAAGCTGATGACCGACGGTATTCTGCTGGCCGAAACGCAGACCGATCCGCTGCTGAAAGCCTACGACACGCTGATCATCGACGAAGCGCACGAGCGCAGCCTGAACATCGATTTTCTGCTCGGTTATCTGAAGGAAATCCTCGTCAAGCGTCCCGATCTGAAGCTGATCGTGACCTCGGCGACGATCGACGCGGACCGTTTCGCGCGCCATTTCGGCAGCGAAGAAAAACCCGCGCCGGTGATCGAAGTGAGCGGCCGTCTTTATCCGGTCGAGGTGCGCTATCGGCCGGTCGCGGAGGACAGTCCGGCGGTGAAGGCGGCGGAAGGCTCTTCCTCATCGTCTTCGCGTGAATCGCGTGAGAGGCCGAAAACCCAGCGCGAAACGGACCGCGATCTGATGGAAGCGATCGTCGACGCGGTCGACGAGTTGTGTCGCGAAGGCCCCGGCGACGTGCTGGTCTTCCTGCCCGGCGAGCGCGAAATCCGCGATGCGGCCGAGGCGCTGCGCAAACATCACCCACCGCATACGGAGATTCTGCCGTTGTTCGCGCGCTTGTCTGCTGCCGAACAGGAGCGCGTGTTCCGCACGTCGAACGCGCGCCGCATCGTGCTGGCCACCAACGTCGCGGAAACTTCGCTGACGGTGCCTGGTATTCGCTATGTGGTCGATACCGGCCTCGCGCGCGTGAAGCGCTACTCGTATCGCAACAAGGTCGAACAGTTGCAGGTCGAGTCGATCTCGCAGGCCGCCGCGAATCAGCGGGCGGGGCGGTGCGGGCGCGTCGCGGATGGCATCTGTATTCGTCTGTACGAAGAAAGCGACTACCAGGGCCGAGTCCGTTTTACCGATCCGGAAATTTTGCGCTCATCGCTGGCTTCGGTGATTCTGCGCATGAAGTCGCTGCATCTGACGGAGATCGAAACCTTCCCGTTCATCGAGCCGCCGCCAGGCCGCGCGGTTGCCGACGGTTACCAACTGCTCAACGAACTCGGCGCCGTCGATGACGACAACCAGCTCACCCCGCTTGGACGCGAACTCGCGCGCTTGCCGCTCGATCCACGCGTCGGCCGGATGATTCTCGCGGCGCGCGATCAGCAGGCCTTGAAGGAAGTGCTGATCATCGCCAGCGCGCTGTCCGTGCAGGACCCGCGTGACCGGCCGATCGAAGCGCAGGAGCAGGCCGACCAGGCGCATCGCCGGTTCGCCGATGAGCGCTCCGAGTTCCTGCAATGGCTGAAGATCTGGAACTGGTTCGAAGAAGCGATCGCGCACAAGAAGTCGAACAGGCAATTGCAGGACGAGTGTCGCAAGAATTTTCTGTCGCAACTGCGGTTGCGCGAGTGGCGCGACGTGCATTCGCAACTGCTGACGGTGGTGCGCGAGCACGGCTGGCGGCTGAACGAGGCCGAGGCGACGTTTGAGCAGATTCACCTTGCGTTGCTGACGGGCTTGCTGGGCAACATTGGCCTGAAAGCCGATGACGAACCGTATTACCTCGGCGCACGCAGCATCAAGTTCTATTTGTGGCCGGGCTCGGCGCTGGTGAAGAAGGCCGGCAAGTGGGTGATGGCCGCGGAACTGGTCGAGACGAGCCGTCTCTACGCGCGTTGCATTGCGAAGATCGAGCCGGAATGGATCGAGCGGATCGGCGCGCATTTGCTGAAGAAGTCATTGTCCGAGCCGCATTGGGAGAAGCGCGCGGCGCAGGTGTCGGCGTTCGAGCGAGCGGTGCTGCACGGGCTGCCGATCTATCATCGGCGGCGCGTGAGCTTCGGCAAACAGGACCCGGCGCGCGCGCGCGAATTGTTCATTCGCGGTGCGCTGGTGGAAGGCGAATTCGATACGAAGCTCGCGTTCTTCGCGCATAACCGCAAGCTGCTTGCCGATATCGAGCAGCTGGAACACAAGTCGCGCCGCCAGGACGTGCTGGTCGACGACGAACTGATTTTCGGCTTCTACGATCAGGCATTGCCGCAGGGCATTTACACGGGCGCATCGTTCGAGCGCTGGTATCGCGACGAGTTGAAAAAGAGCGGTCAGCCGGAAGACAAGCTGCGTCTGCTGTATCTATCGCGCGACGATCTGATGCGGCACGAAGCGGCCGGCGTGACGACCGATCTTTTCCCGAAGCGGATGACGATGGCAGGCGTCGAGATGGTGCTGACGTATCACTTCGAGCCGGGTTCGCCACGCGACGGCGTCACGCTGGCGGTGCCGCTGTATGCGCTGAATCAGGTCGACGCGCGGCGGTGCGAGTGGCTCGTCCCGGGCATGCTGAAAGAGAAGGCGCAACTGTTGCTGAAATCGTTGCCGCAGAAGCTGCGGCGTCATTGCGTGCCGCTGCCCGAGTACGCGGCGGGTTTCGTCGAACGGCATGGCGGACCGCGCTTCGGCGCGGGCGGTTTGCTCGAGTCGCTGATCGCCGATATTCGCGAGCAGACGCAGGTCGCGATGAAGCAATCGGACTTCAAGCTCGAGACGTTGACGCCACATCTGTTCATGAACTTCAAGGTCGTCGACGAGCATGGGCGGCAGCTCGCGATGGGCCGCAATCTGTCGCAGTTGCGCGCGGAACTGGGCGTCCAGGCGCAGCAGCATTTTCAGAAGATTGCGTCCAGTGCGGCGGGTGCGGCGTTAGCGGGGGCGGGCGGCGGTGGTGTCGCGGTGGGTTCGCAACCGGCAGGCTCAGCGGGATCGGACAGCCCAGCAGGCGGTGCGGCACAGCGAGGCAAGGGCACGGCGGGTTCCGGTCCGCAAAGCGCGCCGCAAGACGGCGCAACAGGCACCGCGCTGTACGAAAAACTTACAACGTGGAATTTCGGCAAGCTTCCCGATTTGCTCGAAATTCGCCGCGGCGGGCAGACGCTGTTCGGCTATCCGGCGCTGGTGGATCGCGGCACGCACTGCGACGTCGAGGTGTTCGATTCGCCGGATGAAGCCGCGCGCATTCATCGCGCGGGATTGCGGCGTCTCTTTGCATTGCAGCTCAAGGAGCCGATCAAGTTTCTGGAAAAGAATCTGCCTGGTCTGCGCGAAATGGCGATGCAGTTCATGCCGCGCGGCACGCAGGAAGCGTTACGCGATCAACTGATCGACACCGCGCTTGATCGCGCCTGTCTGCAAGACCCGCTGCCCGACGACGTCAGTTTCCACACGCGCCGCGACGAAGGCCGCAGCCGTCTGACGCTATTGGCCCAGGAAATTGCGCGGCTGGTCGGGCAGATTCTCAGCGAATACGCGACGGTGACAAAAAAGCTGATGCAGGCGAAGACGTTCACGGCGGCCCATGCGGATATGTCGAATCAGCTTGAAGCGCTGATCGGCAAACGCTTCGTGGTCGATACACCGTATCCGCAGCTGGCGCATTTCCCGCGTTACCTGAAGGGTATCGCGATGCGTATCGACAAACTCAAGGCGGATGCCGCGCGGGATGCCCGGCAGTTTGCCGAATTCCATCCGCTGTCGCAGAACTACCAACGCGCGCTCGCGCAACGCGGCGGCGTGCTGGATACGCGCTTGTCGGAATTCCGCTGGCTGCTCGAGGAATTGCGCATTTCGCTGTTCGCGCAGGAGTTGCGTACGCCGATGCCGGTGTCGGTGAAGCGTCTGTACAAGGTGTGGGAATCGATGCAGCGCTGAGAGCGCTTCAGGGGGAGTTGGGGTGAGTTAGGGCGCGGCGCATTGTTTGCACCGCATTTGACAAAAAAAAGCGCGCGACGCCGGTTCAATGAAGAACCCGCATCGCGCGCAAAGGATGCAGGTCCGCCCGGACCCGCATCGGCTCGCTATTTCCCGTTATTTGTCTGCTAGCGCTGGTGCTTACCAGTGCATGCCGGCGCCGACCGACGCGCCGAACTGGCCACGCGAGTCACTCGTGCCCTGGATCTTGTAGACCCACTTGCCGGTTTCCGACAACTGCGACACGCCGATCGCCACCGCCGATTGGCCGCCGTAGGTGCCGGCGGCCATTGCCACCATCCCGTGACCCGGCAAGACCGCTTGCGGCAAGCCCGCCACCGCCAGCGCCGACGCCGTGCCGCCGTAGGCATCGCGACGGGCTGAACGGATCTGGTCGTTGGTATAGCTGTTGGCCTGGCCAACTGCGCCGCTCACGCTCTGCTGCAGCTGATTGACGTTGACCGCGTCCGTGCCTTGCACGCCGGCTGCGACGTTGGTGATCTGCCGCTCCTGGCCCGCTGCGCCGACCGATACCGTATTCGCCCGATCCGCGACCGAGCCCTGGCCCAACGCGACCGAGTTGTCGGCGCTTGCGTTAGCTGCCGCGCCGAGCGCGGTGGCGTTGTTGCCGCTTGCGACCGAATTTGCACCGATTGCCACAGCGTTGGTGCCCGTGGCTTGCGCGTTCGCGCCCGATGCGACCGAGTGCGTGCCGGTTGCCACCGCGCCTTCGGTATCGCGATCGCCTTCCGCGCTGAAGAACGGATTGGCGGTATTGACCGTGATGTTGCTGACTGCGCCGTTGATGGCCGCGTTCAGCTGACCGAGGTTGACGGCATCGCTTGCGTCGACGCCGTCGGCGACGTTGTGAATCGCGGTGCCTGCATCGCCGCCGAGCGTCACGCTGTTCTTGTTGACGCTGCCGTCGGCGTTCTGGTCGTACATCACTGCGCCGTCCAGCCTGGCGGCCGTGGCGGCAGTTTGATCGCTGACTGCCTTCAACTGGGAGACGTTGACGGCGTCGGTGTCGGCGGTGCCGGCTGCGACGTTGGTGATCTGACGTTCGCTGCCCGCCGAGCCGACCGAGACGCTGTTTGCGCGATCGGCGATGGAGTTTTGGCCGAGCGCGACGGAGCCAGCGACAGTGGCGCTCGCGCCTTGGCCCAATGCAACCGAACCGCCGGCGCTGGCCTCAGCCATGTTGCCGAGCGCGACGCTGCCGAACGCGGTGGCCGAGGAATTGCTGCCGATTGCGGTGGCGAGCGGGCCGGTTGCCGTTGCGCCGCCGCCTACCGCCGTGTCGCCGACGTCGCTGGCGATGGCTTTGGCGCCGACCGCCGTCGAGATCACGCCGGTTGCCGTGGCGAGGGTGCCGACGGCGGTGCTGTCGGTAGCGTTCGCGAATGCGGACGTACCGGCGGCAAAGGATTTCGCGCCCGACGCGCCGGCCCCGCTGCCGATTGCGACTGAATGGTCGCCGGTGGCGGAGGCGTCGTCACTGCTGCCCTCGATACCGGTCGCCTTGAAGTAGCGCGAGGCGCTGGCGGTAGCAGCCTGCAGTTGGCTCAGATTGACGGCGTCGGTGGCTTGCGTGCCGTCTGCGACGTTGGTGATCTGGCGTTCGCTGCCCGCCGAGCCGACCGAAACGGTGTTGGCGCGATCGGCGATCGAATTTTTGCCCAATGCGACCGAACCGCTGGCAGCGGCGCTTGAACCTTGGCCTAATGCGACCGAACCGTCGGCGTCGGCTTCGGCCATGTTGCCGAGCGCGACGCTGCCCAACGCCGCTGCGGATGAATTGGTGCCAATTGCAGTACTGCCTGCGCCCGTTGCTTCCGCACCGGCGCCCACTGCGGCGGCCCCCGAGGCGCTGGCGACGGAGTTGGCGCCGAGCGCTGTCGAGCTTCCGACGCTCGAGGAGGCGTTGTAGCCGACTGCGACGGAGTTGGTCTCAGTTGCGCTGGCGTTGACGCCGGCCGCGAGCGCGTGCGTGCCGCTGGCAACTGCATCGTCCGACCCGTCACCGGCACCGTTGGCCTTGAAGTAGTGCGTGCCGTTTTTAGCGACGGCGTCGACCTTGCTGTCGACGGCACTCAACTGGCTGACGTTGACGGCATCGGTCTCGGCGGCGCCCGCTGCGACGTTCGTCACGCGACGTTCATTGCCAGCGGAGCCGACGGATACTTCGCCTGCCGCAGTGGAACCTGCAATTGTGGCGGGGTCCGCGCCGAAGCCTTGGGCCGCCTTGCTCAGGTCAGCGGTGGTGGTTGAATCTGCACCAAGCGCGACACTGTTGGTGTTTGTGGCCTGCGCGTTGTAACCGATAGCGACGCTGCTGTCGCCAGTGACCTGCGCGTTGGAGCCGAATGCGACCGAGTTCGCTCCGCTCGCTGCACTATAGGCACCCACGGCTGTTGCGCCGACTGCGCCCGAAGTGGCCCAGCCGCCGAGGGCGATACCGGACTCCTCCAGTGCCCACGCTGCCGTACCGGCCGAAACAGCGCCAAAGCCCAGTGCGTGCGCATTGCTGCCGAACGCAACTGCACCTGATCCCGCTGCCAACGAGTTAAAACCGACTGCGGAGGAGATTTCCCCGGAAGCCACGGCGTTCGCACCGGCTGCCAACGAGGAAATTTGAGTTGCCGTTGCGCCGCGATCCGTTCCGCTAGCCGACTGTGTGGCCACGAAATAGTTGGGTGCTGTCTCCGCCTGCGCGACCGAAGCACCGGCAAAGAGCGCTGACCCGGCCAACACGACCTGCGCTACGGCTACCTTCGTTGCCGCTCCCCGTTTTGTCTTCGACCGAGCCGTTTCCGACGTGGCCACCCACGTTCCCGTCGCTTCACACCAAACCGATTTGTAAATCTTATTCATACTTTCAGAAACTCCGCGGAATTACGAGCGTGGACGGCACGTGAAAGCATTTTGATTCGGAAAAGGCGTCATCGCCCCTGGGGTGTCGCGCACAAATAGAACATATCGACCGCGGTTATTTCCGGCGATCGTTTTCCGTGTCCTGCTGAATTTATCGCGCGTCCGAATCGCCTGCGTCACGCTCTTAAGTCCACAGGATTAAGTGCATGGGCGATGATCGGCGGGATTGTCAGACCTGGCGCGGCTGCGGCGATATAAGCAAATTCCTAATTGGTTGAAAATAAATAATCGTTTGTAAATTATTTTTAATTAATGTTATGAAGTTGTATAAAACAAAGAATAATCTTATTTTGTCTTATAGAAAATAGATTGATATAAGAATGCAATAATTTGTTATTTGTAAATTAAAATGATTTTATAAAAATTATCCGACCGTTTTTCCTACGTTGAATTGACGTCGTAGCGTCGATCCGCCGGAATTGCCTGACAAGGCCGCGCGTGGACTCCCTTGCCATGTTGTTTTTCCGCGCGCCATACCCGCATCCACGTCAACCGCTCGCGCCGGCAAACGTTCTACAATGACGGTTGTTCTCAGAAGTGAGTTTTCATGCGTAAATTTTTTCTTCCCGGCTTGACTGCCACGTTCGCCGCGGGTGCGGCGCTGGTCGCCGCCGCAGGCTTTTTTTCTCCGGCGGCGCACGCCAACAACGTGATCGTGCTCAATTCCGGCGAAGCCACGCTGAGCCTGATCGACGAGACGACCCACCAGGTCGTCGGCACGGTGCCCACGGGCAAGGAGCCGCATCACTTGATGGCCACGCCGGACAATTCGTCGTTGATCGTCGCCAATTCGGTGTCGAACAACCTGATGTTCGTCGACCCGAAGTCGGGCAAGGTGCAGCGCTGGGTTGAAAACATCGAGGATCCGTACCAGATCGGCTTTTCGCCCGACCGCAAGTGGCTCGTCACCACCGGCCTGCGTCTGGACCGCCTCGACATCTATCACTACGACGGCCAGAAGAACCAGATGACGCTGGCTTCGCGTCTGCCGCTCGCGGTGATGCCGAGCCACATGGCGTTCACCAGTGACAGCAAGACGGTCTTCGTCACGCTGCAGATCTCCGGCGAACTGGCCGCGATCGATCTGGCCACGCAAACCGTCAAATGGAAGATGAAGGTCGGCAAGGTGCCGGCTGGATTGTGGATGACGCCGGGCGAGAAGTACCTGCTGATCGGCATGACCGGAGCGGATTACGTCGCGGTGGTCGACTGGCGCAA
The DNA here is from genome assembly GCF_041321145.1 of Paraburkholderia sp. IW21. Lineage (NCBI taxonomy): Bacteria > Pseudomonadati > Pseudomonadota > Betaproteobacteria > Burkholderiales > Burkholderiaceae > Paraburkholderia > Paraburkholderia sp. IW21. Next base: position 482,568 of record NZ_JBGGWA010000003.1, on the reverse strand, counting down.
CCAGAAGATCGTCAAGACGATCCAGACGGGCAAGGGGGCGCACAACTTCCGTTCGCTGGCGGACGGCAAGCACGTGGCGGTGTCGAATCGCGTCGCGAGCACGATCAGCATCATCGACGAAGACACGCTCACCAACGTCGGCGACATTACCGGTTTGATGCCGGGGCCGGACGACATGGAACTTTCCGCCGACAAACGCTATCTGTGGGTTACGTTCCGCTTCGCGAAGCATGTCGGCATCATCGACCTGAATACGCGTAAGCTGATCCAGACGATTGCCGTCGGCCGTTCGCCGCATGGCATCTATTTCTTCAATCGCGCGCCGGTCACGGCGCCGAACGGCGCCTGATGCAATACGTTACCGAGCCGCCACGAATGAAGTAAACGGGCCAGCACCATGTTCCATCTGATTTTTTCTTCTCTCGACAGTTTCGTCTCAGCGGTGCAGACGCTGCTGTACGTCGACGTGGTGCAGCCCCTGCTGTTCCGCTTCGATTTGATGGACTACGACGAAGACACTTACGACAGTCTCTACTGGGTGATCGTCGGCGTCTTCGAGGTACTGGCGATGTACGCGGTGCTGCGCCCGCTCGAGGCACTGCGCCCGGTAGAGCAGTGGGAAAACCGCAAGTCAGTGCGCGTCGACGTGATTTACACGTGGATCGCCAAGCTCGGCATCCTCAACCTGTTCTTCTTTTTCGCGCTTCAGCCGTTCTTCGACAACGTCCAGGCCTGGCTGCGGCTGCACAACATCGCGAACATCGAATTCGACAATCTGTGGCCGGGCGTCACCACGCTGCCGCTCGTCACGTTCGTGATGTATCTGCTGGTACTCGATTTTGCCGGTTACTGGTATCACCGCTGGGAGCATAGGATCGGCGTGTGGTGGGAACTGCACGCGGTGCATCACAGCCAGCAGCAGATGTCGCTGTGGTCCGACGATCGCAACCATCTGCTCGACGATCTGCTGCAAGCATCGTTTTTCGCGGTGATCGCCCTGGTGATCGGCGTGCCGCCGTCGCAATTCGTCGTGCTGGTGGCGATCACGAACCTCGCGCAGAGCGTGCAGCACGCGAACATTCGTCTTTACTTTGGGTGGCTCGGCGAGCGGCTGGTGGTCAGCCCGACATTCCATCGCCGTCACCATGCGATTGGCTACGGCCACGAAGGGCTGCAGTACGGTTGCAACTTCGGTGTGCTGTTCCCGTGGTGGGACATGCTGTTTCGCAGCGCGTCCTGGAATCGCGAGATGGAACCGACCGGCATCCGCGATCAGCTCGAAGGCCGCCGCTACGGCGAGGGTTTCTGGGCGCAGCACTGGCTAGCCTTCGTGCGCATCGCCGGGCGGCTTGCGCCGAAGCGCCGCACCGAAGGCAGCGACACTGCCGCCGTTTGAGCATTCTTCCCCTCGCGCCGCCGGTTTCCCCGGCGGCGCGTCACGTGGTTTATCCTGTCCACGTTTGCGCGCGCGTTCCTGGTTCGTTTTCCGGTCCGCATTCTGGTTCGTTTGCGGGTCTACCCGTCGGTTCGCCGCGCAGTTTCCCTTATTCCATCGTTTCGTTCACCGGCACTGGCTCGCATGAATGATCTGTTGCGCTCGTTCGGGCGCGCGCTTGCAAGCGCGCTCCACCCGCGCATGCTCTGGCTGACTTTCGTGCCGTTTCTCGCGGCAACCGTCGTGTGGGGCGTGATCCTGTGGTTTTCCTGGCAGACGCTGGTCGGCGCCACCCGCACGTGGCTCGAAAGCTGGTCGTTCACGGTCACGCTTTATCAGCTGTTCGACTGGCTGGGTTTTTCCGCGCTGCACGCGGTGATCGCGCCGTTCATCGTGATTGCGGTGACGATGCCGCTGATCGTCGTCACGGTGCTGCTGCTGATCGCCACGCTGTCGATGCCGGCGGTGATCCGCTATCTGTCGGCGCGGCAATTCGCCGGCCTTGAAATGCGCCGCGGCGGAACGTGGTACGGTAGCTTGGGGCAGGCATTGTGGACCACGCTCGTCTGTCTGGTGCTCCTGATCGTCACGTTGCCGCTCTGGCTGGTTCCGCCGTTCTTCGCGCTGATTCCGCCGCTGCTGTGGGGCTGGCTGACGTATCGCGTGATGAGCTACGACGCGCTGGCGCTCCATGCGACGCGTGACGAGCGGCGCGCGCTGGTGCGCCGCTTCCGGCTGCCGCTGCTGTTGATCGGCATTGCCAGCGGATTGCTGGGTTCACTGCCGACGCTGCTGTGGGCGTCGTCGCTATGGCTGATTGTGCTGTTCCCGGTGGTCACGGCGGTGATGATCTGGATCTATGCCTTCATCCTCGTGTTCTCGGCGCTGTGGTTCGGCTACTACTGTTTGCGCGCGCTGCAACGCATGCGCGCGGATGAGCACGGCGTGCGGCAAGCGGCGCCGGTTCCTTACCGACGAATTACTGACTAAGCGAAGAGGCGGCAATGGCATTTGGCGTCATCATCATCGGCGACGAAATCCTGTCGGGCAGGCGTATCGACAAGCATCTGCCGAAGGTCATCGAGTTGCTGGGCGCGCGTGGGCTGACGCTCGGCTGGGCGGAATACATCGGCGACGAGCCGGAGCGCATCACGGCGACGCTGCGACGCACGTTCGCGTCGGGTGACATTGTGTTTTCCACGGGCGGCATCGGCGCCACGCCGGACGATCACACCCGCCAATGCGCCGCGGCCGCGCTCGGCGTGCCGCTCGAACTGCATCCGGAGGCTGCGAAGCTGATTCAGGAGCGCATCCGGGAGATGCATCCGGCGAACGCGGCCACGCCGCTCGATCTCGATTCGCCGGAAAACCGGCATCGTTTGAACATGGGCACGTATCCGCAGGGCGCGTCGATCATTCCCAACGGCTACAACAAGATTCCCGGCTTCTCGATCAAACAGCACCACTTCGTGCCGGGCTTCCCGGTGATGGCGTGGCCGATGATCGAATGGGTGCTGGATACGCAGTACGCGCATCTGCACCATGCGACGCCTCATGCGGAAAAGTCATTGCTGGTGTTCGAGTTGCCGGAATCGCGGCTCACGCCCTTAATGGAAAAGATCGAACGCGATTTTCCGGGTGTGCGCATGTTCAGTCTGCCGAGCGTGGGTGATGCGGCGCGCGGCGGCGTGTACGCGCGGCATCACATCGATCTGGGCGTGAAGGGCGAGCCGGAAGCGGTGGCGGCGGCCTTCGTGAAGCTGCGCGAGGGCGTGCATCTGTTGGGCGGCGATATCGTCGAGCTCGAGGCGGCCGCGGCCAGATCGCGCGGCTGATCGAGAAGATCGAAGGGTGCCCGTTGCTACCCTGACGCGGGCAGCAAGATCAAGCAGCAAACACTCAAGCGCCGATCCACGGCAAGCCGCGAAAGCACCAGCCTGACACGGTCTTCCGATGCCCTTGGCCGTCCTTGTCGCCTTCAAAGCCTTCCAGCAGGTCGTACGCCTTCGTAAAACCGGCCTGGGTGGCGGCGATCGCCGCAAGCTTCGAGCGCGCGGCGCTGCGGCACAGAAACAGTACCGGCGTATCGGGCGAGGCCGCATGGCTCAACTGATCAAGGAATTCCTGGTTCGGCACGGCGCCCGGATAGCGCGTCCATTCCACATGCGCATATTGCCCGTCGCCGATGACCGGCCGGCCGACCCAATCGAGTTCGGCACGGGTGCGCACGTCGACGAGACGCGCGCGCGGATCGAGTTGCAGCAGTTCAAACGCCTCGGCGGGCGATATCGCGCCGGCGTAAGGCAACTGGTTCTCGGTGCGGCGTTTGTCCGCCTTGGCGTACAACTGTTCGAGCGTGCTCATGATCGCAAGTCTCCTTCGGACCAAATGACCATTCTAGCGCGACGTACGGTGCGCACGCGGTCCAACGGTGGGGCGTCGTCCGTGGCCGTAACACGATCGCATGCTCAATATTGGTGCATATTCACAGGGATGCACCAAAATAAAGATGTTCCGCGTGGATGATTTTGCAAATGCACGAATGTGGTGCGTGACGCGGCTCAAAGATTTCGGGGCTGGATGTCGGACGGTGCGCTCATTCCCCGCAAACGCGCGTGAGTGTGGATTTGCGCCGGGTTGGCGCATGCATGGCACGGAAGCTGCTTTATTGGTGCCGATCGATTTGTTCCAGCGGGCTTTTATGTGCATCCTCAACGATCCAGGGGTGGACGCGCCGGGACGGGTCAGCTAGATTGGGCGGCGGCTGAATCCGCCGAATTCGTTAATCAGGAGATAGGTTATGAGTAAATCCGTGGCCGACGTCGTTCAACTCGTCAAAGACGAAGACGTCAAGTTTGTCGACTTTCGTTTCACCGACACGCGCGGCAAAGAGCAACACGTTTCGGTGCCGGTGTCGGCATTCGATGAAGACAAGTTCGAAAGCGGCCATGCGTTTGACGGTTCGTCGATTGCCGGCTGGAAGGGCATCGAAGCATCGGACATGTTGCTGATCCCGGACGCGAACACCGCCTTCATCGACCCGTTCTACGAAGAGTCGACCCTCGTCTTGACTTGCGACGTCGTCGAACCGGCTGACGGCAAGGGCTACGAACGCGACCCGCGTTCGCTCGCCAAGCGCGCTGAAGCGTACCTGAAGAGTACGGGTCTGGGCGACACGGCCTTCTTCGGTCCGGAACCGGAATTCTTCATTTTCGACTCGATCAAGTGGGGCACGGATCAGTCGGGCACCTTCGTCAAGATCGGTTCGGAAGAAGCACCGTGGTCGTCGTCGATGGACTTCGAAGGCGGCAACACCGGCCACCGTCCGGGCACGAAGGGCGGCTACTTCCCGGTCGCTCCGGTCGACACGTTCCAGGACATCCGTTCGGAAATGTGCCTGTTGCTCGAACAGATCGGCATCCCGGTCGAAGTGCATCACCACGAAGTCGCGGGCCAGGGCCAGAACGAAATCGGCACGAAGTTCTCGACGCTGGTGCAACGCGCCGACTGGCTGCAGCAAATGAAATACATCATCCACAACGTCGCGCACACGTACGGCAAGACGGCAACGTTCATGCCGAAGCCGGTGGTCGGCGATAACGGTTCGGGCATGCACGTTCACCAGTCGATCTGGAAGGACGGCACGAACCTGTTCGCGGGCAACGGTTACGCAGGTCTGTCGGAATTCGCGCTGTTCTACATCGGCGGCATCATCAAGCATGCTCGCGCGCTGAACGCGATCACGAACCCGTCGACGAACTCGTACAAACGCCTCGTGCCGCACTTCGAAGCACCGGTGAAGCTCGCTTACTCGGCGAAGAACCGCTCGGCATCGATCCGCATTCCGCACGTGTCGAACCCGAAGGGCCGCCGTATCGAAACGCGTTTCCCGGATCCGATGGCGAATCCGTACCTGTGCTTCTCCGCGCTGATGATGGCGGGTCTGGACGGCGTGCAGAACAAGATTCACCCGGGCGAAGCTGCCGACAAGAACCTGTACGACCTGCCGCCGGAAGAGGATGCAAAGATCCCGACCGTGTGTGCCGGCCTCGACCAGGCGCTGGACGCACTCGACGCAGACCGCGAATTCCTGACGCGCGGTGGCGTGTTCACGGACTCGATGCTCGACGCGTACATCGAACTGAAGACGGGCGAGCTGCAACGCTATCGTCAGTCGGTGCACCCGATCGAATTCGAAATGTACTACTCGCTGTAAGCGGCAATGGCGCTTCGCCCTTCAAACGGCGAAACGCTTTGCCCGACGCTCGCGATCGGTCACGAAGGGACGGCGGCGCCGTCCCTTTTTTGTTAGACCGCACTCAACGTTTGCGCGGCGTGGGCAAGAGGCAAGACAACAAGCGGTACACCTGATTTATCACCATCTCCTATCGGCCAGACTGCAAGATGGTTCTGAAAAATCTGATGAAGGCAAGAAAAGGACACGAGCAGGCGCTCTCGGACGAGGTTCAGCTTGTAAGTTCCGGTTTGCTGCCGGGTTTCGAGGCATTGCCGACAGTCGTGCTGGTGCTCGAAAAGCGCACGCTGCGCGTCGCGTTTGCAAACCCGTCGGCCGAGTCGATGCTGGAGCTTTCGCGAAAGCAACTGACGCAGATGGCGTGGCCGGACCTCTTCTCGAATGCGGACGAACTGGTCGCGACCATTACCGCGATCGCCGCCCACCGTTTTCACGCGACGCATCTGGACGCCGTACTCGAGCGCCCGGGCCACGAGCCGCTGCATGTGCATGCGATCGTCGGCTTTCTGGAAAGCGCGCAAGACTATGTGCTGCTCGAACTGTTCGAGAACGAGCGGCATTTACGCAGCGACCGCGAGGAGCGTATCAACGACCTCACGGCGGTCAACAAACAACTGATCCGCAACCTTGCGCACGAAATCAAGAATCCGCTCGGCGGGATTCGCGGCGCGGCGCAATTGCTCGAGTTCGAACTGGGCGAGCGCGAACGCGACGAGTTGCGCGAGTACACGCAAGTCATCATCAAGGAATCGGACCGGTTGCAAACGCTGGTCGATCGCTTGCTGGAGCCGCATCGTCATCCGCATATTGTCGGCGACGTGAATATCCACGAAGTGTGCGAGCGCGTGCGGCAGGTGATTCTCGCGGAGTTTCCGCGTGGCCTTACGATCGAGCGCGACTATGACGTCAGCGTGCCGGATCTGCGCGGCGACAAGGAACAACTGATCCAGGCGCTGCTGAACATCGTGCGTAACGCGGCCGAAGCGCTGCGTGAACGCATCTCGCAAGGCGACGCACGCATCGAATTGCGCACCCGCATTGCGCGCAAGATCACCGTGTCGAAACGCTTATGTAAGCTGGCACTGGACTTGCATGTCATTGACAACGGCCCAGGCATCCCCGAGGACATCCGTGACCGCATTTTCTATCCCCTCGTGTCGGGGCGCGAGGACGGTAGCGGTCTCGGTCTGACGCTTGCGCAGACTTTCGTGCAACAACACGATGGGCTGATCGAAGTGGAAAGCCGGCCGGGCCACACCGAGTTTCAGATTCTGCTGCCGCTCGACTGCTAACGCCAAACCTGGTGAGAAACGCCGGGCCGCCCCAAGTTTTCCGCCCCGCAGGTAGTCCCCTCGGGGGATCACCCCCTCGGGGGCCTGGCGCGAAGCGACAGGTGGGGCTCTTCTTATCAAGACTTCTGACCGACCTATATGAAGCCGATCTGGATAGTAGACGACGATCAATCGATTCGCTGGGTGCTTGAAAAAGCGCTCGCTCGCGAAAACTTCGCGACACGCAGCTTCGCGAATGTGCGCGAGGCTTCCGCGGCGCTCGATCACGACAGCCCGCAGGTGCTGGTGTCCGACATCAGGATGCCTGGCGGCTCCGGCCTCGAATTGCTGCAAACCGTTCGTGACAAGGTGCCGGGCTTGCCCGTCATCATCATGACGGCGTTCTCAGACCTCGATAGCGCGGTTGCCGCATTCCAGGGTGGCGCGTTCGAATACCTCGCCAAACCGTTCGACGTCGACAAGGCGGTCGAGCTGATTCGCCGGGCGGTCGACGAGAGCATGCGTGGCGAACAGACGTGGGACGACCGCGTTGCCGAGGCGCCGGAAATGCTCGGCCAGGCACCGGCCATGCAGGACATGTTTCGCGCGATCGGCCGGCTGTCGCATTCCGCCGCCACCGTGCTCATTACCGGCGAATCAGGCACCGGGAAGGAACTGGTCGCGCGTGCGTTGCACCGACATAGCCCACGCGCGAACGGTCCCTTCATCGCGCTGAACACAGCGGCGATCCCGAAGGATCTATTGGAATCCGAATTGTTCGGTCACGAGCGCGGCGCCTTTACCGGCGCGCAGGCGATGCGCCAAGGGCGCTTCGAACAGGCCGAGAACGGTACGCTGTTCCTCGATGAAATCGGCGATATGCCGTTCGATTTGCAGACACGCTTGTTGCGTGTGCTGTCGGATGGGCAGTTCTATCGCGTCGGCGGCCACAATCCGTTGCGCGCCAATGTGCGCGTGATTGCGGCGACGCACCAGAACCTCGAATCGCGTGTGCGTCAGGGTCTGTTTCGCGAGGACTTGTATCACCGGCTCAATGTGATCCGCTTGCGCTTGCCGGCGTTGCGCGAGCGCAGCGAAGATATTCCGCTGCTCACGCGCCACTTCCTGCAAAAGAGTGCGCGCGATCTGGGCGTGGAGCCGAAGCGCGTGTCCGAAGAGGCGCTTGCTTATCTGGCGTCGCTGCCGTTTCCGGGCAACGTGCGTCAACTGGAAAATCTCGCCAACTGGCTCACGGTGATGGCGCCGGCGCAGACCATCGAGATCAAGGATTTGCCGCCCGATCTGGGTCCTACGCAAGCAGGGGTGACCGATCTCTCGAACGGCGGCAATGGCGTGACCGGCACGGGTGAGGCGGGCGTAGCCGGCGGTGCGCCGATCAACGGCACCGGCGCGGCCATGCATCCGGCGACGGCTGCCGGCATGCCGGTCGCGACCACCGTCAGCGCCTGGGAAGGTGGCTTGCGTACCGAAGTCGCGCGGATGCTGCGTGAGAATGCGGCCGACGTCATGGACGAACTCGCGCGCCGCTTCGAAGCAGCGGTGATTCGCGAGGCGCTGGATTTCACGCGCGGGCGCAAGGTGGAGGCAGCGGAGCGCCTCGGCATCGGTCGCAATACAATCACGCGCAAGATTCAGGAGCTCAACCTCGAACCCTGAGGCTTGCGTGGTCACAGCCGGGGGCGGTTGAGAAGCCGCCCCCGCCTGTCGCTCCTTCGGGTGCCCTTAAAGCCGTCCCGGCGCGCATTATCGCGGGCCCCCGGCCTCACGCAAGGCATAATCAAAGCTGTTTTCATTCGACAGCTGATAATGCCCGCTTCTCCCGTCTCTTTCTCCTGGCCGCTTTCTCCCGATCCCTTTCTGTCGCTCGAAGCGCTCGACGACCCTGACGCGCTCGCGTGGGTCGAAGCGCAGAACGCCCGCACGCGCGCCGCGTGGTGCAGCAGCGAGGGATTCGAGTCGCTCAAAAAGCGGCTTGCCGACGCTTATCTGCCGCGCGAGCGCCCGGTCATTCCCGATCGCTGGAAGGAGTGGGCGTACGATTTGTGGCAGGACGACCGCCATCCCAAGGGCATCTGGCGGCGTACGACGTGGGCGGCCTGGCGCAGCGGTGCACCCGTATGGCAGAACCTGCTCGATTTCGACGCACTCGGCGCGGCCGAAGGCACGCCGTGGGTTTGCGTCGAACTCGACATTCTTTATCCGGACGGCGATCGCGCGCTGATCACGCTGTCGCCGGGCGGCTCGGATGCGCTCGTGGTGCGCGAGTTCGACATCGACGCGCAATGTTTCGTCGACGACGGCTTCGTGATCGCGAAGGCCGGCAAGCACACGGCTTCGTGGATCGATCGGGATACGCTCTACGTCGGCTGGGACAACGGCCGCAAGACGCTGACGCGCTCCGGCTATCCGCGCGAAGTAAGGCGCTGGACGCGCGGCAGTGCGCTGGCCGAGGCGCCGGTGGTCTTCAAGGGCGCATTCGGCGATATCGGTGTGGAGGCCCACTACGATCCGATCGAGCGCCGCCACACGGCGGTGAGCAGCGTTGATTTCTTCGATTCGCATACGTACTACCTCGATAGCGTCGATGGCGTCGCGGACGATGCCTGGCGACAGTACGACGTACCGTCGTACGTCGCGGTCGGCGGCTGGCAGGGCTGGCTGCTGCTCGAGCCGCGCCTCGACTGGGATTGCAACGGTGTGCGCTATCCGGGCGGCGCGTTGCTGGCGATCCGCGAGGCCGCGTTCCTGCGCGGCGAGCGTGACGTGGTGCCGCTCTTCACGCCGACATCGCAAACCTCCGCCTGTGAGTGGGCGCACACGCGCAATCATCTGATCGTGTCGTATCTGGAAGATGTGCGGAGCAAGACCTCGCTTTGGATCCCGTCGCAAGCGGCCGATCAAGCCTGGCACTGGCATCAACGCCTCTTTCCGTCGCGTGACGGCGAAGAGGCCGACGTTTCACCCGTCGAGCCGACGCTGAACGACGAAGTGTTCGTCGATACCGACGATTACTTGCAACCGCCTGCATACTGGCTCACCGACCTCACGCGGGACAACCTGACCGATTGGGCGTTGCTCGACCGCTGGCCGGCTCAGTTCGATGCGGCGCCGTTCGTCGTGACGCGCGGGCACGCGGTGTCCGCGGATGGCACGCGGGTACCGTACAGCGTGATCGGACCGCGGGACGCGCAACGCGCCATAGAAGCGCCGCAAACGCACGACTCAACCTATCAGCAAACGCGCCCATGCCTGCTCAACGGTTACGGCGGTTTCGCGATTCCATTGCTGCCGAGCTATCTGACCGGGCAGGGCATCGGCTGGCTGGCGCGGGGCGGCGTGTATGTGGTGGCGCATATTCGCGGCGGCGGCGAGTTCGGCACAGCGTGGCACATGGCGGCGCAGGGCGAGCATCGGCAGCGCGCGTTCGACGATTTCATCGCGGTGGCCGAGGCGCTCATCAGTTCAGGCGTGACGAGCGCCGCACAGCTCGGCATTCAGGGCGGCAGCAATGGCGGCCTGCTGGTTGCGGCGTGCATGGTGCAGCGTCCCGAGTTGTTCGGCGCAGTAGTATGCGAGGTGCCGCTGCTCGACATGCGCCGGTATCACCTGCTGCACGCCGGCGCGTCATGGATCGATGAATACGGCGATCCGGACGAGTTCGACGAAGCGCGCGTGCTGGCCGCGTATTCGCCCTACCACCGCGTGAGTGGGGACGTGGCGTATCCGCCCGTGCTGTTCACCACGTCGACTGCCGACGATCGCGTCCACCCCGGACACGCGCGCAAGATGGCCGCGCGCATGCAGGCGCTAGGCGCGGACAACGTCTGGTACCGGGAGAACACGGAAGGTGGCCACGGCGGCTCCGATGAGCTGGAGCAGGCCGAGCATGATGCGATGGTGTTCGAATTCCTGTGGCGCTGTTTGAACGGATCGGTGTAGGCGTTTCGGAACAGGCTGACCGCCGTTCAGCCGATTTGCGCGACAACCGGCGCGTGGTCGGACGGCTGCTCCCACTTGCGCGGCACCTTGTCAATATCGCAGGACGAGCACACATCGGCGAGCGCCTTCGACAGCAGAATGTGATCGATGCGCACGCCCGCATTGCGGCGGAATGCCATCATCCGGTAGTCCCACCACGAGTAGATTTTTTCCGGCTGCTCGAACTGACGGAACGCATCGAGCAGGCCGAGTCCGATCAGCCGCACGAACGCGGCGCGCTCTTCGGGCGACACCAGATTCTGGCCTTCCCACGCTTTCGGATCGTGCACGTCGCGATCTTCCGGCGCGATGTTGTAATCGCCGAGCAGCGCGAGCTTCGGGTAGAGCGCCATTTCGCGCGCGATCCAGTCGTGCAGCGCAGCAAGCCAGCGCAGCTTGTAGGCGAACTTGTCGGTGCCCGGCGCCTGGCCGTTGGGGAAGTACGCGGAGATGATGCGCACGCCCTCGACGGTTACGGCGATCACACGTTGCTGGGGATCCTCGAAGCCGGGGATATTGCGCACGACGGTGCTCGGGTCGACGTTCAGGCCGTCGCGCACCAGAATGCCGACGCCGTTATAGGTCTTCTGGCCCGCGAACCAGCTCCGGTAGCCTTTCTCTTCGAGTGCGGCGCGGGGGAATTTGTCGTCAGTCAGCTTCAATTCCTGCAGGCACAGCACGTCGGTCTGGCTGGTGCTGAGCCAGTCGATCACATGCTGCTCGCGTACTTTGAGGGAGTTGACGTTCCAGGTGGCGATTTTCATGAAGTTCTCACATTCTTTGGGCAAAGTCTTTGAGGCGCGTTGGCCCTCGTTTTTGCTCTATTTTGCTTTATCTACCCGTCTCGCGGCCCGCATCCGGGTCGGCGGAAGCGGGCTTATGCCGATAGCCTCGCATCTTAGCGCGCGAGACGAGCCTCGGTGAAAATTGCCCCGGCGGCATTGAAAAATAAAAGCCCGATCCTGTCATGCCGCGGCGTATAGTGGGATCACATTTACACGCATCGGGGATGGTCCATGGCCCAACTTTATCCAGCCCTTTATAAGGACTTCGAAGTGCATCCGCTGGTGTTTTCGCGGGAGTTCGACAAGTTCGATGGTCACAAGCGTCATGCTGAAGGCTACGACGTAGCGGTACGCGTGTGCCGGCCGGGCGCGATCGGCGGCTCGAAGGCAAGCCGCGTATTTCGTCTCGTGCTGCCGTCCACATTTTCCGATTTCGGCGTCGCGAAGCGTAGTGCGAGCCAGTACGGCGCGGACATCATCGACGGCAAAGTGGCAGGCGCGACGGTCGAGGATCTTTGAGTTGCTGCTCACCTGGTGCGCGAGTGCGGACACGCGTTGCGCGGTTCGTTTGAAACTATTTGATCCGATTGTTTGACGTCTTGCTGACAACCCGCTATAATTTTTTTCTCTGACGCGGGGTGGAGCAGTCTGGCAGCTCGTCGGGCTCATAACCCGAAGGTCGTAGGTTCAAATCCTACCCCCGCAACCAAGCATTGTTGAAAGCCCGCTAGCGCAAGCTACGCGGGCTTTTTAACTTGTGGCGTCGCCACACCGCATGCGCTTCGCGCGTTCTGCATTCACTCCGAATCGATCGCCCATTCCACCGCCGCTTGCGCATGCAACGCGGTCGTGTCGAACACCGGCAACGCCGAATCTTCCGGCTTGATCAGCAAAGTGATTTCCGTGCAGCCGAGAATCACCGCTTGCGCGCCACGCGCGGCCAGTCCTTCGATCACTCGTTGATACACCGCGCGCGAGCCGTCATCCACTTTGCCGTGGCACAGCTCGTCGTAAATGATGCGATGCACATCCGCGCGCCCGGTTTCATCGGGAATCAGAGTCTCGAGGCCGTAGCGCTCGCGTAAGCGCCCCGTGTAGAACGTCTGCTCCATCGTATAGCGCGTGCCGAGCAAGCCCACCCGTGCGATGCCCGCGGCCCGCAGCGCATTGCCGGTCGGATCGGCGATATGCAGGAATGGCACGCCGATCGCCTGTTCGATCGATTCATATACGCGGTGCATCGTGTTGGTCGCCAGCATCACCAGGTCGGCGCCCCCTTGTTCGAGTTGGCGTGCGGCATCGGCCATCTGTTTGCCGAGCGCGGTCCAGTCGCCGGCGCGCTGGTTTGCCTCGATCGGCGCGAAGTCGACCGTCAGCATCAGGCTGCGAGCGTTGTGGTGGCCGCCGAGGCGCGCCTTGGCGTGGCGGTTCAGGAGCTTGTAGTACTCGGTGGACGATTCCCAACTCATTCCGCCGATCACGCCGATCGTTTTCATTCGCTTGCTCCGTGGGTGGATGGATGATGTATGCACAGCCAAAGCCGAACGCTAAACGTTGAACGTCGAGTATAGGCGGGCGCCATGGGGCACAGCCGGTACGGATTTCCTGCCGCCCGCCGGTACGGCGTCGTGATAAAACGCCGTCACGCGCTTTCTGACGCCGCTAGAATCGTAGTCATTCAAAAAGCGGTCAACAGGGAGCGATTCATGGATCTGATCATCCGCCGGGCGATGCTGCCGCCGAGCGCCACGCCGCAGAAAAAGCAGCATAAGCAGCCGGTCGACATCGGCATCGAAGCGGGCCGCATCGTGGCTGTCGAGCCCAATCTGGCCGCCAGCGCGCGCGAAGAAATCGACGCCGCCGGTTCGCTCGTCACGCCGCCCTTCGTCGATCCGCATTTCCACATGGACGCCACGCTGTCATACGGTCTGCCGCGTGTGAATGCGTCGGGCACCTTGCTGGAAGGCATTGCGCTTTGGGGCGAACTGAAGCCGGACCTGACGCAGGAGGCGCTGATCGAGCGCGCGCTGCAGTACTGCGATTGGGCTGTTGCGCGCGGTCTGCTGGCGATCCGCAGCCACGTGGATGTATGCGATCCGCGCTTGCTCGCAGTCGAAGCGCTGGTCGAAGTAAAGCGCCGGGTCGCGCCGTATCTCGACCTGCAACTGGTCGCGTTTCCACAGGACGGCGTGTTGCGCAGTCCCGGCGCATTCGAGAATCTCAAGCGAGCGATTGCAATGGGCGTCGACGTCGTCGGCGGGATTCCGCATTTCGAACGGACCATGGCCGACGGTGCCCGATCCGTGCGCATGCTCTGCGAGTACGCGGCGGAGCAGGGCTTGCGCGTCGACATGCATTGCGACGAATCGGACGATCCCATGTCGCGCCATATCGAAACGCTCGCAGCCGAGACGCACCGGCTCGGCTTGCATGGGCGCGTCACCGGTTCGCACCTGACCTCGATGCATTCAATGGACAACTACTACGTCAGCAAGCTCTTGCCGCTGATGCGCGAGTCGGGCGTTGCGGCGATCGCCAATCCGCTGATCAACATCACGCTGCAAGGCCGCAGCGACACGTATCCAAAGCGCCGCGGCATGACACGGGTGCCGGAGATGATGGCCGCGGGCATCAACGTCGCGTTCGGGCACGATTGCGTGATGGACCCGTGGTATAGCCTCGGCTCGGGCGACATGCTCGAAGTCGCGCACATGGGCTTGCATGTCGCACAGATGACGGGCGTCGACGGTATGCAAGCGTGCTTCGATGCGGTCACCGTGAATGCCGCGCGCATTCTCGGGCTGGAAGACTATGGCATCGCGCCGGGAAGCGCCGCCAATCTCGTGCTGCTCGACGCACGCGACCCGGTCGAGGCGATCCGCTTGCGTGCCGCGCGGCTCGCGGTGGTGAGCCGTGGCAAGGTGGTGAGCTGTGCGCCTGCGGCGCGCGCAGCGTTGTCGCTGGAAGGGCGTCCTGCGCAGGTGGATTTCAAACTGCATCGCGGCTAGCCGGAGCGCGCAGCACGCACGAATAGAAAAACCGGTGGTTGCTCACGCAAACCACCGGCTTTCTTGTCGGCGCTATCGAACACGTCGGGGCTTCAACGCATGATCAATGTACCGCGCCTGGCGTCATGCCGTTGTGCCGCAACAAGGCATCGATATTCGGTTCGCGGCCGCGGAATGCCTTGAATGATTCCATCGCGGGACGGCTGCCGCCCACTTCCAGAATCTCTTTGCGATATCGCATGCCGGTCGCCTGATCGAGCACGCTGCCACTTGCGGCTTGAGCGGCTTCCTCGAACGCGGCGTAGGCATCGGCGGACAGCACCTCTGCCCATTTGTAGCTGTAGTATCCCGCCGCATAACCGCCCGCGAAAATATGGCTGAACGTATTCGGCCAACGCGAGAACGAAGCTTGCGGCACCACGTGGAAACGCTCGTTGATCTCGCTCGCGAGTTCGGTCGCGTTCTTCGTGCCGGATGCGTCGAAACCGGTGTGCAGTTGCATGTCGAACATCGAGAAGACGATCTGGCGCAACGTGCCGAGACCGCTCTGGAAGTTTTTCGCGGCGAGCATCTTGTCGAACAGATCCCGCGGCAGCGGCTTGGCGGTTTCGACGTGCGAGGTCATGTCGCTCAACACGTCCCACTCCCAGCAGAAGTTTTCCATGAATTGCGACGGCAGTTCGACCGCGTCCCACTCGACGCCGTTGATGCCCGACACGCCCAGTTCGTCGACACGCGTAAGCATGTGGTGCAGACCGTGGCCGAACTCGTGGAACAGCGTGATCACTTCATCGTGCGTGAAGCAGGCGGGCTTGCCGCCGACCGGCGCCGAGAAGTTGCAGGTCAGATACGCGACCGGCGTTTGCACGCTGCCGTGCGTGTGCTTGTGACGGCCCCGCGCGTCGTCCATCCATGCGCCGCCGCGCTTGCCTTCGCGCGCATACAGATCGAGGTAGAACTGGGCGACGAGGCCGCCGTCCTGATTCTCGACGCGGAAAAAACGCACATCCGGATGCCACACGGCCGCTTCATCGCGGCGGATGCGCACGCCGAACAGCGTTTCGGTGACCTTGAAGAGACCCTTGAATACCGTGTCTTCCGGGAAGTACTGTTTGACTTCGTTCTCGGAGAACGAATAGCGCTTCTGACGCAGACGTTCGGCGGCGAACGTCATGTCCCACGGCTGCAGGTCGGTCATGCCAAGTTCGTTCGCGGCGAATTCGCACAGTTCCTTCCAGTCCTGTTCAGCGTGCGGACGGGCGCGCGTGGCGAGGTCTTCGAGGAAGGCCATCACTTGCGCCGGCGACTCCGCCATCTTCGGCGCGAGCGAGACCTCGGCGAAGTTGTTGTAGCCGAGCATGTGCGCTTCTTCGGCGCGCAATTTCAACTGATCGGCGAGCACCGCCGTGTTGTCCCACTCGGGTTTGCCGTTGCCATATTGCGGACCGAGTTCGGAAGCACGCGTCACATACGCGCGGTACACGGCTTCGCGCATCGCGCGATTTTCCGAGTACTGCATCACCGGGAAATACGACGGGAAATGCAGTGTGAATTTATAGCCGGTCTTGCCTTCGCGTTCGGCCGCTTCCTTCGCGGCCTCGATCACGTCTTCCGGCAGGCCGGCCAGTTGTGCTTCATTACCGGCTTCGACGAGATAGGCGTACGCGTTCGTCGCATCGAGCACGTGATCCGAAAACGCTTTCGACAAACCCGCCTGGCGTTCCTGCAATTCGGCGAAATGCGGCTTCTGGTCTTCCGGCAATTCCGCACCCGACAGGCGGAAATCGCGCAGCGCATTGCCAAGGATCTTCTGGCGCTCGCCGGTCAGCGACGCAAAATCGCTGCTGGCGTGAAGCGCCTTGTACTTCTCATACAGCGCGAGATTCTGACCGACGCTCGACCAGAATTCGGTGACGCGCGGCAGGTTCTCGCCGTACACGGCGCGCAGTTCCGGCGTATCGGCGACGGCGTTCAGATGGCCGACCACGCTCCAGGCGCGCGACAGCGGCTCGGTGGCGCGCTCGACCGGCTCGACCACGTCGGCCCACGAAGCGGGCGTGACGGGCTGGGCGGCGCGCTCGACGGCGGCGGCAGCGTCGGCGAGCAGGACATCGAGGGCGGGCGTGACGTGTTCAGGGCGGATGTCGCCAAAGCGCGGCAGGTCGGAGAAATCGAGGAGCGGATTGTCGTGATTCGAGGGGGTAGGGGACATAAGGCTTCCTGTCTGACGCGGGTGAACGGGTAATCGGTGCATCGACGGGCGCGCGATGACGCCCCGATAACACCGCATAGAGACATTATTGGGGCAGGGCGCGCCGATTCCAATCCGTCGGCAGACAAATTATCAGATGTCACGGCTCTGTGCGCGGGACGGGCATGCCGCACGGGTTTTAGGTGGACGGCATGCGCCGCTGCGCTTTTGTGCGAAAGCGAACGGTGCGAATTGCTGCCATGCCGCATTCTGGCGTGTCGCTATCCGTCAGCGACGCTTTCTTCAAGAGGTATCGATGAACCCGCTTTCGCACGCTCTCTCGCGCAACGGCAACAACTTCGACCTGGTGCGGCTCCTTGCCGCCGTGGCCGTCGTGTATGGCCACTCGTATCTGCTGCAGGCGCCGGACGGCACGACTGATTGGGTCCAGAACGCGCTCGGGTTCGACGGCTTCGGTGCGCTTGGCGTCTACGCATTTTTTCTGCTGAGCGGCATGCTGGTGACCGCCAGCTTCGACCGGCAACGCTCGGTGCCTCGTTTCGCCGCGTTGCGCATCGCGCGCCTGTGGCCGGCGGTGGCGGGCGGCTCGCTGGTGGCGGTGTTCATCGTCGGGCCGCTGTTTACGACGCTGCCGCTGCGTGACTATTTCGCCTCGGGCATGACGTGGGCCAACCTCGACAATTTCTCGACCATCGTGCTGAAAACCGGCTGGGCGCTGCCCGGCGTGTTCGAGCACAACCGCTTTCCCGTCGACGTCTGCGCGCCGCTGTGGACGCTGCCGCTCGAAGTGCGCTGTTATCTGATCGTGCTCGTGACCGGCATGCTGGGGTTGCTGTCCAGCGCACGGGGCGCGGCGCTGGCGGCGGCGCTTGGGTGCGCCGCGTTTGTCCTGCACGTGCATCTGCCGCATCTGCAGATCAGGGTGCGTGACTTCAGCGAAACGCCAGGCGGCTATTCGTTCTGGCCGGAGCCGTTTTTCATGCTGGGGATGCTGCTGTACGGATGGCGCGAACGGATCGATATCAACGGCCTGACGGCGCTGGCGTTGGCGATGGTGTTTCTGGTGTTCCGAGATACGGCCGGCGCTCAGCCATTGTTCTATCTGGCCTTTGTCTACGGAGTGCTGTGGGTGGGTACGACGCCGCTCTTGCGGCGTTTCGTGCCACGTCACGATTACTCATATGGGATTTATCTGTACGGCTTCATGGTGCAGCAATGCATCGCGAGTATCGCGCCGCAGTTGAGCCATGTGGCGGCGGTGCTGATCGCCGCGCCATTCATCCTGCTGTGCGCGGCGCTGTCGTGGCACTTCGTGGAGCGGCCGGTGCTGAAGTGGGGCCGCGGGCGCCTTGCGCGTCGGCAGACGCCGCTTACCGCGGGAATCGCGGCAGGGGATCGTGCCGCGCATTGACAAGAGTGGTTGGTGCCAGGATTTGATGCCCCAGGCTTTGAAGCACTGAGTTCGAAGCACTGCATGCCGGCGAACGCGCTTCGCCGGCATGTCTCTTCAGCTTTACGCCTTGCCTGCCGCTTCGCGTTCGGCGGCTTCGATCGTATTGACGAGCAGCATCGTGATGGTCATGGGACCGACGCCGCCCGGCACCGGCGTGATATAGCCGGCCACTTCGCTGACGCCCGCGAAATCGACGTCGCCGCACAGCTTGCCGGCTTCGTCGCGATTCATGCCGACGTCGATCACCGCCGCGCCCGGCTTCACCATGTCTGCGGTAAGAATGTTGTGCAGGCCGGTGGCGGCGACGACCACGTCGGCGTTACGCGTGTGCGCGGCCAGATCGCGCGTTTTGCTATGGCAGATCGTGACGGTCGCGCCCGCTTCGAGCAGCAACAGCGCCATCGGCTTGCCGACGATGTTCGAGCGGCCGATCACCACCGCGTTCGCACCTTGCAGTGGAATCTCGCAGGCGGCCAGCATCTTCATCACGCCGTACGGCGTGCACGGGCGGAACAGCGGCCGGCCGGTCATCAGCGCGCCGGCGTTGGCGACGTGAAAACCGTCGACGTCCTTTTCCGGAGCGATTGCCTCGATCACCTTGTGGCTGTCGATATGCGGCGGCAGCGGCAGTTGCACCAGAATGCCGTGGATGCGCGGATCGTGGTTCAGTTCGTCGATGCGGGCGAGCAGCTCGGCTTCCGGCAAATCGGCTGGATAGCGATCGAACGACGAACCCAGCCCGTTGTCGTGGCACGCCTTCACCTTGTTGCGCACATACACTTCGCTGGCCGGATCGGCGCCCACCAGCACTACGGCGAGGCCCGGCTGGTGCCCGCGGGCGGTGAGGGCGGCGGCGCGCGTGGCGACTTCGGCGCGCAGGGTCTTGGAAAGGGCTAGGCCGTCAATCAGTTTGGCAGTCATGGTCGGTCGAGAGGGGCGGTTTGGAAAGCGGAGCAGGGCGCAGGCGTTGTGCGTAGCCCGCGCGATGACGCTTTTCAGCGAAAACGGGTCGGCACGTGAAAAGCGCGCGGCGCAAATCAGCGATAAGCAGCGCTGCAAAGTCCGACATTATACCGGCCCGGCACCGCGCACCACGTAAGGATTCCGGGTCGCGCGGGGGGCTGTGGATTCGCGCCGCGTCGGCCGGGTATGCAAGTGGTGGGTGTCAGCGTGAACACTCGCCGTGGCGGGCGGCCGCGCACGGCTTGTATGCCGCCCCGGCCGTCGAGGACTTCTCTGCTGTTATTGCTGCACCGGCTGCCAGCTATCGTCCGGATCGAACGATTTAACAGCGGCCGCGGCACGCGCGGTTTGTGGTCCCAGGTTCTTCTGATAGACCTGACCGTCCTGATTGACGATGAAACTCATCACGCCGGTCTTGCCGTATTCGGCCGGCGAGGCGATCAGGCCGAACCCTTTGGTCAGCACGCCGCCCTCGATGTAGTTCTGCGCGCCACCCTTCGCGTGCGAACCTTGCGCCGTCAGGATCCGGTAGTGATAGCCGTGATAGGCGTCTTTCGGCAGTGTGCCGTTGGGCATGGTGGCGGCGAGCGGTCCGAGCGGGCTTTCCGTTTCGCCGGGCGCCGTCGCCCAATACAGGCCGTCATGCTGGCCCGGCGTGCTGACGAAGCGCTGTGCATAGTGCTGGGTCAGGTTGTGATAATCGTTTTGCGAGTCGACGTAGGCGAGCGAGGTCAGAATCGCCGAGCGTTCGTTGCGGCCGATGCGGCGCGTCAGCATTTCGTCCTGCGCGGCGGGCGGATCGAAACGCCACCCGTGTCCGGCTTGCACGAGCGGAATCGGCAAGGTCCATCCACTGTCGCCGACCGCCAGGTGAGCGGTCGCGCGACCCTTGCTCTTCACCGGATCGCCGACGATCTGATGGCCTTTCGACCATGCGCCGAGGAACTGATAGATGTCGTCCTCGCCGATGCCTGCGGATGGAATGAAGCGATGGAAGTCGTTGCCGAGCACATGCTTGAGCGCACCTTCGTCGTTGCGCGCGAGGGCGTCGACGAACGCATTGGCGGCGGCGTCGGCACTGGGGTAGACCGCCTGCGCGTGGGCGGCGCTCGTGCCGAGCAGCAGCACCGGCGCCACCACCAGGGTCCCGGGAGTGCCGAAGGCGACGGCGAGTGTCAGAACGTGGGCGCGCAGAGCGCCGCGTGGGAATAAGCGAATCATCAGGGACTCCTCTTGATCGTTCAACGGTTGCGGCCGATGTGACGCTCACCACCGCCGCCGCCACCCAGCCTGCCACCACCGCTGTTGCCGCCCAAGCCGCCGCCCGTGCGTTGCTGACCGCCGCCGTTCGCGCCTAAGCCGCCGCCCGTGCGTTGCTGACCGCTGCCGTTCGCACCGAGGCCGCCGCCTGTCCGTTGCTGGGCACTGCCATTCGCACCGAGGTCACCGCTGCCGGAGCGGTTCGCGGCTGCGTTGCGGCTCGTCTGGCCGCGCTGCGTGTCCTGCCGCGCGGTGTTGCCGTCGCCGGCGCCGCGCAGCGCGTTATCGCGATTGACGTTCTGCGCGCGGTTTTGCAGATCGGTGTTCGCCGTGCCGCCCTGATGAATGCCTTGCACGCGCTGGCTCGCACTGCCGCTCAGGTTCTGGCCGGTGCGGCTTTGCAAGGTCTGCTGCGCCTGGGCGCGGGCGTCGTCACGACCGCGATAGGCATCGCGCTGCGCGCCCCCGAGGTTGTTGTTGACGTTGCGGTTGATATTCGCGTTGTTGACGTTGCGATTGACGTTGGTGTTGCGGTTCCAGTTCGTCGTGCTGCTGTTCACGTTGAGCCGGTTGTTCACGTTGATGTTGTTGTACCGGTTCACGTTGATGTTGACGTCATGTGTGTTCCAGTTGAAGCCACCCCACAACGAGTTGGCAACGGCGACGCCGGCACCGAACGCAAGTCCGGTGGCGAAACCCGTTGCGATTGCATAGCCGGGCGGCGGCGGGACATACACGGGCGGGTACGCGGGATAGGGCCACGTGCCGTAGACGACTGTCGGGTTATAGGTCGGCACATACACCACTTGCGGATTGGCCGGCACGATCTGGATCGTGCTTTGCTCGACCACGACCTTCTGCTGCGAACTGGTCTTCAGATTGCCGGCCGCTTGCGCCTGCTTGCGCAAGCGTTGCACGGAGTCCATCACGTCATTCGACTGGCCGAGAAAGGCGGTACCGAGTTGCGAAACCCAGTCGGGCTTCGACGCCATCGTCGCGAGGACCTGCGGGAAGGCGACCAGCGATTGCACGCTCGGGTCCCATGGTTCCGAAGCAACGGCTTTGACGGCGTCGTCGCCTTGCAGCCTGGCGTTCGCCTTCGACCATGCGGCCGCGGCCTGCACGTCTTGCGGGAAGGTGGCGGCCATCAGCACCTGTGCGAGCAGTGCGTCGGGATACAGCGCAATAGGGGCGGTCAGCGAATCGAGTTGCTGGTTCGACATCTTCGCGGCGCTTTGCGCATAGGCGAGGCCTGGCGTAGCGAGACCGATGAAGAGGGGCGCCCCCGCGAGTGCGGCGCAAACAAGCATCACGCGCGAACGGTGTGCTCCGGATCGTTTCACGATGAAATCCTCCCGGCTGCGTTAGACGCGCGAAGTCGATGCGCAGCGCATGCTGCGTTGCTTCGGCGCGATGAAAAAAAGAAGGAAGTAAAGAGTGGAATGGACGGCCCTGGTGTGGCCGAACCGATCGATAAGACACGTACGACAGCGAAGCGGCCATGCCACTTCACCTGCTTTACACCGCCTCGCGATGCCGGGTACGCCAACTGCAGTTCGTCTGTCCTGCATTCATCGGGCATCAGCGCTTCCTGCTAAGGAGTTCTGCGTAAATTAAGGGGCGCGGCCTGGCTTGTCAATCTGGTCAGAGGAAAGAAATTGTTGCCGTTCGACGTAAGTCGATGCTGATTGGCGCGCGCAATGCTGAATAGATAACGAGGCGTCGAACCGTGCGGTTCGACGTCATTGCATTGGGGCGGACAGCGGAAGGGGAGAAGCGGAATGGACACGGGCGGGCCGGACTTTCGACAGTCCGGCCGCGTTACGACTCAACAGCGATCAGGTGTGGCGTTCAGCGCTTACGGCACTCATTGCGCCTGTTGCGGCTTGTTCGACAGCGCCAGTCGCAGCAGATCGGCGACCGTGTTGACGTTGAGCTTTTCCATGATGTTCGCGCGGTGTGCTTCGACCGTCTTGATGCTGATGCCGAGGTCGTCGGCGATCTGCTTGTTCAGGCGGCCCGCGATAATGCGCTCGAGCACCTGATGCTCACGCGCGGTCAGTTTGCCCAGACGTTCGGCGGCGGCGCGTTGTTGCTGAACGCTGGTGCTTTCGCTGCGCGCCTTGTCGAGCATGCGCTCGACCAGCTTGCGCAGTTCGGCTTCGTCGAACGGCTTTTCGATGAAGTCCATCGCGCCTTTTTTCATCGTCGACACGGCCATCGGCACGTCGCCGTGACCCGTCACGAAGATGATCGGCAGCGACGCATTGTCGGCGATCAGGCGTTCCTGCAACTCGAGCCCGCTCATGCCGGACATCCGCACATCGAGAATCAGACACGCGATCTGGCCCGGATGCGTATGCGGCTGCCATGCGTCGATGAACTGCTCGGCGCTGGAGAAGCATTGCACGCGGTAGCCGTTCGCCTCCAGCAGCCAGCGCAGCGAATCTCGCACGGCCTCGTCGTCGTCGACGACAAAGACAGTTTCCTGTGTGGTGACTGGGCTGTTCATAGCTCTCCCGTAACGGTTTGTGGTGTCGGCGCCTCTGACCCGCCGTTGCTCGGGCCGTCAGGCTCTCCAATAGGCAGACTGCAATGGAACGTGGCCCCTGTGATATGGCCGTCAGACTCGACGTTGTTCACCACCCACAGACGACCGCGGTGCGATTCGATAATCGAACGGCAAATGTTCAGCCCCATGCCCATACCATCGGACTTGGTGCTGTAAAACGGTTCAAAGAGACGCTCGGCTGTCGCTTCGTCGACGCCCGGTCCCTGGTCGACGACGCTGATGCAGACAAACCCGCTTTCCAGCCGCACGACCACGCGAATCACGGGGTCGACCGCGTTCGGGCGTGCATCGTGCATGGCCTCGGCGCCGTTCTTCAGCAGGTTGACCAGCACCTGCTCGATCAGCACCGGATCGACGTAGATCACCGGCAGGCGCGAGCGCAGATCGGTCACGATACGAATCTTGCGTTTGCGCGCTTCGAGTTCGGCCAGACCCACGGCGTCGGCGACGATATCGGCTACGCGGGTGGCCTGGCGTTTCGGCTCGCTGCGTTTCACGAACTCGCGAATGCGCTTGATGATCATGCCGGCCCGCACTGCCTGCTGGGCGGTTTTCTCGAGCACGGGCAGAAGATTGTCAGGCGTCGTCCGACCGGATTTAACCAGTGCCACGGTTCCCGAGCAATAGTTATTGATCGCGGCGAGCGGCTGATTGAGTTCGTGCGCGAGCGAAGAGGCCATTTCGCCCATCGTCATCAGGCGGCTGGTGAACTGCAGCTTTTCGTCCTGCTGGCGCGAGAGTTCCTGAGCCTGCTTGCGCGTGGTGATGTCGGTCGCGATCTGCATCTGCGCGAGGTGGCCGTCCACCCACTGGATGTACTGGCGGCGCACTTCGAACCACTTCTGGATGCTCTGCACGTAGACTTCCTGCGCGTCGGCGGTGCTTTCGGTCAACGCGGCGGCGGGCAGGCCCGCATAGGCATCCACCATATCGATCGAATCGGACGATGCCTGTGCGCTATCGAACCCGCCGCCGGCCAATTCCAGATGACCGTCCGGGCGGATGCCGAACAGGTGGCGGTAGTAGCGGTTGGCAAACAGCAGTTCGGCTTCGTCGGCGGCCAGCACGGACACGGCCGCGTCGAGGCTCTCGAGGACCGTCGTGAAGCGCTCGTGCGCGGCGGCGAGTTCTTCGCGTGCGCGTTTCGGCTCGGTGATGTCGGTCATCGACGACATCCAGCCGGTCTGGCGGCCCGAGCTGTCGATCAGCGGCGACACATACAGGCGCGCATGGAACAGCGAACCGTCCTTGCGGCGCACTCGCAATTCGAAGCCCGAGGAGGGCGCCTTGCCGCGCAGCGTCATGTCGAGCTGACGTTGCATCTCCGGGTAAGCATCGCGCGGCCAGTAAGCGAACGGCGCGTTCTTGCCGACCAGATCGCTCTCGTCCCAGCCGGTCATACGGCAAAACGCCGGATTGACGTGAGTGATGCGGCCGTGCATGTCGAGCACGCGCATACCGATCAGCACCGAGTTCTCCATCGCGCGCCGGAAGAAGGCTTCGGCGTACAGCGCCTGCTGCGCCTCGAAGCGCTGCCGCGTGTGCTTCCACAGGCTCCACAAACTCCACAGCACGAAGCACGACAGACCGGCCACCAGCCAGACGAGCGTGTTGTTGGTGAAGTTGGTCATCTGCGGGAACGCGTACACGCGTACCGAGACGCCCTGGCCCGGCGGGTCGAGCGGCAGGTCGTAGAACATGTCGCGCGGCAGGCGCGGGCGCGTCGACGTGGTAGTCAACTCGCGGTTGTTCACGTCGATGATCGAGATTTTGTATTTCGCCGACAACTCGGGAGGAATGTCGTGCTTCAGGATGCCTTCCACCGAGAACACGGCGGCGATCGTGCCGAGGAAGTCGCGGTCGCGATAGACCGGCGTTTGCAGCGTGATGTAGCCGTTGCCGAGGTCGTCGTAGATCAGCGGCGAGTACACCTGGCGGCGCGTATTGCGCGCCTCGTTGAAGGCGGCTTTGACGGCTTCGTCCATCTGCGCGTCGTTCGGCTTGGCAAGGCGCTGGCCGAATACGGGGAGTGCGGTATTGGGCCAGCGCGGCTGCTGCTGGCTCGTGTACCAGTTCATGTAGAGGATCTCGGGATGCCCCTGCATGATGTCCGTGGTGGACACCTGGAATGAATGCGGATCGGCGTGTCCGGCGACGAGATCGCGGGCCAGCGCCTGAATCTGCTCCTGCGCGCCGGTCATGGACAGGCGGATCTGCTGCTGCGCCCACGCGACGTTACGGTAGAGCGTGTCTTCCTGCTGCTGCTGTTCGCGCCGGTTCAGGCTCCACAGAATCAGGCTCATGACGACCAGGAAAACCAGGATCGACAACAGCGGCGTGAGCAAATAGGAGTTCGACCACCACGGTCCGTGGTGCCAGCGGGATGACGGCGTCGAATCCGCCGGCGAACCGGTGGTGCGCGCCGAGCGTGCGAAAAGCCGTTCGGTCAACATGCGTGGCATTGTAGCGCAGCGTGTCGCTGGCAAATGGCGCAAAAAAGCGCTGAAGGTACAGTTAATCGGCGCAAACTAGCCGTCGTATCCGTCGATCGGCAGTCAACCCAGGTTGCGCCGCAACAATTTTCCGCATTATGAGAATGAATCTCGTAATTCGAAAATTTTGTTGCATGGACGTCGGGACCCTTATTACAATCGGCCAAAGCTGCCGCGGCCGTGCTTCGTCCGCGTCGTCTGTTCAAAGAGCGTTCCTCTATATCCAGGAGACGAGCATGTCCGCTGTACCCGACGAAGTCATGAAATATGTCGCCGCCGAAAAAGACGACGATCCCCAGGAAACCGGCGAATGGCTGGAAGCGCTGGATGGCGTGATTTCTGCTGTGGGCCCCGATCGCGCTCACTATCTGATCGAGAAGCAAATCGAATTCGCCCGTGTTCACGGCGAACATCTGCCGTTCTCTGCCAATACCCCGTACATCAATACAATTCCTGTGTCGCGTCAGGCGCCGATTCCCGGCGACCAGGACCTCGAACACCGCATTCGCTCGTACACGCGCTGGAACGCCATCGCCATGGTGCTGCGGGCGGGCAAGGACACGAACGTCGGCGGCCACATCGCATCGTTCGCGTCGGCCGCCACGCTGTACGACGTCGGCTATAACCATTTCTGGCACGCACCGTCGGCCGAACATGGTGGCGATCTCGTGTTCGTGCAGGGCCATTCGTCGCCGGGTGTGTACTCGCGCGCGTTCCTGCTCGGCCGTCTGCAAGAAAGCCAGCTCGACAACTTCCGTCAGGAAGTGGGCGGCGAGGGCATCTCGTCGTATCCGCACCCGTGGCTGATGCCGGACTTCTGGCAGTTCCCGACCGTCTCGATGGGCCTCGGCCCGATCATGGCGATCTATCAGGCCCGCTTCATGAAGTACATGCAGGCGCGCGGCATCGCGAAGACCGAAGGCCGCAAGGTCTGGGCATTCCTGGGCGACGGCGAAACGGATGAACCGGAATCGCTCGGCGCAATCGGCATGGCCGGTCGCGAACGCCTCGACAACCTCGTGTTCGTGATCAACTGCAACCTGCAGCGCCTCGACGGCCCGGTGCGCGGCAACGGCAAGATCATCCAGGAACTCGAAAGCGAATTCCGCGGCGCAGGCTGGAACGTCATCAAGGTCATCTGGGGCAGCCGCTGGGATGCGCTGTTCCAACGCGACAAGTCGGGCGCACTGATGCGCCGGATGATGGAAGTGGTCGACGGCGAATACCAGACGTACAAGTCGGAGTCGGGCGCGTTTGTTCGCGAACACTTCTTCAACACGCCGGAACTGAAGGCGCTGGTCGCCGAATGGTCCGACGAGGACATCTGGAATCTGAATCGCGGCGGCCACGATCCGCACAAGATCTACGCGGCGTTCCAGGAAGCATCGAATTCGCAGGGCCAGCCGACCGTGATCCTCGCGAAGACGATCAAGGGCTATGGCATGGGCGAAGCCGGCCAGGCGATGAACATCACCCACCAGCAGAAGAAGATGCAGGTGGATCAGCTGAAGAAATTCCGCGACCAGTTCCGTCTGCCGATCAGTGACGAAGACCTCGTCCACGTGCCGTACCTCAAGTTCGAAGAAGGGTCGAAGGAACTCGAGTACATGCGCGCTCGCCGTCAGGAGCTCGGCGGCTATCTGCCGGCGCGTCGTCAGAAGGCCGAGTCGCTGCCGGTGCCGGAACTGTCGGCATTCGAGCCGCTGCTCAAGGGCACGGGCGAAGGCCGCGAGATCTCCACGACGATGGCGTTCGTGCGGATCCTGAACATTCTGCTGAAAGACAAGGCGCTCGGTAAGCGCATCGTGCCGATCGTGCCGGACGAGTCGCGTACCTTCGGTATGGAAGGCCTGTTCCGTCAGATCGGTATCTGGAATCAGGAAGGCCAGAAGTACGTGCCGGAAGATTCCGACCAGCTGATGTTCTATCGCGAATCGGAAACCGGCCAGATCCTGCAGGAAGGGATCAACGAAGCCGGGGGGATGTGTGACTGGATCGCCGCCGCGACGTCGTACTCGACGCACGGCGAGATCATGATCCCGTTCTACATCTTCTACTCGATGTTCGGCTTCCAGCGTATCGGCGATCTGGCATGGGCGGCGGGCGATATGCGTTCGCGCGGCTTCATGCTGGGGGGCACCGCTGGCCGCACCACGCTGAACGGCGAAGGTTTGCAACACGAAGACGGCCACTCGCTGCTGTGGGCGGCTTCGGTGCCGAACTGCATCAGCTACGACCCGACCTTCGGTTACGAGCTTGCGGTCATCATGCAAGACGGTCTGCGCCGCATGGTTGCCGAGCAGGAAGACGTGTACTACTACGTCACGGTGATGAACGAAAACTACGAGCACCCGGCGATTCCGCAGGGCGATGCAGTAGCCGCCGACATCATCAAGGGTATGTATGCCTTCCGCAAAGCTGAAGCGGACAAAAAGGCGCCGCGCGTTCAACTGATGGGCGCAGGCACGATCTTCAACGAAGTGATCGCCGCTGCCGATCTGCTGAAGAACGACTGGGGCGTCGCTGCCGATTTGTGGAGCGTGCCGAGCTTCACCGAACTGGCTCGCGAAGGCCACGAAGTGCAGCGTTGGAACCTGTTGCACCCGACCGAAGAGAAGCAAGTCTCGCACGTCGAGAAGCTCCTGAAGGACGCACAAGGTCCGGTCATCGCCTCGACCGACTACGTGCGCGCGCTGACGGAACAGATTCGCGCGTTCGTGCCGCAGAAGTTTGTCGTGCTGGGCACGGATGGCTACGGCCGTTCGGACACGCGCGAAAAGCTGCGCCACTTCTTCGAAGTCGACCGCTACTGGGTCACGGTTGCCGCGTTGAATGCACTGGCAGATGAAGGCACGATCGAACGCAAGGTCGTCGCCGAGGCGCTCAAGAAGTACAACCTTGATCCCGCCAAACCCAACCCGATGACCGTCTAAGGCATCATTCCCCGTGTGCCACGGCGTGCGCGCCCGCCCCTGATCGACAGGAGCGGGTTGCGTGCGCGGCCCAGGAGACACTAACAATGAGTCAAGCGATCGAAGTCAAGGTGCCGGACATCGGCGATTACAAGGACATTCCTGTAATCGAGGTGCTGGTAAAGGCGGGTGATACCGTCGAGAAAGAGCAATCGCTCGTTACGCTGGAATCCGATAAGGCGACCATGGATGTGCCGAGTTCGGTAGCCGGTGTCGTCAAGGAAGTGAAGGTCAAGGTGGGCGACAACGTGTCGGAAGGCTCGTTGATCGTCGTGCTGGAAGGCGCGGACGCTGCCGCGCCGGCCCCGGCGCCCGCTGCTGCAGCGGCCCCTGCGCCGGCTCCCGCTGCCGCTGCAAGCGGCGGTGGCCTGCAAGAAGTCAAAGTGCCGGATATTGGCGATTACAAAGACATTCCCGTGATCGAAGTCTCGGTGAAGGTCGGCGACCGCGTCGAGAAAGAGCAGTCGCTGGTAACGCTCGAGTCCGACAAGGCGACCATGGACGTGCCGAGCTCGGCCGCCGGCGTCGTCAAGGAAGTGAAGGTCAAGGTCGGCGATAACGTGTCGGAAGGCTCGGTGATCATTGTGCTGGAAGCCGATGGCGCCGCTGCTGCTCCGGCTGCCGCACCTGCGCATAAGCAGGAACCGGCCGAGAAGCCATCGGATGCGCCGGCTGTTCCGTCGCCCGCGCCCGCTTCGCCCTCAGCGCTCGCACAAGCGCCGCTGATTCCGGCCGGCGAGGGTGGTGCACGGCGTGCCAGCCATGCGTCGCCGTCCGTGCGCAAGTTCGCGCGCGAACTCGGTGTCGACGTGACGCAAGTGCAGGGCACGGGTCCGAAGGGCCGCATCACGCAAGCGGATGTGACCGGCTTCATCAAGGGTGTGATGACGGGGCAGCGTGCTGCACCGGCAGGCGCTGCGGCATCGGCGGGTGCGGGTGGTGGCGAGCTGAACCTGCTGCCGTGGCCGAAGGTCGACTTCACCAAGTTCGGTCCGGTCGATCCGAAGCCGCTGTCGCGCATCAAGAAGATTTCGGGCGCGAACCTGCATCGCAACTGGGTCATGATTCCGCACGTCACAAACAACGACGAAGCGGACATCACCGACCTCGAAGCGCTGCGCGTGCAGTTGAACAAGGAAAACGAAAAGGCCGGCGTGAAGATCACGATGCTGGCGTTCGTGATCAAGGCGGTCGTGTCCGCCCTGAAGCAATTCCCGACGTTCAATGCCAGCCTTGACGGCGATAACCTGGTGTTCAAGCAGTACTTCCATATCGGGTTTGCTGCCGATACGCCGAATGGTCTGGTCGTTCCGGTGATTCGTGAGGTCGACAAGAAGGGTTTGATCGATATCGCGAAGGAAATGACCGAGCTTTCCAAGGCCGCGCGTGATGGCAAGCTGAAGCCGGATCAGATGCAAGGTGGCTGCTTCTCGATTTCTTCCCTGGGTGGCATTGGCGGTACGAACTTCACGCCGATTATCAATGCGCCTGAAGTCGCCATTCTTGGGTTGTCGCGTGGTGCGATGAAGCCGGTTTGGGACGGTAAGCAGTTTGTTCCGCGTCTGATTTTGCCGCTGTCGTTGTCGTATGACCATCGGGTGATTGATGGCGCGGCGGCCGCGCGGTTCAATGCTTATCTGGGTGCGATTCTTGCCGATTTTCGGCGTGTGATTCTTTGATCTGGTGACGTCGCTGTAGCGCCGGGAGCGTGGGTTTTTGTTGGTGATCCACGTCTCTCGATGAACTTGATTTCATGTCGGTCTACCAGTGTCGCCTCTGTGCGGGGCGGCACTTACTTTTCTTTGCACCCCAAGGGTACTTCCTGCGGGGCGTTTTCCAAAGAAAAGTAAGCAAAAGAAAGGCGCGTCCTTGGGCGGACGGCAAAGACTGTTTCTGTCCAACACGCTGCCAGTTTCTGCGCTGTTTTTAGGCTGCTTGTTCTGTTCGCGCTGCCTCATCATCACGATCAATAAGAGAAGGGGACACTATGAGTCTCGTCGAAGTAAAAGTGCCGGATATCGGTGACTTCAAGGACGTCGATGTCATCGAAGTCAATATCAAACCGGGCGATGTCATCAAGCACGAACAGGCGCTGATGACGCTCGAGTCCGATAAGGCCTCCATCGAAGTGCCGAGCGATACCGCCGGTACAGTCAAGGAAGTACGCGTAAAAACCGGCGACAAAGTTTCGCAAGGCACGGTCATCGCCATCGTCGAGTCGTCGGCTGACGCCGCACCGGCTAAAGATGCACCGAAGGCCGCGGCCAAAGAACCTGAGAAAGCGCCGGCTCAAGCGGATGCAAAACCGCAAGCTGCGCAAGCCGCAGCCGCGCCTAAAGCTGCCGCTCCCGCTCCGCAAGCCGGCAGCTTTTCCGGCAACGCGGATATCGAGTGCGACATGCTCGTGCTCGGTTCGGGCCCCGGTGGTTACTCGGCTGCGTTTCGTTCGGCCGACCTCGGCATGAAGACGGTGCTCGTCGAACGTTATGCAACGCTCGGCGGCGTGTGTCTGAATGTTGGCTGTATTCCGTCGAAGGCACTGTTGCACACGGCGCTCGTGATCGACGAAGCGGAAGCGCTCGGCGCGCACGGCATTACGTTCGCCAAGCCGCAAATCGATCTCGACAAGCTGCGCGACTTCAAGTCGGGCGTCGTCAAGAAGCTCACCGGCGGTCTCGCCGGCATGGCCAAGATGCGCAAGGTCGAAGTCGTGACGGGTAACGGCTCGTTCGTCGATCCGCATCACATGGAAGTTCAGACCGAGGGCGGCAAGAAGGTCGTCAAGTTCAAGCAGGCGATCATCGCCGCTGGCTCGGAAGCGGTGAAGCTGCCGTTCATTCCCGAAGATCCGCGTGTGGTCGATTCGACCGGCGCGCTCGAACTGCGGCAGATTCCGCAACGCATGCTGGTGATCGGCGGCGGCATCATCGGGCTGGAAATGGCCACGGTGTACGCCACGCTCGGCGCGCAGATCGATGTGGTCGAAATGCTCGACGGCTTGATGGCCGGCGCGGATCGCGATCTGGTCAAGGTCTGGGAAAAGTACAACAGCAAGCGTTTTGCCAACGTCATGCTGAAGACCAAAACCACGGGCGCTGAAGCGAAAGACGACGGTATCTACGTGTCGTTCGAAGGCGAAAAGGCGCCCGCTGAAGCGCAACGCTATGACCTCGTGCTGGTCGCCGTCGGCCGTACGCCGAATGGCAAGAAGATCGGCGCGGACAAGGCCGGCGTCGCGGTAACGGATCGCGGCTTCATCGACGTCGACAAGCAGATGCGCACCAACGTGCCGCATATCTTTGCGATCGGCGATATCGTCGGTCAGCCGATGCTCGCCCACAAAGCCGTGCATGAAGCTCATGTTGCCGCCGAAGTCGCGCACGGCGAAAAGGCGTACTTCGACGCACTGCAGATTCCGTCGGTGGCCTACACCGATCCGGAAGTGGCTTGGGCGGGCAAGACGGAAGACCAGCTCAAGGCCGAGGGCATCAAGTACGGCAAGGCGGTGTTCCCGTGGGCTGCTTCGGGCCGCGCGATCGCCAATGGCCGCGACGAAGGCTTCACCAAGCTGCTGTTCGACGAAGAAACGCATCGGGTGATCGGCGGCGGGATCGTCGGCCTGAATGCGGGTGACCTGATCAGTGAAGTCTGTCTCGCGATCGAAATGGGTGCGGACGCAACGGATATCGGTAAGACGATTCACCCGCATCCGACGCTCGGCGAATCGATCGGGATGGCCGCCGAGTTGTACGAAGGCGTCTGCACGGACCTGCCGCCGCAGAAAAAGAAGTAATGCCGCTCGGCCCGTCTGCATGCAGGCGGGCACGATGAAGCAGAGAAAAAAATGGCGCGCCCCGCAAAGGGCGCGCCATTTTTTTCAGCAAGCAGGTAAAGCGTTTGTCGTTTTCGAACGGTTAAACAATATCCGCCGAGCGGCGTCAGGCAGCCGGGCGCGTCAGGCAGCGGAGAAAAAAATCCCGGCCTTTCGCCGGGCAAACGATACGCTATTCAACGTATCGGAGCGTTCGGCCATGTAGACCCGTGTGAGCGGCAACGGCGCGACGTTGTTGCTTGCAGCAACGCCGGCCCTGCATGTGAGCCGGACCGGCGTAATGTGATGCTTGAACCTTAAACAGTCTTCTTGGCCGAGCGCGATGCTTGCGCAGCAGCTTGCGAAGCTGCCTTCGATGCGGCCGTTGCGGCTGCATTGAAGTTGCTTTCGGCGATCTCGACAGCTTGCTTGGTCGCCTTGTGGACCGTTTCGTACGTGGTGTTGGCGGCGGTGATCGCCGACTTCATCACGGCGACAGCGGTTTCCGAACCGGCCGGTGCATTCTTCGCGACATTTTCGACGAGCGCCTGGACCTTGCGGTTTTGCTCTTCGAATTGGGCTTCAGCGACGCGGGTGAATTCACCTTGCGTTGCCGAAACGATTTCATATACGTGACGGCCGTACGACAGCGCCTTCTCAGCCACCGGCTGCGCGAGGCTCGCCTGCAGCGCCAGCAATTCCTGCGCGTCCTTCACCGACAGGGCACGTTGGGCATTTTCCTGGCTTTCGGCGAGCGTGGATTTCACCACTTGCAGGTTCAGCTCCACCAGCTTTTCGACGCCTTCAAATGCTTTGGTCGTCAGGCCGAACAACGTTTCAAAGTTGGCTTTCTGGGCTGCAGCGAATTGCTCAGGGGTCAGCAGAGTCATGGTTTACGCTCCTGGATAGCGGTCTGTCTGTGCGGACCGCATTGGGTTGGTGGCGAGACGCTTTAGCTCGTCTCCCCGGACCGCGATGTTTTGTGCATCGCAGCAATGGTTCCCATTTTAGGATGGTCGCGAGGAATGTCAAGCGCTTTTTGTGCGTTGCACAATATCGATAAATTGCTGATAAAACAGCATGTTATGCAGTAAGCATGACATACAGGTGACGCAGGCCACTTGAGCTGGCGCACCACGCTGGTGCGCAAGGAAATCACGCTTTTTACTGACCGTGTGACGCATTCGGATTGCCGTCTTAAAGGGGGGGGGTCAGATACATCGACCTAACGTGTAGGAAAAAACTCACGCGGCTGCGGATTTGTTGTAAACCATAAAGTGTCACGGAACGTTAATCTTGCATACCGGTCGAATGCGCGTTGGCGGTTTCCAGCAGGCGTTTAACAGGTTGCTGCGAGACCCTCGGCGACGCTCCTTTGCGCGGGCAATGCTTGACACGCTTGCACGCGACCGTATTTCCCCTGATCAAGGTCGTCTCGAAATTGCCGTTATGCTGAAAGGATCACTGCGATTCCGGCGCATGGCGGCATCGGCGAGGTGAAGCGCGCTGGCGATCGTTTTTTTCGATCGAAGCGCGGCACTTATTCGTGTTTTTGCGATCGGAGCTTACAAGCCGGTTTAAGGAGCGCGTATAAGTGCTTCAAATTGCTAATTTTTCGTTGTTTTACTACACTTGCGGAAACCTCTCGCCGCTCCCTACCGAACACCCATGAAAACCGACATGTTTTCGTCGCTAAAAGTGATCCACGGCGCGGCCCGCAGCACCGCTCTGTCGGTGGCCGCCTCCATGGTCATCGCAGCGGCGTTCGCCACGCCTGTCAGCACTTTTGCCGCCACGCCCGCTGCAACTGCAAAAACCTCCAAACACGCGAAAGCAGCCAGGAAGCCCGCCGCGGCCCCCGCCGACAAAGTGTCGAGCAAAAAGGCCGGCAAAGGCGCAGCCGCGAAGACCGTTGCCGCCGCTGATGACGGCGCGCCGCGCGCGAGCGCCAAGCGCAAGCGCGTGACGTATTCGTTGAACGGTCGCCACCACTCCGTGGTGCGCCGTGTCGCGTACGAACCGCGTTCGCCCACCGTCGGGCAGGCTTTCGGTCTGCACGAAACGCCGGATGCGCTGATGCTGCGTTCGAGCGTTGCCTACGTGATCGATCAGAACACCGGCGAATCGCTGTTCGACAAGAACTCGCGCGCCGTGGTGCCGATCGCGTCGATCACCAAACTGATGACCGCGATGGTGGTACTCGATTCGAAAGAGCCGATGACCGACCAGATCGAGGTCACCGACGAAGACCGCGATTACGAGAAAAACACCGGTTCGCGTTTGTCGGTGGGCTCGGTGCTCTCGCGGGAAGACATGCTGCATATCGCGCTGATGGCCTCGGAGAACCGTGCGGCCGCGGCCCTGTCGCGTTATTTCCCGGGTGGCCGGCCGGCATTTCTCGCGGCGATGAACGCGAAGGCCAAGCAGCTCGGCATGACCGATACGCACTTCGAAAACCCGACGGGTTTGACGAGCCAGAACGTGTCGAGCGCGCGCGACCTCGTGAAGATGGTCAACGCGGCGTATCAATATCCGTTGATCCGCAAGTTCTCGACCGATCGCAGCTACGAGGTGTACACCGGCAAGCGTTCGTTGGCGTACAACAGCACCAACGCGCTGGTGCGTAACCCGACGTGGGACATCGGTCTGCAAAAGACCGGCTTCATCAACGAAGCGGGCGAGTGCCTCGTCATGCAGGCGACCATCCACGGTCGTCCGATGATCATGGTGCTGCTCGACTCGTCCGGTAAGTACTCGCGCTTTGCCGACGCGACGCGTCTGCGCACCTGGCTCGATAACGGTGGCGATCAGCCGCGTATCACCAGCGCGGATGCCGGCGGCGCGGGCACCTGAAGCGCTCGGGTTGCTCTAGCGGCCGGTGGACGAACGAACCGGCTGGAAAAACAAAAGCCTCGCATCTGCGAGGCTTTTTTCTTGAGCCGGAGAAGCAACCAGCGGCTTATGCGTGGTGGGAATGCGTATGCTCCTGCGGCGCTTGCGGCCGATAACCGAGCGACGCGGAAATCAATAGTGCCGTTTGACTCAGTTGCCCAAGCCACGAGTCCTGCAAGCGGTCCGCCGGGGCTGATAGCGAGAGACCCGCGACCAACTTGCCGGTGTCGTCGTAAATCCCGGCTGCGATGCAGCGCACGCCCAGTTCCAGTTCTTCGTTATCGCGCGCGCAGGCTTGCTGGCGCACGTGCGACAACTCCCGCTCCAGCTTGGTCAGATCGGTGATGCTGTTCTGCGTGTGGCCGGACAGGCCGGTGCGCGTGGCGTACGCCCGCACGCGGGTCGATTCGTCCGCGGCGAGGAAAAGCTTGCCCACTGAGGTCAGATGCAGCGGCGCCCGGCCGCCAATGGCACGCACCACCTGCATGCCGGAGCGCTCGGAATAGGCGCGTTCTATGTAGACGATCTCGTCGCCCTGACGGACCGACAGATTGACCGTCTGCCCCGTCTGACGGTGCAGTTCGCGCATCGGCGTGAGCGCCGCGTCACGCACCGACAGCCGCGCCTTCACCAGATTGCCCAGTTCGAGCAGGCGCATACCGAGACGGTAGGTGCCGGGATCCGACCGGTCGACCAGCCGGCACATCACCATATCGTTCAGGATGCGGTGCGCGGTGGACGGATGCAGCTCCGTGCGGATGGCGAGTTCTTTCAGGCTGACCGGGTCGCTATGCGCAGCGAGTGCGTCGAGCAAGCGCATCATGCGTTCGATCACCTGGATCGACGTTTTGGGATCCGGGTTCGTATCGCTCATGGGAGGAATCGGTTGACGCGTCAAACAGCGGAAATTGATTGTATCCCGTATTGTGAAAAGAAGGAAAGCGGTTGGAACGCCTATTCCAATTTAACGTGGCATTCGTCCTATGCCTTCCGGCCGTTGGTATTGTGCGGCAAACAGCGGATAATCAGGCACGTTTTCCCCGAGGAGGGCTCATGCGAGTCGGATTGTTCGTTACCTGCCTGATCGACCTGATGCGTCCGGAGATCGGTTTTTCGGTCATCAAGCTGATCGAAGGCGCCGGTTTCGAGGTGGTGGTCCCACCCGCGCAAACCTGTTGCGGGCAGCCCGCGTACAACTCGGGCGACCGGCGCATCGCGCGCGATCTGGCCGAGAAAACCTTGCGTGAATTCGAACAGTTCGACTACGTGGTGGTGCCATCCGGTTCGTGCGGCGGCATGATCCGCGCGCACTACGGCGACCTGTTCGCCAACGATCCTGAACTGATGAACCGCTTCGGCCGGCTGCGAGCCAAGGTGTTCGAGTTGACCGATTTCCTTGTCAATGTGGCCAAGGTGCAGTTACAGCCGCGCGAGTTCGCGGGCGAGGTGACGTACCACGATTCCTGCTCGGGGCTGCGCGAACTCGGCGTCAAGGCCCAGCCGCGCGCGCTGCTCGCCCAGGTTGGCGTGGCAGTGACCGAAATGAAGGATTGCGAGCACTGCTGCGGCTTTGGTGGCACCTTCGCGATCAAGTACGGCGACATCTCGACGGTGATCGTCGACGAGAAATGCGCGAATATCAGTGCGAGCGGCGCCGGCGCGGTGGTGCTAGGCGACCTCGGCTGCATGCTCAATATTGAAGGCCGCTTGCGGCGCACCGGCGACACCACCACCCGCGTGCTACACATCGCCCAGGTGCTGGCCGGCGACGCGTAAAGGCGCGGTCGTACGCCAAGCCGCGCACTTCATTCGGCGCATCCCATTCGCGCACTTCATATGGAACACGCTCAAGGCCGCCATGCAAGTCCAAACGATGCAATTCAAGGCCCGCGCGGGCCAGAAGCTCGCCGACCAGCGTCTGCAGCAGAACCTCACCAAACTGTCGACCAAGTTCGTGTCGGCCCGCGCCGCGGCCATTACCGAGATCGATTTTCCCGCCACCCGCGCCGCGCTGAAGGAGCGCCGCGATCGCGCGCTGGAGAATCTCGACGTCTGGCTTGAAACCTTCGAACGCGAAGCGACCCGGCGCGGCGTTACGGTGCTGTTCGCGGAGACGACCCACCAGGCCGCGCGCCTCGTCGGCGATATTGCGCGCCGGCACGATGTGAAAAAGGTGATCAAGACCAAGTCGATGGTCACCGAGGAAATGCGCCTGAACGAAGTGCTCGGGCAGATGGGCGTTCAGTCGATCGAAACCGATCTGGGCGAATACATTCTGCAGATCAACGACAACGAACCGCCGAGCCACATCATCGCGCCGGTGGTCCATAAAGATAAGGACGAGATCGCCGATCTGTTCGCGAAGACGCACGGCCGGCCGCGCCTGACCGAGATCCCCGACATGACGCGGGAAGCGCGCGAGATGCTGCGTCCGCACTTCATGACCGCGGACATGGGCGTGACGGGCGGCAACTTCGTGGTGGCGGAGACGGGTTCTGTGGTGCTGGTCACGAACGAGGGCAACGAGGGCATGTGTACGGTGATGCCGCGCGTGCATGTTGCGGTCACTGGCATCGAGAAGGTCTTGCCGACCCTGGAAGATCTGGCGACGGCGATGCGTCTGTTGCCGCGCTCGGCAACCGGCCAGGCGACGTCGAACTATTTTTCCGTGCTGACGGGGCCGCGCGCCGTGGGGGATCAGGACGGTCCTGAGCACATGTACGTCGTGCTGGTCGACGGCGGGCGCACGGGGCTGATCGGTGGCGACTTCCAGGAGATGCTGCGCTGTATCCGTTGCGGCGCCTGCATGAACCATTGCCCGGTGTACCAGAAAGTGGGCGGTCATGCGTACGGCTGGGTTTATCCCGGGCCGATGGGATCGGTGCTGACGCCGAGCTACGTGGGAATCGATAAGGCGCTCGATCTGCCTCAGGCCGCGACCTTGTGCGGCGAGTGCAACAGCGTATGTCCGGTAGGAATTCCACTGTCCGATCTGCTGCGCAAGTTGCGCGAGAAGCAAGTGGAGCGGCACCTACGGCCTTGGCGCGAGCGGGCGGGGCTGGCGGTGTGGGGTTTCCTCGCGCTGCACCCGGAGGCTTATGCGCTGTTCACCAAGCTAGCGGTTCGCGTGCTGGAGCGAATGGGCGGGCGAAATCGTTCGATCGCGAAGCTGCCGTTGGGCGGTGCAGGCTGGACCAATACGCGGGATATGCCGGCGCCGGTCGGCCGCACCTTCAGAGAGCTGTACGCCGCGCAACGCAGTCATATCGGCTGAGCAGGCGGGGCGCGCTGGCGTCATATTGGCGTGACTGTCGGAGCATGGCGCGAACTGGCCCCGCCTGCCGCCGGGGCCCTCTGGGTGAGATTAGTGGTCCGACATTCCACCGGGCTGTCGGCCGGAAGGGTTTATGGCCGGCGCGTTACCTCTGTTGCCGCGCCCATTGCTATTGCCCGCCTGCTGTGGCGGCGGGGGCGGTGGCGGACCGCCGGCGCCCGGACGCGGTGCATTCGATCCACTCGGCCCCCGTGGTCCGCCAACGGCACCTTGAGGCGGAGGTCCTCCACGTGCGCCGCCGCCGTTTGGCTGACCGTGCCAGCCACCGTTGCCACCATTGTCACCGTGGTCGCCGTGGTCGCCGTGGTCGCCGTTGTTCCCATGATTGCCGTTATTCGGCCGGCCCCGGTCCGGATAACCCGGATAACCTCGATAACCCGGTCCCGGCCCAGAGTAGCGGCCCGGCCCGTCGTAATAGCCCGGGCCCGAGTAGTTGCCATAGCCCATGTAGACGTTGGTTTGCGGTACAACCGGCACGCCGGTGGCGTAGCCGTCGTAACTGTCATAGCCGCTGTAACCGTTGCCGTACATCGGCGTGCCGTCCGGATAGACTGCGCAGCCGCCGAGCAAGGCAGCGACCGCGAGTCCGACGAGTGGAGCGAATCGTTTCATTTGGTGGACCCGTGCGAGAATTTTATGTCTCTGTAAGACAGCTATTATCGCTAACCGTCGCACCAGCTTTGTATGTGTTTGTAAGGATTTCTTTTCCGTGCCAGGACCATCCCAATGTCCTGTGCGGCGAAATCGTCAATGAATGTGCCCTCCAACGCAACGCTGTATCTCGCGCCGATGGGTTTTTCCCGATTGCGAATTTCTATAGCATGTCGAATAGGCATAGTGGGTCGCAAGCTCATGAGCTCTTAATCGGACGAAACGACATCATGAAAAAGATAATATCGGTGTACTGGCCCTTTGCCATCGTTGTGCCGCTTGCCGTGGCGGCCTCTCTGCATATTCGCGGCGACGCCGCTTCCCGCGCGTCGCAAGCCCCGCTGGCTGCCGGGCAACTGACCGCAGAACTGGCGCGCGCCGTCTCGTATGGCATGGTTGACAGCGGCCCAACGCTGCCGGCCAAACCCAGACGTGCCGTGACGGCCATGCCGGTGGCCGAAGCATCTTGATAAGCGCAACAGGGTCGCACACCGCCGCGCACACATTGCTCCGGCCGGAGAGTCGGGACCACGCCCGGCCGGTTCAATGCGGAGTGCGGCGCGTTTTGGCCGAGCTTTGTATAATCGCGGCACCGTTTCCTAACTTGCCGATTCGCCCGCGCTTAGCGTCTGAAAAGCCTCTGATGAAAACCGTGTCCATCTGCTTTGTCTGTCTCGGGAACATCTGCCGTTCGCCGACCGCGGAAGGCGTGATGCGCCATCTGGTCGCTGAGGCGAAGCTCGCGGAGCGCATCCTGATCGATTCCGCCGGCACGGGCGACTGGCACATCGGCCAGCCGCCTGACGACCGCGCGCAACATGCCGCAGGCCGTCGCGGTTATGCACTGGCCGGCTTGCGCGGACGCCAGATCGCGGCAGCCGATTTCGAGCGTTTCGATCTTTTGATCGCGATGGACGACAAAAACGTCGCCGCACTGCGCCAAGCCTGTCCGGCGGAGCAGCGCGACAAAATCCGCCTGCTGATGGAGTTCGTGCCCGAAGCGGATAGCCGTTGGGGGGGCGCCCGTGAAGTCGTCGATCCGTATTTTGGAGACGCGGAAGGTTTCGAGCAGGTGTTGGATCAATGCGAAGCAGCCTGTCGAGGTCTGATCGCAGCGTTGCGTCCCCAATTGATGGCATAAGTCCGACCGGGCAGCGCTCGGCTTATCTAGCAATTAAGCAAA
The DNA here is from genome assembly GCF_041321145.1 of Paraburkholderia sp. IW21. Lineage (NCBI taxonomy): Bacteria > Pseudomonadati > Pseudomonadota > Betaproteobacteria > Burkholderiales > Burkholderiaceae > Paraburkholderia > Paraburkholderia sp. IW21. The sequence continues at coordinate 442,020 of NZ_JBGGWA010000003.1, read as the reverse complement.
TGACCCAAATCACGGTAGGGATACTTGACTAATTCAGTCATGTATTTATACTTGACCAAACTTGTCGAGAATTGCGGTTCCCACACCCTATGAGACTCACTACGAAAGGTCGTTTCGCCGTCACGGCGATGATTGACCTGGCACTGCGCCAGGAGCAGGGCCCGGTGACGCTTGCGGGTATTAGCCAGCGCCAACACATCTCGCTGTCCTACCTGGAGCAGTTGTTTGGCAAGCTGCGTCGTCACGAAATCGTCGAGTCCGTGCGCGGACCGGGCGGCGGCTACAATCTGGCCCGCCGCGCTGAAGATGTGACCGTCGCCGACATCATTATCGCGGTCGACGAGCCGCTCGACGCCACCCAATGCGGTGGCAAGGGCTCGTGCGAGGGCACCAAACAGCACGACGGCCACTGCATGACGCACGAATTGTGGTCGACGCTGAACCAGAAAATGGTCGAGTACCTGGATTCGGTCTCCCTGAAGGATCTGGTGGATCAGCAGCGTTCGCGCGAAGGCGTGCCGGCGGTGTTGCGCGACCGGCGCAATGAGGCGCCGGCGGTCGAACCCGCCCGCGTCGTGCCGAAAGGGCCAAATTCTGTTTTCAACATGGCCGGTTCCTAGGCGCGGCAATCTGAATGTACCGCCGCCTGATAGAGAACCCAGAAGCCAGAGCAATGACGTCCCCGGAGCAATTGATGAACAACGACACTCTCCACCTGCCCATTTACATGGACTACAGCGCGACGACGCCGATCGATCCGCGTGTGGTGGACAAGATGATTCCGTACTTGCGCGAGCAGTTCGGCAACCCCGCATCGCGCAGCCACTCGTATGGCTGGGCTGCGGAACGTGCGGTTGAAGAAGCGCGCGAGAACGTCGCGGCGCTGGTGAACGCTGATCCGCGCGAAATCATCTGGACCTCGGGCGCGACGGAGTCGGACAACCTCGCGATCAAGGGTGCCGCCCACTTCTATAAAAGCAAGGGCAAGCACATCATCACGGTGAAGACGGAGCACAAGGCTGTGCTCGACACCTGCCGCGAGCTCGAACGCGAAGGCTTCGAAGTCACCTATCTGGATGTGAAAGACGACGGTCTGATCGACCTCGAAAAGTTCAAGGCCGCGCTGCGCCCGGATACGATTCTGGTTTCGGTCATGTCGGTGAACAACGAAATCGGTGTGATCCAGGACATCGAAGCGATCGGCGAAATCACGCGGGAAAAGGGCATCATTTTCCACGTCGACGCCGCGCAAGCCACCGGCAAGATCGCAATCGATCTGCAAAAGCTGAAGGTCGACCTGATGTCGTTCTCGGCGCATAAGACGTACGGTCCGAAGGGTATCGGCGCGCTGTACGTGCGTCGCAAGCCGCGTATCCGTATTGAAGCGCAGATGCACGGCGGCGGTCACGAGCGCGGCATGCGTTCGGGCACGCTGGCTACACACCAGATCGTCGGCATGGGTGAAGCGTTCCGTATCGCGCGCGAAGAAATGGCGACGGAAAACGAACGTATCCGTATGCTGCGCGACCGTCTGTTGCGCGGCTTGCAGGACATGGAAGAAACCTATGTGAACGGCGACATGGAAAAGCGTGTGCCGCACAACCTGAACATCAGCTTCAATTTCGTCGAAGGCGAATCGCTGATCATGGCGGTGAAGGACGTGGCGGTGTCGTCGGGCTCGGCTTGTACGTCGGCTTCGCTGGAACCGTCGTATGTGCTGCGCGCATTGGGCCGTAACGACGAACTCGCGCACAGCTCGATCCGCTTCACGGTGGGCCGCTTCACGACCGAGCAGGATGTCGATTACGTGATCAACCTGCTGAAGAACAAGATTTCAAAGCTGCGCGACTTGTCGCCGCTGTGGGAAATGCACAAGGACGGGATCGATATTTCGACGATCCAATGGGCAGCGCACTGACGCGCCGGCAGGATATCGAAGCAACGTCGAACTCATCGAATTGCAATTAGCAGGTTGAAACGGATCAAGGAGTGTCATCATGGCTTATAGCGACAAGGTTCTGGACCACTACGAAAACCCGCGCAACGTCGGTTCCTTCGCGAAGGACGACGATGCAGTCGGCACCGGCATGGTCGGCGCGCCCGCGTGCGGCGACGTGATGAAGTTGCAGATCCGCGTGGGCGCGGACGGCATCATCGAAGACGCGAAGTTCAAGACGTACGGCTGCGGTTCGGCGATCGCGTCGAGTTCGCTCGTCACCGAATGGGTGAAGGGCAAGACGCTCGACCAGGCAATGACGATCAAGAACACGCAGATCGCCGAAGAACTGGCGCTGCCGCCGGTGAAAATCCACTGCTCGATTCTCGCGGAAGACGCAATCAAGGCAGCGGTCGCCGACTACAAGCAACGCCATGGCGCAGCTGTCGTCGAAAGCGACAAGCAACACGCTTAAGCGGTGGTCGAGCGCGGGTGAGTGCGCAGTGGAGTGACTCGAAGCGGGCGGTGCAGGTAAAAAAGCGCCACCTGGCTTGAGCGATATTTGGTGCAGGCAGGGTAGCAGTGCGTCAGGAGGCATTTGAATGCCGAACACGCGCGGGGCAATGAGAAACGCTATGGCAATTACGTTGACCGAAAAGGCAGCACAGCACGTCCAGAAGTATCTGACTCGTCGCGGCAAGGGCGTCGGGTTGCGCTTGGGCGTGCGCACGACCGGCTGCTCGGGTTTGGCCTACAAACTCGAGTACGTGGATGAACTCGCGGCCGAAGACGAAGTGTTCGAATGCAACGGCGTGAAGATCATTGTCGACCCGAAGAGCCTCGCCTATATCGACGGCACAGAACTCGACTTCGCACGCGAAGGGTTGAACGAAGGCTTCAAGTTCAACAACCCGAACGTAAAGGACGAGTGCGGTTGCGGCGAGTCGTTCCGCGTGTAACTTGGAACATTTCCGCGTGCAGCGGACAAAAGGCGGCGCGGGCCGCCTTTTTAGTTTGATCCGCGCATCGGGTTCGCTGAACGTACCGCTGAATCGCTGCTGCTCTTTCGATCCGCGTTTTTAGCCTGCACTCCGGTGCGTTTTCCTGAACGGACTCCTTTTATCCGATGGCCTCGCTGAACGACAGCCACTTCGACCTGTTCGATCTGCCGGCGCAATTCGCGCTCGACGCATCGGCGCTCGATCACGCCTACCGCACGGTGCAAGCGCAGGTCCATCCGGACCGCTTCGCGGCGGCCGGCGACGCGCAGAAGCGCATCGCGATGCAATGGGCGACACGTACTAACGAGGCGTATCAGACGCTGCGCGATCCGCTAAAGCGCGCGACCTATCTGCTGCACCTGCGCGGCATCGACGTCGGCGCGGCGAACAATACCGCGATGGAGCCGGCGTTCCTGATGCAGCAGATGGAGTGGCGTGAAGGCATCGAAGACGCGGCTGCGGCGAAGAACGTCGATGCGCTCGACGCCTTGCTGATCGAATTGCGCGACGAAGAGCGCATGCGTTTCGACAAGCTCGGCGCGCTGCTCGACAGCGGTGTGAATCAGGCGGCGGGCGAGGCGGTCCGGCAATTGATGTTCATCGAGCGGGTGGCGTCGGAAATCGGCACGCAGATCGAGCGGCTCGAAAACTAGCGGTCCGGCGTGTGCCGACGCCGCGCATGAATGCAGCCATAACAGTCGTAGCATTACATCCAGCAACGCGAAAATTCAGGACGGGGCAAAGCAGCCCCGAGAAGATCCAGATGGCCTTACTGCAAATCTCCGAACCCGGCATGGCGCCGGCGCCCCATCAGCGGCGTCTCGCGGTCGGTATCGATCTCGGCACCACCAATTCCCTCGTCGCCGCCGTGCGCAGCGGCGTGCCCGACGTGCTGCCCGACGAGGACGGCTATGCGCTGCTGCCGTCGGTGGTGCGTTACCTGGAAAAGGGCGGCCGCCGTATCGGCCGCGCGGCCAAGGCTGAAGCCGCGCTCGATCCGCGCAACACGATCGTGTCGGTCAAGCGCTTCATGGGCCGCGGCAAGGCGGAAGTGGAAGGTGCCGAAAACGCGCCCTACGATTTCGTCGACGCGCCCGGCATGGTGCAGATCCGCACCGTCGACGGCGTGAAAAGCCCGGTCGAAGTATCGGCGGAAATCCTCGCCACGCTGCGTCAGCGTGCGGAAGACTCGCTCGGTGACGAGCTGGTCGGCGCGGTCATCACGGTGCCCGCGTATTTCGACGAAGCGCAGCGCCAGGCGACCAAGGATGCTGCGCGTCTGGCCGGCCTGAACGTGCTGCGTCTGCTGAACGAGCCGACGGCGGCTGCGATCGCCTACGGTCTTGATAACGGCTCCGAGGGTCTTTACGCGGTCTACGACCTGGGTGGGGGCACCTTCGATCTGTCGATTCTGAAACTCACCAAAGGGGTGTTCGAAGTGCTGGCCGCGGGTGGCGATTCCGCGCTCGGCGGCGACGATTTCGACCACGCCCTGTATCGCCACGTGCTTGAGCAGGCGGGCATCGCGCCGCACACGCTCGCACCGGAAGACGTCCGCCTGCTGTTGGACAACGTGCGCGTGACCAAGGAGGCGCTGTCCGATGCGCCTGATGCAAGGCTACAGGCGACGCTCGCCAACGGCACCCAGCTCGATCTGACGATCGACGAGGCCACTTTCGAGACCATTACTCAGGCGCTGGTTCAACGCACGCTTGGGCCCACGAAAAAAGCCCTGCGCGACGCCAAGGTCGCCACGAAGGACATCAATGGCGTGGTGCTGGTCGGCGGTGCGACGCGCATGCCGGTGATCCGCCGCGCAGTCGAGTCGTTTTTCGGCCAGCCGCCGCTGATCAATCTCGACCCGGATCAGGTCGTCGCGCTCGGCGCGGCGATCCAGGCCGATCTGCTCGCGGGCAACCGTGGCGCGGAGGGTGACGACTGGCTGCTGCTCGACGTGATTCCGCTGTCGCTCGGCGTCGAAACGATGGGCGGTTTGACCGAGAAGATCATCCCGCGCAATTCGACCATTCCGGTCGCGCGCGGGCAGGATTTCACGACCTTCAAGGACGGCCAGACGGCGATGGCGATCCATGTCGTGCAAGGCGAGCGCGAGCTCGTCAGCGATTGCCGTTCGCTCGCCCGTTTCGAACTGCGCGGCATTCCGCCGATGGCGGCCGGCGCGGCGCGGATTCGCGTCACGTATCAGGTCGACGCGGACGGCCTGCTGTCCGTGTTCGCGCGTGAACAGGGCTCGGGCGTGGAAGCGTCGGTGGTGGTCAAGCCATCCTACGGTCTTGCCGACGACGACATCGCCAGGATGCTTGAAGAGAGCTTCTCGACCGCCGAAGTCGACATGCGCGCCCGCGCGTTGCGCGAGGCACAAGTCGAAGCACGGCGTCTGGTCGAAGCCACCGACGCCGCGCTTGCCGCCGACGCCGAATTGCTCGACGACAGCGAACGGGCCGAACTCGATACGCTGCTCGCCGCGTTGCGCAATATCGCTGCAAGCGAGGACGTGGTCGCGATCGAAGCCGCGACCCAAGCGCTCGCCGAAGGTACCGACGAATTCGCCGCTCGCCGCATGAACAAGGGCATTCGCCGCGCACTGGCCGGCCGCAAGCTCGACGAGATCTGAACCTTGCGGTAGCGCAAGTGCGGCGCCGAGCCCGCAGCCGGAGCGCCCGCAGCCGGGACGCCCGGGAATTTGGATTCGCGCGGCGCGGACTTAAAAAGTCCGCGCGGCGCCAGTAAAATGGTACGGAGCCTGTTTGCGGCAGCCGTGCCGCAGACCCAAACGGAAAATGTATGCCTCAAATCGTTGTGCTGCCTCACGTCGAACTGTGCCCGGAAGGCGCGGTGATCGATGCCGTGCCCGGCAAGAGCATCTGCGACAGTCTGCTCGAACACGGCATCGAAATCGAGCATGCTTGCGAGAAGTCCTGCGCGTGCACGACGTGTCACGTGATCGTGCGTGAGGGTTTCGCCGCCTTGACGCCGTCCGAGGAAGACGAGGACGATCTGTTGGACAAAGCGTGGGGGCTCGAACCGGCCTCGCGCCTGTCGTGCCAGGCGAGGGTGCCGGCGGAGCAGGATCTGGTCGTTGAAATTCCGCGTTACTCGATCAATCACGCGAAGGAAAATCACTAACTGGAGGATGCAGCCATGAAGTGGACCGATACGCAAGACATCGCGATGGCCCTGACTGACAAGCACCAGGACATCGATCCGCAGCAGGTGCGCTTCACCGATTTGCACCGTTGGGTCACCGAGCTGGAAGGTTTCGACGACGACCCTAACCGGTCGAACGAAAAGATCCTCGAAGCGATTCAGGCTGCATGGATCGAAGACGCGGATTACTGAGCACAAGTACTGAGTTTTACGCCGGCGGCGCAGCGCGATTGATTCCGCTCCGGCCGCGGCAAAGAAAAAGGCGATTCCATCGGAATCGCCTTTTTAACGCCTGGAGAATTTCAGGCTGCCAGTGGTCAGCTTGCCACGAGCGTGCCGTTTTCGACCCGCACGCGCTGGCCTTGCTGGAACGGCGGCGCTTCGTGATAAGTGAAGTAGCGCGTTTTGCCGTTTTCCATGCGTACCCGCACCGAATACGACGTCGTGCTGCGGATGTGCTTTTCGACCGAGTTGCCAGCCAGGCCACCGCCGAGCGCACCCAGCACAGTCATCGCGGCACGGCCGTTGCCGCTGCCGAACTGATTACCCACTACGCCCCCGGCCACTGCGCCGCCGACCGCACCGATACCGGTGCCGTGGCCTTCCTGCCGCACCGCCGAGATGGCGGCGACCGTGCCGCAGGTCGAGCAGTAAGCCGGTTGCGACGGCTGTTGCTGAGCGTACTGCGGCGCCGGCTGGGCTTGTTGCTGCTGGGCGTACTGCTGTTGCTGTGCCGGCGTCGGTGCGCGTTCAGGCGCCTGTTGCTGCGCGGCCTGTTGCGTTGCTGCCTGTGCGGCTGCCTGCGTGGTTGCCTGCTGTGTGGCCAAATTTGCCGGGGCTGCGGAATCGACCACACCAGGTTGCGTGGTCACTTGCGCAGCCTGAGTCTGATCGGTTTGCGCGCCGTTGCTCGACGCCTTCGGGAACAGGCCCGTAACAGCTGCCGTCGCGGCGAGACTGGCGATGATGACCGCGCCTGCCGCGGTAGCGACGAGTGGGTGAAGACGACGTGGTTGCGTGGTTTTGGTATCTGGATTATCCATATTGGCCTCCGTCTGGAGCAGAGTCGGTTGTTGTTGAGACCGAGTGTCGGGGAAATCGATCCCGGGAGGGTTTCAATTTGTAACCATTTCCGGGCAATCATCGCGACCAGGTCGCGTCAAAGCGCCTCGCGCGCGGCGGGGTGCCTGATTTCTTTAGGGGAAGCCGCAGGCGAGGAGAACGGCAGCCCGGTGGTCGACTCGCACCTTTTACCGATGGTTACAAACCGTCAGCTGGCGGCAGGCGGTGCGTTTCACGCGCTGCAAGAAGAAATGCCCGGCATCGAGCCGGGCATTTCTTTAATGCGAGCAGCGCAAGGATCAGTCTTCGCGGCGCAGATGCGGGAACAGAATCACATCGCGGATGCTCGGGCTGTCGGTCAGCATCATCACCAGACGGTCGATGCCGATGCCGCAACCGCCGGCCGGCGGCATGCCGTATTCCAGCGCGCGGATATAGTCGGCGTCGTAGAACATCGCTTCTTCGTCGCCGGCGTCTTTCTGGTCGACCTGCTTCTTGAAGCGCGCGGCCTGGTCTTCCGGATCGTTCAGCTCCGAGAAGCCATTGGCGATTTCGCGGCCGGTGATGAACAGCTCGAAACGCTCGGTGATGCCGGCGACCGTATCCGACTCGCGCGCCAAAGGCGACACTTCAATCGGGTAGTCGATGATGTACGTCGGCTCCCACAATTGCGACTCGGCCGTCTCTTCGAACAGCGCCAGTTGCAATGCCCCGACGCCCGCGTTCAGGAACTGCGGCTGCGAAGCGTTCACGCCGAACTTCTTCAGCTCGGTGCGCAGGAATGCGTCGTCGGCGAGTTGCGTGTCAGTGTACTCAGGCGCGTATTTCTGGATCGCCTGGCTGATCGTCAAGCGATGGAACGGCTTGGCCAGATCGAGCTCGCGGCCCTGGTAGCTGATCGTGGCGCTGCCGAGCGCGTCGATCGCCGCCTGGCGGATCAATTGCTCGGTGAAATCCATCAGCCATTTGTAATCGGTGTACGCCGCGTAGAACTCGATCATCGTGAATTCCGGATTGTGGCGCACGGAGACGCCCTCATTGCGGAAGTTACGGTTGATCTCGAACACGCGCTCGAAGCCGCCGACCACGAGGCGCTTCAGATACAGTTCCGGCGCGATGCGCAGGAACATTTGCATGTCGAGCGCGTTGTGGTGCGTGGTGAACGGCTTGGCCGCGGCGCCGCCCGGAATCGGATGCAGCATCGGAGTTTCGACTTCCATGAAGTCCGCATCGGCCATGAACTTGCGGATCGACGAAATCGCCTTGGTGCGCGCGACGAAGGTCTTGCGCGTTTCCGGCGTGACGATCAGATCGACGTAGCGCTGGCGATACTTCATTTCCTGGTCCGACAGGCCGTGGAACTTGTCCGGCAACGGACGCAGCGACTTCGACAGCAGACGCAGTTCGGTACACCGCACCGAGAGTTCGCCCTTGTTGGTGCGGAACAGCGCGCCGCGCGCCGCGACGATGTCGCCCATGTCCCACTTCTTGAAGGCGTCGTATGTTTCCTGGCCGACGTCGGCCGGCGTGATGAAGAACTGGATCTGACCGGAACCGTCGCGCACGGTCGCAAAGCTCGCCTTGCCCATCACGCGCTTGAGCATCATGCGGCCGGCGATCGCGACCTCGAGCGGATTCGCTTCGAGCGCTTCCTTGTCGGCATGCTCGTATTGCGATTGCAGATCTTCAGCGTGGTGCGTGGGACGGAAATCGTTCGGATAGGCGACGCCGTGCTCACGCAGTTCGCGCAGCTTTTCGCGGCGCTCGGCGATGATCTTGTTGTCGTCCACCTCGGGTACGGCATTTGGCTGGGCCGCATTCGGCTGGGCCGCAGTCGGCTGGGTCGGTTCGGTCATGATGATTTGGTATTCGGTGGCCCGCATCAGGATGGCTCGCATGCGGGTGGCCAGTCAGTAAAAAACCTCAGGCGGTAAAAAGAGACGGCGCGGCGATGCCATGCATGCCGCGCCGGTTGCGCTTAGACGCCTTGTTTCAGGCTGGCGCTGATGAACGGATCGAGGTCGCCGTCGAGCACGCTCTTGGTATTGCTGATTTCGACGTTGGTGCGCAGATCCTTGATACGGCTGTTGTCCAGCACGTACGAGCGGATCTGATGACCCCAGCCCACATCGGTCTTGCCGGCTTCGAGCTTGTCCTGCTCGGCCTGACGCTTGCGGATTTCCGCTTCGTACAGGCGCGATTTCAGCATGGCCATGGCTTCGGCGCGGTTGCGGTGCTGCGAGCGGTCGTTCTGGCACTGCACGACGATGCCCGACGGCATGTGCGTAATCCGCACAGCCGAATCGGTCTTGTTGATGTGCTGGCCACCCGCGCCGGACGCCCGGTAGGTGTCGATGCGCAGATCGGCCGGATTGATGTCGACTTCGATCGAATCGTCGACTTCCGGGTACACGAACACCGACGAGAACGACGTATGACGGCCGCCCGAGGAATCGAACGGCGACTTGCGCACGAGGCGGTGCACGCCGGTTTCGGTGCGCAAAAAGCCGTACGCGTATTCGCCTTCGATCTTGATCGTGGCGTTCTTGATACCCGCGACGTCGCCGTCGGTCTGTTCCAGCACTTCGGTCTTGAAGCCCTTGCGTTCGCAGTAGCGCAGATACTGGCGCAGCAGCATGGACGCCCAGTCGCACGCTTCGGTGCCGCCGGCGCCGGCTTGAATGTCGAGGAAGGCGTTGTTCGGATCGGCCGGGTTCGCGAACATCCGACGGAATTCCATGTCGGCGACGCGCGACTCGAGCCCTTGCGCATCCGTTTCACAGGCGAGGAGCGTTTCCTCGTCGTCTTCTTCGCGGGCCATTTCGAACAGATCTTGCGCATCGCGCAGATCGTTGTCGAGCGAGGTGATTTTGCCGACGACGTCGTCGAGCAGTTTCTTCTCCCGGCCGAGGGCCTGGGCGTGCTTCGAGTCGTTCCAGACGTCCGGGTCTTCGAGTTCCCGGTTGACTTCGATTAGACGCAGTGCTTTGTCGTCGTAGTCAAAGATACCCCCGTAGCGAGTCCGCGCGAGTGCGCAGGTCCGCCAGTGAGGCTTCGATCGCGTTGAGACGTTCCGCTTCCATGTCGATCTTTTATAGCTTCGTAAAAAGGGGAAATTATAGCCGATCGGCGCGCCGCGCCGGCGGCTCCTGAGCGATCCGGCGCGTGTTTGGGATTGATTTTGCTGTGTTTTTCAGCTCGCCGCGTGCTCGACGATCAATTGCACCCGCGACACGCCGTTCCAGGTGTCGCTCGCCAGCCGATAGGCGACGGTGGTGCGCGCCGGCAGCGTCTCGGTGTGGTTGAACCAGATCGCGTTGAAGCGCTGGCGGCCGCGCACGAGTTGCAGTTTCAGATGCTTGTCTTTTACCAGCGCCTGTGACGCGATGTCGAATTCGCCCGAAAACACCGGCGCCGGGAAGCCCTGGCCCCATACCGCGGCGTCGAGCATTTCGACGAACTGCGGCGTGAAGTAGGCGTCTTCGAGTTCGCCGTCGGTTTCGACCGTGCGCGAGAGTGCCTCTTCGGAGAGCCATTCGCGGCCCACTGCCTCGAACGCGGCGGTGAAGCGCGGCACGTCGGCGGCGGCGATCGTGAGGCCCGCAGCCATGGCGTGGCCGCCGAATTTGACGATCAGGCCAGGCTCGCGCTTCGAGATCAGGTCGAGCGCGTCACGCAGATGGAAGCCTGAGATCGAGCGGCCCGAGCCTTTGACGAGCTGGCCGCTGTCATTGGCCAGAGCGAAAGTGAACGACGGCCGGTGGAATTTTTCCTTCAAGCGTCCGGCGACAATGCCGATCACGCCCTGATGCCAGCTCGGATTGAACAGCGTGATGGTGGTCGCGCCGTCGGGATTGATCGCGGAGAGGTCCTCGAGCGCCTGCTGCTGCATGCCCGCTTCGATCTCGCGGCGCTCGCGGTTCATCGTGTCGAGCTGCTGCGCGAGGTCCCATGCGCGGCCGATGTCGTCGGTGGTCAGGCATTCGATCCCGAGCGACATGTCCGACAGGCGGCCGGCCGCGTTCAGGCGCGGCCCGAGTGCGAAGCCGAGGTCGAAGCCCGACGCACTGCGGGCGTCGCGCGCGGCGGCGCGAAAGAGGGCGGCGATGCCCGGTTGCATCTTGCCTTTGCGGATCCGCTGCAAACCTTGCGCGACCAGCACGCGGTTATTGCCGTCGAGCTTCACCACGTCGGCGACCGTGCCGAGCGCGACCAGATCGAGCAGGCCATCCAGACGCGGCTCGGGGAACGCATCGTTGAATGCGCCGCGGCGGCGCAATTCCGCGCGCAACGTCAGCAGCACATAAAACATCACCCCGACGCCCGCGATACATTTACTCGGGAACGTGCAGCCCGGCTGATTCGGATTGACGATCGCGCGCGCGTCCGGCAGTTCGTCGCCGGGCAGATGGTGATCGGTGACCAGCACGTCGATGCCGAGCGCGTTGGCCGCCTCCACGCCGTCGACGCTGGCGATGCCGTTGTCGACCGTGATTAGTAGTTCCGGCTTGCCCGACGCGCTGCGGGCGGCCAGCGCGACGATCTCCGGCGTCAGGCCATAGCCGTACTCGAAGCGGTTCGGCACCAGATACTCGATCTGGCCGCCGAACATCCGCAGGCCGCGCACCGCGACCGCGCAGGCAGTGGCGCCGTCGCAGTCATAGTCGGCGACCACCAGCATGCGGCGCTTGCCCTGAATCGCGTCGGCGAGCAGTGCGGCGGCGTCTTCGCAGCCTTTGAGTCCCGCGGGCGGCACGAGCCGCGCGAGACCGGTTTCGATTTCATCGGGCATGCACACGCCGCGGGCGGCGTACAGGCGTGCCAGCACCGGATGGAGGCCGTGGCGGGTGAGGACTTCGGCGTCGACCGGGGAGCCGGCGCGCGTAACGATTCGAGTCATTCGGAAAGGCCGTGGATCATTCGATGAAGAGCGAGGCGAGCACGCGCCGCCGCCAGAATTTGCGCAGGTCGCCACGCGTGACCTTGAGCGTCACCGAGCCGGTATCGCCGCATAGCGTCAGGCCGAGTTCGCTGAGTTGGCCGGCTTGCAGCGCTTCGAGCGCTGGCTCGAACCAGTCGGTTTGCAACGCGGCGAAGGCGTCGTTCCAGCGTGCCCAGTCCTGCTCGATGTAGGGTGCGGAGAAGGGATCGAGTTCGACCAGCGTAGTGCCGCTGGTGTTGGCATTTGCATGGGCTGCGGATGCGCTGCCCGAAGCAACAGCCGGTAGCGCGCCGAACGACGCGGGCGGCGCACCGGTCGCGACGCCCGCAGTCATGGCGAGGCCGCGCGTCGCCGCCGCGTCGGAGAACACCCGTGCGAAAGGGCTCGTCACGGGCTGCGCCGTGCCCTGGGCGTGAAACCAGATCGAGTTGACCGCCGGCAGGCCGCGCGCCTCGCGGGCTTCATTGACCGGATGCTCGAACCACGCCATTTGTACTTCGTTCTGCAGCTTCATCCATGCGCGCGAACGTTCGCCGGAATGCGCCTCGTGCGGCAGCCAGATTTCAATGTTGCGGCCGCTCGCGCGCAACGGCGACGCCCCTGCCAGGGTGCCGAAGCCGTCGCCTGACAAATACCAGCGCGCGGGCCGCGGCGCTTCGATGCGCACGCCGAGTTCCTCGATCAAGGGCCGGGCGACCGCCAGCAGCGCCGTGGCTTCGTCATCGGACAGTTCGAGCGAGGCCGGATCGATCAGCACCAGATGGTCATGCGCGATGCGTACGTGGACCGGCTGCACGCAGGCCCACGTCGCGGTGCCGGGTTCGCCGCCGTCGGCGCGCAGCATGTACGGAGCAAGCGGCGCTTCGTCGGCGGCGGCTGCTCCGCTGGGAAGGGCGCCGAACTGGCGCGCCACCCAGCGCTCGTGCGGCAGCGTGCGCTGAAAATCCTCGCCGACCACCCGTTCGACCAGCGTCGCGCGGGCGATCAGCCGGTCGAGCGCCGGACTCTGAATGGCGTGCAGGGCGGTGGAGGCGTCCGCTGCGGCGGGCAGCGCGAAGGGAAGGAGGAGATGAAGACGGTTGGCGTGCATGATGCTGCGCATTGTAGGGCAAAGAGTGCGAGTATTCCGTCCATATCGGCGGATTCGGGCGCCGCACCCGGGCCCTCCCGATGGCAGCAGCCGAGCGCGGCGGCACCGCGCCCATGACGACGGAGACGGACATGCCGCGTGAACTGAAAACCGAGCAGGAACTGCTTGGGCTGGTGGTCAAGGCGCTCGACGCCAACCCGGCCACGGCCGGCTGGATTCCGACCGGATTCCACGAGACCGTCGAAGACGAGGACGGCTGCAATTGGGATATCACCCACCTGCATCGCGACCGTAAGGACGCGGATGTGCGCGAAGTGGCGAGCAGCGAGGCGGCCGGGATCATCAACGATCTGCGCCGCCATTACAACCTGCGTTAGCGTCCGTGTCCGCTCAAAGGTAGCGCGGGCAGGCCGGTTTTCGCCACGAGCCCGGCGCTCACGGTCGCCGGCAGGCGGTTGCGCTCGCCGTGAACCGTATGCGCAGGGCCTTTGCGCGGGTGCGCCGCATTGTATGGCAAACTTCGCGCTTGATTGACGGCGGCGGCTGCAGCGGTGGAGCGGCGGCTTCGGTGGCGCGGGGTTTGCCAACGACGCCGGAAGACATTCCAGGGTACCGGAATGTCATACCGGAACCATCCGCCTTGCCGCGACACCAATGATCACGACGCTCGGGCCGCATGACAGGCGCGACAGCTTCAGGTTGCCGCGGTCATGCGCAGCAAAAATGCCGCAGAGTGCCGAAGAACGCAGAAAAGGATTCGCTTGAAATTTCCCTACGAATGGCAGATTGGCTGGCGCTACACCCGCGCCGGCAAACGCACGACCGGTAACGGCTTCATTTCCTTCATCGCGCTGGTGTCGATGTCGGGCATCGCGCTCGGCGTCGCGGCGCTGATCGTCGTGTTGTCCGTGATGAACGGTTTCCAGAAAGAAGTGCGCGACCGGATGCTGTCGGTGCTGGCGCACGTCGAAATCTTTTCGCCGACGGGTTCGATGCCCGATTGGCAACTGACCGCCAAGGAGGCTCGCCAGAACAAGGAAGTGATCGGCGCCGCACCGTATGTCGAAGCGCAGGCATTGCTCACGCGCCAGAACGCCGTGAGCGGCGTGGCGCTGCGCGGGATCGAACCGACGCTCGAGCCTGAAGTTTCGGACATCGATAAGGAAATGAAGGGCGGCAAGCTCACAGACCTCGTGCCCGGCGACTTCGGCATCGTGCTGGGCGCGGATCTCGCCACCAATCTCGGCGTGACGGTCAACGACAAGATCACGCTGGTCGCGCCTGAAGGCACGATCACGCCGGCCGGCATGCTGCCGCGGCTAAAACAGTTCACGGTGGTGGGCATCTTCGAGTCGGGGCATTACGAATACGACAGCACGCTCGCGCTGATCAACATCAAGGACGCGCAGGCGCTCTTCCGGCTGCCCGCGCCGACCGGCGTGCGGCTGCGTCTGACCGATATGCAGCGGGCGCCGGAGGTCGCACATCAGCTTGCGCGCAGCTTGTCAGGCGATTTGTACATTCGCGACTGGACCCAGCAGAACAAGACCTGGTTCTCGGCGGTGCAGATCGAAAAACGCATGATGTTCATCATTCTCACGCTGATCATCGCGGTCGCGGCGTTCAATCTGGTGTCGTCGCTGGTGATGACCGTGACCAACAAGCAGGCTGACATCGCGATTCTGCGCACGCTCGGCGCGCAGCCCGGCTCGATCATGAAGATTTTCGTGGTGCAGGGCGTGACGATCGGCTTTATCGGCACGGCGACCGGCGTGGCGCTCGGCTGCCTGATCGCGTGGAGCATCCCGTGGCTCGTGCCGATGATCGAGCATCTGCTCGGCGTGCAATTCCTGCCGCCGTCCGTGTATTTCATCAGCGAGTTGCCGTCCGAACTGGTTCCCGCCGACGTCGCGCGAATCGGCATCATTGCGTTCACGATGTCGGCGTTGGCGACGCTTTATCCGAGCTGGCGTGGTGCGAAAGTCCGTCCTGCCGAGGCACTGCGCTATGAATGACCGTTCCGCTAGCCTATCCATGGCCTCAGAAGAAACCGCGCGGCATCCCTATGTGCTGGAAGCAACCGGCATTTCGAAATCGTTCGTGCAGGGCGGCCTCAATGTGCAGGTGCTCAACAACGCGCAACTGAACGTGCGGCGCGGCGAAAAGCTGGCGATCGTCGGCGCGTCGGGCTCCGGCAAGAGCACACTGCTGCATGTGCTCGGCGGCCTCGACGATCCGAGCGCGGGCCATGTCTCCGTAATGGGCAAGCCCTTCACGAAGCTCTCCGAACGCGAACGTAACGATCTGCGCAATCGCGCACTCGGTTTCGTGTATCAGTTCCATCATTTGCTGCCGGAATTTACCGCGCTCGACAACGTCGCGATGCCGCTGCGGATTCGCCGCATGACGACCGAAGCCGCGCGAAGCGACGCGCTTGCAGTGCTGGAGCGCGTCGGCATGGGGCATCGGGCGAAGCATCGCCCGGGTGAGTTGTCCGGTGGCGAACGTCAACGTGTGGCGATCGCGCGGGCCTTGGTCACCAAGCCCGCGTGTGTGCTGGCCGACGAGCCCACCGGCAATCTCGACGGCGGCACCGCAGACACCGTGTTCAACCTGATGCTCGAACTGTCGCAAACGTTCGACACCAGTTTCGTGATCGTCACGCACGATCCGGAACTGGCCGGACGTTGCGACCGGATCATGCGGCTGCGCGACGGCGTGTTGCATGAAGAACCGCCGGTCCCGGTTTAGTCGCCGCGCGGGAACCAAAGCGATGCACTGCCGTTAGCGAGGCGCGCCATGTGGATCGATACGCACTGCCATCTCGACGCTGCGGAATTCAACGCCGACCGCGACGAAGTCGCGGCGGCGGCGCGTCGAGCGGGGGTGGGGCGTATCGTGATTCCCGCGATCGGCCGCGAGAACTTCGCGACAGTGCGTGAGCTCGCGCACCGGATCGACGGCGGCGCCTACGCGCTGGGCATCCATCCACTTTTCACGCCAGGTGCCCAGGAGCGCGATCTCGAACTGCTTCGCATGGAAATCGAAGCGAGTCTTGAAGATCCGTTGTTCGTCGGCATCGGCGAAATCGGCCTGGATTATTTCGTCGAAGGCCTCGACGACGCGCGCCAGCAGTTCTTCTACAACGGTCAACTGCAGCTCGCGCGGGAATTCGATCTGCCGGTGATCTGCCACGTGCGCAAAGCGCAGGATCAGGTGATCAAAGGGCTGCGGCGACATCAGATTCATCGTGGCATCGCACACGCCTTCAACGGCAGTTTCCAGCAAGCTCAGGCGTATATCGACCAGGGTATGCATCTTGGTTTCGGCGGCAATCTGACCTTCGAGCGGGCGCGGCAAATCCGGCGCCTCGCCGGGCAATTGCCGTTCGACGCACTCGTCGTCGAGACCGACGCTCCCGATATCGCGCCGTCCTGGATGTACAAGCAGCGCAATTCGCCGGAGCAGATTCCGGGCATCGGCGCGGGGCTCGCACAACTGCGCGGCATGACAGCCGACGAAGCCGCCCTAGGCACAACGGCTAACGCGCTCGCTGCGCTGCCGCGGCTCGCGCTTTCCTCTGCATAATTGAACTCGATGGTCGAGGTGGTTCGCGCCGGGCGGAACACACGCCCGGCGGCCGCGCTGACGCCTGCGCGCCGAGCGTTGCGTCAATCCGGCGTCTGCTGGGCGGAGGACAGATGCGGGCATGGTGGTGCGGGTTTGCGTTGGGGGTGATCTGGCTGCAGCGACAGGCTGCATTGCCGGCTTGGAGCGGTTGGGGCGCGTTGATCGCGGTTGCGTGCGTGGCGCTCGGTACAGCGGTGTGGGGATTGCGCGGCCGTTCTTCGGACGGATTGCGCGGCGATTCTTCGGGCGGGTCAGGCGGCGGCACTTCGGGCATTGCGGATGATCATGCAGGGCGTTCAATTTCGCTGAAACGCCGCGCCTGGGTCGATACGCGCTTACGTTCATTCGTTGGTTGGGGCGCCATCTGGATAACTGCCTTTTGCGTAGGCTTTGGTTATGCCGCCTGGCGGGCGGAAGCGAGGCTCGCGGTCAGCTTGCCGAGCGCGTGGGAAGGTCGCGATATCGAAGTCGTCGGCAGTATCAAGGGGCTGCCTTCATGCGACAACAAGGGCGCGCGCTTTCTCTTCGAGGTCGAATCGGCCGACGTGCCGATCACCACTTTTCCGCGCGTGATTCAGCTGTCATGGATTGCCGAGGATGCGCCTGCGCCGCTGCTCGAACCGGGTGCGCGCTGGCGTCTGACCGTGCGCCTCAAACGCCCGCACGGCAATGCGAACTTCGGCGTGCGTGATGCCGAAGCCGGTTTGCTTGCGCGCAATGTGCGCGCCACGGGCTATGTGAGCGCGCCGGTTCACGCTTTGCGTTTGCCTGGCAACGCGCGCGGCGTGGGTGTGACGGTCGATCGCTGGCGCGCCGCGCTGCGCGCACGGATCGACACGGTGCTTGCCGCGGCGCCGCATCGCGGCATCGTGGTGGCACTCGCCATCGGCGCACAGGACGAAGTCAGCGCAGCCGACTGGCTGCTGATGCGCGGCACGGGCACCAGTCATCTGGTGGCGATTTCGGGCTTGCATATTGGTTTTGTCGCGGGTCTCGCGGGTTGGCTCGCCGGTGCGGTGTGGCGGCGCTCGGGGTTCACCGGCCGCAACTGGCCGTTGCTGCTGCCCGCGCAGATTGTCGCGGTGACGGGCGGCGCGCTGTTCGCCGGATTGCATGCGGCATTGGCCGGCTTCAACGTGCCGGCGCAGCGCGCGCTATGGATGGCGGGAGTCGTGGCGCTGGCCTTTATCAGCGGGCGCAATGTCGCGCGTTCGGTCGTGCTCGCGTGGGCGTTGGGACTCGTGCTTATGATCGACCCGTGGGCGGTGGTGTCGGCCGGATTCTGGCTTTCGTTCTGTGCGGTAGCGGCGATTCTGTTCGCGATGTCGGGCCGGCCCCGCGTGCAGGATCACGAGCAGCGTCGAGACGAAGAGGGCGAGAGCGGCGCGACGCAGATAAGGTTCTCGCGCCTGTTTTCCCTGTGGTCCGCCCTGCGCCGCCCTATGCGCGCTTTCGGTGTACGCCTGCGCGAGGCTGCGCACGTGCAGTTCGCCGTCACGGTCGCGCTTGCGCCGCTCACCGTCTACTGGTTCGCGCAGATTCCGCTGATCGGTCCGCTTGCCAATGCCTTTGCGATTCCATGGGTCAGTTTGCTGGTGACGCCGGCAGTGTTGGCCGGCGTCGCATTGCCCGCCCCGTTCGATGCCTACGCGTTTCGCGCCGCGCACGCGTTGCTCGATCTGCTGCCCGTGGGCTTGCAGATGCTGTCCGGTCCCGCATGGACGCTGTGGCGGCTGCCGCAACCGGATGCCTGGGCGCTTGCCGCGGCGGCGGTCGGCGTTATCTGGTGTCTCGCGCCGCGCGGCTGGCCGCTGCGCTGGGCCGCGCCGCTGACGTGGCTTCCGCTCCTGATGCCGGCACCGCCCGGACCGCCGCACGGCAGTTTCCGTCTGACGGCGCTGGACGTCGGTCAAGGCACGTCAGTGCTGGTCGAAACGGCGCATCACGTGTTGCTGTTCGATACCGGGCCGGGCCCGGAATCGACGCATGCCGGTGAACGGGTCGTCGTGCCATTTTTGCAGGCGCATGGCGTCACAGCGCTCGATACGCTGGTTATCAGCCACGCCGATTCTGACCATTCAGGCGGCGCGCCCGCTGTACTGGACGCGATCGAGGTTCGTCAAATGGTGGCGGCATTGGCGCCAGCGAATGCGTTGTGGTCGAACGCAAAGCAACGCGGCGCGGATACGCTGCCCTGTGCGGCGGGCCAGCGCTGGCAGTGGGACGGCGTCGAGTTCGCGATGCTCTGGCCGGATGCCGGGCCGCTGCAGGGCAAACCGAACGCGCATTGCTGCGTGTTGCGGGTGAGTACTTTGCCTGCCGCGGGCAGCCTGTCGAGCGCGGAGAACATCTCGCTTGCGGAGGGTTTGCCGGCTGCAGAGGGCCTGCCGGCCCGGCGTGTTCAAGCGGCGCCATTACGCATGGGAGCGTTGCTGGCGGCGGACATCGAAGCGCCGGTCGAACGCATCCTGCTCGCGCGCGATCGCGACGCGTTGCGCGCTCAGGTACTGGTCGTGCCGCATCATGGGAGCAAGACGTCGTCGACCGAGCCGTTCCTCGACTCTATCGAGCCGCTCATCGCGCTATTTCAGGTAGGCTATCGCAACCGTTTTCATCATCCGAACGCGGGGGTGTTCGAGCGTTACAAGGCGCGGCATATCGAGCTTGCGCGCAGCGATGCGGACGGCGCGGTGCGGGTCGACATCAACCCCAACGTCGAGCCCGAGGGCAGTCTGGAAGCTCGCCCGGAAGTCGGGCCGGGACGCAGCCCGGACTCGAGCGGTGCCGCGCTCACGCTCGAGCGCTATCGCGACACGCAGCGCCGCTACTGGATGGACCGCTGACGGATGGCCCGCCGCACAGATAGAAGAAACGCGCCGCTGGGCTCGGAGCCTGCACGAAAAGCCAGGACGAGAGCCCGCACGCAAAACAGAACGGAGAGAGCCGCACTTGAAAAACATCATCCACTTCTCGCACGCGAACGGTTTTCCGGCGTCCACCTACCGGACGATCTTCGCCGAACTCGCCGACGGCTATGAGCTGCGCTCCATCGAGCGCATCGGCCACGACGCGCGCTACCCGGTCACGCAGGACTGGCCGCATCTGGTCGAGCAGTTGCTCGACGACATCGGCCGTTCCTATGAGCGACCCGTGTGGCTGGTGGGCCATTCGCTTGGCGGTTATCTGTCGTTGATGGCCGCGCTGAAAAAGCCGCAGTGGGTGAGGGGAGTGGTGATGCTCGACTCGCCGGTGATCGCCGGCTGGCGCAGCAGCATGCTGCGCGTGTCGCAATGGACCGGGCTTGACGAGCGCCTGTCGCCCGCGGCTGCCACCCGCACGCGCCGCACCCAGTGGGCCAGCCGCGACGAGGCGTGGCGGCACTTCCACTCGAAGCCGGCGTTCGCGCGCTGGGACGAGCGCATGCTGTCCGACTACATCGACTTCGGCATTCCGCAGGACTCGCCTGACGGCGGGCGGTCGCTCGCCTTCGATCGCCGCACCGAATATCAGATCTATAAGACCTTGCCCCACACGCTAGGCGCGCGCCTCGCGCGCGGCGCGCCGGTGCCGGTGGGTTTCATCGCCGGCACGCGTTCGAAAGAAATCCGTCAGGCGGGCCTCGAGGCCACTCGCCGCGCGACCGGCGGTCATGTGGAATGGATCGAGGGGAGCCATCTTTACCCGATGGAAAAGCCGCTCGAAACCGCGCGCGCGGTGCAGCGAATGTTGCACGAACTGCAGCGGCGGTCCTGACTGCCCGCTGCGCATAGCGCAAAAAACGGTGCATGATCGGCGCACGGCGATGGCCATCGCCGTGGCCCGTGCGCGTGCGGATGTCGCCAGGATTTTGCTGGGTTGAGACCCTGCTTTACGGTATAATCCGTTTTTCCCGCGAGCATCCAGCGATGACCAAATATGTTTTCGTCACCGGCGGCGTAGTATCTTCCCTCGGCAAGGGTATTGCCGCCGCTTCCCTCGCCGCGATCCTCGAATCGCGCGGTCTTAAAGTCACTCTCCTCAAGCTCGATCCCTACATCAACGTCGACCCCGGCACGATGAGTCCGTTTCAACACGGCGAAGTGTTCGTGACGGAAGACGGCGCGGAGACTGACCTCGACCTCGGCCACTATGAGCGCTTCATCAGCACGAAGATGCGCAAGGCCAACAACTTCACCACGGGCCAGATTTACGAATCGGTAATCCGCAAGGAGCGCCGCGGCGACTATCTCGGCAAGACGGTGCAGGTCATTCCGCACATCACAAACGAAATCCAGGCGTTCATCGAGCGCGGCGCAGCTTCTGCGACGTGCGGTGAGCCGGACGTCGCCATCGTCGAAGTGGGTGGCACCGTAGGCGATATCGAATCGCTGCCGTTCCTCGAGGCCGCGCGTCAGATGAGCCTGCGCATGGGCCGCAACAGCGCGTGCTTCGTGCACCTCACGCTGGTGCCTTGGGTCGCCACCGCCGGCGAACTGAAAACCAAGCCTACCCAGCACAGCGTGCAGAAGCTGCGTGAAATCGGCATCTCGCCGCACGTGCTGCTGTGCCGCGCCGACCGCCCCATTCCGGACGACGAGCGCGCCAAGATCTCGATGTTCTCGAACGTGCCGGAAGACGCGGTGATTTCCGTGTGGGACGCCGACAGCATCTACAAGATTCCGCAGATGCTGCACGACCAGGGGCTGGACGCGATCATCTGCGAAGAGCTCAAGCTCACGCCGAAGCCGGCCGATCTGTCCATGTGGTCGAACCTCGTCGAAAAGCTCGAGCACCCGACGCACGAAGTCACGATCGGCATGGTCGGCAAGTATGTCGATCTGACCGAGTCGTACAAGTCGCTGATCGAAGCGCTGCGCCATGCGTCGATGCACACGTCGACCAAGGTCAACATCGAGTACATCGACTCGGAAGAGATCGAGGCGCAAGGCGTGGAAAGCCTCAAGCATCTGGATGCCGTGCTCGTGCCAGGCGGCTTCGGCCGTCGCGGCACCGAAGGCAAGATCGCGGCGATCCGCTATGCGCGTGAAGCGAACGTGCCTTATCTCGGCATTTGCCTCGGTATGCAACTGGCCGTGATCGAATTCGCTCGCGACGTGGTCGGCCTGAAGGATGCGAACAGCACCGAGTTCGATCAGGAAACCGAAAACCGCGTGGTCGCGTTGATTACCGAGTGGTACGACCGTGAAGGCCGCGTTGAAAAGCGTACCGAAGAATCGGATCTGGGCGGCACGATGCGTCTCGGTTCGCAACGCTGCCCGATCAAGCCCGGCACGATGGCCGAAGAGATTTATGGCAAGGACGTGAACGAACGCCATCGCCACCGTTATGAAGTCAATAACCGCTTCGTGCCCCTGCTTGAAGCCGGCGGCCTTATCATCAGCGCCCGTACCCCGAGTGAAGATCTGCCGGAAATGATGGAATTGCCGCGCAGCATGCACCCGTGGTTCGTCGGCGTGCAGTTCCATCCGGAATTCACGTCCACGCCGCGTGACGGCCATCCGCTGTTCAAGTCGTTCGTCGAAGCGGCGCGCGCGCATGAGCAGTCGCGCATGGCGAAGAAAGTCAGGGAGAAAGCATGAAACTGGGCGATTTCGAAATCGGGCTCGACAAGCCGTTTTTCCTGATCGCGGGCACCTGTGTTGTCGAATCCGAACAGATGACGATCGACACGGCAGGCCGGCTGAAGGAAATCTGCGCGAAGCTGAACATCCCGTTCATCTACAAATCGTCGTACGACAAGGCCAATCGCAGCAGCGGCAAGTCGTTTCGCGGTCTGGGCATGGACGAAGGTTTGCGCATCCTGTCGGAAGTGAAGCGTCAGCTCGGGTTGCCGGTGCTGACGGATGTTCACGCTGAGCACGAGATCGAGCAGGTTGCGTCGGTGGTCGACGTTCTGCAAACGCCTGCTTTCCTGTGCCGTCAAACGGACTTCATTCATGCTTGCGCGCGTTCGGGCAAACCGGTCAACATCAAGAAAGGCCAGTTTCTCGCACCGCACGACATGAAGAACGTGATCGACAAGGCGCGTGATGCGGCGCGTGAAGCGGGTCTCTCGGAAGACCGCTTCATGGCGTGCGAACGCGGCGTGTCGTTCGGCTATAACAACCTCGTGTCGGACATGCGTTCGCTCGCGATCATGCGCGAAACCAACGCGCCGGTCGTGTTCGACGCGACTCACTCGGTGCAGTTGCCGGGTGGGCAGGGCACGAGCTCGGGCGGTCAGCGCGAATTCGTGCCGGTGCTGGCGCGTGCGGCCGTTGCAACGGGCGTGGCGGGTCTCTTTATGGAAACCCACCCGAAGCCTTCGGAAGCCAAGTCGGACGGTCCGAACGCGGTACCGCTGCATCGCATGGCTGACCTGCTCGAAACGCTTGTTACGCTCGATCAGGCCGTCAAGCGCGCGCCGTTCCTCGAAAGCGATTTCAACTGATTCAGGCGTTTGGCCGGCCGCGATTCCCGCATAGCCGGTACAGTCGTGGGCATGCGGCGAATGCGCGCAATGGTCGTCGAAAGCATCGAGGCGCGTAGTGTGCTGGGGAGCTACTCTGCATGGGACCGGAGTAAGCGCTGAAGCGCTAACTCCGGATCGACAGCGTTGCATGGGACCGGAGTAAGCGCTAAAGCGCTAACTCCGGATCGACAGCGTTGCATGGGACCGGAGTAAGCGCTAAAGCGCTAACTCCGGATCGACAGCGTTGCCCGGTGCAGTTTCACAGTAAAGAATTCAACGTCATTTCTTGAGGAAACCATGAGTGCTATCGTAGATATCATCGGTCGAGAGATTCTCGATTCGCGAGGCAACCCCACCGTCGAATGCGACGTGCTGCTCGAGTCGGGCACGATGGGCCGCGCTGCGGTGCCGTCGGGTGCGTCAACAGGTTCGCGCGAAGCGATCGAACTGCGCGACGGCGAAACCGGCCGTTACGGCGGCAAGGGCGTGCTGAAGGCCGTCGAGCACATCAACACCGAAATCTCCGAAGCGATCATGGGCCTCGACGCTTCCGAGCAGGCCTTCCTCGACAAGACCCTGCTGGAACTCGACGGCACGGACAACAAGTCGCGCCTCGGCGCGAACGCGATGCTGGCCGTGTCGATGGCGGTTGCGAAGGCTGCTGCTGAAGAAGCCGGTCTGCCGCTGTACCGCTACTTCGGCGGCTCGGGCGCGATGCAACTGCCGGTGCCGATGATGAACATCGTCAACGGCGGCGCGCACGCGAACAACAGCCTGGACATCCAGGAATTCATGATCGTGCCGGTCAGCCAGCCGAGCTTCCGCGAAGCGCTGCGCTGCGGCGCCGAAGTGTTCCACGCGCTGAAAAAGATCCTGAGCGACCGCGGCATGAGCACGGCAGTCGGCGACGAAGGCGGCTTCGCGCCGAACTTCGGCAGCAACGACGAATGTCTGTCGACCATCCTGCAAGCCATCGAAAAGGCTGGCTACCGCGCGGGTGAAGACGTGCTGCTCGCGCTCGACTGCGCAGCCAGCGAGTTCTACCACGACGGCAAGTACCAGTTGGCGGGCGAAGGCCTGCAACTGTCGTCGACCGAATTCGCGGATTACCTCGCGAATCTGGCCGACAAGTTCCCGATCGTTTCGATCGAAGACGGCATGCACGAAAGCGACTGGGCCGGCTGGAAAATCCTGACCGACAAGCTCGGCAAGAAGGTCCAACTGGTGGGCGACGATCTGTTCGTCACCAACACGCGCATCCTGAAGGAAGGCATCGAGAAGGGCATCGCCAACTCGATCCTGATCAAGATCAACCAGATCGGTACGCTGACGGAAACCTTCGCGGCCATCGAAATGGCGAAGCGCGCCGGCTACACGGCTGTGATCTCGCACCGCTCGGGGGAAACCGAGGATTCGACGATCGCGGACATCGCGGTCGGGCTGAATGCCGGTCAGATCAAGACGGGTTCGCTGTCGCGTTCGGACCGCATCTCGAAGTACAACCAGTTGCTGCGCATCGAAGAAGACCTTGGTGATATCGCCAGCTACCCGGGCAAGTCGGCGTTCTACAATCTGCGCTAATGGCCTGTTCGATAGCGCCGACCGATGAGCCGGTTATCCTTCGTTTCTGATTGACCACGCCGCCCTGCGTTTAGCGCAGGGCGGCGTGTATTTATTGTGCTTACTTCATGCGGCTCGTCACTGCTGTCTTGATCGTTCTGCTGGCACTGATCCAGTACCCGCTCTGGTGGGGCCATGGCGGCTGGCTGCGCGTGCATGAGTTGCAGCAGCAACTGGCCCAGCAACTGCAGAAAAACACTGATTCGAAGCTGCGCAACGAGCGTATCCAGGGCGAAGTCCAGGATTTGCAGAACGGCACGGCTGCGGTTGAAGAGCGGGCGCGCTACGAAATGGGTATGGTGAAAAACAGCGAAGTGTTCGTGCAGTTCGTGTCGCCTAACGCACCGTTGCCGAGCGCGAACACGCCTTCGGTCACCACGTCGACGCGTGGTGAAGTGTCGGCGTCGCCGCTGCATATAGTGCCGAATCCGGAATCGCGTGCGAAGCCGGATCGCAAGCATCGTGGCAAGGCCGCGAAAGATAAGAAGGCCACGCACTAAGCTTGTTCAGCATGTGCCGTTACCAGCCCCAGTATGGCGCGTAACCTACGCCGACTCCGGTACCCCAGCCGCGCCCCCATCCGCCGCCGTAATAACTGCCGTACACGCTGACCGGCGGCGAGTAATAACGTGAGTACGCTTGAGCGGCGTTCTCGGCGGCAATGGCCTGGTTCTGATCGGACAGTACCTGACGGTCGATCGCATCGTAGCGCTCGCGTTCTTCAGGCGTGAGCGGCCGGGCGGTGCTGGCCATGCCCGACTGTTCGGCCGGTAGCCGGCTATAAATCGGCGAGGGGCCGGGAGGGTCCATCACGCAGCCCGTCAGCGCAACGCTGCCGGCGATGACGGCCAGCACGGTGAACGAGCGCATGCAATGCTTCAACGAAGTAGGGGTGTTCATTTTTGCTCTCCATCGGTCGGATGCCTAAGCAAACCATGCGCAGCGCGCACCGCCCACGATCCAACGCAATGATCAACGATAACGCGCCGCCCGGGTCCTGAAAAGGCAGCGGGCGGCGCGTTATTTTACTGCGGTAATACAGGCGCCATCAGCCGCCTCTGAGCGGCTTCAGTGCCGTTGGTCGGCTGCTGGCGTGACGCCCTGCGAGAGCGCATTGGCGACAAAAAGTTGCGCCACGTCGACCGGATCGAATTCGTACCGCTGGTTACAGAATTCGCAATGGATCTCGACGTGACCGCGTTCTTCGATCACGCTGTCCACTTCCTCGCGGCCCAGCATCTTCAACATGGCGCCGACTTTTTCGCGCGAGCAACTGCATTCGAAACGTGTCGTTGCCGGCTCGAAATGCTGCACGTTCTCCTGCCAGAAGAGACGGCGGAAAATCGTTTCCGGCTCTTCCTTCAGCAGCTCGTCTTGCGACATCGTGCCGCCCAGCGTGCACACGCGCTCCCACGTATCCGCGTCCAGGTCGCCCGGATGCGGGACAATGCCGCCGTCGCCCGGCAGCTTTTGCAGCAGCATGCCGACGGCGCGCTCGGTGTTCGCCGCGAGCCACAGGCGCGTGTCGAGCTGCTCCGAGTGATGCATGTAATGCTCGAGTACTTCGGACATCGACTTGAGTGGGCCGTCCACACCCGACAGCGGCACGATACTTTGATACGGTTGCTGGCCGGGCTGCTTGTCGCGCGGGTCGAGCGTGATCACGCAGCGGCCGTGACCGCTCGCGTTGACCAGTTCGATCATGGAGGTGGTCTCGTCGATCGTACTGGCCGCTTCGCCTGAGAGCTTGGCGGTGGCGCGCATGGACAGATCGGAGCTGCACTGCACGACCAGCATCTTGGCCGGCCCGTCGCCAAAAATCTGCATGACGAGCGTGCCGTCGAACTTGAGGTTCGCGGAAAGCAGCGCGCACGCGGCCATCATCTCGCCCAGAATCGTCCGTACGGGCGCCGGGTAATCCCGGCGCGTCAGCACTTCCTGCCACGTATTGCGCAGCGAAACGATCTCGCCGCGCACCGGCGCCGCGCTGAACATGAATTTTTGCAACTGGTCGCTCACAACTTTTCCTCGGTCGAATGACGCAGCCTGATGCTGCGCCTCGCGCGCCGCGCGCCCGGCTGATTAGCCGATGCGCACGAGCTGCGCCTTGAAATACTCGCGGCGCTCGGCATAACTCGCCGTGCCGCGCTGCATATTGGCGATATCCGTCTCGGTCAGTTCGCGCACCACTTTGGCAGGCGCGCCGAGAATCAGCGAATTGTCGGGAAACACTTTGCCTTCGGTGACGATGGCGCCCGCTCCGACCAGACAGTTGCGGCCGATTACCGCCCCATTCAAGACCACCGCCTGTATCCCGATCAGCGAGCCTTCCTTGATCGTGCAGCCGTGCAACATCACCTGATGGCCGATCGTGACGTTCTGTTCGATCGTCAGCGGGAAGCCCGGGTCGGTGTGCAGCACCGCGTTTTCCTGCACGTTGCTGCCGGCGCCCAGGGTGATCGGCTCGTTGTCGCCGCGAATCGTCGCGCCGAACCAGACGCTCGAATTTTCTTCTAGCGTCACATCGCCGATGATGTTCGCCGAATCGGCGACGAATACGCTTTCATGAATGGTCGGGGCGGCTTCGCCAAGCTTGTAAATTGTCACGTTGTCTCCTCTTGATCGGGCGCCAGGCGTTGCGGGGGCTGGCTGGCGCTGCCAAATGCGTCGAAAACGCGCTTATGGGCCCGGTTCGTCCCGCCGGACCGGCGCACCAGGCGCGCGCGATGGTCGAATCGAGTATTGTAAACGGTTGTGTGGTTGGGCCGCTTGGCGCTGTCACAAAGCAGGACGGCAGCCAATCCCGCGCTTAGCCGTTGCGCGTGCCGCGTCGCTTTTATCTTGCCTGTTGCCGTTCCCTTTACCGACCTGGTCGCCATGATTTCCGCTGCTCCGTCTGTTTCGCCTGCGCCGCTCACATCCAACCCTGTGAACTCCTCGAACCGCGCGAATTGCGCGCGCACTGCGGCGCTTGCCGCCTTACGCGAAAACGATCCCGTGGCCAAGGCTGCGGCGGCACGCGCGCTCCATGCCGCAACGCTCGACGGTAGCCTGGCGTGTCCCGCAGACCTCGATCTTGCCGAGCCCACAGACCTGCCGGGCCGTCCCGCACGCCCCGAACTGGTCGATCCACGCAAACTCAAGCGCCGCAGCATGCAATCGTCCGAAGGACGCGCCGTCTTGCTGCATGCGCTTGCACACATCGAATTCAACGCAATCAACCTCGCGCTTGACGCCGTCTGGCGCTTTGCCGGCATGCCCGCCGCGTTCTACACCGACTGGCTCAAAGTAGCCGCCGAAGAGGCGCATCACTTTTCGCTGCTGGTCGCGCGGCTTGCGGAATTCGGCCATGTCTACGGCGATTTTCCCGCTCACGACGGACTGTGGGATATGTGCGAGCGCACCCGCGGCGACCTGCTGGCGCGCATGGCGCTGGTACCGCGCACGCTGGAAGCGCGCGGTCTGGACGCCTCGCCGCCGATCCGCGCGCGCCTGCAGCAGGCGGGCGACGAGGCGTCCGCGGCGATTCTCGACGTCATCCTGCGCGACGAAATCGGCCATGTGCTGATCGGCAATCGCTGGTTCCGTCATCTGTGCGAGCAGGGCGGGCTCGACCCGCACGACACCTACACGCGCCTCGCCGAGCAGTATCACGCACCGAAATTACGCGGTCCGTTCAATTTCGAGGCGCGCCGCGACGCGGGTTTCGACGAAACCGAACTGGCCGCGCTGGTTGCGCTGGCCGGCCTGGATGCCCAGGATTCCGCAACGTCGGCCTCGGACTGAAGCTTTTTTCACTGCCCGACTCCTCGCACCGTCCGGCTATCTCGTTATAATCGAACGACCATTCTTTTTCGGGCGCGCCGTTCATGAATACCTCCCAGTCTGAGTTCATCGCCGTGCGCGGCATCCGTCTGCACGTGCGGCGGTGGGGCAACCCGGATGCGCCGATGCTTTTCATGCTGCACGGCTGGATGGACGTCGCGGCGTCGTTCCAGTTCGTCGTCGATGCATTGGGCGGTGACTGGCAGGTGATTGCGCCGGATATGCGGGGTTTTGGCCTGTCGGACTGGCCGGTCGCCGAGCGCGGCGGCGGCAACTACTGGATGCAGGACTATCTCGCCGATCTCGACGCGCTGCTCGATCACTATGCGCCGACGGGCGAGGTCAATCTGGTCGGCCACAGCCTCGGCGCGAACATCGTGTGTCTGTATGCGGGCGTGCGGCCGGAGCGGGTGCGGCGCGTGGTCGACCTGGAGGGCTTTGGTCTCGCGCCCACGCACTCGGCGCAAGCGCCGAGGCGCCTGCGTAACTGGCTTGACGAATTGCGCGATCCGCCGCAGTTGAAGCGCTACGCGTCGCTGGACGACGTCGCTGGGCGTCTGATCAAAACCAATCCGCGCCTCGACCCGCAGCGCGCGCAGTTCCTCGCGCAACATTGGTCGAAACCGGACGGAGAAGGGCGCTTCATGCTGCTCGCCGATCCGGCGCACAAACTGCGCGGCCCCACGCTGTACCGCCTCGACGAGGTGATGGCTGTGTGGCGCAAGGTGAGCGCCAAGGTGCTGCACGTGGAGGCGGCCAATTCGCCGACGCTGGCGCAGATCGCCGGCGAGATTCCGCTCGACGAATTCAAGGCGCGTTTTCAGGCTTTCCCCCACTGGCGCGAGAAGATCATCGACGAAGCGGGACACATGGTGCACCACGACCAGCCGGAGCAGGTGGCGGCGCTGATCGAGGGCTTCTGCGCCTGAAACTGACCAGGAATTTCAGGGATCAGGTCGGCTTCGCGAGATAGCTCCGCGGCCACTTACTGCGTTGCAGTAAAATGAGCGCAGAATCTTTTCAAGGCTAAGATGAACGCCGATCTTCACTGTCACTCCACCGTATCCGACGG
This sequence comes from Paraburkholderia sp. IW21, assembly GCF_041321145.1. Taxonomy (NCBI): domain Bacteria; kingdom Pseudomonadati; phylum Pseudomonadota; class Betaproteobacteria; order Burkholderiales; family Burkholderiaceae; genus Paraburkholderia; species Paraburkholderia sp. IW21. The sequence continues at coordinate 412,223 of NZ_JBGGWA010000003.1, read as the reverse complement.
CCAGTTCGCGCCGGCCGATGTCGCGCGCCGCGCGCACGCGGGCGGCGTGACGCTGTGGGCGTTGACCGATCACGATGAACTGGGCGGTCAGCACGAAGCGCGCAGTGCCGCTGAAGCGCTCGGCATGGGCTACCTGAGCGGCGTGGAGATTTCGGTCACCTGGGCGTCGCGCACCGTGCACATTGTCGGCCTCGGCATCGATCCTACGAGTTCGACGCTGATCGACGGTCTCGCGCGCACCCGCAACGGCCGCGCGGCGCGTGCCGAAGCGATCGGCGAACAGCTGGCCAAGCTGGGCATTCCCGATGCCTATCAAGGCGCGCTCAAATTCGTCTCGAACCCGGACATGATTTCGCGCACGCACTTCGCCCGTTTCATGGTCGAAAGCGGCTACGCCAGTTCGACGCAAGACGTGTTCAACCGCTATCTCGGCGACGGCAAAGCCGGCTGCGTGCCGCATCGTTGGGCCAAACTGGCCGATGCGGTCGGCTGGATCCTGGCGGCCGGCGGCGAGGCGATCATCGCGCATCCAGGTCGTTATGCGTACTCGCCAGTCGAATTCGACGCGTTTTTCGGTGAATTCATCGACCTCGGCGGCAAGGCGATCGAAGTAGTCACGGGCAGCCACACGCCGGATCAATACCGCGAATACGCGGATGTCGCGCGCCGGTTCGGCTTCGAGGCGTCGCGTGGCTCGGACTTCCATGCACCCGGCGAAGGTCGGGTCGATCTCGGCACGCTGCCGCCGCTACCTTCCGATCTCAAGCCCGTCTGGGAACGCTGGCTGTGATCGCGCGCCGTGCCACGGCGGCACGATATGCGCGCAGGCTATCATCCGGGGCGTGTGCTTTCGCCCGATCCTCCGTCCGGTTTTCAGTCCGGTTTTCAGTCCGCTTTTCGGTCTGTAGCCACCCGTAGCCACTGCAAGTCACCATGTCCCAATACTTTCGGCTTCATCCGGATAACCCCCAGCCGCGCCTCGTCAAGCAGGCGGTGCAGATCATCAACGATGGCGGCGTCGTCGCATTGCCGACGGATTCGAGCTACGCGCTAGCCTGTCATCTCGACGACAAGGACGCGGTCGAACGCCTCAGGCGGATTCGCGGGCTCGGCGAGAAGGCATTGCTGTCACTGCTGGTGCGCGATCTGTCGGAGTTGTCGAACTTCGCCATGGTCGACAACCGGCAGTACCGCCTGATCAAATCGGTCACACCGGGCCCCTATGTTTTCGTGCTGCAGGCAACCAAGGAAGTGCCGCGGCGCCTGTCGCACCCGTCGCGCAAGACCATTGGCCTGCGGGTGCCGGATCACGCGATCACGCTGGCGATTCTCGAAGAGCTCGGCCAGCCGCTAATCGGCTCCACGCTGATCATGCCGGATGAAACGCAGCCGCTGAACGACCCGGAGGAAATCCGCGCTCGGCTGGAGAAGCAGCTGGATCTGGTGATCGATAGTGGCCCGTGCGTGTGCGAACCCTCGACCGTGATCGATTTGACCGGGCCTGAGCCGGTGCTGGTGCGGGCAGGGCGCGGTTCTCTCGCGCCATTCGGTCTCGAAGAGACGGCATGAGCGAAAGCGGACAGACGCACGCAATCGCGTTGTTACAATAGCGAGTTATGGATTCTTCCCTGATACAAACCATTGCGGTTTACGCGTTGCCGGTGATTTTCGCGATCACGCTTCATGAGGCCGCGCATGGCTACGTCGCGCGCTGGCTCGGCGACAATACCGCGTACGTGCTCGGCCGTGTCTCCGTCAATCCGATGCGGCATATCGATCCGCTCGGCACGATCGCGATTCCTTTGCTGTTGTACTTCGCCACCAGCGGCGCCTTCATGTTCGGTTACGCGAAGCCCGTGCCGGTCGCTTTTGGCAACTTGCGCAATCCGCGCTGGGGCAGCCTGTGGGTTGCGGCGGCCGGGCCACTGTGTAATTTTGCCCAGGCGCTGGTGTGGGGCCTGGTTGGCGTCGCACTTGCGGTGTTGAACGTCGACGAGCCGTTCTTCACCCGCATGGCGGGAGCCGGCGTCGGTGTGAACCTCGTGCTCGGCGTGCTCAACCTCTTTCCGCTGCCCCCGCTCGACGGCGGCCGCGTGCTGATGGCGCTGTTGCCGCCGCGGCAATCGATCGCGCTGTCGCGTCTCGAGCCGTACGGCTTTTTCATCGTCATGGCGCTGGTCATGACGGGTACGCTGACGCGTTATTGGCTGAGCCCGCTCGTTACGCTCGGCTACGGTGCGATTACCGCAATTCTGACTCCACTTGTTTCGCTTTTCTAAATAACCATGTTCCCAGACCGTATCTTCTCCGGCATGCGGCCCACCGGGTCGCTGCACCTCGGCCACTATCACGGCGTGCTGAAAAACTGGGTGCGGCTGCAGTCCGAATACCCGTGCTTCTTCTGTGTGGTCGACTGGCACGCACTGACGACGCACTACGAAACGCCCGAAGTGATCGAAAAGAACGTGTGGGACGTGCTGACCGACTGGCTCGCCTCGGGTATCGATCCGGCCCAGGCAACGCTCTTTATCCAGAGCAAGGTGCCCGAGCATGCGGAACTCGCGTTGCTGCTCGGCATGAGCACGCCGCTCGGCTGGCTCGAACGCGTGCCGACCTACAAGGAGCAGATGGAGAAGCTGAAGGACAAAGATCTGTCCACCTACGGCTTCCTCGGCTATCCGGTGCTGATGGCGGCGGACATTCTGCTGTATCGCGGCTCGCTCGTGCCGGTCGGTGAAGACCAGGTGCCGCACGTGGAAATGACGCGTGAAATCGCACGCCGTTTCAACTACCTGTACGGTCGCGAGCCGGGCTTCGAAGAGAAGGCCAACGAGGCAGCGAAGAAGCTCGGCGGCAAGCGCGCCAAGCTCTATCACGAACTGCGCAATGCCTACCAGCAGGAAGGCGACGACGAAGCACTTGAACAGGCTCGCGCGATGTTGCAGGAATCGCAGAGCCTGTCGATGAGCGATCGCGAGCGTCTGTTCGGGTACCTCGAAGGGTCGCGCAAGATCATTCTGGTCGAGCCGCAGGCCATGCTGACCGAAGCGTCGCGCATGCCGGGTCTGGACGGCCAGAAGATGTCGAAGTCGTACGGCAACACCATCGGCCTGCGTGAAGATGCGGAAACGATCACCAAGAAGGTCCGCACCATGCCGACCGATCCGGCCCGCGTGCGCCGTACCGATCCAGGCGATCCGGACAAATGCCCGGTGTGGCAACTTCACCAGGTCTACACGGACGAAGCCACGCACGAGTGGGTGCAGAAGGGCTGTCGTTCAGCGGGTATCGGCTGCCTTGACTGCAAGCAGCCCGTGATCGAAGGCATTCTGCGGGAGCAGCAGCCGATGCTCGAGCGCGCGCAGAAGTACATGGACGATCCGTCGCTGTTGCGTGCGATCGCCGCCGACGGCTGCGACAAGGCCCGCAAGTTCGCCACGGAGACGATGCGCGACGTGCGCGAGGCAATGGGCTTGTCGTACAACTGATCCACGCTGAAATGATGAGTACTTCCGTCTCCGCTTCGCCCGTTTGCTCGCACGGAAACGGCGAGCCGTCGCACTGGGTGCGCCACTGGGCGCATCTGGTCGCGGCGGGCGGCGCGGTGCTCGACGTGGCGTCAGGGGCGGGGCGGCACGCGCGGTTTTTTGCATCGCTGGGCCATCCGGTGACCGCGCTCGACCGCGATGCGGCCGCGCTGGACGTCATGCGCGACGAGCCGCTCATCACCACGCTCGCGGTTGACATCGAAGGCGCCGCCTGGCCGCTGCCCCGGGACGCGAAATTCGCTGCGATCGTGGTCACGAACTACCTGCATCGGCCGCTGTTTCCGCAGCTTTTGCACTCGCTCGCGCCCGGCGGCGTACTGGTATACGAGACCTTCGCGCAAGGCAACGAAAGCGTCGGAAAGCCGTCTAATCCGGCGTTTTTGCTCGCACCCGGCGAGCTGCTCGACGTGGTGCGCGGCCACCTCCGGGTGGTCGCATTTCAAGATGGTTTCCTTGCGCAGCCGCGCCCGGCTTACGTCCAGCGGATCTGCGCAATTATGGAGGCGGATCGCTCAGCCGACCGCGCAGAGGCGGCATCCCCGCCTTGTTACGAGTTGGCTGGCTAATCCGCTACAATCGCGGTTTACCTGATCAAATTCATGGCGTTTCATGACTAACGGCAACCAAAGCACTGACGGCGTTCAGATTCGCGGCAGCATTCCTGCCATCATCACCCCGATGCTCGAAGACGGCAGCCTCGATCTGCCGGCGTTTCGCAAACTGATCGACTGGCACATCGCAGAAGGCACGAACGCACTCGTCGTGGTCGGCACGAGCGGCGAGTCGGCTACGCTGTCGGTCGAGGAACACGTGCTGATGGTCAAAACCGCAGTCGAGCACACGGCGGGCCGGATTCCGGTGATCGCGGGCTCGGGCGGCAACTCCACCACTGAAGCCATCGAGCTCACCCAGCAGGCCAAAGAGGTCGGCGCGGACGCCACGCTGCAGGTCGTGCCGTACTACAACAAGCCGACCCAGGAAGGCATCTACCGCCACTTCGCGAAGATTGCCGAAACCGTCGATCTGCCGGTGATCCTGTACAACGTGCCGGGCCGCACCGTCGCGGACATGAGCAACGAAACCATCCTGCGTTGCGCGCAGGTGCCGGGCATCATCGGTGTGAAGGAAGCGACCGGCAACATCGATCGCGCCGCGCATCTGATCAAGTCGGCGCCCGCGCACTTCGGCATCTACAGTGGTGACGATCCCACCGCGATCGCGCTGATGCTGCTCGGCGGCCATGGCAATATTTCGGTCACCGCCAACGTCGCGCCGCGCGCGATGAGCGATCTGTGCAAGGCCGCGCTCGCCGCGGACGCAAAGACCGCCCGTGAGATTCATCTGAAACTCCTGTCGCTGCATAAGAACCTGTTCATCGAATCGAATCCGATTCCGGCGAAATGGGCGTTGCAGCAACTGGGTCGTGTGCAGGGCGGAATCCGCCTGCCGCTCACGCCGCTCGACGCGCAATACCACGAAGTGGTGCGCGGCGCGTTGCGCGAAGCGGGCCTGCTGGGCTAAGCGGGCTCAAGCCAGCACGCCCGGCGCTCAAGCAAGCCTGCCACCGGCACTCCCTTAACCGACGTCGATCCAGCCCACGTTCCCGGCACACAGAACCAGGCACCGCGTTCCAGCATCACGAAGGACCTCATGAAACGTTCCGCACTTTCCCTCCACGCAACCCGCATGGCGGCGCTGGCGCTTGCCTTGGTAACGCTCGCCGGCTGTGACACGCTGAACGACTGGTTCGCCTCCGACCGCGTCAACTACAAGGGCGCGGGCAGCGCACCGCCGCTCGCCGTTCCCGGCGATCTGACCACCACGCCGACCGATCAGCGCTACGTGGCGCCCCCGGCCAATCTGGCGCTGGGCGGCTCGCCGCAACGCGCGGTCACGGCAGCGGGCAATTCCACCGAAGGCCAGCCGAATGCGCAAGATCCGCTGGGCATGCACATCGAACGCGACGGCGACCGCCGCTGGCTGGTAGTCGACGGCCGTACACCGGAACAACTTTGGCCGCAGTTGCAGGAGTTCTGGCAGGAAAACGGCTTTGCGCTGAAAACCGACGCGCCCGCCACCGGCATCATGACCACCGACTGGGCTGAAAACCGCGCCAACATTCCGGACGACTGGTTCCGCCGCACGATCGGCAAGGTGATCGACTTCGCGTACTCGTCGGGCACCCGCGACAGCTTCCGCACGCTCGTGTCGCGCGGCCCGGCTGGCGCCACGGACATCTCGATCACCCATAGCGCAATGGAAGAAATGCTGACGGGCCAGGACAAGACATCGTCGCGGTGGGAAGAGCGTCCGCGTGACCCGGCTCTGGAAGCACTGTTCCTGAGCAAGTTGATGCAGAAGTTCGGCCTGACCGATGCACAGTCGAAGCAACTGCTGACCGACGCACGCCCGGCCACCGCGCCAGCCACGCTCGACCAGAGCGCGGGCGCGTCGACACTCGATCTGCAGGAATCGTTCGACCGCGCATGGTTACGCGTGGGTCTTGCGCTCGACCGCACTAACTTCACCGTCGACAACCGCGATCGCTCGAAAGGTATCTACTACGTGCGTTACGCGGACTCGATGCAGGAGCTGAAGAAAGAAGGGCTGTTCGGCAAGCTGTTCTACAGCGGCAATTCGTCGAAGAAGCCGGGTCAGGAATTCCTCGTCAATGTGCGCTCGAAGGGTGACACCGTGACGCAGGTAGCGGTGCTGGACGCGAACGGGCAGGTGGACAACTCGTCCGACGCGCAGCGCATCGTGACGCTGCTGCACGCGCAGCTGAACTAAGCGGGCCGTGCGGTTCGCGAGTCTCGGCAGCGGCAGTGAAGGCAATGCCTTGTTGGTGGAAGCGCAAAGCGGCGCGACCACCACGCGCGTTCTGCTCGATTGCGGCTTTTCGGCCAAGGAAGTCGAGCGGCGTTTGACACGGCTCGGCGCGAGCGTCGAAGGTCTCGACGCCATTTTGATTACGCATGAACACAGTGACCACATTGGCAGCGCGCTGACGCTGGCGCGCAAGTGGTCGATTCCGCTGTACATGAGCTGGGGCACCGCCCGCGCGGTGGGCGCCGACGAAGCCGATGTCGACCTGCAGGTGCTGTGGGGCGACGAGGCGGTGGCGATCGGCGACCTCAGCATCCTCCCTTACACCGTTCCTCACGATGCCCGCGAGCCGCTGCAATACGTGCTCTCCAATGGCGCGAGCCGGCTTGGCGTGCTAACCGACGTCGGCACCTCCACCCCGCACATCAGCGCGGTGCTGAGTGGTTGCGATGCGCTGGTGCTCGAATGCAACCACGATGTGCGAATGCTGGCGGGCAGCCGGTATCCGCAGTCGCTGAAGGCGCGTATTGGCGGGAATCATGGACATCTGAACAACGACGCAGCGGCTGAAATTCTGGCCTCGCTTGACCGTTCACGCTTGCGCCATCTGGTCGCGGCGCATCTGAGCCAGCAGAACAACTCGCCGGAACTGGCACAGGCCGCGTTGGCCGGCGTGTTGGGCGCGGCGTCCCCCGAAGTTGTGGTCGCTTCGCAGGATGAAGGCTTTGCGTGGCTGAGTTTGTGATCCGATTCTGATTGCCCGACGTCGCAAGACGCAGTGACTCCCCGCTGACGCGACGGCAGTGCAATGGAAAAAAAAAGGCCCAAGACGATTGCTCGTCAAGGGCCTTTTCTTCCAAGGCGGCCGTTGCAGGCGCCGCGCCTTGCGTCAGACTAGTTGCGGTTGCCGCCGAAGATGCCGAGCAGCGCGAGCAGGTTGACGAATACGTTGTACAAATCCAGGTAGATCGCGAGGGTTGCGGTGATGTAGTTCGTCTCACCGCCGTTCACGACGCGCTGAACGTCGAACAGCATGTAGGCCGAGAAGATCACGATTGCCAGCACGGATACCGTCAGCATCAACGCCGGGAGGTGCAGAAACACGTTAGCAACCGAAGCCAGCAGCAGCACGATCACGCCCATGAACAGCCACTTGCCGAGCCCCGAGAAGTCACGCTTGCTGACCGTGGCGATCGTGGCCATGGACGCGAAGATCACACCAGTGCCACCGAACGCGAGCATGATCAGCGACGGGCCATTCGAAAAACCGAGTACGAAGCTCAGGATGCGCGAGAGCATCAGGCCCATGAAGAACGTGAAGCCGAGCAGCACGAAGACGCCGATGGCGCTGTCTTTGGTTTTCTGGATGGCAAACATGAAGCCGAAGGCGATCGCGAAGAACGCCAGCATGCTCATGCCAGGGCTGGTGGCGGCGAACAGCGAGAAACCGGTTGCCACGCCCACCCATGCGCCAAGCACTGTCGGAATCATTGACAGCGCGAGGAGCCAATAGGTGTTCCGCAGTACGCGATTGCGCGTTTCGACCGTGCTGACCGCGCCATTGCGGCCAAAGCTATACGGATGATCGTTCATGGTCTCTCCTTACCTCAGAAGCGTGTTTCGTAATGGTGGTGTAGCGGGTTGTGCACTGGACTCTACTGCGCGCCGGCCGGGATTTTTGCCGCCAGTCGCGCAGTATCCATCCCTAAGATTGGCGCGGCGGAGCGGAGTTTCAATACCCCAGAAAAAGTCCACACGGCCTACGCTACCAGTATTCAAAAACTCCTGCTTGGAGTCTTTCGATACTGTAAGGGTTCAATCGCAATCATACACGGGAACATGCTACAATAGCGGATTCATTTGAATCTGTAACCTCTTAATTTTTTGGAGTTTTTATGGCGATCGAACGCACCCTGTCGATTATCAAGCCGGACGCAGTGGCCAAGAACGTGATCGGGCAGATCTACAGCCGTTTCGAAAACGCTGGTCTGAAGATCGTGGCTTCGCGCATGGTTCATCTGTCGCGCGCTGACGCGGAAAAGTTCTACGCTGTGCACGCCGCACGCCCGTTCTTCAAAGATCTGGTCGATTTCATGATCTCGGGCCCGGTGGTCGTGCAAGCGCTGGAAGGCGAAAACGCGATCCTGAAGCACCGTGACCTGATGGGTGCAACGGACCCGAAGAAGGCGGAAAAGGGTACGATCCGCGCCGATTTCGCTGACAGCATCGACGCTAACGCGGTGCACGGTTCTGACGCAGCTGAAACGGCCGCTGTGGAAATCGCGTTCTTCTTCCCGCAAGTGAACGTCTACTCGCGTTAAGCAATTTGCGCCAGCCGGGCGATTCGTGCGCAGCCGTTTGATTTGTCGCACGAATCCGCACGAACAGTCCGGCAAAGTAGTAAGGTAAAGCAGCAGGAATGGGCGCGAACGGCATTGCGTTCATGCAGCTTGTTGCATGAATGTAGTCTCGCACTGAAATGGCAGGATTCGATATGACGAGCAGTCCCACCGTCAACCTTCTCGATCTCGACGCCCAAGGGCTTGTCGCCTACTGCGGCAGTCTGGGCGAGAAGCCGTTTCGCGCCAAGCAATTGCAGCGCTGGATACACCAGTACAACGCTGCCGACTTCAACGGCATGACCGATCTGGCGAAGTCCTTGCGCGAAAAGCTCAAAGGGCGCGCAACGATCACGATGCCCGACATCGTCAGCGACACTATTTCGACCGACGGCACACGCAAGTGGCTGATCGACGTCGGCAACAGCAACGCAGTCGAAACCGTGTATATCCCCGAAGAAACGCGTGGCACGTTGTGCGTGTCGTCGCAGGCCGGGTGCGCGGTGAACTGCCGTTTCTGTTCGACCGGCAAGCAGGGTTTCTCCCGTAATCTGACCACAGGCGAAATCATCGGCCAGCTGCGCATGGCCGAGTTCGCGCTGCGCGCGACGCGCGGGACGGACGGTGGCCGTGCCACGGGTGGTGACGGCAAAGGCGAGCGCGTTGTCACGAACGTCGTGATGATGGGCATGGGCGAGCCTCTGCTCAATTACGACGCGGTGGTGCCTGCCATGCGCCTGATGCTGGACGATAACGCGTACGGCCTGTCGCGCAGGCGCGTCACGCTGTCCACCTCGGGCGTGGTGCCGATGATGGACCGGCTCGGCGCCGATCTGCCGGTGGCGCTCGCGGTATCGTTGCATGCGTCGAGCGATCCGCTGCGCGATATGCTGGTGCCGCTGAACAAGAAGTATCCGCTGCGCGAATTGATGGCAGCGTGCCAGCGTTATTTGAAAGTCGCGCCGCGCGATTTCATCACGTTCGAATATTGCATGCTCGACGGTGTGAACGACAGCGAAGCGCAAGCGCGCGAATTGCTGGCCGTCACGCGTGACGTACCGTGCAAATTCAACCTGATTCCATTCAATCCGTTCCCCGAGTCGGGCCTCATCCGCTCAAAGCCGGAACAGATCAAGCGGTTTGCGCAAGTGTTGATGGATGCGGGCGTCGTCACTACGGTGCGTAAAACACGCGGCGATGATATCGACGCTGCCTGCGGTCAGCTGGCCGGTGCGGTGAAAGATCGCACGCGCCTCGCTGAGCGCACCGGGAAGGCGGCCAAGATTATCGAGGTTCGCGCCGTGTAATCGTGCGAGGCGCCCCGTGCGAGGCGCGCAGGGCGCGGGCGGTCTGCGGAAAGTTCCGTGAACAGGCGAAAGTCCTCCACGTCACCCGCGATTGAAAAGAAAGTTTGCAGAAGCGATCGGAAGCGGCACAGAAGGCCGCACATTTTGTTATAAACGGTCTGCGATTCGGGCGTGGCGCTTTGGGCCGGCCCAGTCGCACAAGTGAAAAAGAATCGACGCTAAAGGATTTGGGATGAGTGAGCCGCAGCACCCGCAGCCGCACGACATAGACACAAACGAAAACCATCCGGCGCCGGTCGCACGGGTGGTGGTGCAGCCTGTTGTGCAGCCGGGCCTGGATTCGTTGGCGGCGGTTGGCGCGCGCTTGACCCAATTGCGTGAATCGAAAGGCTGGACGATCGAAGACGTGTCGGCGCGCCTGAAGGTGTCCGCCATCAAGTTGCGTGCGCTCGAATCGGGGGACCTCAGTCACCTGCCGGACACGACTTTTGCGCTCGGCGTGATGCGCAGCTACGCGAAGATGCTCGGCGCTGATCCCACGCCGTTCACGCAGGCGTTGCGCCGCGAGAAGGGCGTGCCTGCGCCGGACCTGTCGATGCCGGCATCGTCGGGCAAGGATTTGCCGCGCGGCCGCGTGTCGCTGTCGCTGGGCGGCAGTGGGCAAAAGAGTCGCTCGTGGCTGTGGGGCATTGCGGCGGTGATCGTCGCGGTGATCGCGCTCGGCATGTGGCATACCAATGGCGGTGATTCGTCGGCGTGGCTCGCACGTTTGAAGGCGAGTGCGAACGGTACGGCAGGTGGCGCGACCGGCGCATCGGGCGCGGTGGCGCAAGGTCAAGCGGCAGGTTCCGAGGCAACTGCGCAAGACGCGGCTTCCGCGCCGGAAACGCAGGCCGCAGTAGATAACGCAGCGTCGGCTACACCGATGCCTGCACCGTTGGCGACCGGCACGGCGCCAGCCGTCGCGGCAGCAGCAGTCGCGCCTAAGGCCGGTTCGCAGGTCCAGGCTGCGGCGCAAGGCGCGAGCGCAGCGGATGCGGCAACGGCTGTCCTGTCCGGGGGGGAGGCGATCATCGCGTTGCGCGTGACGCAAGACAGTTGGTTCAGCGTGCGCGGCAAGGATGGCAAGGAGGTGTTCTCCGGCCTCGTGCGCGCAGGCGATACGAAGGAAGTGACGGGCGCTGGCCCTTTCAAGGTCACGGTTGGCAACAGGGCAGGTCTTGAGTCGCTTACGCTCGATGGCCACCCGGTCGATCCGTCGAAATATTCGGCAGCCAAGGGCAATGTGGCGCGCTTCGCGTTGCCTTGACAGATACGGTATGCGTCGCGGTCAGCGGGCCGCAGCGCTTTTTCAATTCAGGCGCTACTTTTTTTTTGTGTAGTGCATGCGGCGTAAATGGGTTTTTCGATGCAATCCGAAGCTCAATCCCAATCCAGTAGCAAGATCGTTTCAAACGAGCCGGTGTTTGGCGGCCACGCCGCGCGGCGCAAGTCGCACGCGGTGGATGTCCGTTGGGGCGGTCAGCTTGTCACCATCGGTGGCGATGCGCCTGTGCGCGTGCAGTCGATGACCAATACGGATACCGCGGACGCGATCGGCACGGCAATCCAGATCAAGGAATTGGCACAAGCCGGTTCGGAACTGGTGCGCATCACGGTCAACACGCCGGAAGCGGCTGCGGCCGTGCCGGCCGTGCGCGAGCAACTCGACCGCATGGGCGTGTCGGTGCCGCTGGTCGGCGATTTTCACTACAACGGCCATTTGCTGCTGCGCGACTACCCCGCGTGCGCGGAGTCGCTGTCGAAGTACCGGATCAATCCGGGCAATGTCGGCCACGGCGCGAAGCGTGACACGCAGTTTGCGCAGATGATCGAAGCGGCCGTGAAGTACGACAAGCCGGTTCGGATCGGCGTGAACTGGGGCAGCCTCGATCAAGATCTGCTCGCGAAGATGATGGACGAAAACGCTGTGCGTTCCACGCCGTGGGAAGCGCAAAGCGTGATGTACGAAGCGCTGATCCAGTCGGCGATCGGCTCGGCGGAGCGCGCGGTCGAACTGGGTCTTTCGCGCAACAAGATCATTCTGTCGTGCAAGGTTAGCGGCGTGCAGGATCTGATCGCTGTCTATGGCGAGCTGGCGCGCCGTTGCGAATTCGCGCTGCATCTCGGCTTGACCGAAGCGGGCATGGGTTCGAAGGGCATCGTGGCGTCGACGGCGGCTTTGTCCGTGTTGCTGCAGCAAGGTATCGGCGACACGATCCGCATCTCGCTGACGCCGGAACCAGGTGGGCCGAGAACGGGTGAAGTGATTGTCGGCCAGGAAATTTTGCAGACCATGGGCCTGCGTTCGTTCACGCCGATGGTGATCGCGTGCCCGGGTTGTGGTCGTACCACCAGCACGTTGTTTCAGGAACTGGCGTCGCAAATCCAGACCTATCTGCGGACGCAGATGCCGGTATGGCGCGATCAGTATCCTGGCGTCGAGAAAATGCACGTCGCGGTGATGGGCTGCATCGTCAACGGTCCGGGCGAATCGAAGCAGGCGAATATCGGCATCAGCTTGCCGGGTTCGGGCGAAAATCCGGCCGCGCCGGTGTTTATCGACGGCGAGAAGGTCAAGACGTTGCGCGGCGAGAATATCGCGCAAGAATTCCAGCAAATCGTGAGTGACTACGTCGAGCGCCGCTATGGCCGCGCCGAAGCACTCAACTAAATACCGTCAATCGAAGACAGATGACTGAACAGAAGAAAAAACTCGAAAAGTTGTCCGGCGTGAAGGGCATGAACGACATCCTTCCGCAGGAAGCCGGGTTGTGGGAGTTTTTCGAAACGACGGTCAAGTCGATGCTGCGTTCGTACGGATACCAGAATATTCGCACGCCGATCATCGAGCATACGCAGTTGTTCAAGCGCGGTATCGGTGAGGTGACCGATATCGTCGAGAAAGAGATGTACAGCTTTACCGACGCGTTGAACGGCGAGAACCTGACGATGCGCCCGGAAAACACCGCGGCTGTCGTGCGTGCGACCATCGAGCACAACATGCTGTACGACGGTCCGAAGCGCCTGTGGTACATCGGACCGATGTTCCGTCATGAGCGCCCGCAGCGCGGCCGTTATCGGCAGTTCCATCAGGTCGGCGTGGAAGCATTGGGCTTCGCCGGCCCGGACGCCGATGCTGAAATCATCATGATGTGCCAGCGTTTGTGGGACGACCTCGGCTTGATGGGCATCAAGCTCGAACTTAATTCGCTGGGTCTCGCGCAAGAGCGTGCGGCATATCGCATCGAGTTGATCGCTTACCTCGAAAAGCACATGGACGTGCTCGACGAAGAGGCGAAGCGCCGCCTGTACACGAACCCGCTGCGCGTGCTCGACACGAAGAATCCGGCAATGCAGGAAGTCGCTCGGAACGCGCCCAAGCTGATCGATTTTCTCGGCGAAGAATCGCGCGCGCACTTCGAAGGTCTGCAGCGCATTCTGAAGGCGAACAACATCCCGTTCACGATCAATCCGCGTCTCGTGCGCGGTCTCGATTATTACAATCTGACCGTGTTCGAATGGGTGACCGACAAGCTTGGCGCGCAAGGTACTGTCGCGGCCGGCGGCCGCTACGATCCGCTGATCGAGCAGCTCGGCGGCAAGCCGACGGGCGCGTGCGGCTGGGCAATGGGCGTCGAACGTATCCTCGAATTGCTGAAAGACGAGCAGCTCGTGCCGGAAGACGAAGGTTGCGACGTGTACGTGGTCCATCAGGGCGACGCGGCGCGCGAGCAAGCCTTTATCATCGCCGAGCGTCTGCGCGATACGGGTCTCGACGTGATCCTGCATTGCAGCGCGGATGGTCAGGCGGCGAGCTTCAAGTCGCAGATGAAGCGTGCTGACGCGAGCGGCGCGGCATTCGCGGTGATCCTCGGCGAAGACGAGATCGTCAACGGTACGGTCGGTGTGAAGCCGCTGCGCGATACAGGCGCGAACGGCGGTAAAAGCGAGCAACATAACGTGCCCGCCGAAGACTTGACCGAATTTCTAATCAATGCGATGGTTGCAACCGCCGAAGACGGCGACGACTGATCGCGATGTCGTCGAGCCCATTGGTTCGACATGCACACGTATCAAGAAAGAGGAAATCGCCGGGCGATGAGTTACCACGACGAACAAGAATCGATTGAAGGTCTGAAAGCATGGTGGGCGCAGTGGGGCAATGCAACCACGTGGATTGTGCTGGTGGTGCTGGTTGCAGCAGCCGGCTGGAACGGCTGGAATTTCTGGCAACGGCGCGAGGCGACGGAAGCCGCGGTGCTGTATGACCAGGTGCAGCAAGCCGTGGCATCGGGCGACAAGGCGAAGATCACGCGCGTCGCCACCGACATGGAAGACAAGTTCAGCCGCACCGCGTATGCGCAGATGACCGCGCTGGGCGCGGCCAAGGCGCTGTACGCCGCGGGTGACGAAGCCGCCGCGAAGGCCCAGCTTCAATGGACTATCGATCACGCGAAAGACGACGAGTTCAAGCAGATCGCCAAGCTGCGTATGGCTTCGCTGCTGCTTGACGACAAGGCTTACGACCAGGGTCTCGCATTGCTCGCCGAACCGCAGTCCGATGCGTTCAAGGGCATTGTGGCGAACGGCCGCGGTGACCTGCTCGCCGCTCAAGGCAAGCGTGACGATGCGCGCGTGGCCTATAAGCTCGCGCTCGACTCGCTGTCGAAAAACGATAGTTCGGCACGCCAGTTGATTCAGTTCAAGCTGGACGCACTGGGCGGCTGATCGCCGCATGTAACGACCAACCGGTCTCCATTAACTAATTTCCTGAATGCTTCGTCCACCGATGAATCTGCTGAAACGTTACGCTGTGCCCGTTGCCTGTGCGATGACCGTGCTCACCATGGCGGCTTGCTCATCCACGAAAGACGAGCGCCGCGTGCCGACGCCGCTCACCGAGTTCAAACCCGTGCTCGACGTGCAGCAGGCGTGGAAGACCAGCGTCGGCAAGGCGGGTCGTTACCTGTTCTCGCCTGTCGCGGTCGGCAATGCGGTGTACGCGGCCGGCGCGAATGGCTCCGTTGCGAAGATCGACGCGCAAACAGGCAAGGACATCTGGCGCGTCAAGTTGCACGACGATCTTTCGGCGGGCGTCGGCAGCGACGGTACGCTGACGGCAGTCGGCGGCCTGAAGGGCGATGTCTACGTACTCGGCGCGGACGGCAAGCAGTTGTGGGCCGCCAAGGCGCCTGGCGAAATCATCTCGCCGCCGCTGGTCGGCAACGGCCTCGTCGTGGTGCGCACGGTCGACGGTCAGATCGTTGCGTTCAACGCGCAAACCGGCGAGCAGAAGTGGAACTATCGCAACCGCGCGGTGCCGCTCAATCTGCGTGTGTCTTCGGGCATGACGTTCGCGGGCGACGCGGCCGTGCTGGCCGGTTTTCCGGGTGGCGCCTTCGCCGCGATCAACCTGCAGACGGGCGACAACTACTGGCAGACGCCGGTGTCGTACCCGAAGGGCGTGACGGAAGTGGAGCGGATCAACGACGTGACGGGGCCGCCTACGCTGGTCGGGTCGGAAACCTGCGCGGTGACGTTCCAGGGTCAGATTGGCTGCTTCGATGCGAACTCGGGCCGTGCGTTGTGGGAAAAGGCGTTCTCGAGCACAAGCGGTCTGGCGCAAGATGATCGCGCCGTGGTGGCGGCCGACGACTGGTCGGTGGTGTCGGCGTTCGACGTGAGCAACGGCACGCCGCTGTGGAAGAACGACACGCTCAAGAACCGTGAACTCAGCGTCCCGTTCATACTGGGTCACGCTGCCGTGCTGGGCGACTATCAGGGCTACGTGCACTTCCTGTCGCGCGATGACGGCACGCTCGTGGCCCGCGTGAAGACTGACGGCAGCGCGATTACCGCGGCGCCGGTGCTGGCCGGGGAAACACTGGTAGTGCTGACGCACGACGGCGACCTGTACGGCTACCGCCCGCGCTAATCGCGCGCAGTTTCATAGGTAAGCAGGTGCAGTCAAGCGCGCAGGCCGGCTTCGCCGGCCGCGCGCGTTTTTGTTGTACAGCAGGGTAACCAGAAGAATTCCGCCGGACTGGCTGGTCCGGCAAGTCGGATCAGAAACGGCCCAGGTGGCCATCGGTGGCTGCTTGCGGCGCTACCTTCGACGGCATTGCAGAGAATCGCAATCGAACTGGCGTGCGAGTCGTCGAGTAAGAAAGACTGAACCTGGCGGCCCATTGGCGCTGCCCCATACAGCCAACCCTCCGTCCGCCCGGGTGCGCATATTGACAGCACATCCGGGGCTGGTCGAATTCGTGATAATTTTCGTCAAACGCTGCCGTGTAGCGGCCGCATGGCGTCGCTACGCGGGCGGTCGATTTCGATCCCGCGTTTCACCGTGAACAACATCTGATGAAACCCGTTATTGCCCTCGTTGGGCGCCCCAATGTGGGGAAATCCACGCTGTTCAACCGTCTCACGCGTACGCGTGATGCGCTGGTTGCCGACCTGCCCGGTCTCACCCGCGATCGCCATTACGGCGAGGGGCGCGCCGGCGAGCGGCCGTATCTGGTCGTCGATACCGGTGGCTTCGAGCCGGTCGCCAAGGAAGGCATCCTGCACGAGATGGCGCGTCAAACCCGCCAGGCGGTCGAAGAATCGGACATCGTCGTGTTCATCGTCGACGGCCGCAATGGTCTCGCGCCGCAGGACAAGACGATCGCCGACTACTTGCGCAAGGTCGGCCGGCCCATCTTCCTCGTCGTCAACAAGGCGGAGGGGATGAAGTACAGCGCGGTGGCCGCCGACTTCTACGAACTCGGTCTGGGCGATCCGCGCGCGATCTCGGCTGCGCACGGCGACGGCGTCACCGAAATGATCAACGAGGCACTCGGCGTTGCGTACGCCGGGCAGCCGGAAGAGAGCGACGTCGAAAAAGAAGCGCGCGGCGTGAAGATCGCGATCGTCGGCCGGCCGAACGTCGGCAAGTCGACCTTGATCAATGCGCTGGTGGGCGAAGAGCGCGTGATCGCGTTCGACATGCCGGGCACCACGCGCGATTCGATCTACGTCGACTTCGAAAGGCAGGGCAAGCCGTACACGTTGATCGACACGGCAGGCTTGCGCCGCCGCGGTAAGGTATTCGAAGCGATCGAGAAATTCTCGGTGGTGAAGACGCTGCAATCGATCTCGGACGCGAACGTCGTGATCCTTCTGCTCGACGCGCAGCAGGACATCTCGGAACAGGACGCCCACATTGCCGGCTTCGTGGTGGAGCAGGGGCGGGCGCTGGTGGTGGGCGTGAACAAATGGGACGGTCTGGATCCGCATGTGCGCGAGCGCACCAAGGCCGACTTGCAACGCAAACTAAAATTTCTCGAATTCGCCAAATTCCATTTCATTTCCGCAGCGGAAAAAACCGGAATTGGCCCGCTGATGCGCTCAGTCGACGACGCCTACGCTGCGGCAATGGCCAAGCTGCCAACGCCGAAGCTTACGCGCGCGCTGATCGATGCAGTCGAATTCCAGCAGCCGCGCCGACGTGGTCCGGTGCGCCCGAAATTGCGTTACGCGCACCAGGGCGGGCAGAATCCGCCGATCATCGTGATTCACGGTAATGCGCTCGATGCGATCACCGAAACGTACAAACGCTACCTCGAAAACCGCTTCAGGGAAACTTTCAAGCTGACTGGGACTCCATTGCGCATAGAGTTCAGATCATCGACGAACCCTTACGCGGACAAAGGCTGAAACCCGCGTGTGTGTTGGGTTTGGCCCCCGGGGCCGGCCTCTCGCGCAAAAACGAAAATCGGCTATAGTGTAGCGGTTGATGGCGGATCTCTTTTTCTTCGTCGTCAATTCAGTCAACCTGCAAAAAAATACGGAGTTTGCTATGAGCAACAAAGGGCAATTGTTACAAGACCCGTTTTTGAACGCACTGCGTAAAGAGCATGTGCCGGTGTCGATCTACTTGGTCAACGGCATCAAGCTTCAAGGGAACATCGAATCGTTCGACCAGTACGTCGTGTTGCTCCGGAATACGGTCACCCAGATGGTCTACAAGCACGCAATTTCGACTGTCGTGCCTGCCCGTCCGGTGAATTTCCACCCGGATTCCGAACAGTCCTAACCCCCGTCGCGGCCGGCGTAGCGTCGCCCGTTGGCGATTACTCCCGGCCGCCTCATTTTGATACCCTCCAATTTGATCAATGCAGCGCTTGTCGGCATCGACTTCGGTAAGATCGATTTCGAAGCCAGTCTCGAAGAACTCAGCTTGCTCGCGCAAAGCGCGGGCGCGAATCCCTTAGTCACCCTCACCGGGCGCCGGTCCAGTCCCGATGCCAAGATGTTCGTCGGCAGCGGCAAGGCCGAAGAATTGCGTCTTGCGTGTGAGGCGAACGACATCGAACTCGTCATTTTCAATCACGCTCTGGCACCCGCGCAGCAGCGCAATCTGGAGCAGGCGCTTAATCGCCGCGTGATTGATCGCACCAGTCTGATCCTCGATATTTTTGCGCAACGCGCCCGCAGCCATGAAGGCAAGCTGCAGGTTGAGCTCGCGCAATTGCAGTATTTATCGACGCGACTAATCCGCGCATGGACCCACCTTGAACGTCAGAAAGGCGGTATCGGCTTGCGCGGCCCTGGTGAAACGCAGCTTGAAACCGACCGCCGTTTGATCGGCGAGCGCATCAAGGCGCTCAAGACCCGGCTCGAAAAGCTGCGCCGTCAGCACGGCACGCAGCGTCGTGCGCGCAGCCGCAATCAGACGATGTCCGTGTCACTGGTCGGCTACACGAACGCGGGCAAATCCACGCTCTTCAACGCGCTGACGAAGGCCCAGGCGTACGCCGCCGACCAGCTGTTCGCCACGCTGGATACCACGTCGCGCCGCGTCTATCTCGGTGACGAAGCGGGGCAGGTCGTGGTGTCCGATACGGTCGGTTTCATCCGCGAACTGCCTCACCAACTGGTTGCGGCTTTCCGCGCCACGCTCGAGGAAACCATTCACGCCGACCTGCTGCTGCATGTAGTCGATGCGTCGAGCGCGGTGCGGCTCGATCAGATCGATCAGGTGAACGAGGTGTTGCACGCGATCGGTGCGGACACCATCCGCCAGGTGCTGGTGTTCAACAAGATCGACGCGGTGCCGGAGTTGGCGGCCCGTGGCGACGCGGTCGAGCGGGATGAGTATGGTAATATTTCGCGCGTCTTTTTGAGCGCGCGCACGGGGCAAGGGCTGGATACATTGCGCGCTGCCATCGCTGAAATCGCTACTGCCGAACCTCTTCCCGACATGCTGGTCGATCAGTCGGAAGAAGACCGGTCGGCAGCGCCACGCGACGACCGCAAGGTCCCAGAACTCGGGCACTGACCCGTTCCAATTGCACTGACCCGCTGTCTACTCTGGTGAACGAACACAGGTGAACGATTACAACGAGCGGAGTATCTGGCTGCGCATGCGCGCCATGCTGTCACTGAACGATCCGCGCTGGGGCCGGGGCGACGGCAATGGCGACCGGCAACGGCCCAACGAACCCAAGCGTCCGCCGACCAAGGACGGCGAAGGCCCGCCCGATCTCGACGAGATGTGGCGCGATTTCAACCGCCGTTTGAGCCGGGTATTCGGCCGCAAGGGCGGCGGTGCGGGCGGCGGCCGTCCGGACAATGGTCGTGGCGCGCGTATCGGCGTGGGTGTCGTGATCGGTGTGCTGATCGCGATCTATCTCGGCAGCGGCGTGTTCGTCGTGCAGGATGGCCAGGCCGGCGTCGTCATGCAGTTCGGTAAGTATCGCTACACCGCGGGGCACGGTGTGCATTGGCGTCTGCCGTATCCGTTCGAAGCGCATGAACTCGTCAATATTGGCCAGATCCGCCAGGTAGAGATCGGCCGTAACAACGTAGTGCGTCTCGCCAACGTGAAGGACGCGTCGATGCTTACGCACGACGCCGATATCGTCGACGTGCGCTTTGCCGTGCAATACCAGGTGAAGAAGCCGACCGACTACCTTTTTCGCAGCGTCGATCCCGACCAGGGGGTGATGCAGGCCGCGCAAGCGGCGGTGCGCAGCATTGTCGGCGCGCGCAGCACGAACGATATCCTCTATCAGGATCGCGAAACGATTCGCCAGCAACTGATGGCGTCGATTCAGCAATCCCTGGATGAATACCAGTCCGGCCTTGCCGTGACCGGCGTGACGATTCAGGGCGTGCAGACGCCCGACCGGGTGCAGGCGGCTTTCGACGATGCCGCCAAAGTCCGTCAGGACAACGAGCGCGCCAGGCGCGAAGCGCAGGCCTACGCCGCAGCGCTGCTGCCGCGCGCGCAAGCCGACGTGGCGCGCCAGATCGACGAAGCGAAAACGTACAGCGACAAAACGGTTGCCCAGGCGCAAGGCGATGCCGAGCGCTTCAAGCAAGTCTACGCGCAGTACTCGAAAGCGCCCGCTGTGATTCGCGAGCGCATGTACCTGGAAACCATGCAGCAGATCTATTCGAATACGACCAAGGTGTTTGTGGACAGCAAGAGCGGCAACAACGTGTTGTATCTGCCGCTCGACAAACTGGTCGAGCAGACGCGCCAGCGCGTTGCCGATGCCGCTGCGGCTGCCTCCGGCGCTGCCGCTGTGTCGGGTGCCGCCGCGCCGCAAGCGGCAAGTAGCACTGCGGCGCCGTCTGCCGCGGCTACTGCTTCCTCCGCTTCCTCCGCGGCCGCCACGCCTGCCAGTTCGCCTGCAGCCAGCAGCGACGCACTGCGTTCACGCGACTCCTTCCGCAGCCGTTTGCGCGAAGACGACGTTCAATAAGGAGCGCACATCATGAACAAGATCATTGCGCTCATCCTGGCTGTCGTCATCGTGCTGTTTGCCGCGTCGTCGATGGTATTTGTTGTCGATCAGCGTCATATGGCCGTGCTGTCATCGCATGGCGACACCGCGCCGACACTGCTCGGCCCGGGCTTGCATGTCAAATTGCCGCCGCCGCTGCAAACGGTCACGCTGGTCGACAACCGTATCCAGTCGCTCGATGCGCCGGATGAAGACCGCTATGTCACGTCGGACAAAACCGATCTGCTGGTTAATCCGGTCGTCAAATACCGTGTGACCGATCCGCTGAAGCTGCTCGCCCAAACCAAGGGTGACGTGCAAAGCCTGCAGGACCGGCTGGCGCTGCTGTCGCGCAGTGCGCTTGGCGACGCGTTCGGCAAGGTCACGCTGACCGATGCGCTTGCGAAGCAGCAGGCCGTTGCCGACGAAGCGCGCGGCACGATGGATAAAGCCGCGGCATCGCTGGGCGTTTCGGTGCTCGACGTGCAACTCACGCGAGTCGATTTCCCGGCGGCGATGGCCGACTCGGTTTACAAGCGCATGATCGCCGCACGCGAGCAGGTGGCGGCCGACGAACGCGCGAAGGGCGCGGCCGAGGCCGGCCAGATCAAGGCGAATGCGGTCGGTCGGCAACAGGCGATTCTCGCGGACGGCTACCGCCAGGCCCAGACTATCAAGGGCGAGGGTGATGCCAAGGCAGCGGAAATCGCCGCCGGCGCATACGGCAGCGACCCGCAGTTCTACCAGTTTTACCAAAGCATGCAGGCGTACAAGAACACCTTCAAGCCAGGCGACGTAATCGTGGTCGACCCGAGCAGCGAGTTCTTCCGCTTCATGCGTAGCCCGACCGGCGCCGCTGCCCCGGACGCTCCCGCGGCCCCGCGCAAACACTGATAACCGGAACGCCGCGGCATCCGCATCGCGGCCCTTTCATTCGTATGGACATAGCCGGCTCGTTACTGCTCGCGATCGCATTGATGCTGATTATCGAGGGGATGTTCCCGTTCGTTTTTCCCAGCGCCTGGCGCGACACGTTCCGTAAAATAGCGGAGCGGCCTGCGCATCAGATTCGCGTCGGCGGGCTGATCGTGATGGTGCTCGGCCTGATTCTGCTGTTTATCGTGACCTGAAGAAGCACTGTGCTCGCGACCTGATAGCCCGCGCGGTTGCGTCGCGATTGGCTATCGGCAGCGAGTGTCGCGACGTCGCCGAAGCTGGCTGCGAAATGCAGTTCCGATGCCTGCGGCAGCCGCCAAAATCGAGCCGCTGCCCGCCATTCACACTCACTTACCGGCGCACCCAGCCGCCGTGTTCAACGTCGTAGGACTGTATCGATGTCGACCTGGTTACTTCCCGAGAATATCGCCGACGTGCTGCCGTCGGAAGCCCGCAAGATCGAAGAATTGCGGCGTCATTTGCTGGACCGCTTCCGCTCGTACGGTTACGAGATGGTCATGCCGCCGCTGCTCGAATACATCGAGTCGCTACTCACGGGCGGCGGGCACGATCTGAATCTGCGCACCTTCAAGCTCGTCGACCAGTTGTCCGGGCGCACGCTTGGTCTGCGCGCCGACATCACGCCGCAGGTCGCGCGTATCGACGCGCACTTGCTGAATCGCCAGGGCGTGACGCGCCTTTGCTATGCGGGCAACGTCGCGCATACGCGTCCGCGCGGGTTGCATGCGACGCGCGAGCAGATCCAGATCGGCGCGGAAATCTATGGCCACGCCGGCCTCGAAGCAGATCTGGAAATCCAGCAATTGATGCTTGATGCGCTGCGTCTGGCCGGACTCGCGAAAGTGCGGCTCGATCTGTGCCATGCAGGTGTGCTCGCCGCGCTGATCGAAGCGGAGCCGGCTGCGGCCGAATTGGGCCAATCGCTCTACGACGCATTGGCGGGCAAGGACGTACCGCGTCTCGTCGAGTTGACCACCACTCTCACGCCGGTCACGCGCGATGCGTTGCGCTCGCTGCCCACGCTCTACGGCGACGCTTCGGTGCTCGACGAAGCCCGTGCGCGCCTGCCGAACGCACCGGCCATCGCGCGCGCGCTCGACGACCTCGCGTTCCTCGCCAGCCAGGTGGACGGCGCCGAAGTGATGATCGACCTGGCGGATTTGCGCGGCTACGCGTACCACAGCGGCGTGATGTTCTCGGCGTATGTGGACGGCGTGCCGAATGCGGTTGCGCGCGGCGGCCGTTATGATCACGTCGGGCAGGCCTATGGCCGGGCACGTGCGGCAACCGGCTTCTCGCTCGATCTGCGCGAAGTCGCGCGCATCTCGCCGGTCGAAGCACGGAGCAGCGCGATTCTCGCGCCGTGGCAGCACGACGAAGCATTGCGCACCAGCGTCGCGGCGCTGCGCAACGCCGGCGAAGTGGTAATCCAGGCGTTGCCTGGGCACGAACACGATCTGGACGAGTTCGCCTGCGACCGTGTATTGGTCGATCGCAACGGCACGTGGGTGGTCGAGCCTCGTTCCTGAGCACGCGCGAACAGACCGCTCGGAGGAGTGATCCCGAGGGCATTTGAAAAGGCGTCCAAAGCGTCGCCGTACACGGGCGCGGCTATCCGCCGCGCTATTTTCGATATACCCACCATAACGTGCATACCGTTGAGCGGAAACGGAAAAATTCGGAAGGTTCCGCGAACATAGGTAGAATACGTTTTTAACCAGCTTACGAAACAACATGTCTGCCAGCGCAGTGAATGTGAACCCCGGGCGCAACGTCGTCGTCGTGGGGACCCAGTGGGGTGATGAAGGCAAGGGCAAGATCGTCGACTGGCTGACGGACCACGCCCAAGGCGTCGTTCGCTTCCAGGGCGGTCACAATGCCGGTCACACGCTTATCATCGGCGGCAAGAAAACCATCTTGCGTTTGATTCCGTCGGGCATCATGCATCCCGGCGTCGCGTGCTACATCGGCAATGGCGTCGTGTTGTCGCCGGAAGCGCTGTTCAAGGAAATTGGCGAGCTCGAAGCCGCCGGAGTCGACGTTCAGAATCGCCTCTTCATTTCCGAAGCCACCACCCTGATCCTGCCGTACCACATTGCCATCGACCAGGGCCGCGAAGCGCGCCGTGGTGCGAGCAAGATCGGCACGACCGGCCGCGGTATCGGCCCGGCCTACGAAGACAAGGTGGCGCGCCGCGGTTTGCGCGTGCAGGATCTGTTCGAGCCGGAAAGCTTCGCCGAACGTCTGCGTGAAAATCTCGATTACCACAACTTCGTGTTGACGCAATACCTGGGTGTCGCCGCTGTCGACTTCCAGCAAACGCTCGACACGATGCTCAGCTATGCCGACCGTCTGAAGCCGATGGTGATCGACGTGTCGCGCCGTCTGTACGACGAAAACGCAGCCGGCAACAACCTGCTGTTCGAAGGCGCGCAAGGCACGCTGCTCGACATCGACCACGGCACGTATCCGTACGTCACGTCGAGCAACTGCGTGGCCGGTGCGGCTACCGCGGGTGCAGGCGTCGGTCCGCAAAAGCTGAACTACATCCTCGGCATTACCAAGGCGTATTGCACGCGTGTCGGTTCGGGCCCGTTCCCGAGCGAACTGTACGACGCGGATAACGCCGCGCGTCAGGAACCGATCGGCCTGGAACTCGCCAAGGTCGGCAAGGAATTCGGCTCGGTTACCGGCCGTCCGCGCCGCACCGGCTGGCTCGACGCCGCCGCGCTGCGCCGCTCGATCCAGATCAACGGCGTGTCGGGTCTGTGCATGACCAAGCTCGACGTACTCGATGGCCTCGACGAAGTGAAGCTGTGCATCGGCTACACGGTCGACGGCGAGAATATCGACCTGCTGCCGCGCGGTGCATCGGAAGTCGCGCGTTGCGTTCCGGTGTACGAAACTTTCGCAGGCTGGAAGGAAAGCACCGTCGGCATCACGGAATGGGACAAGCTGCCGGCCAGCGCGCGTGCTTATCTGTCGCGCGTGCAGGAAGTCGCGGGCATTCCGATCGACATGGTGTCGACCGGTCCGGATCGTGACGAAACGATTCTGCTTCGTCATCCGTTCAAGGTTTAAGCCATGGTGCAAGGTGTACCCATGATTGCGATGAAAGATCCGCGCAATGACGACAAGAATCTGTGGGTCGGCTGGGACGAGTATCACCGGCTGATCGAATTGCTGGCGTTGGCCGTGCATGAATCGGGTTGGAAGTTCGACAAGATACTTTGTCTCGCGCGCGGCGGTTTGCGCGTCGGCGATCAGCTCTCGCGCATCTACGATCTGCCGCTGGCGATTCTGGCCACCAGTTCGTATCGCGAAGCAGCCGGCACGGAGCAGGGTGATCTCGACATTGCGCAATACATCACGATGACGCGCGGCGAGTTGTCCGGCAACGTGCTGCTGGTCGACGACCTGGTCGATTCGGGTGTGACGCTGGCGCGCGTGCAGCAGCATCTGAAGGAACGCTATCCGGCGATCACCGCGGTGCGTTCGGCGGTGCTCTGGTACAAGGGCTGCTCGAAAGTAAAGCCTGATTACCACGTGCAGTATTTGCCCACCAATCCGTGGATTCATCAACCGTTCGAGGAATGGGATACGGTGCGTCCGCACAACCTCGGCGCGTGGATCAAGCGCGGCACTGCGCAGCAGGAGCAGTCGGAGAGGTGAGGTACGCTGCGGCGTTGCGCGTGTCGAGTCGTGGATAGCGCACTGCCTGCAAGACGGAGCCCGGTCGGGCTCCGTTTTTTTATGTGCATGCATCACGTGTCCTGCGAACGGCGCCCGCAAACCGCGCGTGCCGGAGCCAGCGAACATCTTACGCAGCAGACGCGCCCAAATCGCAGTGCTACACTGCGCGGACCCTCCACGTGGTGTATCCACAACAAGCCGGGCGGCGCTAAGCGGGCAGTTTAGAATAGCGGTCGTTTTTTCCGCTCAGGGAACGGATTTCCTCGCGTTTATGACAGATAACAATCACGTGCACAAACAGCCTCTGCCTTCCCTCGCGATTGCCGCGATCGGAGTGGTGTTCGGCGATATCGGCACGAGCCCCTTGTACTCCCTGAAAGAGGCCTTCAGTCCGTCCCATGGTATTCCGCTGACCGATCAATCAATTCTGGGCGTGATCTCGCTATTGTTCTGGGCGATCGTGATCGTGGTCGGCATCAAGTATGTGTTGTTCGTGATGCGTGCCGACAACAACGGCGAAGGCGGCGTCCTCGCGCTGATGGCGCTGGCGCTGCGCTCGCTCGACGAGAAGTCGAAAATGGCGGGCCTGCTGATGATGCTCGGCATCTTCGGCGCCTGCATGTTCTATGGCGATGCGGTGATTACGCCTGCCATTTCAGTGATCTCGGCGGTCGAAGGTCTGGAGATCGCGGCGCCCAATCTGTCCCATCTGGTGTTGCCGCTCACGATGGTGATCCTCGTGCTCCTGTTCTGGATTCAGCGTCACGGAACGGCCACCGTCGGCCGCCTGTTCGGTCCGATCATGGTGTTGTGGTTCCTGGTGCTCGCGGCGCTTGGTCTGTGGCATATCCTGCAGTCGCCGAATGTGGTTCGCGCACTGAATCCGTACTACGCCTACACCTTTATGGCCGCACACGTGCTGCAGGCCTACGTCGTGCTCGGCTCGGTCGTGCTGGTGCTGACCGGTGCGGAAGCGCTCTATGCCGACATGGGCCACTTCGGCGCCAAGCCGATCCGCATGGCCTGGTACTTCCTCGTGATGCCTTCGTTGGTGCTCAACTATTTCGGTCAGGGCGCGTTGCTGATGCACGACCCGAAGGCGATCGAAAACCCGTTCTTCCTGCTCGCGCCGGACTGGGCCTTGCTGCCGCTCGTCATACTGTCCACGGTGGCGACCGTGATCGCATCGCAGGCGGTGATCTCCGGCGCCTATTCGCTGACGAGCCAGGCGATCCAACTCGGCTACGTGCCGCGCATGAAGATCCTGCACACGTCGGAACTGGCGATCGGCCAGATCTATGTACCGGTGGTGAACTGGATGCTGCTGTTCATCATTCTGTGCATCGTGATTGCATTCAAGAGCTCGGATAACCTCGCCGCTGCGTACGGTATCGCGGTGACGGCGACGATGGTGATCACCACGATCCTCGCTTGCGTCGTGATGGTGAAGGTGTGGAACTGGAACAAGTTCCTGGTGGCGCTGATCATCGGCGTGTTCATGACGGTCGACCTGGGCTTTTTTGGCGCCAATCTGCTCAAGGTTGCGGAAGGTGGCTGGTTGCCGCTCGGCATTGGCGCGCTGCTGTTTTTCCTGCTCATGACCTGGTTCAAAGGCCGGATGATCGTCAAGGAACGCACGGCCGCCGACGGTATTCCGCTGATGCCTTTCCTGCAGGGTTTGCTCGCGCATCCGCCGCATCGCGTGTCGGGTACGGCGATCTATCTGACCGGGAGCGACTCACTCGTACCCGTGAGCCTGCTGCACAACTTGAAGCACAATAAGGTGCTGCACGAGCGCACCATTTTCCTGACCTTCGTGACGCGCGACATTCCGTATGTGAACGACGCGGAACGCGTCACGGTGAAGGATTTCGAAGGTGGCTTGTATCTCGTCAAGGCCGCGTATGGTTTCAACGAAACGCCCGATGTGAAGGCGGTGCTGCTCGAGGTGGGCCGCACGCACGACACGACGTTCGAGATGATGGACACGTCGTTTTTCCTCGCGCGCGAAACGGTGGTGCCGACGCAGTTACCTGGCATGTCGGTATGGCGCGAACGTGTGTTTGCATGGATGCATCAGAACGCCGCCAAGCCGACCGACTTTTTCAGCATCCCGGCCAATCGGGTCGTGGAGTTGGGGACGAAGATCGAAATCTGACGACGGCTCCTGTTCGGAGGCGCCTTGCAGGCCGAGGCGTGATAAGCGATAAAAAAGCCCACGCAAAATTGCGTGGGCTTTTTGTTGGTCGCTCAGTGTTCGCTGCCCAGTCTCGTGAGTGTCAGTACGCGAGCGAATCGCACACTGACGAGCGAGCTTACTTCTGCTTGAGCTTGGCGAATGCCGCAGCCATTGCGCCGCCGGCTTCCGGCTCACGCGAGCGCGGTTGCTGCGCGCCGCGTCCACCGCCGCCCGAGCGGCCGGCGCCGCCGCGATCCTGCTGGGCGCCGCCAGCGCTGCGCGGGGCCGCCGCCGCGCCGAACTCGTCGTCCAGACGCATGGTCAGCGCGATACGCTGGCGCTTCACGTCGACTTCAAGCACCTTCACCTTGACGATCTGGCCGGCTTTGACGACTTCGTGCGGGTCTTTGATGAACTTCGTCGACATCGCCGACACGTGCACCAGACCGTCCTGATGCACACCGATGTCGATGAACGCCCCGAAGGCCGCGACGTTCGTCACGACGCCTTCGAGCACCATGCCCGGCGTCAGATCGCTGACCTTCTCGACGCCTTCGCGGAAGGTCGCGGTCTTGAACTCGGGGCGCGGGTCGCGGCCCGGCTTTTCGAGTTCCAGCAGAATGTCGCGCACGGTCGGCAGGCCGAAACGTTCGTCGACGAATTCCGCCGGCGACAGGCCGCGCAGTGCGTCGCGATTGCCGAGCACTTCACCGACATGCTTGCTGATCTTCGCGAGCATCCGTTCGACGACCGGATACGCTTCCGGGTGCACCGACGAGCGGTCGAGCGGATTCTCGCCGTTGTTGATGCGTAAGAACCCGGCGGCCTGTTCGAACGTTTTGTCGCCGAGGCGCGGCACCTTGCGCAGATGTTCGCGAGACGGGAACGGGCCGTTCGCATCGCGATAGTCGACGATGTTGCGAGCCAACGTGGCATTCAGACCCGACACGCGCGCCAGCAGCGCGACCGATGCCGTATTGGCATCCACGCCGACTGCATTCACGCAATCCTCGACCACGGCATCCAGCGAGCGGGCCAGTTCGCGCTGATTCACGTCGTGCTGGTATTGGCCGACGCCAATGGCCTTCGGCTCGATTTTCACCAGTTCCGCGAGCGGATCTTGCAGGCGGCGTGCAATCGACACGGCGCCGCGCAGCGACACGTCCATGTCGGGGAATTCCTTCGCCGCGAGTTCGGAGGCCGAGTACACCGACGCGCCGGCTTCGGAGACGACGATCTTCTGCATCTTGAACTCCGGATGACGCGCGATCAGTTCGCTCGCGAGCTTGTCCGTTTCGCGCGATGCAGTGCCGTTGCCGATACTGATCAACTCAGCCTGGGTTTGCGCGCAGATGCGCGCGAGCTTGGCGAGCGAGCCGTCCCAGTCGCGGCGCGGCTCGTGCGGATAAATCACGTCGGTGGCGAGCACCTTGCCAGTCCGATCGACCACCGCGACTTTCACGCCGGTGCGCATGCCCGGATCGAGGCCGATCACGGCCTTCGGGCCTGCGGGAGCGGCCAGCAGCAGGTCTTTCAGATTGCGCGCGAACACGCGAATTGCTTCGTGCTCGGCTTCGTCGCGCAGATTGGTCAGCAGTTCGTTTTCGATGTGCGGCTGCACCTTCACGCGCCAGCACCAGCGGCACACGTCGGAGAGCCACTTGTCGGCCGGGCGGTTCTGATTGGCAATGCCGAAGTGGCGTGCAATCAGCGCTTCACCCGGATGCGGCACCTGCGCGTCGAGCTCTTCACCCAAGCCGAGCTTGACCATCAGCACGCCCGCATTGCGTCCGCGGAACAAGGCCAGCGCGCGATGCGACGGTACGGTTCTGATGGTTTCCGCATAGTCGTAATAGTCGCGGAATTTTTCTTCTTCCGCGTTTTCCTTGCCTTCGACCACTTTCGACGACAGCACGCCCTGATTGAACAGGTAATCGCGCAGCTTGCCGAGCAGATCGGCGGTTTCGCCGAACTGTTCGGAGAGAATGTCGCGCGCGCCGTCGAGCGCGGCCTTGACGTCGGCGACACCTTTCTCGGCGTCCACGTAGGCGGCGGCTTCGGTTTGCGGGTCGAGCAGGGGATTGGCCAGGAGCGCATCGGCGAGCGGCTGCAAGCCGGCCTCGCGGGCGATCTGCGCACGCGTGCGGCGCTTGGGCTTATAAGGGAGATACAGGTCTTCCAGCACCTGCTTGCTGTCGGCGCCTTCGATCGCGGTGCGTAGCTCGTCGGTAAGCTTGCCCTGTTCGTCGATGCTCGCGATGATCGACGCGCGCCGGTCTTCCAGCTCGCGCAGATACAGCAGGCGTTCCTCGAGGTTACGCAGCTGCGTGTCGTCGAGATTGTCGGTCACTTCCTTCCGGTAACGGGCGATGAACGGAACAGTCGCTCCTTCGTCGAGAAGTTGCACCGCGGCCGCGACCTGGCGCGGCTGGACGGACAGTTCGGCGGCGATGCGCTGTACGATCTTGAGTGCTACGGTTTCCGTCATAAGGTCTTGGTGTTCCTGCTGCTCAATCAAAGGCCGCGCGGTAACCGCACGTGAGGGCACGTGGCGCCACGCCTGGCGTGCGCGCTGCGACCAGGTTGCTGGAGCGGGGCATTTTGCCATAAATGCCAAAGGGCTCAACCGCAGGGTGATAGAATTTCGGGCATGTTCCGTTGACCCTCTACGACGTTGCCGATCTCCTTGTCCCTCAACCGCTTGGGCTCCCGCTTGGTCTCTCGCTTGTCACAACTGCCGCCGGCTTTATTGCGTTCGCCCCTCACCTCGCTGATATCGGCGGCGCGGTCCGTGTTCAAGTCCGTGCTTACGTCCCATGGGATGTATTTCGCCTCGTGTGCCTCGTGCGTCATGGCCGCTGCGCTGGCCATGTCGGCGCCGGCCGCGGCGCAGTCCGCAGTGCCGCTCGGCAGCAGTGCGGTGCGGCCCGCAGAGAGTTTCGCACCGGCCGCCGCGTCGGGTGCGCAGGCCGCGGGCACGACCGGCGCCATGCAGGCCGCCAATCCCGCGAACGCTGCGAGCGCGGACAATGCCGATAACGTGCAAGCGTCGGACAATGCATTCGACGCGCGGCAAAAAGTCCTCGATCAGCGTGGTGCGGAAAACAACTACCGCTACGCCGTAGCCGAGCACAACTGCTACAGCAAGTTCTTCGTCAACCACTGCCTGAACAAGGCGCGCGACGGTATGCGCTCGGTGCAGGCCGACATCCGCAAGGAACAGCTCGCGCTCGACGGTGAACAGCGCGTCCAGCATGCCCGCGAGCGTGATGAGCAGGCTGCGCTCAAGCGCGCGAGAGACGAAGCGAGCGCGCCCCAACGGGCCGCCGATGACGCGCGTAACGCGCAGGCATACGAGGACAAGCAGCGTCAACACCAGCTTGACCAGGCACAGCGCAAGGCCGAGGCGCCGCAGCGCAGCGCCAACGCACAAGCCTATCAGGACAAGCTGCGCCAGCATGCGCTGGATCAGGCGCAGCGCGGTATCAGCCCGTCGCAAGCCGCGGCCAACCAGCAGGCGTACGATCAGAAACAGGGCGACTTCCAGCGCAAGCTCGACGAGGCACGCCGGCAGGGCGCACAAAAGGCGCAGGAGCGCGTGCAGAAGCAGAAGAGCTTTGAGCAGAAGCAGGCCGACGCGGCGCAGCATAAAGCCGATGTCGAGGCGCGTCAGAAGCAGGCCGCCGAGAAAGCCGAGCAGAAACGTCAGGACCAGTTGAAACAGCAGCAGCAACTTGAAGAACAGCAAAAGCAGCAACAGCAACAACAACAACAGTAGCGGTGCTGTAGCAGGCTCGGTAGGGTTGTAGCGGGGCAGTCGTCGCCGTAACGCGTTTTAGGCCGGACAGCAATCTCAGGCACCGGGCTGCGCCACGCAGCCTGTGCCGCTTACGAGAGGAGGCGAGCATGCGCGATCAACATCACGTCATCACCACAGACACACTTCGCGACCGTATTCTGCAGCTGGAATCGGAGCATAGTGGGCTCGATCGCTTGATCGACCGAATGTCGGATGAGCTCGGCATCGACGACTTCGAGTTGCAGCGCCTGAAAAAGCGCAAACTCAAAGTCAAGGACACCATCATCTTGCTGCAATTGCAGCTCGAACCGGACGTACGCGCCTGAGTTCGCGGCCTGGCAGGCGCCGGGTCGTGCCATGCGCGCCGGACTTTGCAGGAAACGCTTGCTTTGAATTCATCGCTTGAAACTTCACCACGCGCCACGGTGGCCGACGACGCTCCGGCGGCCGGCGTTCCGGTGGCCGGCGCAGCGGCGCCACGTCCTAACGCGTCTGCGCTCTCCGCGTCGTTGAATCCACGCCGCGTGGCCGAACTGGACGATATTTTCGCCGACAACGGCCTGCTTGCCCGTCAGATCGACGGCTACCGCTCGCGTGCGTCGCAGATCGAGATGTCGCGCGCTGTCGCCGCGGCGATGGAAGCGTCGGGCCGCGCGATGCCCGAGCCCGCCATGTTCGAAGCGCAAAAGCGTCCGGCGCGGCGTCTCCCGTCGCCAGGCGGCGATGCTGCAGCCGAAGCGCCCGAAACCGACGGACCGAACGGTCTCGACGGCAGTGAAAACACGCTGATCGTGGAGGCGGGGACAGGCACCGGCAAGACTTATGCGTATCTCGTGCCGGCCATGCTGTGGGGCGGCAAGGTGATCGTCTCCACCGGCACCAAGCATTTGCAGGATCAGCTCTTTCAGCGCGACATTCCGACCGTGCGCGATGCGCTCGCCGTGCCGGTCACGGTGGCGATGCTCAAGGGCCGCGCGAACTATCTGTGCCATTACTATCTGCAGCGCACAGCGGATAACGGCCGTCTGCCGTCGCGCCAGGAAACCTCGTATCTGCAGGACATCGTCCGGTTCGCCAAGATCACGCGCACCGGGGACAAGGCAGAGCTCGCGAGTGTGCCGGAAACAGCCGCGGTGTGGTCGATGGTTACGTCGACGCGTGAAAACTGTCTTGGCCAGGAGTGCCCGCATCACAAGGAGTGCTTCGTGATGCAGGCGCGCCGCGAGGCGCAGCAGGCCGACATCGTGGTGGTCAATCACCATCTGTTTTTCGCCGACATCATGTTGCGCGATACCGGCATGGCTGAATTGCTGCCTACGGCCAACACCGTTATCTTCGACGAAGCGCATCAATTGCCGGAAACCGCGACGCTGTTTTTCGGCGAGACGCTCTCTACCACGCAATTCCTCGAGCTCGCCCGCGATTGTGTGGCTGAAGGTTTGGGACATGCGCGGGAATCGGTCGACTGGGTGAAGCTCGGCTCGACACTCGAACGCGCCGCGCGTGACGTGCGGCTTGCCTTTAAGGAAGACTCGGTGCGTCTGTCGATCGGCCAGCTGCCCGACGATCATCCGTTATTTCCCGCGCTCGAGACGCTCGAAGCCGAGCTCGACGCATTGGCTTCCGCGTTGGCCGGTCAGGCCGAGCGCGCCGAATCGCTCGGCGCGTGTTTGCGGCGCGCGCGCGAGTTGCAAGGCGTGCTCGCGGGCTGGACGACGCCGCCCACCGAGACCGAGCGCGCGACGGCGGACGCAGCCTCAGCGGACGTCAAGGCTGAGCGCGCCGATCCGAACGAAAAGGTGCGCTGGATTGAAGTCTTCGCGCACACGGTGCAGTTGCACGAAACACCGCTGTCGGTTGCTCCGATTTTCGCAAAGCAGCGCGCGGGCGTACCGCGCGCGTGGATCTTCACGTCGGCCACGTTGTCGGTGCGTGGCGACTTCTCGCACTATGCGGCGCAGATGGGCCTGAACGCAAAACGTTCGATGACGCTGCCCAGTCCCTTCGACTATCCGACACAAGGGCTGCTGTATGTGCCGCGCAATTTGCCGCAACCTTCATCGCCGATGTTTACCGACGCCGTGTTCGACGCTGCGTTGCCCGCGATCGAAGCATCGGGGGGCGGCGTGTTCATGTTGTGCACGACGTTGCGCGCAGTGGACCGCATCTCGGCCAAGTTGCGCGACACCATCGAAGCGCGCGGCTGGGACTATCCGCTGCTCGTGCAGGGCGACGCAAGCCGCACCGAGTTGCTCGATCGCTTCCGTGCGTACGGCAATGCAATTCTGGTGGGTAGTCAGAGCTTCTGGGAAGGGGTGGACGTACGTGGCGATGCGCTGTCGCTGGTGGTGATCGA
This sequence comes from Paraburkholderia sp. IW21, assembly GCF_041321145.1. Lineage (NCBI taxonomy): Bacteria > Pseudomonadati > Pseudomonadota > Betaproteobacteria > Burkholderiales > Burkholderiaceae > Paraburkholderia > Paraburkholderia sp. IW21. The sequence goes on along the minus strand of NZ_JBGGWA010000003.1, from coordinate 378,399 downwards.
CAAGCTGCCGTTCGCGCCGCCCGATGACCCGGTCTTGTCGGCGCGCCTCGACGCGCTGACCAGGAAAGGGTTGAGCCCGTTCGCCGTCCATCAGTTGCCGCAGGCCGTCATTACGCTGAAGCAGGGCGCAGGCCGTCTGATTCGCGCTGAGACCGATCGCGGCGTGTTGATGATCTGCGACACGCGTCTCGTCGACAAACCGTATGGGCGCCGTATCTGGCAGAGCCTGCCACCGTTCAAACGCACGCGTGAGATCGAGGTAGTGCGCGAGTTCTTCGAAGAGCGCGCAACGCCGGCTCAATAAGTATGAGTGGATGCCGTTGTAAAAGCGGCTCCTGAATGACAAAACGCCACGGACGTGAATCCGTGGCGTTTTGCTTTACTGCCCGGGAAATCGAGGTGATTTCCCGATGCAGCTTTCGCCCGGAGGCGAACCCTATGCGACAGCTTACTGGCTTGCGCCCGAAGCCGGAGCAGCAGCCGAAGCAGCAGCGCCTGCGTCCGAAGCAGCGGTCGTAGCCGAAGCAGCAGCGTCGCTCGCAGCAGCAGCCGCACCCGATGCAGCAGCAGCCGAATCCGAAGCTGCAGCAGCCGGTGCCGAAGCAGCAGCTGCGTCGCTAGCCGGGGCAGCGGCTTGATCGTTGCTCTTGTTGCATGCAGCCAGTGCCACAGCTGCCAACAGGGATGCTACGAGGAGGGATTTCTTCATGATCACGTCCTTTTATGGTTAAAGGTAAGCAACAGCGCAAAATAATACCGGTAAATGTGCTCCAACACCGACCCGGGCCGCTGGTGGAGACGCTCTTTTTAACGAGCTGGAATCTTCCCTACGGCTTGGGCGGAAATTATATGCACTTTTGTACTGACAATCCATAAATCCGGGGTCAATACGTTGTCTTTCTCATACAAAATTTCACAGTACGGTATAACAAGCAGGCAGAGTTACGCAAGCTCGCCCACTTCTATCCAGCCCGCACAATACCACTCGTGCAGCAGTGCTGTCACCGATGAATCGTGCGAGAGTGTTACAAAGCGTTTCGCACTCATACAGCGGTAATTAGCGAGGTCAAACAGCCACTTTTTCGCGCCGTCAAACGATGTTTCCTCTCCATTTACGAAGAAAAAACGACGGTTGTACAACAAATTAGTCCTGCGGTCCAACCGAATGCCGGACTTCGACGCCTGGCTGATGAAACGGGCTTCATTAAGCGGCCGTTGCGGTGTATCGAAGACGACGCTTGGCTTCGGTTCGCTGAGATAAGTGCCCAGAAACGAAGCAATGTCCTGCTCATTCCATTTGACTCGAGCAAGGATCGCGCCAACTCTTTCGATCAATGCGTCTGGCAACTCTGCCGGACGATCGACGGCGGGTTGTTGTGGATCGCGGTAAAGCGCTTGGGGTCGTGCGGCCGACTCGCCGCGCTCGGCCAGATGGTAGAGGAATTGCGCGGTTAACTCGCCCGCCGAAGGTGCGCGAAAACCGATCGAACAGGTCATGCATTCGCCTTCTGCGACACCGTCATGGGCGATATGCGGCGGCAGGTACAACATGTCGCCGGGCTCGAGCAGCCATTCCTCTTCCGCTTCGAAATGCTGTAAAACTTTCAAAGGCAAGCCGGGCTGCAATGTCAAATCTTTCTGCGCCCCGATGCGCCAGCGGCGCTTACCTTTTACTTGCAAAAGAAACACATCGTAGGAATCAAAGTGGGGGCCCACGCCGCCGCCGTCGGTCGCATACGAAATCATCAGGTCATCGAGGCGCGCGTCCGGCACGAAGCGGAAGCGATCGAGCAAGGCCCGCGCGCGATCGTCGTGGAGGTCCACGCCTTGTACGAGCAGCGTCCATGCGCGCTGCTTCACCGACGGCAGTTCGTCCGGCGCGAACGGGCCGTGCTCCAGTTGCCATTTGTTGCGAAAGTGAGTGATCAGGCGCGCTTCGACCTCGTCCTGATCGACTAGCTCGAAAAACTCGTCGCGCGACAGCGGCGCCTCCACGTTCGGGATCGCCTGGCGGATCAGCAGCGGCTTCTTTTGCCAGTACCGGCGCATGAATTGCGACGGTGTCAGATTGCCGAGCAGCGGCGTGGGCGTGTCGGGAGAGGGCGGCAGGCGAGGGAGCGGCGGCTTTGAAGCCGGTGAAGAATTCCGTGCCGAAGCTGCATCGGCCGGGTGGTCAGTGGGCCGCTTGGGCATCGTATAATGTGAGTTGTATTCTGGAGAATCGAATGAAAATCGCAAAGAACACCGTCGTGTCGGTCGCTTACAAGCTGTCGGATGCGCAGGGCAATCTGATTGAAGAAAGCGACGAACCGATGGTCTATCTGCACGGCGGCTATGATGGCACGTTCCCCAAGATCGAGGAAGAGCTCGACGGCCATGAGGCCGGCTTCGAGACCCAGGTCCAGCTCGAGCCGCAAGACGCGTTCGGTGAGTACGATCCCGATCTCGTGAAGATCGAGCCGCGCGATCGCTTCCCGGAACCGCTTGAAGTCGGCATGCAATTCGAAGGCACGCCGGAAGAAGGCGACGAGGATCTCGATTCGCTCGTCTACGTCGTGACCGACGTAGCGGAAGACAAAGTCGTACTCGACGGCAACCATCCGCTCGCCGGCATGGCGCTGCGTTTTGCGCTGACCGTCAAGGACGTGCGTCCGGCAACTGAAGACGAAATCCAGCATGAGCATGCGCATGGCGCGGACGGTCTCGAAGTCCTCGATGAAGACGACGACGAAGCCGAAGACGACAAGTCAGGGCCCACGCTGCACTGAGCTTGCAGGTACACCGGGCGCGCTTGAAGGGCCCGGTCCATGCGGCAAAATGATCGGGCCTGGCGGCGGGGCGGACATAGCGGGCCCATACTCGCCGCCGCCTTCATCCGCAGGCCTGCGTTGCTGCTGATCCGGTGGTTGCTGATCTGGCTGTGACTGGCCGGGCGTCTGGAACAGCGGCGGCAACTCGGAAGCGGGCCCGAGCGCAGGCACGGCCGGCATCGACGCTGCCTGCTCTTCGCGCGGCGGCACAGGCGGTGCCGTGGGCATCGGCATTTGCCTTGGCACGTCGCGCACACTCACGCGGAACGGCGGTTTCCTGCCCAGATCTGCTTCAATCTGAATCCACTGGTTAAGACGATCATGCGGCGCAAGCGCGACGCGCGTGAGATTCGTCACCAGCATCCCCTTGTCATTCCGTAGCGGCTGATCGATCACGAAGCCGGCGCTCGCGCGTTCGTCGTCGCAATGAATCACGAGTACCGGTCCGCGAAAAATCTGCGCGAGTTTGACGAGGCTGCGTTTGAACTCCAGAAAACCGTCGCGGCGCGAGTTGCGTGTAAAGCGCAGCCATGCGAACCGGTCGGGCCGTTCGTAGCGCTCCGGATCAGGGTCGCCCTGAATGAACACGACTATCGCGCGCGCGTCGCGGCGTTTCGCGTATTCGGCGGCGTGTTCGAGCCAGAATGCATTGGCGATCACGCGATCTTCGAATTCGCCATTGCGGCCGCCGGCGGTCAGATAGTGATTATTCGGACTCGGCGCGTTCAGGCCGACGAACACGGTATCGCCAACTTGCCAGCGAATGTTTTCGCGATACGGACGAAAGCGCGACACTTCGCTCTCACGCGTCAACGCAATCGGGGCCTGTCCCATCGAGGCGGCGTCGGCGAACCATGTTTGACGCAACTGATCGAGTCGTTCGACAGGATCGAAGGCGCCGGCTTCAGCGGCGCCGCAGTCGGCCCAGTCATGCTGGCCCGGAATGAAAAAAAGGGCGCGCCGCGACGTGTCGAGGAGCGCGTGACGCCGTTCGTATAACGCGTCGCGGCAGGCTTCTTTCGCGCCCTTCAGATTGCCGTCATAGACGATGAACAACACTTCGCGCTCCCGGCTGATCGCTTCGATCAGGCGCTGCGTGGGTGCTTCGTCCGCTGGGCTTTGCATCGTGTTGGCAATGACCGCGAAGGCGTAGCGCGGCGCTTCGGCGCGTGCGAACGACACGAGCGGCACGAAGCTGCCCGTGATCATGACGGCAAAGGTCAGCGCCGCGCAAAATGTGCGCGGGCGCGGCGAAGGTCTGTGTGCGTCAATGATCTGCATCCGGCGCGGCGGCCAGCTCGTGTAATTCGTACAGCAGATCGAGCGCTTCGCGCGGCCGCAGATCGTTCGGATCGATCGCGCGCAGACGCTCGACGAGCGCCTGCATGGCCGGCGATGCCGCCGCCGTTTGCGGCTTGCCATCGCGTTCGTCGTCGGCGTCTTCGACCAGCATCGGCATGGGTGCTGCGAACAGATCGAGTTGCGGCGCGGGTTGTGCCGCCGATTGCTGTTCGAGATGCGCGAGATGCTTGCGCGCCGCGCGAATCACCGCGCTGGGAACACCGGCCAATTGCGCGACCTGCAGACCGTAACTCTGATTGGCCGGCCCTTCGCTGACCGCATGCAGGAACACGATGCCGTGCCCATGCTCGACCGCCGAGAGGTGCACATTGGCCGCGTGCGGAAACTCGGCCGGCAACTGCGTCAACTCGAAGTAGTGCGTGGCGAACAGCGTATGGCAGCCGTTGTGCGCAAGCAGATGCCGGGCGATGGCCCAGGCCAGCGCGAGGCCGTCGAAGGTCGACGTGCCGCGGCCAATTTCGTCCATCAAAACCAGACTTTGCGGTGTGGCGTCGTTCAGGATCGCTGCCGCTTCCGTCATCTCGACCATGAAGGTCGAACGGCCGCCGGCCAGATCGTCGGCCGCGCCGATGCGCGTGAAGATCCGGTCGATCGGCCCGAATGCCGCGCGCCGTGCCGGCACATAGCTGCCGACATAGGCAAGCAGCGCGATCAAGGCGGTCTGCCGCATGAAAGTCGATTTACCGCCCATGTTCGGGCCGGTGATCAGCAGCAGTTTGCGTTCGGGGGTGAGTGTGCAGTCATTGGCGATGAACTGCTCGACCTGCGCCTCGACGACCGGATGCCGACCCTGTTCGATTTCGATGCCGGTATCCGGCGAAAACGTGGGCGCGACCCAATCGAGCGCGCGGGCGCGTTCGGCGAAAGCCGCGAGCAGATCGAGCTCGGCGAGCGCCGCGGCGACCCGCTGACAGTCCGGGATAAATGGCAGCAGTGCTTGCAGCAACGCGTCGTAGAGCGAGCGTTCGCGGGCCAGCGCGCGGTCTTGCGCGGACAGCGCCTTGTCTTCGAAGGTTTTCAGTTCCGGCGTGATGTAGCGCTCGGCGTTTTTCAGCGTCTGACGGCGGCGATAGTCGTCCGGCACTTTGTCCGTCTGGCCGCGCGTGACTTCGATATAAAAGCCGTGCACCTTGTTGTACTCGACGCGCAGATTGCCGATGCCGGTGCGTGCCCGTTCGCGCGTTTCGAGGTCGATCAGGAACTGCCCGCAGTTCTCCGAAATATCGCGCAACTCATCGAGTTCCGCGTCGTAGCCGCGTGCGATCACGCCGCCGTCGCGCACCATGGCGGACGGCTCCTGCGCGACCGCACGCTTGAGCAGCTCGACGCACGCTTGCGGTGGTTCCAGCGACGCCTCGATGCGTGCCAGCGAATCCGCATTGGACGAAACGGCCGCGAGCTGCGTACGCAGCTCGGGCAATGCGATGAACGTATCGCGCAGGCTCGATAGATCGCGTGGCCGCGCCGACAGCAGCGCCAGACGCCCTGTAATTCGTTCGATATCGGAAATCTGCCGCAACGCGCCGCGTAGCGAATCGACGCTCGCGCCCGGCGGCGCGTCGAGCAACGCACCGATGGCTTGCTGACGTGCTTGAGCCACGGCGGCTTCACGCGGCGGATGATGCAGCCAGTGACGCAGCAGACGGCTGCCCATCGTCGTGCAGCAGGTGTCGAGCAGCGAGCATAGCGTGGGCGATTCAGTGCCGCGCAGCGTTTCCGTGAGTTCGAGATTGCGGCGCGTGGCAGGGTCGAGCCCGATATATTCGGATTCGTATTCGACTTTCAGACTACGCACGTGGCGCAGTTGCTGGCCTTGCGTGGCCGCCGCATACAGCAGCAACGCGCCGGCCGCGCCGCATGCCGCGGTCAGCGAATGCGCGCCAAAGCCGTCGAGGCCAGCCACTTCCAGCTGGTCGCACAGGCGCTGCGTGCCCGAAGCGATGTCGAAGTGCCAGACCGGTACGCGGGTGAGGGCGCCGGCGTTCACGGGCGGCGTCCAGTTCGCCGAATCGGCGCCGGTGTCGGCCACCAGAATTTCCGCGGGACGAATCCGTTCGAGCGCGGCGGCCACCTGGTCGGGTGCGACTTCGGCGAGACGCAACGCGCCGCTCGCCAGATTCAGCCACGCAAGCCCGACGCTGGTCGCAACGCCGCGGCGGTTGTGCGCGACGCACATGGCCAGCAGGAAGACGTCGCTCTTGTCGGACAGCAGCGCTGCATCTGTCAGCGTGCCCGGCGTCACCACACGCATCACCTTGCGCTCGACAGGGCCTTTCGACGTAGCCGGATCGCCGATCTGTTCGCAAATCGCGACGGATTCGCCAAGCTTCACCAGCTTGGCCAGATACTGTTCGACCGCGTGATGCGGCACGCCCGCCATCCTGATCGGATTGCCTCCCGACGCGCCGCGCTGCGTAAGCGTTAAATCGAGCAGGCGCGCGGCTTTTTCCGCATCGTCGAAAAAGAGCTCGTAGAAATCGCCCATCCGGTAGAACACCAGCGTGCCCGGATGATCCGCCTTGATGCGGAGATACTGCTGCATCATCGGCGTGTGTTGTGCGACGTCGTTGGCCGCTGCGGTTTGAATGCCCATCCTCGGTGTCTTTTTGCGTTAGCTGTTCAGGGCGTGAGTTTAACCTGCCGGCGTGGCGAGCGGACCCTGGCCGGACGGCCAATCGCCATGCACACCCCATGCCGCCGCGCAAACTCTTGAACTAGCTCACCCGAGCTCGCCGCGCGGCCATTGCATCTTCACTCCTCCATCAGCGCCCGCATATCCACCGTGCGCTCATTCACCGCGCTGCGCCGTTTGGCGAGCCACATCATGAACGTGATGAAACTGCCGAACACGACGATGATCCATTGGGCCGGCATCTTCGCCGTCAGCAGCAGCGCGTAGGCGCCGAGCATCAGCAGCACGGCCAGATTCTGGTTGAAATTCTGCACGGCGATGGAATGACCCGCGGTGAGCAGCGTTGCGCCGCGATGCTGGAGAATCGCGTTCATCGGCACGATGAAGAACCCGGACAGCGCGCCGAGCAGGATCATCAGCGGATAGGCGAGCAGGAGATAGATCGGCAGGACATACGAACCGATGCGAATGCCGGCGCCCGCCGGAAACAGGTCCTTGTTGTAGAACGCCACGGCGATCGCTACCGCGCCGGTGAGGATGCCGATCGGCAGCACGCGCAGCGAGCTGCGCAACGGAATCAGCGCGGCCGCGCCAGATGCGCCGACGGCGATGCCGAGCCCCGTGACGCCTTGCATCACCGCCGCCTTCGACAGCGACAGCCCGAGGTTGACGTTCGCCCATTTGAGCACCAGCAATTGCAGTGTGACCGCGCCGCCCCACATCAGCGTCGTGACCCATAGCGCGATCTGCGCGAGCTTGTCGGCCCACAGCACATTGAAACAGTGATAGAAGTCGCCGACCAGTTTCTGCGGCTCGGTGAGGCGGTTCGGATAACGCGCGCCCGTGTCCGGAATGAAGATGTTGATCGCCGCGGCGATCGCGTAAGTGACCATCACCGCGAACATCGCCAGATCGGCGGAGGAGCGGATCAGCGGCAAATGGGCATGCGCGACGAATTTATCGGCGAGCGTGCTGATCAGGGCGCCCCCGACCATCGTGCCGACAATGGTCGACAGAACGGTGGCCGATTCGAGCCACGCGTTCGCCTTGATGAGTTTTTCCGCGGGCAGGAGCTCGGTGAGAATGCCGTATTTGGCCGGCGAATACGCGGCGGCGCCGAACCCGACCACGCCGTACGCAATCATCGGATGGACGCCGGCGATCATCATCAGGCAACCGCTCGCCTTCAAGGCGTTGGAAACGAACATGACGTGCCGCTTTTGCATCGCATCGGCGAAAGCGCCGACAAACGGTGCGAGCAACACATAGGAGACGGTGAAGAAGATCTGCAGCATCGGCGTGACCCAGGCGGCCGAGCGGATCACCGATAGCAAGGCGATGGCGGCGATCAGCAGTGCATTGTCCGCAAGCGACGAAATGAACTGCGCCGCGATGATGGTGTAGAAGCCTTTTTTCATGAAGCAGATCGGAAACTGCGCGAAAGTCTGACGCGAAGCAGGACGCTGCGAAAACGCGCGAAACGCAGCCGGCGATCCAGCGTGCCGGCGCGGCTTCCCGCTTTGTAGCACGAACGCCCGCCCGATGCAGGCGGGCCAACAAAAAAGCGGCCGAAGCCGCTTTTTCTTTTTCCCGAGGCCGAAGCGGCCGAGCCGGCCGGATAGCGGCCCCGCGTCCGCAGACCTGAGACCTTAAGCCGATTGCTGGCGCGTACGGCTATAGCGCGACAGGATCGGGATCATCTGCGCGTAGACCTTCGGATTGCCCGCGACGATTTCGCCGATGTGGAGGAAGTCCGAGTCGCCCGTGTAATTGCCGACCAGACCGCCGGCTTCCGTGATCAGCAGGCTGCCCGCGGCGACGTCCCACGGATTCAGGCCCTGTTCGAAAAAGCCGTCCATACGGCCGGCAGCGACGTTTGCCAGATCGAGCGCGGCCGCGCCCGGACGGCGCAGGCCGGCGCAGGCTTCGGTCATTTCAGCGAACTGGCGGCCGTAAGCTTCGAGGCCGTCTTTTTCGCGGAACGGGAAGCCCGTGCCGATCAGGCCGTCAGCCAGGCGGTCACGCTTGGCGACACGGATGCGGCGATCGTTCAGGAACGCGCCGCGGCCGCGCGAAGCAGTGAACAGGTCGTTGCGGGTCGGATCGTAGATCACGGATTGCGTCACGATGCCCTTATGGGCGAGCGCGATCGACACGCAGTAATATGGGAAACCGTGGATGAAATTGGTGGTGCCGTCGAGCGGATCGATGATCCACTGATATTCGGACTCGTTGTCCGACTTGCCGGATTCTTCGGCGAGGATCGCGTGATCGGGGTAGGCGGTTTTGAGCGTATCGATGATCGCCGCTTCAGACGCTTTGTCGACCTCCGTGACGAAATCGTTGTGCTGTTTCTTGCTGACCTGGAGGAGATCGAGGTCGAGCGACGCGCGAGTGATGATCTGGGCTGCGCGGCGCGCGGCCTTCACAGCGATATTGAGCATGGGATGCATGAGACTGGATCCTTGTGCCGGGGCAGCACGGCTGCTTACCGGTAAATGAGCGCTGGATGAGCGCTAATTGAGCGCCATCAAAGATGGGCGCGGAAACAGCACGGAACGCACGTCCGATACAGGACCCGGTGCGCATTCCGCCGACGGAGACGAATTGAATAAGAACGAAGCGCCCATGCAAAGCCGGGCGCGAATATCGGTATTTTACCTGAGTCCGGGGCGCCGCGGCAGCGGTTGCTGCCTGGCGTGAGTTCTTCGCATCTGTTAATGCGGTTTTGCACGTGGGCGCCGTGCAATTCGGAGGCGGCGCGGGTTGGCGCTACCATACGCGTTCTTTAGCCTGGCGAATTCCATCGTGGAACACACTCACCATTCTTCCGATCCTGCCGTGGCCGACCTCCGCGGCGGTTTCACATCGACGCGCTTTGTGCTCGTCGAACCCAGCCATCCCGGCAACGTCGGCGCCGCGGCGCGTGCGCTGAAAACCATGGGGTTCTCGCGCCTCGTGCTGGTGTCGCCGCGCGTGCCGCATGTGCAGAGCGATCCGGAAGCCATCGCGATGGCGAGTGGTGCCGACGACGTGCTGGCGTCCGCGCACGTCGTGCCGACGCTCGCCGATGCGTTGAACGGCGTGCATTGGTCGATCGCGATGACCGCGCGGCTGCGCGAATATGGGCCGCCGCAATGGACGCCGCGTGCCGCGGCCGGTGTCGCGCGCGAGCAGGCGGCGCAGGGCGAGATCGCATTGGTGTTCGGCAACGAGCGCACCGGCTTGTCGAACGAGGACGTCGAGCGTTGCAGCGCGCTTGCGCATATTCCGGCCAATCCTGCCTATAGTTCGCTCAATCTGGCGCAGGCTGTGCAGGTGTTGGCGTATGAATTGCGCACGGCGTATTTGTCCGCTGATGACGCAATGGGCTCGGCGCCTGCATCGGTTCAAGCCGGCTCAGGGTTGGGCGAGCCGGTCGGCGCGCGAGCAGCGAGCGACGAAATCGAAAGCATGTACGCCCATCTGGAAAGCGCACTGGTCGCGCTCGAGTTTCTCGATCCGGCCAATCCGAAAAAACTGATGTCGCGGTTGCGGCGCCTGTTCGCGCGTTCGGGGCTGGAGCGGGAGGAAGTGAATATCGTGCGCGGCATCGCCAAGCACATTCTGCTGAAGACCCAACCACCGGGCGGCGACGCGTCTTAAGGGCCACGCCCCAATCGACGACCTTGCCGGCAGCGTGGGCTTCCGGCAGGTTTCGCGCAATCGCCCTACAATCGCTCCAAACGTTCTAAGCAAAGCTGCCGATCTGCTATGCGGCAAGCCATCCGCCGTGCGTGGTGTTTCACGCATGCGGGTTTTTCTCCCACGACACAGTCCCTGCCATGTTCACGAGACTTCGCGAAGACATCGCCACGATCCGCGAGCGCGATCCCGCCGCCCGCAGCGCCTGGGAAGTTCTGACGTGTTATCCGGGTCTGCACGCGCTCGTGCTGCACCGGCTCGCGCATGCCTGCTGGCAGGCTAAACGCCGTTGGCTCGCGCGTTTCATCTCGCAGATGGCGCGCTTCATCACGGGCATCGAAATCCATCCGGGTGCGACGTTGGGCCGCCGCGTGTTCATCGATCACGGCATGGGCGTGGTGATCGGCGAGACCGCGCAAATCGGCGACGACTGCACGATCTACCAGGGCGTGACGCTCGGCGGCACGTCCCTCACGCGCGGGGCGAAGCGGCATCCCACGCTTGAGCGAGGCGTGATCGTCGGCGCCGGGGCGAAGGTGCTCGGCGGTTTTACGATCGGCGCGGACGCGAAGATCGGCTCGAACGCAGTGGTCACGAAGCCAGTACCGGCACGTGGCACGGCGGTGGGTAATCCGGCACGGATCATCGTCCCGGCGGCGGCTGCCGTGGCTGCCGCTGAGGGTTCGGCCGCGGCCAATGCCGACTCCAGCGGTGCTTCGCGCGACGCAAAACGTACGGCCGAAAGCACCGCATTCTGTGCATATGGCATCACGCCGAATGCGGACGATCCGGTGTCGCTGGCGATTCATGGCCTGATCGATCACGCGGCCACGCAGGCGAAGCGCATCGACGAGATTGTCGGCGCGCTGGAGCGGCTGGGCACGAGTCTGGAAGGGCTGCAAGGCGCCGATGCGGCGCTGCTCGATCTGCGGCGCCTGTCGGCCGCGATCGCTGGAAAGGCGGAAGGGGCGGTGGCGGAGCGCTAATGTTTCGCGAGAATGCGTCCTGCGAGACACCCGCAACCGATGTTCGCACGCGGCACACACGGAGCGACATCGTCCTCCGGCGCTTGCCTTGGCGCCAATCAATCCAGCGGCAACGCCCGAATCCCTTCCGCGTCGACCCGCAGATAACCGCCACGGCGCTCGCCGTGGTCGAGATCCCAATCCGGCAACACCCAGCGCGTGCCGCCCGGTTCGCGATGCCGCGCCGGCCGATGCGTGTGCCCATGGATGATCGTGGCCGTTTTCGACGACTTGAATAACGCGGCGACGCCCTTCGGTGTCACGTCATACTTCGGTGAGACCGGCCGCGAACGGCCTTGCTCGCTTTTCGAACGCATGTTTTCCGCAAGCGCCTGACGCCAGCGAAACGGCCACGCGAGAAACAGCATCTGGGCGACACGGCTGCGCGCAAAGCGCCGGAAATATTGATAGCCGCGATCCGCGGTGCACAACCCGTCGCCGTGGGCGAGGGCAATACGCGTGCCGAAGGCCGTGATCACGAACGGATCGGGCAGCCAGATCGCGCCGGCCGCTTTCATGAAGCGCTTGCCCAGCAGAAAGTCGCGGTTGCCGTGCATGATGTAGAGCCCGATGCCGCGCTCCGACAACGTGTGCAGCAGCGCCGCCATACGCGCGACGAACGGCTCGACGAGCATGTCGTCGCCGATCCAGTACTCGAACAGGTCGCCGAGAATGAAAACCGAATCGGCCTGCTCGGCCGTGACGCGGATGAAGTGCTCGAACGCGGCGACCGTGCGCGGAATCGCCTCGCTCAGATGAATATCGGAGAGGAGAAAAAACGGGCGTGCGGCGTGCGGGCGTTTGCCCTCGCCAGGCACGCCCGCGGCGACGCTTCGCAGCGGCGTTTCTTGCAGCATTGAAGGTGCCTGATTTCAGTTCAAACGAGCCGACGTTCAGTCGACGATCACCGCTTTTTCGATCACGACGTCGTCGGCCGGCACGTCCTGATGGAAGCCCTTCGAACCCGTCTTGACCTTCTTGATCTTCTCGACGATGTCCATGCCTTCGACCACCTTGCCGAATACGGCGTAGCCCCAGCCCTGCGGCGTCGGCGACGAGTGGTTCAGGAAGTCGTTGTCGTTCACGTTGATGAAGAATTGCGCGGTCGCCGAATGCGGGTCGTTCGTGCGAGCCATCGCGACCGAGCCGTTGACATTCTTCAGGCCGTTGTTCGCTTCGTTGGTGATGGCTTCAGCTGTCGGCTTCTGCTTCATGCCGGGTTCGAAACCGCCGCCCTGGATCATGAAGCCGTCGATCACGCGATGGAACACGGTGTTGTCGTAGTGACCGGCCTTCACGTAGTTAAGGAAGTTCTCAACCGACTTCGGCGCCTTTTCAGCGTCCAGTTCGAGTTTGATGACGCCGTGGTTCGTATGCAGTTCAACCATGATGGAATCCTTTGATGAACGGGGTGGGTAAAAGGCGCGGCCGCTCGTCAGGTGAAATGCGATGACGACGGGCCGCGCCGGGGGCGTAGATTTAGCGCGTACGCATTCTTGTGCAGCCTGCTTTCGTGCTGTCTTTCCTGCTCTTACTTGCCGACAACCGTGGCCGACTCGATCACGATCGGCTTTTGCGGCACGTCGCTCATCGGGCCGCGCGTGGTGGTGGACGTACTTTCGATCTTCTTCACGACGTCCATGCCGCTCGTGACCTTGCCGAACACTGCGTAGCCGTTGCCGTCCGGATTCGGATAGTCGAGACCGGCGTTATCCACTGTGTTGATGAAGAACTGCGCGGTGGCCGAATTCGGATCGCTGGTGCGCGCCATCGCGAGCGTGCCGGCCGTGTTCTTCAGACCGTTACGGCTTTCGAGCGGAATCGGCGCGCGCGTGGGCTTCTCAGCAAAGCTCTGGGTATAGCCGCCGCCCTGAATCATGAAGCCGCGAATCACGCGGTGGAAAATCGTGCCGCTGTACTGGCCGGACTTCACGTAGTCGAGGAAGTTCGCGACCGACTTCGGCGCCTTCTCAGGAAACAACTCGACGCGGATGTCGCCTTCCGTGGTCTTGAGGAGGACGGACGGATGCGTGGCCTGCGAACCGGACTGGGCAAAGGCGGGGGCGTTTGCGATCAGGGCGGCGCTGCCGAGCGCCAACATCAACCATTTCATGAAGATCCTCGGGGTTGGAAAAAACGTGTTGCCGGAAATTCTGACGGCCTTATCTCGACGGCGCCATGTAGGGCGGCATGGCGAGCGAGCCATTCGAGCCGCCGTACTGGAAGCTCGGCGTCTGCGTCATGTTCGAGGTGGCGCGCGTGGTGTAGTCGTCAGGCGTGACGGCCGCTTTCTTCGCCGGCGCTTTGGTCCTGGGCGGCGAGACGATCTTCTGGATGTCCGCGAGGCGCTGCGAGGTCGTGGCGCTCGCGTTGCCGAGGCTCTGCGCGCGACGGTAGGCTTCGTTCGCCATGCGCAGATACAGGTCGCCGAGATTTTCGTACGCGAGGCCGTAGCCCGGATTCACCTTGGTCGCCGTTTCCAGCGCCGCGCGTGCTTCGGCATAACGGCCGTGCTTCGCATAGAGCGCCGCCAGGTTGTTATACGGCTCGGGCAGCTCGGGATACGTTTGCGTGAGTTCGGTGAACGCGGCGATCGCCTCGTCGTCGCGATTCAGATGGGCCAGCACCGCGCCGCGCTTGAACTTCGCCTGCGCGTCACGCGGATTCGAGGCGATGCGCGCGTCGAGCTGGGTGAGCGAGGCTTCCCAGTTCTTCTGCGCAATCGACGCGTCGATCTCCGGCGTATTGTCGCGCACGGCGGGGCCTGACGGTATCGTGGCGGTTTTCTGCGCGTACGCGGCAGTGCCCGGCAAGACCGTGAGGGCGACGGCGCAGAATGCCGTCGCGGCGAGGGTCGCAGCGCTGCGCGCGCGGCCGCTGGAAGGTTTCATAGGCTCAGGTCTGGATGTTATACTCCGACCCATTCTAACAAAAGGTCTGCGCGTTCCGTCGAACCGCAAACTGTCTTTTCGCCACTCGTGGTCGTCTCCGCCTTGATCGCAGCCTGACCGCCGCACCAGGTGCACCGGTTTGCTGCTGTGCGTGTTGTAGTACAAAGCGGCAGTACAGAACGCACCCGCCGTCTTCTCGCGGGGCGCCTCATGCACGAAACAGCACGAAACACATTGCGGATTTCTTTCGGCCCACGCACCGTTCTCTATGGAATCACTGCGCATCTACAACACGCTCGCGCGTGACAAGCAAACTTTCGTGCCGATGCAAGATGGCGTCGTGCGGATGTACGTCTGCGGGATGACCGTGTACGACTATTGTCACGTCGGTCATGCGCGGGTGATGGTCGTGTTCGACATCGTGCAGCGGTGGTTGCGCACGCTCGGTTACGACGTGACCTACGTGCGCAATATCACGGATATTGACGACAAGATCATCCGGCGCGCGGTCGAGAACGGCGAAACGATCAAATCGCTGACCGATCGCTTCATCAAGGCGTTGCATGAAGACGCGGACGCGCTCGGCATCGAGCGGCCCGATCTGGAGCCGCGCGCCACCGATTTCATTCCGCAGATGCTCGGCATGATCGAGACGCTCGAGGCGAACGGCTACGCGTATCAGGCGAGCGACGGCGACGTGAACTACGCGGTGCGCAGGTTCGCGGGCTACGGCAAGCTGTCGGGCAAGTCGCTTGAAGATCTACGGGCGGGCGAACGCGTCGCCGCCAACGACGCGAAGCAGGACCCGCTCGACTTCGTGCTGTGGAAACAGGCGAAGCCGGACGAACCCGCCGACACCGGCTGGGAGTCCCGATATGGGCGCGGCCGGCCCGGCTGGCATATCGAATGCTCGGCCATGGGTTGCACGTTGCTCGGCAATCAGTTCGACATTCACGGCGGCGGTCAGGACCTGCAGTTTCCGCACCATGAGAACGAGATCGCGCAGAGCGAAGCTGCGACCGGACAAACGTTCGTCAATTACTGGATGCACAACGGCTACGTGCAGATCGACAATGAGAAGATGTCGAAGTCGTTGAACAACTTCTTTACGATCCGGGAAGTATTGGCGCAGTACGATGCCGAAGTCGTGCGGTTTTTTATCGCGCGCGCGCATTACCGTTCGCCGTTGAATTACAGCGACGTGCATATCGACGACGCCCGCAACGCGCTGGCACGGTTGTACACCGCGCTAAAAGACGTCGCGCCGGACGGTGTGGAGATCGACTGGAACGAAGCGCACGCGCAACGTTTCCAGGCAGCAATGAACGACGACTTCAACACGCCGGTTGCAGTGTCGGTGTTGTTCGAGTTGGCAACTGAAGTGAACCGCACGCGCGACCCCGCGCTGGCTCGTCAATTGCGCTCGCTCGCGCAGGTGATCGGGCTGCTCGGCCGCGAGCCGCGTGCATACCTGCAGCAGGCTGCGGGCGCCGCCGCGGAAGGCGCGCTCGAAGTTGCCGCGATCGAGGCGAAGATCGCCGCGCGCGTGGCCGCCAAGCAGGCGAAGGACTATGCGGCAGCAGACCGGATCCGGGCGGAATTGCTCGAGGCCGGCGTTGCACTTGAAGACAAACCCGGCGGGTTGACCGAGTGGCGGCGCGTGTGAGCGCACCTCGTACTTCCCTTTGATCGACTCGCCAGGCAGGAGGCAGGATGGCAACGGCCACGAAGACGCCGGCTAAACGCGCTACGTCTCAAACAAACGCGGCAGCCGCGGCAAAGTCGACACGAACGTCGGCTCGCACGGGTAGCGGCGCGGTAAAGAAGGCATCGTCGAAAGCCGTCGGGGTGGCGGCAAAGACCGGCACGAGCGCGGCGGCGGGTGCCGCGAAAAAGGCCGCGGTCAAGCGCGCGCTGAACGGCGCTTCGGCGCCCGTGTCCGCTTCGCCGCGCGCTAAAGCGTCGCGGGCGCCGCGCGCAAAAAGCAATGGCGCATTGCCCGCCGAACTCGCTGGCGACGTGCAGGCGCTCGCGCGCGACACGCACGAAGGTGAAGTGGTGCGCAAGACGCGCGCGTCCGCAAGTGCGGGCGGCGAAGCCGCGAGCGATGTCGAAGTCGCGGTGCCGGTTCAGATCGGTGGCCTCACGCCTGAGGTCACGCGCCCGGCGTATTGGGACAAGGCATGTGCGGATCTCGTCAAGCGCGACCGCATTCTGAAGAAACTGATTCCGAAATTCGGCCCGGTGCATCTGCTGAGCCGCGGCGATCCGTTTGTCACGCTTGCGCGTTCGGTGGTCGGGCAGCAGATTTCGGTGGCGTCCGCGCAGGCGGTCTGGGCGAAAGTCGAGGCAGCGTGCCCGAAACTCGTGCCGCAGCAGTTCATCAAGCTCGGTCAGGACAAACTCACCGCGTGTGGGTTGTCCAGGCGCAAGGCGGAATACGTGCTTGATCTCGCGCAGCACTTTGTTTCTGGCGCGTTGCACGTCGGCAAGTGGACCTCGATGGAAGACGAGGCGGTCATCGCCGAACTCACGCAGATCCGCGGCATCGGCCGCTGGACCGCGGAAATGTTCCTGATCTTCAATCTGTCGCGTCCGGACGTGCTGCCGCTCGACGATCTGGGGCTGATCCGCGCGATCAGCGTCAATTACTTTAGCGGCGAACCGGTTACGCGCAGCGAAGCGCGTGAGGTCGCGGCAAACTGGGAACCGTGGCGCACTGTTGCGACCTGGTATATGTGGCGTAGTCTCGATCCGTTGCCGGTCGACTACTGAAGAACCAGAAGCGATACCATCTCAATAAACTATCAATTTACTGAATTCGATAGTTGCGAGGGGGTTTTGACATCGGCGCGCGCGGTTAGAATACGCGCTGCCGGTAAGTCCAAGGATTACAACCAATGAAGACCACCTTTCTGGATTTCGAACAGCCGATCGCTGAACTCGAAGCGAAGATCGAAGAATTGCGCTTCGTGCAGGACGATTCGGCCGTCGATATTTCGGAAGAGATCGAGCGGCTGTCCAAGAAGAGTCAACAGCTCACCAAAGATCTGTACGCGAACCTCACCCCGTGGCAGGTTTCGCAAATCGCCCGACACCCCCAACGCCCGTATACATTCGACTACGTGAGCGAGCTGTTTACCGATTTCCACGAGCTGCACGGCGACCGCAATTATGCGGACGACCTGTCGATCGTGGGCGGCCTTGCGCGCTTCAACGGCCAGGCCTGCATGGTGATCGGCCATCAGAAGGGCCGCGACACCAAGGAGCGCGCGCTGCGCAACTTCGGCATGCCGCGTCCTGAAGGCTATCGCAAGGCCGAACGCCTGATGCGTCTCGCCGAAAAGTTCAGCCTGCCGATTTTCACGTTCATCGATACGCCGGGCGCGTACCCGGGCATCGGCGCGGAAGAGCGCGGCCAGTCGGAGGCGATCGGCCGCAATCTGTACGTGATGGCTGAACTGAAAACGCCGCTGATCGCCACCATCATCGGTGAAGGCGGTTCGGGCGGCGCGCTGGCGATTGCTGTCGGCGATAGCGTGCTGATGCTGCAATTTTCGACCTATTCGGTGATTTCGCCTGAAGGCTGCGCGTCGATACTGTGGAAGAGCGCCGCCAAAGCGCCGGAAGCCGCAGAGGCGTTGGGTCTGACCGCGCATCGTCTGAAGGCGCTCGGGTTGATCGACAAGATCGTCAACGAACCGCTCGGCGGCGCGCATCGCGATCCGAAGGGTATGGCCGCCATGCTGCGCCGTGCGCTCGCCGATTCGCTGCGCCAGTTCCAGGGCATGAGCATCAACGACCTGCGTCAACGCCGTTTCGAACGGCTGATGTCGTACGGCAAGTTCAAGGAAACGACGCCGGGTGCTTAAGCCCGCGCGCGTTCTCTTTCGTTCTTCAGCGCTTCACGCGCTAGCAACGTGACTTCCACCGCCGATTCGCCCGCCGACCGCCTCGTTCTCGAGGCGGTCGGCTTGGCGCTGTCCGCGCTTCCCGCGAGCGCACGCATTGCGGTTGCGTTCAGCGGCGGCGTCGATTCGAGCGTGCTGCTCGATGCGGCGGTGCGTGTCGCAGGTGCGTCGCGTTGTGTTGCGCTGCATGTGCATCATGGCCTCAGCGCTCACGCCGACGAGTGGCTCGCGCACTGCGAAGCATTTGCACAGGAACGTGGTGTCGAATTCGCGGCGCAGCGCGTCGAGGTGCCACGTGATGCGGGCGTGAGTGTCGAGGCCGCGGCGCGCGATGCGCGTTATCGCGCGCTGGACGCAATGTGCGCCACGCGCGGCATTCACACGCTATGGCTCGCGCAACATGCTGACGACC
Organism: Paraburkholderia sp. IW21; assembly: GCF_041321145.1. Taxonomy (NCBI): domain Bacteria; kingdom Pseudomonadati; phylum Pseudomonadota; class Betaproteobacteria; order Burkholderiales; family Burkholderiaceae; genus Paraburkholderia; species Paraburkholderia sp. IW21. The sequence continues at coordinate 359,672 of NZ_JBGGWA010000003.1, read as the reverse complement.
AGGCGGAAACGGTGCTGCTGCAACTGCTGCGCGGCGCTGGTCTGGCGGGTCTTGCGGCGATGGCGCCCGAGTACTCGCCGGCAAGCGCCTCCGCCGTGCGCGTGAGGCCTTTGCTCCATCTGCTGCGCGCGCAACTCGAGGACTATGCGAGTGTCCGCGATCTAGGTTGGATCGACGACGAGTCGAATGCGGACACCCGCTACGCCCGCAATGCATTGCGCCATCAAGTGACGCCGGCGCTAGCGGTCCACTTTCCAGGTTTTCGCGACGCACTCGCACGCACCGCAGCGCATGCGGCATCGGCGCAGCGTCTGCTCGACGATCTCGCGCGCGTCGATATGGCCACAGCGGCACGCGACCAAGGCCGCGCGCTATCGCATGACGCGCTGCTCGCCCTCGACGACGATCGTGCGCTCAACCTGCTGCGCTACTGGATGCGCACGTTGGGTCTCGTTGCTGCCTCGACCGCGCGTCTCAGGGATGCGTTGCGCCAGTTGCGCGAAGTCGACGAAGCAGGCGAAGGCCATGGTTTGCGCATCGATCATGCAGGGCAGGCATTGCGCAGTTATCGCGGCCTGGTCTATTGGGAAGCGGGCGATAGCAGCGAACCCGCCGACGAAACCGCGCTCGCCGAGCGCGCAGTCAGCGAACTCGCATGGCAGGGTGACGCGATCTGGCGTTTGCCGCAATGGCGGGGCACTTTTGTGTTTGTCGCTGTCGAGGCGAATCTGGACGGGGCTGCCGGCGATGTTTCCGATGTCGCCGGCGACGCCCGCGGCAATACCGATGCAGCGTGGGGCGATCCCGATACGCTTCCCGTCCGCGTTCTACGCTGCGCATTGTTGAGCGTGCGTTCGCGCAGCGGTGGCGAACGGATGCGCACGAATGCTGCACCAGGCAGCCCGAGCCGTACGCTGAAAAACCTGTTCCAGGAGCGTGGCATTCCCGCATGGAAGCGTGACGTGCCGCTGCTTTACGTGGGCGACGAGCTGCTGTTCGTGCCCTTGCTCGGCCTGAACCGCGCAGCGTTGCCTGAGCGGGTCACTGCGGCGGAACCACGCGTCAGGATCATCTGGCGCGACGATCTACTGATCGCCTGACCGACCGGTCGGACACATCCTGTATCGGTCCGGTGAATCCCCGAAATGGGGCGCAAAGCCGCACCGGGTAAGCCTTTGCAGTCCGTAATATGGACCTGTCGACGGCCATTTTGGCTTGTCTTTTTGCGCTCAATCGGGTAATTTAACTTGTTTGCCCGACCCGATTTCGCCTTCGCTTTTGTCGCTGTCGTCGGTATCCGAGCGTGATCCGTCGTTTCCGGTAAGCCACTAGCGATCATTCCCGGGCAAATCCGCGCGTGCTGCACGCGCGCTGCATCTACGCCGCCACACACTTTGCCGTCGTTCACAAGACGTTGCGCTCCTGTGCTTTTGTGCGGTCGTCTCCAGCGCGCCAGCGCGGTTTATCCTCCAGTTCAGAACGACAATGGCACTCATCGTACACAAATACGGCGGCACCTCGATGGGCTCGGTCGAGCGCATCAAGAACGTCGCCAGGCGCGTCGCGAAATGGCACAAGGCCGGCCACAAGATGGTCGTCGTGCCGTCGGCAATGTCCGGCGAAACCAACCGCTTGCTCGGTCTCGCGAAAGAAATCACGAGTCAGCCGAGTCCGCGCGAACTCGACATGATCGCCGCCACCGGCGAGCAGGTCAGCTCGGGTCTGCTCGCGATCGCGCTGCAGGAAGCCGGCGTCGACTCGGTCAGCTATGCCGGCTGGCAAGTGCCGGTCAAAACGGATAGCGCATTCACGAAAGCACGTATCAGCGAAATCGACGGCGAGCGCGTGCTGCGCGATCTCGACGCAGGCAAGGTGGTGGTGATCACGGGCTTCCAGGGTATCGACCCTGACGGCCACATCACCACGCTCGGCCGTGGCGGTTCGGATACGTCGGCAGTCGCGGTCGCCGCTGCGCTGAAAGCGGACGAGTGCCTGATTTACACGGACGTCGACGGCGTCTACACGACCGACCCGCGCGTGGTGGAAGAAGCGCGTCGCCTCGATCGCGTGACGTTCGAAGAAATGCTGGAAATGGCAAGCCTGGGTTCGAAGGTGTTGCAGATCCGCTCGGTGGAATTCGCCGGCAAATATCAGGTGAAGACGCGTGTGTTGTCGAGCCTGACCGATCCGCTCATCCCGCTCGACGCTGAAATGAAGTCGGGCACCCTGATTACTTTTGAAGAAGACGAGACCATGGAAAAAGCAGTCATCTCGGGCATCGCGTTCCAGCGCGACGAAGCTCGTATCGCCGTGATGGGTGTGCCCGACAAGCCGGGCATCGCGTATCAGATTCTCGGCCCGGTGGCGGACGCGAACATCGACGTCGACATGATCATCCAGAACCAGAGCGTCGATGGCAAAACCGCATTCACGTTCACGGTCGGCCGCGGTGACTATCAGCGCGCCATGGACATCCTCACCGGCCAGGTGAAGGGCCATGTGCAGGCTGAGCAGGTGCTGGGTGATCCGAAGGTGTCGAAGGTGTCGGTGGTGGGTGTTGGTATGCGCTCGCACGTCGGTATCGCGAGCACGATGTTCCGCACGCTGTCGGAAGAGGGTATCAACATCCAGATGATCTCGACCTCCGAAATCAAGATTTCGGTGCTGATCGACGAGAAGTACATGGAGCTCGCGGTGCGCGCGCTGCATAAGGCGTTCGAACTGGATCAAGCGTAATGCAGCAGAGGGTGAGGCAATCAAGAGCGCCTCATTCGCTCAAGCGCGGCTAATGCGTAATAAATGCGTCGTGAATGACAAATCTGGCGCAAAAAGTGTGCGGTAGAGATTGACCTTCACGGTGCGGCCCGCTATTATCTTGGCTTCGTTGCGCTGACTCCCTGCGCAACCGAAAGTTTGGGAGACGTGGCCGAGAGGTCGAAGGCACTCCCCTGCTAAGGGAGCATCTGGGCCAAAACCTGGATCGAGGGTTCGAATCCCTCCGTCTCCGCCAGCAATGGCGGCGAAACCCCGCAGAGTCTAGGCTCTGCGGGGTTTTGTTTTTTCGGGCGCGATTTCGTGCCTCACGGACGGCGCGCATGGGCCCGCTTAGTCTGCTGGATGGCGCATGCCTAAACTTTGGATACCGAAGCAGTTGCCTGTCGCACGTCGATTTTTTATGCCGATACGCCGGTCGAATTGAGTTGGCTATTACGATCAAGTCGCACTTTCACCGGAAATGTCTTGCCTGTAACGAGACGTAACCAGGCGGCCACATGTGCGATGTTGTGCATCAGTTATTACAAAGTTGAAATACGAGGATGGCCGCCTTGCGCTATATTTCGGCCAACAACACACATACTTCTAAAGGGTGATCAATGAAGTCCGCACGACTTGTTCCACTTCTGATCGGGGTTTTCGGGTTGGCTGCGTCGGGTGCTGCAATGGCCGGGGGGCTCAACATTGGTGTCAACATCGGCATTCCCGCGCCGGTCTACGTCGCGCCGGCTCCGGTCTATGCACCGCCTCCGCCGCCCGTTGTCTATCAACCGGCTCCCGTGTATTACGGCGGCCCGGCGGTCGTGACCGGCTGGCACGGCGACCGTTACTGGGACGGGCGCCGCTACTGGGCGCGTGACGACTGGTATCGCCGTCATCCCCCGGGCCGCTACGGGCGCGACCACTACGACAATCGCCGCGGCTGGCATTGAGCAGGCAAAAAAAGCCGCACTTGACGCCTTCGCCGCGTCGAACAGAAACCGCCCGAAATGGGCGGTTTCTCATTGCGCTCGCGAAATCAGCAAGCCGAAATGCAACGCGACGTCGACGCACCGGCAACCGCTTCGCGCGGCGCACAGCCGATCGAATGGGCGAGGCCGTTCCAGCGCTCCTTCAGCAAGGCGCGGATTGCGTGGGTTTATTGGGTAGAATTCTCGCACATTGCAATTACCCGCTGACCAACAAGGCCCCCATGACAACTGGCTCGCGATGGGTTCAAACGCCTCATGCACTTCGGTGCAGCGTGATTCACAGGCTCTCGCGTGTCGGTCTACCGGTTGTGTGGCGTTCATGGCGTTCGGCGTGCGTTGTCGCGCTATGCGGCATGTTCGCGCTGGCCGCTTTGCTCGCAGCACCCGAGGCTCATGCGGTCTATGCGATCGCGCAGTACGGCGCGCCGAAATACCCGCCGGATTTCAAGCACTTCGATTACGTCAACCCGGATGCGCCGAAGGGCGGCACGCTCGTGCTGGCCAATCCGAGCCGGCTCACCAGTTTCGATAAATTCAATCCGTTCACGCTGCGCGGCAATACCGCGCCCGGTGTGGACCTGCTGTTCGAAAGCCTGACCGTCGGCAGCAGCGATGAAGTCGCCTCCGCCTATGGACTGCTCGCCGATGACATCAGTATCGCGCCGGACGGCCTGTCGACCACCTTCCACATCAATCCGCGCGCACGGTTTTCGAACGGCGATCCCGTCACCGCGGCTGACGTCAAGTTTTCGCTCGACACGCTGAAGAGCCCGCAAGCCGCCCCGCAATTCGCCTCGATCTTCGGCGAGATCATGCGCGCCGTGGTGGTGGATCCGCATACGATTCGTTTCGAGTTTCATCAGCGCAATCGGGAATTGCCGCTGCTGGCGGGCGGTATGCCGGTGTTCTCGCACAAGTGGGGGATGAAGCCGGACGGCAGCCGGATCGCGTTCGATCAGTTGGCGTTCGAGAAGCCGATTGCCGGCGGGCCTTATCTGATCGAACGGTACGACAACGGCCGCACGATTACGTATCGTCGCGACCCGAACTACTGGGGCAAGGCGCTGCCGGTACGCGTCGGCATGAATAACTTCGATCGCGTTGTCTACAAGCTGTATTCGGATAGTACGGCGAGGCTCGAGGCGTTCAAAGCAGGGGAGTACGACGCGCTGGTCGAGTACGTCGCGCGTAACTGGGTGCGACGCGACGTCGGCAAAAAGTTCGACAGTGGCGAGCTGATCAAACGCGAGTTTGCGCAACATAATGGCACCGGTATGCAAGGCTTCATGCTGAACACGCGGCGGCCATTGTTTCAGGACGTGCGCGTGCGCAAAGCGCTCGATCTCGCGCTCGACTTTCAGTGGCTGAACCGTCAGTTGTTCTTCAATCAGTACACGCGGATCGACAGCTTCTTTGCCAACACGGATTTGCAGGCGAAAGGCTTGCCTTCGCCGGGTGAGTTGGCGTTACTCGAGCCGTGGCGCGCGAAGCTCGATCCCGCCGTATTCGGTGCGCCGCCGAAGCAGCCGGACACCGATCCGCCGGGCTCCCTGCGCGCCAATTTATTGCAGGCGCGTGCGTTGTTGCAGCAGGCGGGTTGGACCTATCGCGACGGCGCGTTGCGTAATGCCAAAGGCGAGCCGTTCCAGTTCGAGATCCTCGACGATTCCGGCTCGTCCGCGCAGATGGAGCCGATTGTCGCGACTTTCATTCGCAATCTGCAGAAGCTTGGTATCACCGCCACGTTTCGCGTGTCCGATTTTGCGGTCTATCAAAAGCGTCTCGACGCATTCGATTTCGACACGACCACCATCCGCATGCCGGACGTGCAGGTGCCCGGTTCCGAGCAGATCGACCGCTTCGGCAGCAAGGCCGCCGACACCCACGGCTCGGACAACATGATCGGCCTCAAGTCGCCGGTGGTTGATGCGATCCTGAGCGCGCTGGTGCACGCGCAGACGCGCGAGCAACTGGTCGACGCGACGCACGCCCTCGACCGGGTGCTGATGCATGGCTACTATGTCGTGCCACACTGGTACAGCGCGACGCACCGTGTGGCATTCAAACGCGGCCTCGCGTGGCCCAAAACCTTGCCTCTGTACTATGGAGCGGAAGGCTGGATCACATCGATGTGGTGGTTTGCACGGCCGCAGCCGCAAGCTCAGGCGCATTGAAAGCGTCTATTCATTACTGCCTTCGCACCGGAAACGCCGCCATGTGGAGCTACATCCTCAAACGCCTGCTGTTGATGATCCCGACCTTGCTCGGCGTGTTGACGCTGACTTTCGTCGTGATCCAGTTCGTCCCGGGTGGCCCGGTCGAACAGATGCAGCACGAGTTGCGCAAAGGCGCGGAGAACGGCGCGCCATTTGGTCTGCGCGCCCATAACGGTGTCGACGCGCAGCAGGTCGCGCAATTGAAAGCGCTATATGGATTCGATAAACCGCCGCTTGAACGCTATGTCCTGATGCTCAAACGGTTCTCGACGTTCGACCTCGGTCAAAGCTATTTCCGCCATCAAAGCGTGTGGTCCCTGATTGTCTCGAAGCTGCCGGTATCGATCAGCATCGGCTTATGGACCTTCTTTCTCACGTACCTGATATCGGTGCCCCTGGGCATAGCCAAAGCGGTGCGCAACGGCTCGCGCTTCGATATCGCGACGAGTCTGGTCGTGCTGATCGGCTACGCGATTCCCGGCTTCGTGCTCGGCGTGCTGCTGCTCGTGCTGTTCGGCGGCGGCACGTTCCTGCAACTGTTTCCGCTGCGCAATCTCACCTCGGATAACTGGGCGCAACTGAGTGTCGGCGGCAAGATCGTCGACTACCTGTGGCATATCACGCTGCCGATCACGGCCTCGGTGGTAGGCAGTTTCGCGGTCGTTACGATGCTGACGAAAAACGCCTTCCTCGACGAGATCCGCAAACAATACGTGCTGACCGCACGCGCCAAAGGTTTGTCCGAGAAACGCGTGCTGTGGAAACACGTGTTTCGCAACGCGTTGCTGCCGTTGATCGTGGGCTTTCCGGCGGCTTTTATCGGCGCGTTCTTTACCGGCAGTCTGTTGATCGAGACCCTGTTCTCGCTCGACGGCCTCGGCCTGCTGTCGTACGAATCGGTGGTGCGGCGCGACTATCCGGTCGTGCTCGGCACGCTCTATCTATTCACGCTGATCGGTCTTGCGACCAAGCTGATTTCCGATCTTTGCTATGTGTGGGTCGATCCCCGCATCCAATTCGAACAACTGGAGCGCTGATGAATCGAGCCCGCCTTTCAGCCGATGCGGCGGCGCGCACCGAACCGGTTCGCGCGTTCGTGTCGCCAACGCCCGCGCGCCGCGTCTGGCAGCGGTTTCGCCAGCAGCGCCTTGGCTACTGGAGTCTGATCATATTCGTCGTCGCGTTTGCGGCGAGCCTCGCCGGGCCGCTGTGGTCGAACGACAAGCCACTCGTCGTGCGTTACGAAGGGCAACTGTATTTCCCGATGTTCAAGACGTACGCGGAGACCACCTTCGGCGGCGACTTCCCGACGCCCGCCGATTATCTCGATCCGTATATCAAGCATCGTTTCAACACGCCCGGCAACTTCGCGCTTTATCCGCCGAACCGGTACTACTACGACACGCTGAATTACTTCTCGAAGGCGCCGAACCCCGCGCCGCCGTCGCGCGATAACTGGCTCGGCACCGACGACCGCGGCCGCGATCTCTTCGCGCGCCTGTTGTACGGTTTCCGCGTGTCGGTGGAATTCGCGCTGGTGCTGACGTTGATCGGCACCGTGCTCGGAATTGCCGCGGGCGCCGTGCAGGGTTATTTCGGAGGACGTATCGATATCGTCGGGCAGCGTCTGATCGAAATCTGGAGCGCACTGCCTGAGCTTTACCTGCTGATCATTTTCTCTTCCATCTTCGAGCCGGGATTCATTCTGCTGATCGTGCTGCTGTCGCTGTTCGGCTGGATCGGTTTGTCCGACTATGTGCGCGCGGAGTTTCTGCGCAACCGTCACCAGGACTACGTGCGCGCCGCGCGGGCGATGGGGCTCTCGAACTGGCAGATCATGTGGCGGCATGTGCTGCCCAACAGCCTGACGCCGGTGATCACGTTCCTGCCGTTCCGCATGAGCGGCGCGATTCTGGCGCTGACGAGCCTCGACTTTCTCGGCTTGGGCGTGCCGTCGCCGACGCCGAGCCTGGGTGAGCTTCTCGCGCAAGGCAAAGCGAATCTCGATGCATGGTGGATATCATTGTCGACCTTCGGTGTGCTGGTCGCGATGTTGTTGCTGCTGACCTTCATGGGCGATGCGCTGCGCAACGCACTCGACACGCGTATCTCCGATGCGATGCGCGCCGGAGGCAATCAGTGAGCGCCACAGTGGGGAGCAACGCAGACCAAAGCATGGCGCCGCCGCTTCTGGAACTCGACCATTTGCACGTCACCTTCGGCGACACCGTCGCGGTGCACGACGTGACGCTCGCGATCCAACGCGGCGAGCGGGTCGCGCTGGTCGGCGAATCGGGTTCGGGCAAGAGCGTGACCGCGCTGTCGATCCTGCGTCTGTTGAGCGACGCGCAGGTGAGCGGCTCGATCCGTTTCGACGGCGAAGATCTACTCGCCAAAAGCGAGCGCGAGATGCGTGGTATGCGCGGCTCGGACATCGCGATGATCTTCCAGGAGCCGATGACGGCGCTCAATCCGCTCTATACGGTCGGTGACCAGATTGCGGAGACCATCGTCGTGCACGACGGCGTACCGGCGAGTGAGGCGCGCAAACGCGCCGTGGCGTTGCTGGGACGTACAGGCATCGCCGAGCCCGGCAAGCGCGTGAACAGCTATCCGCATCAGCTCTCGGGCGGTCAGCGGCAGCGTGCGATGATCGCGATGGCGCTGGCGTGCCGACCCCGTCTGCTGCTGGCCGACGAGCCGACCACGGCGCTCGACGTGACGATCCGCGCGCAGATCGTCGACCTGCTGCTGGCGTTGCAACGCGACGAAGCGGAAAAGCGCGGCATGGCCGTGCTGCTGATCACGCACGACCTGAATCTGGTGCGCCACTTCGCGCAACGCATCGCGGTGATGGAGCGGGGCGTGCTCGTGGAAAGCGGCCCGGTCGAGCAGGTGTTCGAATCGCCGCGGCATCCGTACACGCAGCGCCTGCTGGCGAGCCGGCCGCAGCGCACGGTGGTGCCGGTCCTGCCGATTTCACCGGTGCTGCTCGAAGCGCGCGACGTCTCGGTCGATTTCAAAACGAAGCTGCCAGGCTTCAGCGGCTGGTTTCGTTCGGGGCACTTCCGCGCGGTCGCGGATGCGAATGTGTCGGTGCGCCAGGGTGAGACGCTGGGGATCGTCGGCGAATCCGGTTCGGGAAAATCGACGCTCGCGATGGCATTGCTCGGTCTGCAACGCACCGTGCACGGCGAGATCGAGTTTCAGGGCAGGGCGCTCGGCAGCTATCGCGGCGCCGAACAAACCGCCTTGCGCTCGAATATGCAGGTCGTCTTTCAGGACCCGTTCAGTTCGCTTTCGCCGCGCCAGACCATCGAGCGGATCGTCGGCGAGGGGCTGGCGCTGCATCGGCCGCAGATGAGTCCACAGGCGCGGCGCGACAAAGTGGTTTCGGTGCTGCGCGAAGTCGGCCTCGACCGCACGGTGTTGTACCGCTATCCGCACGAGTTTTCCGGCGGCCAGCGTCAGCGGATTGCGATCGCGCGCGCTCTGGTGCTGGAGCCACGCATTCTGATCCTCGATGAACCGACCAGTGCGCTTGATGTTTCCATCCAGCAGCAGGTACTGAAACTGCTCGCCGGGTTGCAACAGAAGTACAACCTCGGCTTCGTTTTCATCAGCCACGATCTGGCCGTGATCGGGGCGATGGCGCATCGTGTGGCGGTGATGCAAAACGGTTCAATCGTTGAAAGTGGGGACGTTGAGCAGATTTTTGCGACACCTGCGCACCCCTACACTCGAAAGCTGCTGAAAGCGGCGCTTGAGCAATAATTTTTCACCCTTTCGCCAATTGCGTGCGTGTCTCGATTGTATTTTTCTATTTGTTTTGACACGCAAATACTTACTGGCTAGTATCGACCAAACTTTTTTCCGTAGACCACTGATTTTTAGGCAAAAAATACCGACCAATGCAGCACAGAAACCTAACCCAGGCTTGCACGCGCGTCGTCGCCGGGATGTTCATTGGCGTCTTGATGGCAGCAGCTCCCGGCGCTTTCGCCGACGAAGTAAGCAGTTTTAATCAGAATGCCTCATATTCGACCCCTGGCGGGTCGAATTCTTTGTCCCCCCTCAGTTCGCAATCGGCCGCTCCCGAAAGCAACGGCGGCGCCAAATCGTTCCTCTCCGGCATGGCTGGAAAAGCGGGCGACGTGGTGGTCGGCGCGCTGAACATGATCGGCGTTCGCTACCGTTGGGGTGGTAATACGCCCGATTCCGGGCTGGATTGCAGCGGCTTCGTTCGCTACGTGTTCCAGGACACGCTCGGTATGGCGCTGCCACGCCGCGCCGAGGAAATGAGCCGCGTCGGCGAAAAGGTTCGCGTCAGCGACCTGAAGCCGGGCGATCTGGTCTTCTTCAACACGATGCGCCGCACGTTCTCGCACGTCGGCATCTACATCGGCGACAACAAGTTCGTGCATTCGCCCTCTACGGGCAGCACGATCCGCGTCGACGATCTGGATAGCGGCTATTGGGAAAAGCGTTTCACGGGTGCGCGCCGGATCGAGACGTCATACCAGGAAGGCGAAGATCTGCGTAAGCGTGTGAATGCGACGATCGGTGGCAATCAATAACTGATTTAGCTTGGCGCCAGCGGTTTGGTGGCACAAAAAAGCCTGCTTCGTTCGAAGCAGGCTTTTTGCATTGGGCGCTCGCTGGCGTATCGGCGAATTGTCGCGCTTTGTCCGGGCTGTGTCGGTGCTGCGTGCGTGACGGCAACTCCCGGGCGCCGGTTGGTGCAACCGACGCTGGCCGGGCGGGTTACACCGTGGTGCGGCTCGCAGCCAGCTTGCGGTGCAACTCAGGCATCATCTTCGCCACCGCTTCCTCGCCCGCCAGAATCGCTGCGTTGCGCTGCGAAAAATCGCTGCCGCTCATGGCGGCCAGATTCGGCCGGATCACGACGTCGGCGTACTTGTCGAGCTCATAGGCCTTGATCGTCTGGCCCATGATCGTGAAGGTCTGCATCAGCACGTCGAACGAGCTTGCGGTGAGGCCGCTTTCGGGGCGCTGCGAGATATCCACGGCGATCACGAAGTCCGCACCCATCTTGCGCGCGAACGAGGCGGGTACCGGGCTCACCAGGCCGCCGTCCACATATTCGTGGCCGCCGATTTTCACCGGCTCGAAAATCGACGGCACGCTGCATGACGCGCGCACCGCGATGCCGGTGTTGCCGCGCTGGAACAGGATCGGCTGCCCGGTCCTCAGATCGGTGGCGACCACGCCGAGCGGCTTGACCATCTTCTCGATCGGACGGTTGTTGAGCGTCGTATTCAGGTAGTTCTGCAGGGCGACGCCTTGCAGGAAGCCGCGTGTGCGGAACGGCATGGCCCAGTCGCTGATCGACGCTTCGTCCATGGTCAGCGCGAGCTTGTTCAGCGCAAAGCCGTTCATCCCCGATGCGTACAGTGCGCCGACCACCGAACCCGCGCTGGTGCCGGCCACCAGATCGACCTGAATATTGCGCGCCTCGAGTGCCTTGATGACGCCGATGTGCGCGAAGCCGCGTGCGGCGCCGCCGCCTAGGGCGAGGCCGACGCGAATCGGCCGCTGCGGTTTGTCGAGCGGGGGCGTGTTGACGGTGGGCGCGGTAGCAACCGCTGTGCTGTCGGTTTTGCTGCCCGTCGTAGTGCAGGCGGCGAGCACCGCGGACGCGGCGGCCAACGAGAAACGACGGCGGGCAAGGCGGGGGGCTGACGGTTTCAACGCATTCTCCAGCAACGGCACGGGCGGCGTAATCGGCATAAGCCGGTGCCGCGATCAGGCGGATAGTCAAACGGACAGAAATCGCCGGTGGCGATCTACGCGCTGTGGTTCTATCCCCACCCGCAGCGCGCGCACATCATAAATCAAAGGCTCGGGCGCGCGGCTACCCGGTAATAAAACGTTGCAGAGCAAGCCCTCGGGTGCCCTGAACTGTTCACTTTCGTGCCGCTTGTGCGCTGCTCTCGCACTGCCATTGGCCATTCGGACGAGGGCGGGCAACACGCCTTCGGAAGGTATAATTCGGCTCTCGCATTTATTTCCTTCGTGTCCGTGCAGGGCGCTTGTCTGCCGCACGGGCGCGGTCCGCTGCCGCGCTTCGCTGGCGATGTTTGCCACGGCGCCGGCGCCTGTCTTCCGAGTAACCGCTAATGACCACCTCCGTCCGTACCCGTTTCGCACCGAGTCCCACCGGCTTCATCCACCTCGGCAACATTCGCTCCGCGCTTTATCCGTGGGCGTTCGCGCGCAAGATGAAAGGGACCTTCGTGCTGCGGATCGAGGACACCGACGTCGAGCGCTCCACCTCCGAATCCGTCGACGCCATTCTCGAAGGTATGGCATGGCTCGGCCTCGATTTCGACGAAGGTCCGTTCTACCAGATGCAGCGCATGGACCGTTACCGCGAGGTGCTCAAGCAGATGCAGGACGCGGGCCTCGTGTACCCGTGCTACATGTCGACGGAAGAGCTGGATGCCCTGCGCGAGCGTCAACGCGAGGCCGGCGAAAAGCCGCGCTACGACGGTACATGGCGCCCGGAACCCGGCAAGGTTCTGCCCGAGCCGCCGGCGGGCGTGCAGCCTGTGTTGCGCTTCCGTAATCCGCTCACCGGCGTGGTTGCGTGGGACGACGCCGTGAAGGGCCGCATCGAAATTTCAAACGAAGAACTCGACGACCTCGTGATCGCGCGCCCGGACGGCACGCCGACGTACAACTTCTGCGTGGTGGTCGACGATCTGGACATGCGCATCACGCACGTGATTCGCGGCGACGATCACGTGAACAACACGCCGCGTCAGATCAACATCCTGCGCGCGCTCGGCGGTGAACCTCCGGTTTACGCGCACTTGCCGACCGTACTGAACGAGCAGGGCGAGAAGATGAGCAAGCGTCACGGCGCGATGAGCGTGGTGGGTTATCGCGACGCCGGTTTCTTGCCGGAAGCGGTGGTCAATTATCTGGCGCGTCTGGGCTGGTCCCATGGCGACGCGGAAATCTTCACGCGTGAGCAATTCGTCGAATGGTTCGATCTGGAGCATCTGGGCAAGTCGCCGGCTCAGTACGACCACGACAAGCTGAACTGGCTCAACGCGCACTACATCAAGGAAGCGGATAACGCACGCCTCGCCGAGCTTGCAAAACCCTTCTTCGCCGAGCTGGGTATCGCTGAAGCCGCCCTTGCGCAAGGCGCTGATTTGACGTCGGTGGTGGGCTTGCTGAAGGACCGTGCGTCGACGGTGAAGGAAATCGCGGAGAACGCGGCGATGTTCTATCGCGCGCCGGCGCCGGAAGCCGAAGCGCTTGTGCAGCACGTGACCGATGTCGTGCGTCCGGCACTTGCCGATCTGGCTGCAACGCTTAAAACGGTGGAGTGGACCAAGGAAGCGATCGCTGCCGCATTGAAGGCAACGCTCGGCGCACACAAGCTTAAGATGCCGCAACTCGCCATGCCGGTTCGTCTGGTGGTGGCGGGCACCACGCATACACCGTCGATCGACAGCGTGTTGATGCTGTTTGGCCGCGATGTAGTCGTGGGTCGTATTGAAAAAGCGTTGGCCTGAGCGCGTTCTCGCCTGCATTGAGAGGGTTTGCGTGCGACTTGCGAAAAAAGTCGCATGCGATTGCTCAAAGGGTATTTACAAAGCGCAAATTGGCCTCTAAAATCTCGTTTCTGTTCTGCAAGGGGGGTATAGCTCAGCTGGGAGAGCGCTTGCATGGCATGCAAGAGGTCAGCGGTTCGATCCCGCTTACCTCCACCATCAGAGCAGAGTGAAGTGGTTCCAAAGTCTGGAGCTTGTAGCAAAAAAGACTTCACAAACAGTTGTAACGTAGTTAAAATAGCGGTCTTTGCTGTTGACGAAACGAAATAACTGATAAGTTAGCGTAAGTTAGCAGCGAGTTAAAGACAGATCTGAAAAGATTATGTCCCCTTCGTCTAGAGGCCTAGGACATCACCCTTTCACGGTGAGTACAGGGGTTCGAATCCCCTAGGGGACGCCAAACATCAGCGTCGCTTTGTAGCAGTAAAGCAGCGCAGCTTGCAGAGAAAAAACCAACGCTCGCAAGTCAAGATGGGCAAAACTGGAGTGGTAGTTCAGTTGGTTAGAATACCGGCCTGTCACGCCGGGGGTCGCGGGTTCGAGTCCCGTCCACTCCGCCAGACAAAGCCCGTTCATAGAAACGTGAACGGGCTTTTTCATTAAAGGTGTAAGCAGTACGTTGTCCCCTTCGTCTAGAGGCCTAGGACATCACCCTTTCACGGTGAGTACAGGGGTTCGAATCCCCTAGGGGACGCCAGGACATCGGCGTCGCTCAGTGAGCAGCATGGGTCAGCAGCATGAGCGGTGCAGTGGGTGAATGAGCAAAGCTCACAAGCCACGGTGCAAAAATCTGGAGCGGTAGTTCAGTTGGTTAGAATACCGGCCTGTCACGCCGGGGGTCGCGGGTTCGAGTCCCGTCCGCTCCGCCAGATTTTAAAAAGCCCACTTCGAAAGAAGTGGGCTTTTTTTATTTCCGAGGTCCATCCTGCCTGGGTATGCTCGGGACAAACAGCCATTGCCAGCGCGCACGGGCTGTTTTACCGTTGACCCGACTCATCTTCGTCGTTCCGCCATGTTCGATCCAACCGAAGCTCCGTCACTGTTTCATCTGCGCCGCGCCGGCATGGACGATTTCGAGTTCGCCGAGGCGCTGACCCGCAATAACATGGGCGGCTACTATCACCGGCACCATCTGGTCTGGCGTGGCGATCTGTTTCTCGGAAGCTGGCGGGAGTCGGAGAATTTCATTCTCGAAATGGACGGCAAGCCGATCGGCGTGCTGCGCATCACCCAGGAAGGGGATTCGCTCCATATCCGCGACGTGCAGATTGCCGAAGGGCATCGGCGGCTTGGTGCCGGTACGTATCTGCTTGATATGTCGCATCAATGGGCACGCGAGCGCGGACTGCACGAGTTGCAATTGCGTGTGTTCGTCGACAATCCTGCCGCCCGGCTGTATCAGCGCAAGGGCTATAAGCTGACCGGGCCGCGTCTTGCGCAACTCGGTGCGATCCGTCATCTGGCGCGGCGCGTTTGACGGGATCAGCCGCACCAGGCTACCGCAGCCGGCGAACGATCATCGCTCGAAACCATTCGAGGTATCCGTGCGTTCTTGTGCCGTCTCCTCGTCGGCGTCTGCATCGCCACGCTCCCCGTTCTCCACACGATGCTCAGACCCACGCTCGATGAACGCGCGAGGACTTTCGCCGAATGCCCGCCGGAACATCGCCGAGAACGCGCTCTGGCTCTGATAGCCCAACTCCTGCGCGACATGCGACAGCGGCCGCCCCTGGCTCAACAGCGGAATCGCGCGCGCCAGAATCGCCTGCTGACGCCATTGCGAAAAGCTCACGCCGAGTTCCTGACGGAACAGCCGCGCAATCGTGCGCGTGCTCGCCCCCACGCTCGATGCCCATTGCTCCAGCGATTCGCCGTGCGTCGGGTCCGCGATCACCGCCTCGCACAGCGCGCGCAGGCGCTTCTCGTTGGGCATTGGGACAGACAGAGGCAGCGGTTCCGAACGCGTCAGTTCGTCGAGCGCGAGCGCGCCTAGCAACTGCTCGCGCGTCGCTGAAATGCCGGGCGTATCGAGTGCGGCAATCACTTCGCGCAGCAGATCAGATACTTCGACGACGCGCGGTGTATCCAGTCCCGCCGGCACGGTACTTTCGGTGATGTAGAGCGTGCGCAGGAATGCGTCTTCGACGGCGACCACTTCGTGCGTCACATGCGGGGGCACCCAGATCGCCCGCGACGGCGGCACCATCCACGTCGTGCCGGTCGTCGCGACCCGCAACACGCCGCGCGAGGCGTACGCCACCTGCGCCCACGCGTGCGTGTGGCGCGCAATGCGCCAGCCGGACGGCATCGGCCGCGAGCGCACGCGGATCGGGTGCGTTGCCGTCGGCTGGAATTCGGGCGGAATGTCGGCGAAGTGGACCTGGCTCGATGGGTCTGAGTCGGCGGTCGAATTCATGGTGAAGATCGATCCAATGAACGGAGCTTAAAAAAGTACGGCGCCCACACGCGTCGAACCCCCAACCGAGCCCGCAAGCGCAGACCCGTATGCGCGGAACGCATCGGCATATGAAAATCCAATCCACTATCGCTACGCTGGTGCTGGGTGCGGCCTACAGGCGCAAAACCCACACGCGCGGAACTCAAAACCACCATGGGCTTCTTATTGTAGGTGTTACGTTGGAGTCGTCGTTGCATAATGTCCCGATTGCACGGATCCCGAGGAGCACCCCATGAGCCTGGCAACCGCTGACCTGTGCGACGCGCACGAGGACCAATTGGCGCTCGGCACGTTGCGCGTGCTCGAGCCGGTCTTTCATCTGTTCAGCCGCGCCGAGTGTTTCAGCGGCGAGGCGGTTACGTTGAAGGTGTTTGAAGACAATGCGCTGGTGCGCGCCACGCTCGAAGAGGAGGGCGCGGGCCGCGTGCTGGTGGTCGACGGCGGCGGCAGTCTGCGTTGCGCGCTGGTGGGCGGCAACCTCGCGCAAATTGCGGAGCAGAATGGCTGGGCGGGTATCGTGTTGAACGGCTGTGTGCGCGATACGCTGGAGCTCAATGAAGTCAATGTCGGCGTGGCAGCGTTGGCAACGTGTCCGCGGCGCGGCCAGAAGCTCGGCACGGGCGAACGCGACGTGCCGGTGCAATTGCCGGGCGCGCTGGTGCGGCCCGGCGAATGGATCTATGCGGATATCGACGGCGTGCTGGTGGCGAGCGCACCGCTGAACTGAATCCTCGGCTACATTGAAGCAGGTTGATCCCATACTTAAGGAGAGCAGACAACGATGCAGACCGTCTTTGTATACGGCACGTTGCGGGCCGGTGAAGTGAACGACATCAGCGAGGCCGCTGCGCGCAACGACATCGCCGCGCCGAATAGGCTCGGCACGGCTACGGTCCGCGGCCATCTGTTCGACTTCGGCTTGTATCCGGGCCTGGTGGTCGACGAAGCGGGCGTGGACGTCACAGGCGACGTCTACGAAATCGACGATGAACTGGTTGCGGTGCTCGACGAGATCGAAGCCGTGTATCCCGGCGTCGAAGATCGTTTCCTCGCGCGCGAAGTGATGGTGAAAGTGGACGGTAGCGTCGTGAACTGCCGTTTCTATCCAGTCGCGCCCAATACGGTGAAGGGCCAGCCGGAAATCAAGTCGGGCGATTGGGTCGAGTACCGCGGCACGCGCTGACTGAACACATCCCCAGCGCACCGCAAGCGCATAAAAAAACGGCCCGGCAGGCATGCGCCTGTCGGGCCGTCCGGTCGGTCAGTCTTGCGACCCAGGCCGCTCTTTCATCATGCGTGGCGGGTGAAAGCGAGCCTGGTACGACGTCGTGGGTTGCTGATGCCTGAGGCCGCTCAGATGCCTCAGATTTCCTCGTACAGCGGCAGCGTCAGGAAGTCGGTGAACTGCTCCGACGTCGACATTTCTTCGAAGATTTGTGCGGCGCGATCGTATGGCTTCGTATCGCCGCCCACTGCCTCCTTCACCTTGTCGAGTTCCTGCGCCGACAGTTCGCGCACCAGCTCGGCCGTGACCTTGCGGCCGTCGTCGAGCTTGCCCTTCGGCGAGCGGATCCATTGCCACACTTGCGAGCGCGAGATTTCCGCGGTGGCGGCGTCTTCCATCAGATTATGAATCGGCACGCAGCCATTGCCCGCGAGCCACGCACCCAGGTAGTGGATGCCGACGTTGATGTTGTTGCGCAGTCCGCCTTCGGTGATCGGCGCTTCGGGACGGAAGTCCATCAGGTCGGTGGCCGTGACGAGCACGTCGTCGCGTTGCTTGCCGATCTGATTCGGCTTGTCGCCGAGTACCTTGACGAATTCTTCCATCGCGATCGGCACGAGGCCCGGATGCGCGACCCAGCCCCCGTCGTAACCGTCGCCGGCATCGCGCGCCTTGTCGGAGCGCACGCCGCCCATCGCCTTGTCGTTTGCCGACGGATCGTTCTTGATCGGGATCAGCGCGCTCATGCCGCCGATGGCCGGAGCATTGCGGCGATGACAGGTCTTCAGCAACAGCAGCGCGTAGGCACGCATGAACGGTGACGTCATCGTGATCTGCGAGCGGTCGGCGAGACAGAAATCGCGGTCGCTCTTGAACTTCTTGATCGCGGAGAAGATGTAGTCCCAACGACCGGCGTTCAGGCCCGAGCTATGTTCGCGCAGCTCATACAGGATCTCGTCCATTTCGAAAGCGGCGACGATCGTTTCGATCAACACGGTCGCGCGAATCGTGCCGCGCGGCACGCCGACCGCTTCCTGCGCGGCGACAAAGATGTCGTTCCACAGGCGCGCTTCCAGATGGCTTTCCATCTTCGGCAGATAGAAGTAGGGGCCGGAGCCGCGCGAGACCAGTTCCTTCGCGTTGTGAACCATGAAGAGCGCAAAGTCGAAGATACCGCCGGACACGCGCTTGCCGTCCACCGTCACATGCTTCTCGTCCAGATGCCAGCCGCGCGGACGCACGATCAGCGTGGCGACCTTGTCGTTCAGCCTGTATGTCTTGCCGTTCTGGTCGAGCGAAATCGTCCGGCGCACCGCGTCCTTCAGATTGATGTGGCCGGTAATCTGGTTATCCCAGCTCGGCGCATTCGAATCTTCGAAGTCGGTCATGTACGAATCCGCGCCCGAATTGAGCGCGTTGATGATCATCTTGCGCTCGACCGGACCGGTGATTTCCACGCGGCGGCATTGCAGATCCTGCGGCAGCGGCGCGATCTTCCAGTCGCTTTCACGCACGCTTTTCGTTTCGGCGAGGAAGTCGGGACGCTCGCCGGCATCGAGCCGCTTCGTGCGCTCCACACGAGCCTGCAACAACTGCTGACGGCGCGGTTCGAACGTGCGATGCAGCGCAGCGACGAGTTCGAGCGCTTCGCGGGTGAGAATCGCTTCATAGCCCGGCTTGATTTCAGCCGTGATTTCCATGCCCTGCGGCAGCGACAACGATGACAGCGGATTCGCCATGGTTTCTCCTTGGTCGGTCAGATTGCAAAGATGCAAATGTTGAAATGCGGTTGGGTTACGTCGCGAGTCCAGTGGGTAGCCGTCATGCGCCAGGGCTGTGGCGCGTGCGGCTGCCGCCGGGGTTGCCGTTGCCGCCGGTACTGCCATGGCGGCCGGGCGACGCGAGGGTCTTCAGAAAAACGAGCAGATCGTTCATGCCTCCGCCCGCGCCATGCGGGGTGACGCCCAGTTCTTCGGCTGGTGCGTTTTGCCGGTTAAGCCAGAAAGTGGTGAAACCAAACCAGCTCGCGCCGGCCACGTCCCAACCGTTCGACGACACGAAGACGATTTCGCGCGGCTCTGCGTCGAAGGCTTGCGTGCCGAGCGCGTAGGCGGCGGGCGAGGGTTTGTAGGCGCGCACGCTGTCGACGGACAGAACAGGGTCGAACAGGCCCGTCATGCCGGCGCTCTTCACGGCGATGTCGAGCATTTGCGGATTGCCGTTCGAGAGGATCGCGAGTCCGGGCCGTGAGCCGGGTTTGCTGAGCGCCGACGCATTCGACGCTAAAGGCGCGTCGCGCAACTGGCGCAGCGCCGGCACGGTATCGGGGAAGGCGGACAGGCACGCATATTCGTCCATCAGACGCTTCTCGGCCGCGCGGCCCAGCGTGAGGTGCAGCTTCTTGGTGGCGAAGCGCAAGGCGTCGAGCGTGATGTCCCAAAACGGACGGTAGTGCGCGCCGGCCGGATCCGCGAGCGTGCGCAGTTGCGTGTATTCGATCTGTTTCTGGCGCCACAGCTGCGAGAGCGCATCGCCGTGGCCGGGGAACATCTGCTCAGCGGCAGCGATTACCGAATGCACGTCGAAAAGCGTGCCGTACGCGTCGAAAATCACTGCTTTAGGGGAGAGTGTCGTTGTGGCCGACATTGCCGTGCACTCCTATCAGAGGTCAGGACGGATTGTATTAGTGATGCTCTACGCTAAAAAAGAGGCTAAACATCACTTGATCTTTTACTTTCATACACCTAATCTGACGCGCACCGACCACTTTCCCGCGCAGTTGCGGCTCCGCTACCCCATGGACCGTTTCAAGCAGATCGAGACCTTTGTAACCGTCGCGGCCAAGGGCAGCCTGTCCGCCGCGGCATCGGCCGAAGGTGTCGCGCCCGCGATCATCGGTCGCCGCATCGATGCACTCGAAGAGCGTCTCGGCGTCAAATTGCTGGTACGCACCACGCGCAAGATCACGCTGACCTTCGAAGGCTCGGCGTTTCTCGAAGACTGTCAGCGCGTCATTCACGACATGCAGAACGCCGAGGCCAGCGTGTCGGCGGGCGGCGTGAAAGCGAGTGGGCATTTGCGGCTGTCGGCGCCGGCCGGTTTTGGGCGCCGGCACGTCGCGCCGTTGGTGCCGGCTTTCACCGTGGCGCATCCGGATGTGTCGATCACGCTCGACTTGTCCGACCGGCTGGTCGACCTGGTCAATGAGGGGTTTGACTGCGCCGTGCGCCTGGGCGAGTTGCCGGATTCCTCGCTGGTGTCGCTCAAGCTCGGCGAAAACCGCCGCGTGTGTGTGGCCTCGCCGTCGTACTTGAGCCGGCGCGGCGCGCCGCACACGCTGGCCGATCTCGCGCATCACAACTGCCTCGCGCTCGGTGCGAGCGCCAACCAGCAGCGCGGCTGGATGTTCCAGCAGGGCGACAAGGTCGTGTCGATCAAGGTGTCCGGCACGATGGAATGCTCGGACGGCGCGGTGCTGCACGAGTGGTGCCTCGAAGGTTACGGGCTCGCGTGGCGCTCGTGGTGGGAGGTCGGCACGGACATCGCCGCCGGGCGGCTGGTCAGCGTGCTCGACGAATTCGCGGCGCCGCCAATCGGCATCCACGCGGTTTTTCCACAGCGCCGGCATTTGCCGCTGCGGGTTCGGCTGTTTCTGGACTTTCTCAAGCATACGTACGGTCATCCCGGTTACTGGGGCTGAGGCCGGCTGAGGTCCGGCGATCTCGCGCAATCCTGATGCAGCGTTGCTTAACCTTCACACCGGCTCGCGCACGGGGTTTCCGATATGCGGACAGACCCGCACGACGGCCTTGACCTCACTTCTTGGAACTACAATCGATTGAAGCGGCTTGCATGCCGAGCCTCGTTGGACGCTGACGCCGCGCTCGCGCAGGCGGCGACGGAGGGCATCATGTTCAGGCACATCCTGGTTCCGACCGACGGTTCCGACCTGTCACGCAAAGCGATGGACGGCGCGATCGATCTTGCGCAGGCCGTCGGCGCACGCGTCACCGCCTACGCCTGTCTCCCGCAATATCCGTACTCGCCGTTCTCCGACGTGGTGATTGAGCCGCCGGCCGAATTCCTGCAGCGCAGCGAGCGCGAAGCGCGTGTGCATCTACGAGAAGTGGAACTGGCCGCGCGCCGTGTCGGTGTCGCGTTCGACAGCCGCACCAGTGTGCACCCGGCGCCGTATCTCGGGATCATCGAAGCGGCCGAACAGGGCGGCTGCGACGTGATTTTCATGGCTTCGCATGGGCGCCGCGGCCTCGGCAGCTTGCTGATCGGCAGCGAGACGCAGCGAGTGCTCACGCATACCAAGATTCCGGTGATCGTGTACCGCTGAGGTGCATGCCTGCGATTCTCGTTTCCTGAAGGGCAAAGAAAAACGCGCCGGCGATCAGGCCGGCGCGTCCTATGCTCGCCGCACGCTTCGTTGTGCTGGCTTTTGTCTCCGCTGCGTCCATCTCGTCCAGATTCCAGCCATCGGGGCAGACCGGCGTACTTCAGCCCCGATGAGCTTTGTTCCTCCCTGACGGCGACCCTCTAGCGGGGCCGCTTTTTCGTCTGCCTTGTCGTCCTTGCGCGTCCTTGCGATCAGACCGCAGGGTAGCGGTAGTGACTTAGGCGACCTTCTTGTCGAAGAACTGTTCGTCTTCCGTCGACCCGTGCAGCGCCGTTGTCGAGGCGTCGCGTTCGACCGTTTGCGTCACGGCGTCGAAGTAGCCGGTGCCGACTTCGCGCTGGTGCTTCACGGCGGTGAAGCCCTTTTCGGCCGCGGCGAATTCAGCCTGCTGCATTTCGACGAAGGCGGTCATCTGATTGCGGGCATAACCGTGCGCCAGATTGAACATCGAGTAGTTCAGCGCATGGAAGCCGGCCAGCGTGATGAACTGGAATTTATAGCCCATTGCGCCGAGTTCGCGCTGGAACTTGGCGATGGTTGCGTCGTCCAGGTTCTTCTTCCAGTTGAACGACGGCGAGCAGTTGTACGACAGCAGCTGGTCCGGAAATTCCTTGTGAATCGCGTCGGCGAATTTCTTCGCGAACTCGAGGTCCGGCTTGCCGGTTTCGCACCAGATCATATCGGCGTACGGCGCGTAGGCGAGACCACGCGAGATCGCCTGTTCCAGACCCGGCTTCGTGCGGTAAAAGCCTTCCACCGTGCGTTCGCCCGTCAGGAACGGCTTGTCGTTGTCATCGACGTCCGACGTGATCAGGTCGGCGGCTTCCGCGTCGGTGCGGGCCAGCAGCACGGTCGGCGTGCCGGAGACGTCGGCGGCGAGACGCGCGGCGGTCAGCTTGGCGATGTTTTCGCGGGTCGGCACGAGCACCTTGCCGCCCATGTGGCCGCACTTCTTGACCGACGCGAGCTGGTCTTCGAAGTGGACGCCCGCAGCGCCGGCTTCGATCATGGCCTTCATCAGTTCGAATGCGTTCAGCACGCCGCCGAAACCGGCTTCCGCGTCGGCGACGATCGGTGCGAAGTAGTCGATATAGCCTTCGTCGCCCGGATTCTTGCCTTCCGACCACTGGATCTGGTCAGCGCGTGTCAGCGTATTGTTGATGCGCTTCACGACGAGCGGCACCGAGTTCGCCGGATACAGCGACTGGTCCGGGTACATTTCACCGGCTACGTTCGCGTCGCCCGCCACTTGCCAACCCGACAGGTAGATCGCCTTCAGACCGGCCTTCACCTGTTGCATCGCCTGGTTGCCGGTCAGCGCGCCGAGTGCGTTGACGAACGGCTCGTTGTGGATCGATTCCCACAGCTTTTCCGCGCCGCGCCTGGCCAGTGTGTGCTCGACCGGCACCGAACCGCGCAGACGCACCACGTCTTCGGCGCTGTACGTGCGCTTGATGCCTTTCCAACGCGGATCGGTTTCCCATTGCTGCTGGAGTTGCTTGGCTTGTTGCTCGCGGGACATGGTGTGCTCCTTGGTTGCCTGTAATGGATGGGTAACTCTGTCTTCGTCGAAACGGCTGGCCCTTTTAGGCGTTTTGTTTCGTGAAGTCTTATATAAGAGTCTAGGCAAATCGACGGTCGCACAATAGCGGTCCAGCAGCGTTTTTTGAATATTTATTGTTGTTAAAAATCAATTGTTTATGATGTTCATTCCGCATTAAGAAACGTCTTTTTCCATCTTGCAATAGGGTTTCTTGTGCCGTGCAGCACGATTTTTTACGACGCAAAAAAATTTTCCACATCGTGAAATATCGGGGATGACCAAAGTCCGGACGAAAAAAAACCGATGCCTGAGCACCGGTTTCTTTCGACTGACGAACAGCGCAGGGCTGTCCGGGTCTTTTCAGGCCGCCTTACGTACTGAACGAGCTACGTAAATGCGATTGCCTGATCTGTCTGGTTGTGGCTTAGCTGCCGCGACGCGCCGTACGCGGGCCGTCGCTGCGGCGTGCGCCGTAGCCGCCGTCACGCGAACCGCCGAAGCCTTCGCGCGAACCGGAACCGCTGCCAGCCGACTTGCCGGCCCAGCCGCCGCCATTGCCGCTACCGCTGCCACTGCGCGAACCGCCGCCGTTACCGGCCGGCTTGCCAGCACCGCTGCCGCTGCCGAAGCGACGGCCAGCGCCGCCATTGCCACCGCCCGGACGGCCACGGCCGCCAAAGCCAGGACGGCCACCGCCGCCCGCCGGAGCCGACTTGCGCGGCTCGAAACCTGCCACGACGTTGACCGCCAGCGGGGTGCGCACGAAGCGCTCGATGCGCTTGAGCGCGCCTTGTTCCGCGTGATGCACGAGGCTCACTGCGATACCCGAGCGGCCAGCACGGCCGGTACGGCCGATACGGTGCACGTAGTCTTCAGCGAACTTCGGCAGATCGTAGTTGAACACGTGCGTGACGCCCGGGATGTCGATACCGCGAGCGGCGACGTCTGTTGCGACCAGCACGCGCACACGGCGCTCGCGCAGGGCGCGGATCGTGCGGTTACGCGCGCCTTGCGGCAGATCGCCGTGCAGGGCAGCCGATTCGAAACCGGCGTCGGCCAGACGGCCGGCCAGTTGGTCTGCTTCCATCTTGGTCGCCGTGAACACGATAGCCTGGTCGAGGCCCGAATCGCGCAGCAGATGGTCGAGCAGACGGTCCTTGTGATCGCGGTCGTCGACGTAGTGGACGGTTTGCGCAATGTTGGTGCGTTGTTCGAGGCGTTGAACGATCTCGATCCGCTCCGGATCCTTCAGCAGACGGCCGGTCAGCGAACCGATCTTGCCGTCGAGCGTGGCCGAGAACAGCATGGTTTGACGCGTGGCTGGCGTAGCGGCAACGATCGTTTCGATGTCTTCGATGAAGCCCATGTCCAGCATGCGGTCGGCTTCGTCGAGCACGAGGATCTGCAGTTGCGACAGATCAATACGGCCGCGTTCCAGGTGGTCGATCAAACGGCCCGGCGTAGCAACCAGGATTTCCGGGTTCTTTGCCAGCAGCATCAGCTGTTGACCGTAAGCGACGCCGCCCAGAATGCTGACGGTGCGCAGGCGCTTCAGGTGCTTGCCGTACGTAGCGGCGGCCGTGGTGACCTGCATCGCGAGTTCGCGGGTCGGCGTCAGAACCAGCATGGTCGGACGGGCAACCGGCTGCGGACGGCGCGTGCGGGCGCCATCAGCCGGACGCGGTTCGCGCGGCTGGTTGGCTTGCGTTTTTTGCAGTTGCGAGAAACGTTCGATGGCGGGCAGCATGAACGCGGCGGTCTTGCCCGAACCGGTCGGGCTCGAGACCATCAGATCGCGGCCGGCGATGGCGGCGGGGATCGCGCGTTGCTGAACCGGAGTCGGAGTTTGGTAGCCAGTGGCGGTCAGCGCGGAGACGACATCCGGGGACAGACCGAGCGACGCGAACGACGGGCCGGCCGGCGCTGCGGCTTCTGCGGCGACAGCTTCCGGAGCGGCAGCGAGTGCTGCGGCTTGCGCGGGTGCAACATTGCTGTCAACGAGACCGAGGGCTTGATCGGCGATGGCGTTCAACGGGCTGCTGGGGGTATTGCTCGAAGTCATGAGAATCCTTGAAACACAGGGAATTAAAACGTCGGCGCCAATCGGCATACCCAAGTCGTCGGATTCAGCGAGCAAAGAAGCAGCGAGCAAATCGAAAAACGGGGGCAGCTCGCAACAATAAAGGCGAGCTTTTCGTTAGAAGCTGTATCGGATGCGACATGCCAATATGGCGTGCCGCCAGCCTGGGACATGATCGCCCGTAGGGGGCTAGGCAGGAGGGGACAGGTTCTAAACTGGATTGGAGCTAAACGCTACGAGGCGCTGCGCCGCAAAGGCCGCTAGTGGAGAGCCGGGCAAAGCAGTGAAGCGCAGGCAGGATTGTATAGGCTTTTGTTGCACTGCGCCACTCTTAGGACGTTTCCTGGCGGAAAACTTTCGCTTGGCTTGCCGTTTGGCCGCAGTTTGGCCGCCAATTTCCGCCAGCGGGGCGGGTTCAGGCCGATGCGCCGCTTTTCAGGGACTCGACGAGGTCGATGTATTGCTGCTTGGCGGCGTCTTGCGCGGTGCCTTTGAGCGCGCCCCACGCGTCGTACTTGTATTTGCCGACGATGTCGGTGAAGCCGGGCTTGTCGCCGTGGACGTCGCCGTCGTTGGCCTGCTTGAAGAGGGCGTAGAGGCGCAGAAGGGTGAGGTTGCCTGGACGCTCCGGCAGTTGCTTTGCGTCTTCCTGGGCCTGAACGAATTGCGCGTTGATGTCTGTCATTGTGGTTTTGCCCGCCGGGCGGGTGGGTTTTGGCTGGCCGATGATCATAACAATTGGCGACTGCCCTGAGGCCGAGGGCTTATTCCAAACATTCAGTGCCCAAGGCGGGCATATCCAAAACCGCATCCGCGCGCGCAGTGCCGATTACAATACGGTCCATGACTCAAACTGTGCTTCTTGCCCTCGATACCTCGACCGAATTCTGCTCGGTAGCGCTTTTGTCCGCTGTCCGCGCCGCGGCGGACCAAGGCCGCGTCGAACCTCTAATCTGGGTGCGTCACGAGCAAACCGGCGCGGTCTCCAGCACGCGCCTGCTACCCGCAATTCGCGAACTGTTCGACGAAGCCGGCCTGAAACTGACTGACTGCAACGCCATTGCCTTCGGCTCCGGCCCGGGCTCATTCACCGGCCTTCGCACCGCAACCGGTGTCGCTCAAGGCCTCGCATTCGGCCTGAACCTGCCGGTCGTGCCGGTCAGCACACTGCTGGCCTGCGCGGAAAGCGCCCGGCTGCGCGATCCGTCGGCGACCCGCGTGCTCGCCGCGCTCGACGCCCGCATGGACGAAATCTATTGGGCCGACTACGCCTGGGACGCAGCGCCTGGCGAATGGCGCACGCTTCAACCGGCTTCGCTCGATGCGCCGGAACGACTCGTTTTGCCCGACGTACCCTTCACGCTGGCAGGCAATGCCGCCGCGGTCTTCGGCGCGCGGCTACCCGCCGTCGCTGCCGCGCGAACCGTCGACGGCGAAGCGCTGCCGCATGCCGTGCCGCTCGCGCACGCGGCGCTGCGCGCGTTTCGTGCCGGCCGTACCGTGCGCGCCGACCAGGCCGCGCCGGAATACATCCGCGATAAGGTTGCCCAGACCACGGCGGAGCGCGTCGCCGAAAAAGCGGCCAAAGCCGAGCAAGCTGCCGCCAGGCTGGCGCATGACACGCATCAAGGTGAGGGCGGGCAATGAGCGGCGTGTTGCTGGCGGACCGCTACATGTCGCCGATGACCGAAGGCGATCTGGACGAAGTCGCCGCCATCGAAAAGATCGCCTACGAATTCCCCTGGAGTCGCGGCAATTTCGGCGACTCGCTGCGCAACGGCTATTTCGGCATCTGTCTGCGTCACGTAACAGGCACGCTGATCGGCTATTGCGTGCTGATGCCAGTCGTCGATGAGATGCATCTGCTCAATTTGTGCGTGACCCCCGCCGCGCAAGGCGCCGGCGCCGGGCTCGCGCTGCTGCGCGAAGCGGTGCGCATCACGCGCGCCGAAAAACTCGAAGGCCTGCTGCTCGAAGTGCGGCCGTCGAATCATCGGGCGATCCGGCTCTACGAACGCTTCGGCTTTGCGTCGATCGGCCGGCGCAAAAACTATTATCCGGCGCGGCATCGCAGCCGGGAGGACGCCATCGTGATGCGTTTCTCGTTTGCCACGGAGGGCGCAGATGGCGCTGCATGAGTCGGTATTGGAAGAGTTCGGACTCGCGCCGCTGTGGGTGCGTCGCGGGATGTCGGTGGCGCAGGAGCCCGCTGCTGAAGCCGCCGTCGAGCAGGGCGCTGCTGCGTTGGCGGATCAGGTAGCGCGGCGTGACGATTCGCGTGTGGGGGCGCCCGGGCCGTTGTCGTCCGCGCTCGCACACGAGGGGACGCGACCTGCGATGCGCACAGGCGAAGCTCAACAAGCCGATTCCGCACAAACGCCAGTCGAAGCGCGGCAGCCGTCGCAGCAGTCTCGTGCGCCTGAGCCGCCTGCGTTCGAAGCGCCTCCCGACGACGATTTCGCGTGGTTCGATGATCAGCCTGTCCAATCAGGCGCCGAAGCGCGCCGCGAGGCGCCCGAGCCGTCGTCGATCCAGACGCTCGACTGGGACGCGTTGAGCGCGCGCGTCGCCGCGTGCGAACGCTGCCGTCTGTGCGAGAAACGCACGAACACGGTGTTCGGCGTCGGCGACCGCAACGCCGACTGGATGCTGATCGGCGAAGCCCCGGGCGAGAACGAAGACCGCCTGGGTGAGCCGTTCGTCGGCCAGGCCGGCAAGTTGCTCGACAACATGCTGCGTGCGCTGACGCTCGCGCGCGACACCAATGTCTATATCGCGAACGTGATCAAGTGCCGCCCGCCGGGCAACCGCAATCCCGAGCCGGACGAAGTCGCGCGTTGCGAGCCTTATCTGCAACGCCAGGTCGCGCTGGTCAAGCCGAAGCTGATCGTCGCGCTCGGCCGCTTCGCCGCGCAAAGTCTGCTGAAAACCGACGCGAGCATTTCGTCGCTGCGCGGGCGCGTGCACGAATACGAAGGGGTGCCGGTCATCGTCACCTATCACCCGGCGTATCTGCTGCGCAGCCTGCCCGACAAGGCGAAGGCCTGGGCGGACCTGTGCCTCGCGCGCGACACGTGGCTCGCGGCGGGCGGCGTGCCGTCCAACGCGGCAAAGTGACAAACGCGAGCAGACCGACGGCACGCCTCGCCGCTGCGCCCGGCACATCCTCGGCCGTCCTCGAGAAGCTGCTCGATACATTGCGCGACCCGGCGGTGCGCGATCTCGCGTGGTTGCTGCTAAGCGCCGATCTGTTGCGCGCGCAACCACCGGTGGGCGTGCTCGCCAGTCCCTTTGACACGCCGCAAGAAGCTCAAGCGATCGTCGACTGGCTATTCACGCTCGACGCCGATCCGGCCGAATTGCAGCGCGACCTCGCGGCGACGCGGATCACGCGTCTGGGCCGGTACGCCGAGCGGCTGCTCGCATGGTTTCTGCAACATGGACCCGCGGCGCGGCTGGTCGCGGCCGGCGTGCCACTGCGGCGCGCGGGCGTCACGCTCGGCGAATGCGATTTTCTGGTGCAGACGCAGCGGGGCGCGCGGCTGCATTGGGAGTTGGCGGTGAAGTGCTATCTGCACGCCGGCGAACGACGCGCGCGGTTGGCGGCGCGTTTAGCCGACTACGTCGGCCCGAACCTGAAAGACCGCTTCGATCTGAAGCTGGCGCATCTGCTGAATCATCAACTGCCGTTGAGCGCGCGCGAAGAGTTTGCATCGGTCGGCTATGCCGGGCCGTGGACGCCGCAGATGTTCATCAAAGGCTGGTTGTTTTATCGTGCTGGTGAGAATGCTGGCGAAACGCCGGTCGATCCTGCCGAGCTCGATCCGTCGCACGGACGCGGCTGGTGGGTGACCCGCAGCGATTGGCCGGACTTTGCCGCGGCACATGCGCAGACATGGCGTGTGCTGCCCAGGTTGGAATGGCTCGCACCGAGGCGGCATGAGGCGGATACGCGGGGCGAAGCGGGGGAAACGGAACGAGCAGAGGGCGCGGTGCCCGCTTTCGTCAATGCGCAAGCGCTCGCCGCGCAAATTTCACAACTGCATGGCCCGACGATGGTCGCGGCGTTCGCGGCCGACGGCGCCGGCCATCTGATCGAACGCTCGCGCGGCTTCATCGTGCCGGACGCGTGGCCAGAGGAGGCACAGGCCTACGCGGGGCGGTAGCAGTGACCGCAAAGCGACGGCGTCGGCGCCCTGTATTTCGTGCCTCACCACCACCGATAAAAATGATGCACCGGTCCGACGCCGCTGCCGACATCGAGCCGATCGCTCGCTTGCAAGGCGCCGGTCAGATACAGCTTGGCGTCGGCAACCGCGCTCGCCAGATCGCCGCGTTGCGGAATCAGCGCAGCAATCGCCGACGACAACGTGCAACCCGTGCCATGCGTATTCTTCACTGGCACACGGGGGCCGCCCAGGCGCAGCGTGCCGCTGTCCTGCACGAGCCAGTCCGGACTATCCGTCGAGCTCAGATGGCCGCCCTTCATCAGCACCGCGTGCGCACCGAGCGCACGCAGCGCGTCGCCCTGCGCGACCATGCCGGCTTCGTCGGTTGCGGCTGCCACGCCTAGCAACGCCGCTGCTTCCGGCAGATTCGGTGTCAGCAGATCGGCGAGCGGCAACAACTCCTCACGCACGGCCGCAACCGCATCCGGCAGCAGCAACGCGTGATTGCTCTTCGAAATCATGACGGTGTCGAGCACGATGTGCTTCGGTTTGTGCCGCCGCAGCGCATCGGCGACCGCACGCGCAATCGGCGCATTCGCAAGCATGCCGATCTTCACCGCATCGATGCGGATGTCGTCGAACACCGCATCGAGTTGCGCGGTGATGAAGGCGGGCTCCGGCGTATGAATCGCCGTGACACCGCGTGTGTTCTGCGCGGTGAGCGCCGTGATCACACTCGCGCCATAGGCGCCGAGCGCGGAGAAAGCCTTCAGGTCGGCCTGAATGCCGGCGCCGCCGCCGGAATCGGAACCGGCGATCGTCAGCACATTGGGAATGGGTTGAGTCATGGCAAAGCGAGGAAAGGAGAAAGGCGCGGGCAGTAAGAGACGTGCTCGCCGCAGGTCAGTGCTTGACTTCGCCGATCAGCGCGACCGAATCGAACGCGCGCTGATTCGCCTGGTGGCGCCGCATCACGAACCACATCATCACGCAGACGAAGCTGCCGAACAGCACGATCACGGCCGAGACCGGTACGTCGAGCCACACCAGCACCGCGTACAGGCACAGCATCACGAGTACCGAGAGATTTTCGTTGAAGTTCTGCACGGCGATGGAGTGACCCGCCGACAGCAGTACGTGACCGCGATGCTGGAGCAGCGCATTCATCGGTACGACGAAGAAGCCCGACAGGCTGCCGACGATCATCAGGAAGATATACGCGACGATCAGGTAGCCCGGCACATGTACGCGGCCGAAATACAGACCCCAATGCGCGGGAAACAGATCGCGGGTGTAGAAGGCCATCAGCATCACGGCGATACCCATCATGATGCCGACCGGCAGCACCGAGAGCGACTTCTTCAAGGGCACCCGCGAGGCTGCGAAAATCGCGCCTGCCGCCACGCCGACGGCCACTACCGCCTGCAGGATCGCCGCTTCCGAGAGCGACATGCTGAGCGACACCTCGGCCCACTTCAGTACGATGAATTGCAGCGTCGCGCCGGCGCCCCAAAAAAGCGTGGTGACGGCGAGTGAGATCTGGCCGAGCTTGTCGCGCCACAGCACGAGAAAACAGTCGGCGAAATCGGTGACGAGCTTGATCGGGCCGCGCTCCTGTTTCGGGTAGCGCGCGCCGGTATCGGGAATGCGCAGATTGAAGAGCGCCGCGATCACATAGATCGCCATGATCACCAGCATCGCCGCTTCAGCGGGCGTGTGGACTGTGGGAATGTGGTATCTGAGGATGGGTGCGGCGATATGCGGACTGATCAGGGCGCCGCCGAGTACCGTGCCCAGGATGATCGACCCGACCGTGGTGCCTTCGATCCAGCCGTTCGCGGCGACCAGCCGGTCGGGCGGCAGCAGTTCGGTGAGAATCCCGTATTTGGCGGGCGAGTAGGCCGCCGCGCCGAAACCCACGATGCCGTAGGCCAGCAACGGGTGCGCGCCGACCAGCATCGTAATGCAGCCGACTACCTTGATGGTATTGGTGACGAACATCACGCGCCCTTTCGGACGGGAGTCGGCGAAGGCGCCCACGAAGGCGGCCAGCACGACGTACGACAGCACAAAGAACAGCTTGAGCAGCGGCGTCATCCAGTTCGGAGCGTGAAGATCTTTCAGCAGTGCGATAGCAGCGATCAGAAGCGCATTGTCGGCCAGCGACGAAAAAAACTGCGCGGCCATGATGGTGTAAAAACCTTTTTTCATCTGATGCGATGCTGTCCTCGCTGCGGTCTGTCCGCCCCGGCCGTGTGCAAAGCGTCCGGGCTTATACCGTTCGAAATGGGTTGTGCGCACGGCTTTATATCACGAAAATAGCTGCATTCGGACTAGCAAAATCCTTGATCGCACCGCCCCGTGGGCTGCCGAGCGTTGAATACGCCCTGTAAGCTCCTGATTCGCAAGCGTCTTTACGAAAATTAACCATGCCGCGCCCTCTCTCAGCCACGATTCATACTGCCGCACTCGCCAATAATCTCGCCGTCGCCCGGCGCTATGCACCCAAGTCCAAGATCTGGGCTGTCGTCAAGGCAAACGCCTACGGGCACGGCCTTGCGCGCGTTTTCCCCGGACTGCGCGCAACTGACGGCTTCGGGTTGCTGGATCTTGAAGAAGCCGTGAAGTTGCGTGAATTGGGCTGGGCCGGCCCGATTCTGTTGCTCGAAGGCTTCTTTCGTCCGACCGATATCGACGTGATCGACCGTTACAGCCTGACCACGGCGCTGCACTCGGACGAACAGTTGCGCATGCTCGAAATGGCGCGCCTGTCCAAGCCCGTCAACATCCAGCTAAAAATGAACACCGGCATGAACCGCCTCGGTTACACGGTGGAAAAATTCCGCGCCGCGTGGGAGCGGGCGCGCGCCTGCCAGGGCGTCGGCCAGATCACGCTGATGACCCATTTCTCGGATGCCGACGGCGAACGCGGTATCGAGCATCAGATGGAAGCGTTCGAGCGCGGCGCGCAAGGTATTGCCGGCGCGCGCAGCCTCTCGAATTCGGCGGCGACGCTGTGGCACCCGGCTGCGCACTTCGACTGGGTGCGCCCGGGCATCATCATGTACGGCGCATCGCCCTCGGGCGTGACGGCCGCGATCCAAGGCACCGGCCTGCAACCGGCCATGACGCTCGCCTCCGAACTGATCGCCGTGCAGACCCTCGCCGAAGGTCACACGGTCGGCTACGGTTCCTCGTTCAAGGCGCGTGGACCGATGCGCATCGGCGTGGTCGCGTGCGGTTACGCGGATGGCTATCCGCGGGTCGCGCCGGAGGGCACGCCGGTGATCGTCGACGGCGTGCGGACGCGGATTGTCGGACGGGTGTCGATGGACATGCTGACCGTCGACCTGACGCCGATCCCAACGGCTAACGTCGGCTCGCGCGTCGAGTTGTGGGGGACCGCGCTGCCGATCGACGACGTCGCGCAAGCGTGTGGCACGATCGGCTACGAGTTGATGTGCGCCGTGGCGCCGCGCGTGCCGGTGCGCGCCGTGTAGGCGCGGCGCGGCACGAACGGACTGGGTGATGGCCTCAGGGTGGTCCTGATGACCCCCTCTGTCACCGCGTTAGTGACCACCGCTTGATGGCGTATCAGTGAGCGCCTCGGCGAGCGAATTCATCCAAATAACAGCAACACAGGCAAGGGCGCGTGGCTAAACAGAAGACGCTGTACATCTGCAGTGAATGCGGCGGGCAATCGCCGAAGTGGGCCGGCCAGTGCCCATCATGCAATGCGTGGAACACGCTGGTGGAATCGGTGGCGGAGGCGCCGTCCACGCATCGCTTCCAGTCGCTGGCGAAGAGCGCGCCGGTACGGCGCCTCGCCGATATCGACGCCTCCGACGTGCCGCGCTTTTCAACCGGCGTCAGCGAGTTCGACCGTGTGCTGGGCGGTGGCCTCGTGCCGGGCGGCGTAGTGCTGATCGGCGGCGATCCGGGCATCGGCAAATCGACGCTGTTGCTGCAGTCGCTCGCGGAAATCGCCGCGGACAAACGCGCGCTTTATATCAGCGGCGAAGAATCGGCCGCGCAGATTGCATTGCGCGCGCAGCGGCTTTCATTGCTGGAGCCCGGCTCGAAGGCCAGTGAGTTGCAACTGCTCGCGGAAATCCAGCTCGAAAAAATTCAGGCGACCATTGCCGACCACCGGCCCGACGTAGCGGTGATCGACTCGATCCAGACGGTCTATTCCGACGCGCTGACCTCCGCGCCCGGTTCGGTCGCGCAGGTGCGCGAATGCGCGGCGCAATTGACGCGCATCGCCAAACAGTCGGGCACCACCATCATCATGGTCGGCCACGTCACCAAGGAAGGCGCACTCGCGGGGCCGCGCGTGCTCGAACACATCGTCGATACCGTGCTGTACTTCGAGGGCGACACGCATTCGTCATATCGTTTGGTGCGCGCGATCAAGAACCGCTTCGGCGCGGTCAACGAGCTGGGCGTGTTCGCGATGACCGAACGGGGTTTGCGCGGCGTCGCCAATCCGTCGGCGCTGTTTTTGTCGCAGCACGAGCAGTCGGTGCCGGGATCGTGCGTGCTGGTCACGCAGGAGGGCACGCGGCCGCTGCTGGTCGAAGTGCAGGCGCTGGTGGATGCGGCCAACGCGCCGAACCCGCGGCGGCTTGCCGTGGGTCTGGAGCAGAACCGGCTGGCGATGCTGCTGGCGGTCCTGCACCGGCATGCAGGCATCGCCTGTTTCGACCAGGACGTATTCCTGAACGCGGTGGGCGGCGTGAAAATCACTGAGCCCGCCGCCGACCTGGCCGTGCTGCTCGCGATCCACTCGTCGATGCGCAACAAACCGCTGCCGAAGGGGCTTGTCGTATTCGGCGAAGTGGGCCTCGCCGGCGAAATCCGGCCGTCGCCGCGTGGTCAGGACCGTCTCAAGGAAGCCGCCAAGCTGGGCTTTTCGGTCGCGGTCATTCCGAAGGCCAATGCACCGAAGCAGCCGATTGACGGCTTACAGGTCGTTGCGGTCGAGCGGATCGAACAGGCCATCGACCGGGTGCGCACGCTCGACTAGACAGGGTTTTGGTGCCTGCGGGCGTCCTCCATCACGTAATGCGCGGTAAATATCTCCATATTGGCTGTAACCAACCCGCCGTTCCTTTTTCCTAAGCTGCGAGGGTACTGCATCCCTTCTGATGCCCGAAAAAGGATCGCGCCTTGAAACAGTCATATGAAACCGCGGCCGAGCGGCCGATGCAGGTGCGCGGCTGCCGCGTCTCCGAGCCTATTCGCCAGCCTTGGGGCGGCGCTTGCCGGATTGTCGAGTGGATCGATACGACGGGACGGATTTCGCGCCGGGTAGTGGCCGAAGATGTCACCGCCGCCGAAGTGCGCGCGACAATCAACCGTCACGTGGAAGGCCGCAAGCATTTCCTGTACGACGACGAAAAAACGCCGCGCCAGGTCTTGCCGCGGCAGACGGCGGCGCGGCGTTGAGGTCCGGGGTGGCGGGGGTATTTACGCCGGGCCGTTGAACAGCGGATGCTGCGCGGCTTCCGCCGGGGTCAGCACCGGCGAGACACAACAGTCGAGCGGCTCCAGCAGCAGCACCCATTCCGCCAGCGGACGCTTGCCGATCAGGTCGGCCAGTTCCTGCGTCAACGCTGCGGCGTCAGGGCCGCCGATCGCCTGCCCCAAGCTCCAGTGGCGCGTCGCCCATTCGGGGCGGTCCAGCGCCATGCACAGCGCTTCCCAGAATTTCAGTTCGAGTGCGCCGACCGCGAGCCAGCGGTTATCGAGCGTCCGATACAGGTTGTAGCAGGGCACGCCGCCGTTCAGCAGACCGGCGCCGGCGGTCTGTGCCGCGCCGTCATTCGCCAGCGCGACTTGCGCGACGACGTTGTGCGCGTGCGTGACATGCGTCATCGACACATCGACGAAGCGGCCAACGCCTCCGCGCGACACATGCCATAACGCGGCGAGGATTTGCGTGACCGCGCTCAAGGCGCCGCCCAGCAGGTCGGCGATCTGGAAATTCGGCAGGATTGGCGTGCCGTCGCGGCTTGTCAGTTGATCGAGCACACCTGCGTAGCCGATGTAGTTCAGATCGTGACCGGCATGGTCGACAAACGGACCGCTTGCACCATAGCCGCTGATCGCGCAGTAGACGAGCCTCGGATTGGCCGCGCGCAGTGTTTCGTAGCCGATGCCGAGGCGCTCCATCACGCCGGGCCGAAAACTCTCGATCAGCACATCCGCTTCGGCCGCGAGCGCGCGCAATACGTTGCGTCCCGCTTCCGATTTGAGGTCGAGTCGCGTCTCGCGCTTGCCGCGATTCACCAGCCGGTAAAACGCACCTGGCCGGCCGGCCACGCGGTCGCTGGACGACTGCATCATCGTGCGGGTCGGGTCGCCCGCGCCGGGCGCTTCGATCTTCAGTACATCGGCGCCGAGTTCGGCCAGCCGCAGGGCGGCCATCGGACCGGGCAGCAAGCGCGTCAGGTCCAGCACGCGCAGGCCTTGCAGCGCGGGCGGCGGTGACGCGGACAATGACTCGGATGACTCGGATGACGCTGCAGATGACAAAGCCAACCTCTCGTCGATGGCGGCGCGGACCGGGAACAGTGTGCCGCTAGCCGATTTGTTCGAGTTCCTCGTGAGTCTCGAGCCATTCGGCTTCGAGCGCTTCAAGGCGCGTGTTCACATCTGCCTGACGGCGGATCGCCTCCGTCAGTTTGTTTTTCTGTTCGGGCTCGTAACTGGCCGGATCGACGACGAACGCATCGAGCGTCGCCTTTTCCGTGTTGAGCGCGTCCATTTCCTTTTCGATCTTGCTGATACGGCTTTGCAGCGGCTTTTTCAGGTGCGCGAGCTTCTGGCGCGTTTCCGCCTCGAGACGGCGCTGTTCCTTGCGGTTGACGCCGTTGTCCGCGCTATCCGCGCCGTTCGATACCGTGCCCGCTTTGAGCGCCGCGCGCTGTTCCGCGGCATGTTGCAGCAGCCAGTCCCGGTAATCGTCCAGATCGCCGTCGAATTCCTGCAGGCGGTGCTTCGCGACGAGCATGAATTGATCGGTGGTGGCGCGCAGCAGATGCCGG
Organism: Paraburkholderia sp. IW21; assembly: GCF_041321145.1. Taxonomy (NCBI): domain Bacteria; kingdom Pseudomonadati; phylum Pseudomonadota; class Betaproteobacteria; order Burkholderiales; family Burkholderiaceae; genus Paraburkholderia; species Paraburkholderia sp. IW21. The sequence goes on along the minus strand of NZ_JBGGWA010000003.1, from coordinate 323,189 downwards.
TCGTGCGACACGAGAATCAGCGTGCCCTCGAACTGCGCGAGCGCCATGGTCAGCGCATGACGCGTTTCGAGATCCAGGTGGTTGGTCGGCTCGTCGAGCAGCAGCAGATTCGGCTTTTGCCAAATGATCAGCGCCAATGCGAGACGGGCCTTTTCGCCACCCGAGAAGGGCGCGATTTTCGAAGTCGCCATCTCGCCGGAGAAGTTGAAGCTGCCGAGGAAGTCGCGCAATTCCTGTTCGCGTGTATCCGGTGCAAGACGTGCGAGATGCTGCAACGGCGTGTCTTCAGAGCGCAGCGTTTCGAGTTGATGCTGCGCGAAGTAGCCGATGCGCAAGCCCTTGCCTTCGCGCACATGGCCGCCGAGCGCTCCGAGCGTGCCGGCGAGCGTCTTGATCAGCGTCGATTTGCCTTGGCCGTTCGCGCCGAGCAGGCCGATACGCTGGCCGTTCTGGATTGATAGCATTACATGCTCGACGATCGGAATCTCGACGCCTTCCTTGCCTTCACTACGATAGCCGCAGCGCACGTTTTCCATCACCATCATCGGATTCGGCGCGGAATCGGGCGTGCGGAATTCGAACGTGAACGGCGACGACGCATGGGCCGGCGCGATCAATTCCATTTTTTCCAGCGCCTTCACGCGGCTCTGCGCCTGGCGCGCCTTGGTGGCCTGCGCCTTGAAGCGGTTGATGTAGCTCTGCAAATGCTCGACGGTGCGCTGCTGTTTCTCATACGCGCTCTGCTGCAACGCGATCTGCTGCGCGCGCAGGATTTCGAACTGCGAGTAGTTGCCGCCGTAACGCTTGATCTGCTGATGCTCCAGATGCAGCGTGACGTTGCAGACCGAATCGAGAAACTCGCGGTCGTGCGAGATCACGATCAGCGTGCCCGGATAACGGTTCAGCCAGTCTTCGAGCCAGACGATCGCGTCGAGGTCCAGGTGGTTGGTCGGTTCGTCGAGCAGCAGCAGGTCGGAACGGCACATCAGCGCCTGCGCGAGATTGAGCCGCATGCGCCAGCCGCCCGAGAAGCTGCTGACCGGCTCGCGGGTCTGGTCGAGCGTGAAGCCGAGACCGAGCAGCAAGGCTTCGGCGCGGGCGGGCGCGGTGTAGCCGTCGGCGTCGGCGAACGCGGCGTGCGCTTCGCCTTCGGCGGCGCCGTCATGCGCGGCCGAAGCTTCGGCGATGCACGCTTCGATCGCGCGCAGCGCGGCGTCGCCGTCTAGCGTGTAGGCGAGGGCGGTTTTGTCCGCTGCGGGCGTTTCCTGCGCGACGTGGGCGATCTGCCAGTTCGGCGGGATGGAGAAATCGCCGCCGTCGGCGTGCAGTTCGCCGAGCAGCACGGCAAACAGCGTCGACTTGCCCGCGCCGTTCGCCCCCACCAGGCCGGCTTTCTCGCCGGGGTTGAGGGTGAACGTGGTGTGTTCGAAGAGCGGCTTGGTGCCGCGCGCGAGGCTGAACTGGTTAAAGCGGATCACGAAGAGGCCGGTCGGAGAAAAACGCTATTTTAGACTGCCGGGGCTGACACCGGGCGCTCAGCCGGGATCGGCCATTCGGCCGACTGTACCCGCGACGCTTTTGGCATAGACTGACGGCTTTCACGGGGGGAGCACATGACATCTATTTATTCGTTTTCGGCACGCACGCTCGGCGGCGAGGATGTGAGTCTCGAGCGTTATCAAGGCAAGGTCTTGCTGATCGTCAATACGGCGAGCGAATGTGGGTTCACGCCGCAGTACGCGGGTCTGCAAAAGGTCTATGACACTTACGCGGCGCGCGGACTCGCGGTGCTCGGCTTTCCGTGCAACCAGTTCGGCAAGCAGGAGCCGGGCGATGCCACGCAGATCGGCAGCTTCTGCGAAAAGAACTACGGCGTGACCTTCCCGATGTTCGACAAGATCGATGTGAACGGTGCCAATGCGCATCCGCTGTTCCGCTACCTGACGGGCGAGGCGCCGGGCTTGCTGGGGCTCGAGGGAATCAAATGGAACTTCACCAAGTTCCTGATTGGCCGCGATGGCAATGTGGTGAAGCGCTATGCGCCGCTGACCAAGCCCGAGGCGATGACCGAGGATATCGAAAAGCTGTTGTAACGCAGCGCGGAGTCGGAATTGAAGGCGAAGCTGCAGCCGCAGTGCTGCGGCCCGGCAGCCGGGCGCTACAGGATCGGCGAGAACAACCGCGCCACGTGCATCAGCACGCGCCGCAGCGCGCTTGCCTGCCTGTACTCGTTGCGGTCGATTTCGAGCGACTCCGCGAAGTCCTTCAACAGCATCGCTTCGACATCTTTGGCGAAGCCGCGGTCCACCGTCAGCACCATGATTTCGAAGTTCAGGCGGAACGAGCGGTTGTCGAGATTGGCGCTGCCGATTGCCGCGGCCACGCTGTCGATCAGCACGACTTTCTGATGCAGAAAGCCCGGCTGGTAGCGGAAGATCCTGATGCCCGCGCGCAGCGAGTCATACGCATACAGTTTCGAGGCGGCGAACACCACGCGGTGATCGCGTCGGCACGGAATCAGAATGCGGACATCCACGCCCCGTAGCACCGCCAGTCGCAGCGCGGAGAACACGGCTTCGTCGGGGATCAGATAAGGTGTGGTGATCCAGATCCGCTCGCGCGCCGCGTTGATCGCTTCGACGAAGAAAAGCGAGCAGGTCTCCTGCTTGTCGGCCGGACCGCTCGGCACGACGAGGCAGTGCATGCCTTCGTCGCCCGGTTGGGAGGGCGGCATATCGAACTCGGGCAACTGCTGGGTCGCCCAGTGCCAGTCTTCGGTGAATACGAACTGGATACTGGCAACCGCCGGCCCGCGCACTTCGATATGCGTATCGCGCCATGGGGATAAAGGGGGCTTGCTACCGAGATATTCGACGCCGACGTTGTGTCCGCCGACAAACGCGCGTTCGCCGTCCACCGAGACGATTTTGCGGTGATTGCGGAAGTTGAGCTGCAAACGGTTGACGAAGCGGCGATTGGTAGCAAACGGATGCGTCTCCACGCCCGCCGCGCGCAACGCCGCCACATAGCGGTGGGGCAGATCGAAGCTGCCGATGCTGTCGTACAGGAAGTAGACGCGCACGCCTTGCTGCGCCTTGGCGATCAGCGCGTCTTTGAGCATTTCACCGAGCGCGTCGTCGCGCACGATGAAGAACTGCACGATCACATAGTTGCGTGCGCCTTCGATCGCCTCGAAGATCGCCTCGAAAGTCGCCGCGCCATTCACCAGCGTGCGTACGGCATTGCCCGGCAGGAACGGCATGCCGCCTAGGCGTGTGAGCGAATGCACGAGCCTGACGCCAAGCGCCTGGGTGGGCAGCCCCCCGGACGAAGCCCGGGTGTCCCATTCCGGAGGATGCGCACGCGTGCGCAGCAACTCGTTTTCGACGCGGCGAGCGTCCGCGTAGCCTTCGAATTTGCTGCGGCCGAGAAACAGGTACGGCACCAGTGTCAGATACGGCATCGCGACCAGCGACACGGCCCACGCAATCGCGCCTTGCGATGTGCGGGTGTTCAGAATCGCGTGGCATGCCGCAATGCCCCCCAGAATGTGAGCGAGGGCGACCAGCGGGCCGATGTGAAGCAGGTCGAATTGCATAAGCGGAAGAAGGGTTGGCAAAGCGCTGCCGCGGCTGCCTCACGGCGCAGCGAACAGCTGACCGCGCCCATCTTACCGAACGTGAGTGCGTTGGGGGGCGTGACTCACGAGGGACACGCGGGGGACACGCGCGGCAAGCAGTGAATGGCTTGCCGCGCCCGCGTCGAGGATGCAGCGATAAAGCGTCAGACCGGCAGATCCGCGGCCTGAATCAGGAACACGTTGTCGTCGCCGGCGCTGGTCGACAACCAGACCAGATCGAGGCCGCCGAATGCTGCTTCGACGTTCGCGCGCTCGTTGCCGATTTCAACCACCAGCACGCCGTCTTCGGTCAGCCAGTTGCGTGCTTCGCTGATGATCCGGCGCACGATATCCATGCCGTCCGCGCCGCCTGCCAAAGCCATGTCCGGCTCGTGCTTGTATTCGGCGGGCAGCTCCTGCATCGAGGTGGCGTTCACATACGGCGGATTGCTGAGGATCACGTCGTAGCGGCGCTCGGCGAGCGGCGCGTACAGATCGCCTTCGAAGAGGGCGACGCGGTCGTCGAGCTTGTAGTCCGTGACGTTGCGCGTCGCGACTTCCAGAGCGGGTGCGGAGAGATCGACCGCGTCGATATCCGCGTTCGGGAACGCATGCGCCGCGAGGATCGCAAGGCAGCCGGAACCGGTGCACAGTTCGAGTACGGCGCTCACCTGTTCGGGATCTTCAACGTACGGTTGCAGACCGTCCTGCAGCAATTCGCCGATGAAGGAGCGCGGCACGATCACGCGTTCGTCCACGTAGAAGTGGAAGCCGTGCATCCACGCTTCCTGCGTGATGTAGGCCGCCGGCACGCGCTGGCTGGCGCGGCGCTCGATCACGTTCAGCACGGCGTCTATTTCTGCCGCGGAGAGACGCGCGTCGAGAAACGGCTCCAGCAGATCGAGCGGCAGATGCAGCGTGTGCAGTATCAGATAGGCGGCTTCGTCGTAAGCATTGGCCGAGCCGTGGCCGAACGAGAGCTCAGCCTGGTTGAAGCGCGACACCGCGAAACGCAGCAGGTCGCGGACGGTGGAAAACGGGAGCGTCATCGCGGAAATTCCTTGGTCAGGCAATCAGTTGTTCGAGCACGCGGCGATACACGTTCTTCAGCGGCTCGATGTGTGCGACTTCGATATGTTCGTCGATCTTGTGGATGCTGGCGTTCAGCGGGCCGAATTCGACCACCTGCTCGCAGATGCGCGCGATGAAGCGGCCGTCCGAGGTGCCTCCGGTGGTCGACAGTTCGGCCGTGATGCCGGTTTCGTCCTTGATCGCCCTGGCCAGCGCGTTCGACAGGTCGCCGCGCGGCGTGAGGAACGGCAGGCCACTTACGGTCCATTGCAGGTCGTATTCGAGCGTGTGCTTGTCGAGGATCGCATGCACGCGTGCTTGCAAACCCTCCACCGTGCTGGCCGTCGAGAAGCGGAAGTTGAACATCACGTCCGCATGGCCCGGAATCACGTTGGTCGCGCCGGTGCCGCTATGGATATTCGACACTTGCCACGTGGTGGGCGGGAAGTATTCGTTGCCCTCGTCCCAGCGTTCGGCGACCAGTTCGGCCAGCGCGGGCGCGAGCAGATGCACCGGATTCTTCGCCAGATGCGGATAGGCGATATGGCCTTGCACGCCCTTGACGATCAGCTTGCCCGACATCGACCCGCGCCGGCCGTTCTTCACCATGTCGCCGAGTTGCTCACTCGAAGTCGGTTCGCCGACGATGCAGTAGTCCATGCGCTCGCCGCGCGCCTGCAGCGCTTCGACGACCTTGACGGTGCCGTCGGTGGCGGGACCTTCTTCGTCGCTCGTGATCAGGAACGCGATCGAGCCGCGATGCGCGGGGTGCGCCGCGACGAATTCCTCGCTTGCCACCACGAAGCCGGCGATCGACGTCTTCATGTCCGCCGCGCCGCGGCCGTACAGCTTGCCGTCGCGATGGGTCGGCTCGAACGGCGCCGAGTGCCATTGTTCGAGCGGGCCGGTCGGCACGACGTCCGTATGGCCGGCGAACGCGAGCAGCTTGCCGCGCGTGCCGTCGACGCCGCGTTTGACGGCCCACAGGTTGGTCACGCCGTGCGATTCGATCGTCTCGTGCTCGAAGCCGATGGCGGACAGGCGCTCGATCAGGAGGCGCTGGCAATGCTGGTCGTCGGGCGTGACGGACGCGCGCGCGATCAGTTGTTCGGTAAGGGCGAGGGTGCCGGACATGGATTCAGTACAAGCCACTGTGAAATGAAAAAATGCCGGCTGGCGGTTGAACACCGCAGCCGGCAACAGCTTTTAAGCAACGCGGCGAGGCCGCGCTTTACGTCTTGTTGCGTCTTGTTGCGGTCGATCTTCGCGCCCGGTCGTCAGGTTCGACCTTCGCGTCCGATCTTGTGCCTCAGATCAGGCAAACAGCGCTGCGTATTCGTCCACGGAAAAACCGAGCGACTTGACCCGCCCGTTGACCACCAGCACCGGCCGCTTGATGACAGACGGCTTGTGGATCATCAACGCGATCGCGCCCGACTGCGTATCCGCGGCCGCTTTCATGTCGTCGGACAAGCCGCGCCACGTGGTGCCGCGACGGTTCAGCAACGCGTCGAGCTTCACGTCTTTCAGCCAGTCCTGAACCAGCGGCTCGGTCACGCCGTGCTTCTTGAAGTCGTGGAACTCGAACTCGACGCCGTGTTCTTCCAGCCACACCCGCGCCTTCTTCACGGTGTCGCAGTTCGGGATGCCGTAGGCGACGGTCTTGGTGCCGCGTGACATTAGTCGCCTCGCAGCAGCTCGTTCAGGCCGACCTTCGCGCGCGTTTTGGCATCGACCTTCTTGACGATCACGGCGCAGTACAGGCTATGCGAGCCGTCCTTGGACGGCAGATTGCCCGCCACCACCACCGAGCCCGCCGGAATGCGGCCGTACGTGACTTCGCCGGTTTCGCGGTCGTAAATCTTGGTGCTCTGGCCGAGGTACACGCCCATCGAGATCACCGAGTTTTCTTCGACGATCACGCCTTCCACCACTTCCGACCGCGCGCCGATGAAGCAGTTGTCTTCGATGATGACCGGATTGGCCTGCAGCGGCTCCAGCACGCCGCCGATGCCCACGCCACCCGACAGGTGGACGTTCTTGCCGATCTGTGCACACGAGCCGACGGTGGCCCACGTGTCGACCATCGTGCCTTCGTCCACATAAGCGCCGATGTTGGTGTACGACGGCATCAGCACGACGTTCTTCGCGATGAACGAACCGCGGCGCGCGATGGCGGGCGGCACCACGCGGAAGCCGCCGGCGGCGAAATCTTCAGCGGTGTAGTTGGCGAACTTCGACGGCACCTTGTCGTAGAACTGCGAGTAACCGCCGGCCGGCATCGGCGCGTTGTCTTCCAGGCGGAACGACAGCAGCACGGCTTTCTTCAGCCATTGATTGACGATCCAGTCGCCGTCCTTCTTTTCAGCGACGCGCAGCGCGCCCTTGTCCAGTTGCTCGATGGCGTGGGCGACGGCTTCGCGCACGTCGGCCGGCGCGGCCTTCGGCGACAGGTCGGCGCGGTTTTCCCAGGCGGTATCAATGATCTGCTGAAGTTGTTGCGACATATGCGTGCTTTTCTGAAGAGTTGAAGTCTGAAGAAGGGAATGCGGTGCGCGGGGGTGCTGAATACGAAAACTCGCGAAAAACTCAACCCGCGAGCGCGCGGCAAAAATCGACGATCCGTTGTGCGCCTTGCGTGCATTCGTCGACATCGGCGACGAGCGCCATGCGCACGAAATTGCGGCCGGGGTTCACGCCGTGCGCAGTGCGCGCGAGGAACGAGCCCGGCAGAACCGTCACATTATAGTCGGCGTAGAGGCGCTGGGCGAACTCGGTGTCCGAGAGGCCCGTGCGCGACACGTCGGCCCACAGGTAGAACGCGGCGTCCGGCAGGCGCACGTCGAGCACCTCGGCGAGCATCGGCGTCACGGTGGAAAACTTCTGCACGTACTTCGCGCGGTTCTCGCGCACGTGCGTTTCGTCATTCCAGGCCGCGATGCTGGCATGCTGGAACACCGTCGACAAGGCCGCGCCGTGGTATGTCCGGTATAGCAGGAAAGCTTTCAGGAGCGCTGCGTCGCCTGCCACGAAGCCCGAGCGCATGCCCGGCACGTTCGAACGCTTGGACAGACTCGACAGCATCACGAGCCGCTCGAAGCCGCGGCCGAGCGTGTGGGCCGCTTCGAGACCGCCCAGCGGCGGATTGGCTTCGTTGAAATAAATCTCCGAGTAGCACTCGTCCGACGCGATCACGAAGCCGTAGCGGTCCGACAGCGCGAACAGCTCGCGCCAGTCGTCGAGCGTGAGTACCGCGCCGGTCGGATTGCCCGGCGAGCACACGTACAGCAGCTGCGTGCGCGCCCAGATGTCGGCCGGCACCGCCGAATAGTCGCAGGCGAAGTTGCGCGCCGGATCGCTATTGACGAAATACGGCTGCGCGCCGGCCAGGATCGCCGCGCCTTCATAGATTTGGTAGAACGGGTTCGGACAGAGTACGATCGCAGGCTCGCCTGCAGCATTCCGTTTTGGGTCGATCACCGTTTGTGCAAGCGCAAAAAGCGCCTCGCGCGAGCCCGACACCGGCAGCACCTGGGTGGCCGCATCGACCGGCGGCAGGTTGTAGCGCCGGGTGATCCACTTTGCAATCGATTCGCGCAACGGCTGCGAGCCGATCGTCGCCGGGTAGGCGGACAAACCGCCGAGCGAGGCGACCACCGCGTCGCGAATCAGCGTGGGCGTGGGATGTTTCGGTTCGCCAATGCCGAAGCTGATGTGCGCGAGGCCGGCCGGCGGTGTGACGTCCTTGAAAAGCGCGCGGAGCTTTTCGAACGGATAGGGCTGAAGGGAATCGAGTAGCGGGTTCACTGGGCGGATCGAGCCTGATCGAAGATGGGCGCAGAGGAATGCTGGGCACACATGCTGACCGTAAAACGCGTGAAACACGCGAAAAGGGCGGCAGCGGCGGCGAGCGGATGATTATAGCGTGGCAGCGCCCGGCGTAAGACGGGGCGCAACCCGCCAGGCAGCGCAGGCAATGCGACGCAGCGGGAACGACGCGAACCGCAGACGGTTCGCGCAAAAAAGAAGCAGGAGCAGCAATGTACGTGGCAGCAATGGCGACATTCGGACGAAGCGGGCGCGAGGACGCCGCCGTCGGCAACCCACCCCGCAACAGCAGCAACTGCCGCGGGAGTCACACATCATGACCAACTGGCTTCGTCATGGCTGGCCGACGCTCGCGATCATGCTGGGCGCCTCGGTGTGGGGCATGATCTGGTATCCGCTGCGCATGCTGGCGGCACTCGGAGTGACCGGCACGGCGGCGAGCGCGCTGACGAGTTGCGCCGGTTGCCTGTTTGTCCTGCTGGTACGCTACCGCTCGCTCAAAACGGTGCGCTGGCACTGGCTGCTGCCGGCCTTGGCGCTGGCGGCCGGCATCACCAATCTCGGCTTCGTGTGGGGTTCGATCCATGGCCAGGTGATGCGCGTGCTGCTGCTGTTCTATCTCACCCCCGCATGGACCGCGCTGTTCGCGCATTTCATCCTGCACGAACGGCTGACCTGGGCGGGCGCGGGCCTCGCCGCGCTGTCGCTGGCCGGTGCGATGACGATGCTGTGGTCGCCGCAACTGGGCATTCCGGTGCCTGGCAACCTTGCCGAATGGGCGGGTCTGGCGGGCGGCATGGGCTTCGCGATGAGCAATGTGCTGATTCTTAAAACGAGCCGGGTACTGCCTGAGATGAAGCCCGAAATGCGCACCGCGACGATCTTCGGCGGCGCGGCGATTTTCAGCGCTTTTGCGTCGCTGTTCGAAGCAATGCCCGCACCGCCCGCCGGCGCGCATCTCGGCACGGCCGCGCTGCTGGTGCTCGGCCTCGGTTTGCTGCTGGCGTCGAATAATATGCTCGTGCAGTATGGGCTCGCGCGCGTGCCGGCCAATCGGGCTTCGATCATCATGCTGTTCGAGATCGTGGTCACGGCCTTGTCCGCCTGGATTTTCGCGGGCGAGTCGCCGGGCCCGCGTGAATGGGCCGGCGGCGTATGCATCGTGCTGGCTTCCGCGCTGTCCAGTTGGGTGCACCGGACCAAGGTCGTACCCCCTGATCCGTCGATTCAGGATGTGGGCCTTGGCGCCGACGATGGCGCAGACCGTCAGGACGGCAAGAACCGCTCACGCGCGATGGTATGATTGCCCCTCATTAGCCGGCGCACGCTTTACCGCGTGCGCTTGGCGCCCGTTTCGAGGGGTTTCGCGGGCCGTTTCGCTGCATCGGCGAACGGCTGGCGCGGTCTTCACGAGCCACCTTTTATTTTCCCTTTTCAAACAGCGAAATCGCCGTGCGTCTGACCTCGATCAAACTCGCTGGCTTCAAGTCATTCGTCGATCCTACGCATTTCCAGGTACCGGGCCAGCTAGTCGGCGTGGTCGGGCCGAATGGGTGCGGCAAGTCCAACATCATCGACGCCGTGCGCTGGGTGCTCGGCGAATCGCGCGCTTCCGAGCTGCGCGGCGAGTCGATGCAGGACGTGATCTTCAATGGCTCGACCGCGCGCAAGCCGGGTAGCCGCGCCAGTGTCGAACTCGTGTTCGACAACGCCGACGGCCGCGCCGCCGGGCAGTGGGGCCAGTATGCCGAAATCGCCGTCAAGCGCGTGCTCACGCGCGACGGCACCTCGAGCTACTACATCAACAACCTGCCGGCGCGCCGCCGCGACATTCAGGACATCTTCCTCGGCACGGGCCTCGGGCCCCGTGCGTACGCGATCATCGGGCAGGGCATGATCGCGCGCCTGATCGAGGCGAAGCCGGAAGAGCTGCGCGTGTTCCTCGAAGAAGCCGCGGGCGTGTCGAAGTACAAGGAACGCCGCCGCGAAACCGAGAACCGTCTGCACGACACCCGCGAGAATCTGATCCGCGTCGAAGACATCGTCCGCGAACTCGGTGCGAACCTCGAGAAGCTCGAGGCACAGGCGATCGTGGCGACCAAGTACAAGGATTTGCAGGCCGACGGCGAAGAGAAGCAGCGTCTGTTGTGGCTGCTGCGCAAGAACGAAGCCGGCGGCGAGCAGGAACGCCAGCAACGCGCGATCGAACAGGCGCAGATCGACCTCGAAGCGCAAACCGCGAAGCTGCGCGAAGTCGAAGCGCAACTCGAAACGCTGCGCGTCGCGCATTACTCCGCCAGCGACGCAATGCAAGGCGCGCAGGGTGCGCTATACGAGGCGAACTCGGAAGTCAGCCGCCTCGAAGCCGAAATCAAGTTCATCGTCGAATCGCGCAATCGCGTACAGGCGCAGATCGCGGCGTTGACCGCGCAGCGCGAGCAGTGGCAGTCGCAAGCCGAAAAGGCGCAAGGCGATCTCGAAGACGCCGAAGAACAACTCGCCGTCGCCGAGGAAAAAGCCGCGCTGGCCGAAGACGAAGCCGCCGCCAGGCATGACGCGATGCCGGCGCTCGAAGCGCGCTGGCGCGATGCGCAGACCGAACTGAACGCCGAGCGCGGCGGTATCGCGCAGACCGAACAGGCACTCAAGCTCGAAGCCGCGCATCAGCGTAATGCCGATCAGCAATTGCAGCAGTTGCAACAGCGTCACGAGCGGCTGAAGTCGGAGGCGGGCGGGCTGGATGCCCCTGACGAAGCGCAGCTCGAAGACCTGCGCATGCAGCTCGCCGAGCACGAAGAAATCCTGCATGACGCTCAGGCACGTCTGACCGATGCTCAGGAAACCCTGCCGCGTCTGGACGGCGAACGCCGTAGCGCACAGGAGCGTGTGCAGTCGGAAAGCGCGCAGATTCACCAGCTCGACGCGCGCCTTGCCGCGCTCAAGCAACTGCAGGAAAACGTCCAGACCGAAGGCAAGATCCAGCCGTGGCTCGAAAAGCACGAGTTGAGCGGCCTGCCGCGTCTGTGGAAGAAGCTGCATGTCGAAGCCGGTTGGGAAGCCGCGCTCGAAGCGGTGCTGCGCGAGCGGCTCGCCGCCCTGGAGGTGTCGAACCTCGATTGGGTCAAGGCGTTTGCCACCGATGCGCCGCCCGCCAAGCTCGCGTTCTACGCCCCGCCGGCAGCCGGACAGCCGGTCGCCCCGCCGGCGGCTTTGCGTCCGCTGCTGTCGCTGGTTCGCATCGACGACGCAGGCATTCGCGCGGTGCTGAACGACTGGCTCGGCCTCGCCTTTGTCGCTGACGACCTGCAACAGGCGCTCGCCATGCGCGCGCAATTGCCGGAAGGCGGCTCGTTCGTCGTCAAGGCCGGCCACGTGGTGACGCGGGTCGGCGTCCAGTTGTATGCCGCCGACTCCGAACAGGCCGGCATGCTGGCCCGCCAGCAGGAAATTGAAAATCTGGGCCGCCAGGTGCGTGCGCAAGCCTTGCTTGCCGATGAGGCGAAGGCCGCCGCAATCCGTGCCGAAGCCGCGCACACGCAAGCCGCGCAAGCTTTGACCGATGTACGTCAACAGTCGGAGCGCGCGACGCAACGCGTGCACGCCTTGCAGATGGACGTGCTCAAGCTCGCACAAGCGCACGAACGCTACACGCAGCGCAGTACGCAAATCCGTGAAGAGCTCGCGGAAATCACCGCACAGATCGAAGAGCAGCGCGCATTGCGCGGCGAATCGGAAGCGAACTTCGAGCGTCACGACGCCGAACTCGCCGAATTGCAGGCGCGTTTCGAAGACCACCAGTTGGCCTTCGAAGCGCTCGACGAAGCACTCACCGCCGCGCGCGCCCAATCGCGCGATCTCGATCGGGCCGCCACCGACGCGCGCTTCGCCGCGCGCAACATGGCGAACCGCATCGACGAATTGAAGCGCAGCATCCAGGTTGCGCATGAGCAGAGCGAGCGCGTCGCCGCGTCGCTGGACGATGCACGCGCCGAGCTCGAAACCATCAACGAGCAAACCGCGCATACCGGCTTGCAGGACGCGCTCGATATTCGCGCGGTCAAGGAAGAAGCGCTGCACGCCGCACGCCTCGAACTGGACGACCTGACCGCCAAGCTGCGTGCCGCCGACGAAACCCGTTTGACCGCCGAGCGTGCGCTGCAGCCGCTGCGTGACCGCATCAACGAATTGCAGTTGAAGGAACAGGCCGCGCGCCTGAACGGCGAGCAGTTCATCGAGCAACTAGCGGCAGCCGGCGTCGATGAAGCGCAATTGCAGGCCAAGCTCACCCCGGACATGAAGCCGTCGTACCTGCAAGGCGAGGTCACGCGGATCAACAACGCGATCACGGCGCTGGGCCCGGTCAACATGGCCGCACTCGACGAACTCAAGGCGGCGAGCGAGCGCAAGTCGTTCCTCGATTCGCAATCGGCCGACCTCAACAACGCGATCGAAACGCTGGAAGACGCGATCCGCAAGATCGACGGCGAAACGCGCACCTTGCTGCAAGGCACCTTCGACGAAGTGAACCGTCATTTCGGCGAACTGTTCCCGCGTCTCTTTGGCGGCGGCCAGGCGAGGCTGATCATGACCGGCGACGAAATTCTCGACGCCGGCGTGCAGGTGATGGCGCAACCGCCGGGCAAGAAGAATTCGACGATTCACCTGTTGTCGGGCGGCGAGAAGGCGCTGACCGCCACCGCGCTGGTGTTCGCGATGTTCCAGCTGAATCCCGCGCCGTTCTGTCTGCTCGACGAAGTGGACGCGCCGCTCGACGACGCCAACACGGAGCGTTTCGCGAACCTGGTGCGCGCGATGTCGGACAAGACCCAGTTCCTGTTCATTTCGCATAACAAGATCGCGATGGAAATGGCGCAGCAGCTGATCGGCGTGACCATGCAGGAGCAGGGCGTGTCGCGGATCGTTGCTGTCGACATGGAATCGGCCGCCGGTTTCGCCCAGAATATTGTTTGAGTTTCGTTTAAGTTGAGCATCGCGGGTGTCCGCGTTCAGCGCAGCGGCCACCGGCCGCGCGACACGTGGGGCGGGCGCATAGCCGCGCAGACAGAAGAATTGCTGATGGAGCATGCATGGACGAGTTGACTCTCGGTTTGATCGGCGCGGGCGCCGTGGTGGTCGGAGGCGTGGTCGTGTACAACGCGTGGCAGGGTGCGAAGGTGCGCCGCAAGATGCCGCGCCCAATGCCGGCCGATACCGCCGAAAGTTTCGCGCGGGACGATCAGGAGGAGCAGAGCCCGTTCATCGAACCGGCCCGGCCGACCACGCGTCGCGAACCGGTAGTGGGTTCAGAGACGGCTACGGAAACGGCGTCGGCGCGGGTCGAGCCGACGTTTGGCGCAACCGCCGCGCCGCTCGATACGCCGGCCGATATTCAGGCCGAGATGACTACGCCGAACGGCTATCCGGAAGCGGAGGGCTTTGGTGAAGCCGAAGGCGGCCAGGCAGCGCCGACCGGCAACACTGAGAAAGCCGACGAACCGGTCGAGCCGATCCTGCCCGCTGCCACGACGATTTCGTCGGCGCCGCCGGCGATCGTCGATCGCCGCATCGACTGCATCGTGCCGGTTCGTCTGAACGGCCCGGTAGCCGGCGAAAAGGTGATTCCGCTCGCGCAGCGTCTGCGGCGCGCCGGGAGCAAGCCGGTGCATATCGAGGGCAAGCTCGAAGGTGGCGCGTGGGAGTTGCTGCAAAACGGCGCGCGCTATGAAGAGCTGCGCGCGGCCGCCCAGCTGGCCAATCGTAGTGGGGCGCTCAACGAATTGGAATTCTCGGAGTTCGTGACCGGCGTGCAGCAGTTTGCCGATGCGCTCGACGCGTCGCCGGAATTCCCCGACATGATCGAAACGGTTGCCATGGCGCGCGAGCTCGACGGCTTCGCCGCGCAGTGCGACGCGCAGTTGTCGATCAACGTGCTTTCCGACGGCGCGCCGTGGTCGGCCAACTATGTGCAGGCAGTCGCGTCGCAAGACGGCTTGCTGCTCTCGCGCGACGGCACGCGTTTCGTCAAACTCGACGCGAAGCAGAGCCCGGTCTTCATGCTGCAATTCGGCGACACCAATTTCCTGCGCGACGACCTGACTTACAAGGGCGGCCAGATGATCACGCTGGTACTCGACGTACCGGTCGCCGATGAAGACATCCTGCCGTTCCGTCTGATGTGCGACTACGCGAAATCGTTGGCTGAGCGTATCGGCGGACGGGTGGTCGACGATGGGCGCCGTCCATTGCCGGAAACCGCGCTCCTCGCCATCGAAAAGCAGTTGATGACGCTCTACGCGAAACTCGAACAGGCGGGCATTCCGGCGGGGTCGCCCGCCACGCGGCGCCTGTTCAGCCAGTAACGATTCTGTTTTTTGAGGTTGTACGCAACGGCTGCACGATGTGCGGCCGTTGCCGTTCTGGACGATGACGAACGTACGAAACCGGCCATTCGGCCGATGTAAAGGGGCACGCTTCCTGCGATAATCCAATGTCCGAATTTCACCGAAGAACCTTCCGAGAGCATGGCCCGAACCCCCGCCTCAAACCCTGCAACCAGCGCGCCGGCAGAGCGGGCCGCATGGCTGCGCGCGGAACTCGAACGCGCCAACTACGCGTACTACGTGCTCGACCAGCCGGACCTGCCGGATGCGGAATACGACACGCTCTTCAAGGCGCTGGAGCAGATCGAGACGGAGCATCCGGACCTGATCGTGCCGGATTCGCCCACCCAGCGTGTGGGCGGCGAGGCGGCGAGCGGTTTCGAGCCGGTCGTGCACGACCAGCCCATGCTGTCGCTGAACAACGGCTTCGCGGATGAAGACATCGTCGCGTTCGACAAACGCGTCGGCGACGCGCTCGGCAAGAATGTGAGCGAGCCGCCGGTGCCGGTCGATTACGCGGCCGAGCTGAAGTTCGACGGCCTCGCCATCTCGCTGCGTTACGTCGACGGTGCATTCGTTCAGGCGTCCACGCGCGGCGACGGTGCCACCGGCGAGAATGTCACCGGGAATGTCCGCACGATCCGCTCCATTCCGCTCAAGCTCAAGGGCAAACGCGTGCCTCACGTGCTCGACGTGCGCGGCGAAGTGCTCATGTTCAAGCGCGACTTTGAACGGCTGAACGAGCGCCAGCGGGCCGCCGGGCAGAAAGAATTCGCTAATCCGCGTAATGCTGCCGCGGGCAGCCTGCGGCAGCTCGATTCGAAGATCACCGCGCAGCGGCCGCTGTCGTTTTTCGCTTATGGAATCGGTGTGCTCGAAGGCATCGAGATGCCGGCCACGCATGGCGAACTGCTCGACTGGTACAAGGAACTCGGCTTGCCTGTGAACGGCGAGCGGGCCGTGGTTCACGGGGCTGAGGGCTTGCTGGGGTTCTTCCATGCGGTCGGCGAGAAGCGTGACAAGCTGCCGTACGACATTGATGGCGTCGTCTACAAGGTTAACCGGCGCGACGAGCAGGACGCACTCGGATTCGTGTCGCGCGCCCCGCGTTTCGCGTTAGCGCACAAATTCCCCGCGCAGGAAGCGCTGACCAGACTCATCGCGATCGACGTGCAGGTCGGCCGCACTGGCGCCATTACGCCGGTCGCGCGGCTGGAGCCGGTGTTCGTCGGCGGCGCGACGGTGACCAACGCGACGCTGCACAACGAAGACGAAGTGCGCCGCAAAGATATTCGCATCGGCGACACGGTGATCGTTCGCCGCGCCGGCGACGTGATTCCGGAAGTGGTGAGTGCGCTGCTCGACCGCCGCCCGGACGACGCCCACGAATTCGTCATGCCCACCCAATGCCCGGTATGCGGCTCCAGCATCGAACGCCTGCCGGACGAGGCGATTGCCCGCTGCACGGGCGGTCTGTTCTGTCCGGCGCAGCGCAAGCAGGCGCTGTGGCACTTCGCGCAGCGGCGCGCGCTGGATATCGACGGGCTCGGCGAAAAAATCATCGACCAACTGGTGGAGCAGAATCTGGTGCGCACGCCGGCCGATCTGTTCAACGTCGGCTTTGCGACGCTTGCCGAACTCGACCGTTTCGCCGAAAAATCGGCGCAGAATCTGCTCGACTCGCTCGAAAAGGCCAAACACACTACGCTGGCGCGCTTTATTTACGCGCTCGGTATCCGGCATGTGGGCGAATCGACGGCGAAAGATCTCGCCAAACATTTCGGCTCGCTGAATCCGATCATGGATGCCTCGGTCGAAGAATTGCTGGAAGTGAACGATGTCGGGCCGGTGGTGGCCGAGTCGATTCATCAGTTTTTTGCGGAAGAGCACAACCGCACGGTGATCGAACAACTGCGCGCGCCGGGCAAGGTCACATGGCCGGAAGGACCGCCTGCACCGAAGGCGCCGCAAGGCATACTGGCCGGCAAGACGGTCGTGTTGACCGGCACCTTGCCGACACTGGCCCGCGAAGAAGCAAAGGAAATGCTCGAAGCGGCCGGCGCCAAAGTGGCCGGTTCAGTGTCGAAGAAAACCGATTACGTGGTGGCCGGCGCCGAAGCCGGCAGCAAGTTGGCGAAGGCGGAGGAACTCGGCATCCCCGTACTCGACGAAGATGGTATGCGTAAGCTCCTGGAGGGGCAGTTATGATCCGCGAAATTCTCAAGATGGGCGATCCGCGCCTTTTGCGTATTGCCGATCCGGTCGATCACTTCGACACGCCCGAGCTTCACGAACTCGTGAAGGACATGTTCGAGACCATGCACGACGCGAACGGCGCGGGGCTCGCCGCGCCGCAGATCGGCGTCAATCTGCAGGTGGTGATCTTCGGGTTCGGGCAGAACGAACGCTATCCGGACGCGCCGCCGGTGCCGGAGACGGTGCTGATCAACCCGGCCATCACGCCGGTATCGCTGGATATGGAAGAGGGCTGGGAAGGCTGTCTGTCGGTGCCGGGCTTGCGAGGCGCCGTGAGCCGGTTTTCGATGATCAAGTATCACGGCTTCGATCAATACGGCAAACCGATCGACCGCGTCGCCGAGGGCTTTCACGCGCGCGTGGTCCAGCACGAGTGCGATCACCTGATCGGCAAGCTGTATCCGATGCGGATCAACGATTTCGCGAAGTTCGGCTTCACGGAAGTTCTGTTCCCGGATATGGATCCGAATATCGACGAATGAAAGCGCCCGATGCGCTGGCGGCAGCCGAATAGTGCGGCCTCTGAGCCGGCGTAAAAAAACCCACGCCGAAGAAGCGTGGTTTTTGTTGGGTGGTGAGCGCCAAGCGGCGGTCAGCGGGATGACCCTAGGCTCCCGGCGTTAAAACGACTCGTCCGCTGACAGATAGCGCCATTGTCCCGGCGGCAGCGCGCCCAGCATCACCTGACCCATCCGCACGCGCTTCAGGCCGATCACTTCAAGGCCCACCAGCTCGCACATCCGGCGGATCTGGCGCTTTTTGCCTTCGCGCAGCACGAAACGCAGTTGCTCGCCGTTTTGCCAGTTGACCTGCGCCGGCTTCAGCGGCACGTCGTCGAGCGAGAGACCGTGACACAGCAACGCGAGGCTTTCCGGCGGGAAGTGGCTTTCGACGTCGGTGGTGTGCTCGCCGTAGGACACGCGCACCAGATACTCCTTGTCGATCTCCGAATGGCCGCCGATCAGCTGCTTGGCGACGCGGCCGTCCTGCGTCAGCACCAGCAAGCCCGTCGAATCGATGTCCAGACGTCCGGCCGGCGCGAGCTGGCGCAGATGCGCGACGGAGAAGCGGATCTCCGAACGATCGCCTTCCCAGCGATTTTCCGGCGTGACCAGTGTGATGGCCGGTTGATAGCCGTCTTCCGCCTGGCCCGATACGAGGCCGACGGGTTTGTGGATCAGCACCGTTACCTGGCTCGCCTGGGCGGCTTCGGCGGCGGGGTCGATCTCGATGCGCTGGTCCGGACGAACCTTGGTGCCAAGCGTGTCGATCCGTTCACCATCCACCAGCACCCAGCCTTTCTCGATCCATTCGTCGGCTTCGCGGCGTGAGCACAGGCCAAGTTCCGACATCAGCTTGGACAGGCGCAGGGTGCCCGGTGCATCTTCGTAATCGCGGCGCGGTGTGCGCGGGGCGGCATCGGCGTCGTGTTTGGCCTTCGTGCCGGGCGCCTGGCCGCGCGGCTTGTCGGCACGCGCAGGGCGATCGTTATCGCCGAAGCGGCGCGCCGCAGCCGGCAGCGCTTTGTCGAAGCTGCGGGCGGGGCGTTCAGCGCGGTCGTTACGTTCGCCGGCATGCGCCGGACGGTCGCCGAATTCGCGTTTGGCCGGAGCCCGTTCGCCACGGTCGTCGCGCGGTGCGCGCGCGGGACGGTCCGTGCGATCGCCGTAACCGCTTTTGACGGGTTTTGCGAAAGTGCGCTCGCCACGCTCGGACGAGCCGCGTTCGCCATCGAAACGGCGCGGCGGGCTGTCGCTGCGCGGTCCTCGCTCGCCGGTACGGCGCTCTTGCGGGGCGCTGCGGTTGCCATGCGGTCCGCCTTCCGAAGGACGGCCTGCATTCGGGCGCGGCCCGCTGAACGAGCGACGTTCGCCGTCCTCACGGCGCGGAGCACGTTCGCTACGGTCAGCACCCCCTTCAAATCGGCGGGGGGCGCGCGCACCATCGTCCCGACGCGGGGCACGGTCGCCGCTACCCTCAAACCGACGCGGCGCGCTTTGGCTGCGTTCATCACCAGCACGGCGCGGAGCGCGTTCGCTCCGATCGGCGCCCCCACCTTCAAATCGGCGGGGTGCGCGCTCGCGGTCATCCCGACGCGGGGTACGATCGCCGCTACCTTCAAACCTGCGGGGCGCGCTTTGGCTGCGTTCATCACCAGCACGGCGCGGCGCGCGTTCGCTACGGTCAGCGCCACCTTCAAACTTGCGGGGTGCGCGCGTACTATCGTCCCGACGCGCGGTTCGGTCGCCGCCACCTTCAAACCGACGCGGTGCGCGCTCGCCGTCGTCCCGGCGCGGAGCACGGTCGCTGCCGCCCTCAAAGCGGCGAGGCGCACCGCCGCCGGCCCCTTCACGCCGCGGCGGGCGATCCGAGGACGGCGCGCGGCGCGCGGCGCCGGCACCACCCGCATCGCGGTCGCGCGAAAACGATCCTTCAGCCCGTGGCGCTCGCGCACCGGTGCCTGCCGGCTTACCTGCCGCCGGCCGTTTGCTACCGCCTGCGCCGGCGCGAGTGCCTTCACGCCGCGCCTCGCTAGAACCGGCGGTCGACGGGGACGGCTTCGGTCCGGCCGGACGCGTCGGCTTACGCGCCGAGGTGCTTCCGGTACGGACAGGGGCGCGTTCGGACGAAGCCGGCCGCGGGTGCTTGGCTGTTAATTTGACTCGCATGAAATCTCACACTGCAATCGCGCGCAGCAGTTCGGTCTCGACCTGAATTTGCAGGCGGTTGTCCGACAGACCGTGTCCATCCAGCAGGAACACGTCTTCGACGCGTTCGCCGAGCGTATTGATCCGCGCCGACGCGACGCCGACCCGGTGCTCGGCCAGCACGCGCGCGATCGAATAAAGGAGGCCTGGCCGGTCATTCGCCGACACGGACAGGATGTAATATTGGCCGCGCTCGTCGGCCCGAAGGTCGACGCGCGGCGTAACAGGGAAGGTCCGCGACAGCCGCGACAAACGGCCTTTCGACGGTCCGGGGAGCAAGGTGCCGTCACCCGTGAGGCGTGCGGTCAGTTCCTGTTCGACCAGATTGGCAATATCGCGATAATGCACGTCTTCTTCGGTATGCGCGACGAGGAAATTATCGAGCGCGTAGCCGTGACGGGTCGTGCTGACGCGCGCATCGAGCACCGACAAGCCGTTGCGGTCGAAATACGCACAAATACCGGCGAACAGATCGGGCTGGTCCTTCACGTACACCAGCACCTGGAGCGCTTCGCCGATCGGCGATGGACGCGCCCGCACGATCGGCGTCCTGGTCTCGACGTGGCGGTACAGCACGCGGGTTTGCCACGCGATATCCGCCGCGTCGTGGCGCAGGAAGTAACCAATGTCCAGTTTGTCCCACAGCGCCTTTTGCGCGCCTTCGGGTACGGTTTCGAGGCGCAGCAGCGCAAGCGCCTCTTCCTGGCGGGATTTCAGTTCCGAATGCGCGTCGGGACGCGCGCCGCCGAGCACCGCCAACGTGGCGCGGTACAGGTCTTCGAGGAGCTTGCCTTTCCAGGTGTTCCAGACTTTCGGACTGGTGCCGCGAATGTCGGCCACCGTCAGCAGATAGAGCGCGGTCAAGCGGCGCTCGTTGCCAACCAGTTCGGCAAACCGCTTGATGACTTCCGGGTCGCTCGTGTCCTGCTTCTGCGCGACCTGGCTCATGGTCAGATGTTGCTGAACCAGCCACACCACCAGTTCGCCGTCCTCGCCCTCGATGCCGTGGTTGCGGCAGAAGCGCCGCGCGTCGGCCATGCCCAGCGTGGAATGATCGCCGCCGCGACCCTTGGCGATGTCGTGAAAGAGCGCCGCCACGTACAGCACCCACGGCCGGTCGAAATTGGCGATCAACTGGCTGCAGAACGGATATTCGTGCGCGTGCTCGGCCACCGCGAAGCGGCGCAGGTTACGCAGCACCATCAGGATATGCTGGTCGACCGTATAGACGTGATACAGATCATGCTGCATCTGGCCGACAATGCGCCGGAAGTTCAGCAGATAGCGCCCGAGCACGCTGGTCTGGTTCATCAGGCGTAGCGCGTGTGTGATGCCGGCCGGCTGCTTCAGAATGTCCATGAAGAGGCGGCGGTTTTCCGGATCGCGCCGCCAATGCTGATCCATCACGTCGCGGGCGTTGTAGATCGCGCGCAGCGTGCGCGCCGACAAGCCTTTCACGCCGGGCGTCTGTTCGTAGAGCAGGAAGGCTTCCAGGATCGCGTTCGGCTCGCGCTCGAACACATCGTCGCTGGCGATCTCCAGCATCCCTTGCTTCTCGACGAAACGGTCCGACAGCACGCGCGTGATGCCGCTCGTGCTAGGGAAGAGTTGCGCCTCGATGTTCTGGATCAGGATCGTGGCGAGCTGGGTGACGGCCTTGGCGGCCCAGTAGTAGCGGCGCATCAGCTGTTCGCTGGCGCGCTTGGTGGCCGTCGGTTCGTAGCCGAAGCTCTCGGCCACTGGCGTTTGCAGATCGAACACCAGAATGTCCTGACGGCGACCCGCGGTTACATGCAGCCGGGCGCGCAGCGCTTTCAGGAAACCTTCGTTGTGGCGCAGTTCGCGCGCTTCACGCTCGGTGATCAGGCCGCGTGCCTCGAGCTCGCGCCAGCTGCTGCCGAAACCGGCCGCCTGGGTGATCCACAGAATCAGTTGCAGATCGCGCAGGCCCCCCGGGCTTTCCTTGATGTTCGGCTCGAGCGCATACGGCGTGTCCTGAAACTTGGCGTGCCGCTGACGCATTTCCAGCACCTTGGCCTGGAAAAATGCAAGCGGGTCGAGCGCTTCGCGGTAGCGCTTGGCGAAGTCGTCGAAGAGCGGGGCGCTGCCCGTAATGCGCCGCGCTTCGAGCAGCGAGGTGCGCACGGTGACGTCGTTGGCGGCTTCTTCGAGACATTGCGACACGCTGCGCACGCTGCTGCCAAGTTCCAGCCCCAAATCCCACGCTAGGCTGATAAAGCGCTCGATACGCGCTTCGAGATGCGCGATGGGCGTAGCGGGGAGCAGCACCAGAATGTCGATATCGGAATGCGGCGCGAGTTCGCCGCGCCCGTAGCCGCCGACGGCCAGCAGCGCCAGTTCGGACGGCAGTTCGCAGGTGTTCCAGGCGGCGCGCAGCGACTCGTCCGTGGCGCGCGCGAGGGCGCCCATCAGTGCGTCGACGTTCGTAGCGGTCTTGAAGCGTTCCAGCAACTGGGCTTTGGCCACTTTGTAGTCCGCCTTGAGCGACGAGGCATGGGATTGGGCGACGGCTGGAACACTACTCATTGGCGGGCGGGCAGGTGAGGGCGGAGTCGGTCAGGCCGTGGCGGCGATGACCGGCGGACGCGCGGGCGTGCCGGCCGAGACGGTCAGCACGTCGTAGCCGGTTTCGGTGACGAGCACAGTGTGCTCCCACTGTGCCGACAAGCTGCGGTCTTTGGTCTTCACGGTCCACTGGTCCGGCATGGTGCGAATGTCGCGGCGCCCGGCATTGATCATCGGCTCGATGGTGAAGATCATGCCGGCCTGCAGTTCGAACCCGGTGCCCGGGCGGCCGTAGTGCAAAATCTGCGGGTCTTCGTGGAACACCGTGCCGATGCCGTGGCCGCAATATTCGCGTACCACGCTGTAGCCCTGGCCTTCGGCATGCTTCTGGATCGCGTAGCCGATGTCGCCGAGATGGGCGCCCGGGCGCACCTGGTCGATGCCGAGCCACATGCATTCGAAGGTGGTCTGCACGAGGCGCCTGGCCATGATCGAACCTTCGCCGACAATGAACATCCGGCTTGTGTCGCCGAAGTAGCCTTCCTTGATCACGGTGATGTCGATATTCAGCGCATCGCCGTTCTTAAGCGTCTTGTCACCCGGAATGCCGTGACAGATCACGTCATTCACAGAGATGCAGGTGGCTTTCGGATACGGCGGGTAGCCGGGGGGCTGATAATTCAGCGGCGCTGGAACGGTGCCCTGTTCCTTGAGCATATATTCGTGACACAGCCGGTCGAGTTCGCCGGTCGTGACGCCGGCCGTGACGAACGGTGTAATGTAGTCGAGCACTTCGCTAGCGAGCTTGCAGGCGACGCGCATCTGCGCGATATCGTGTTCGTTTTTGAGCGTAATAGCCATGAGTCGGGCCTGAAATGCGATTTATTGCGAGATTATCGCACCATATTCCAGCTGCCGCAGGCTTTTGCCTTGGTTTTGCGGTAGCGAACAAGCGCGCAGGTGCAACCGGCCGTGCCAAATGGGAGCTACCGCGCAGGTTGAGTCGGTCGATAGTCACGTGCTATAATCATTGGCTAAGTCGGCCTCTGTCTTATTTTGTTGCTCTTATGGGCAAAATTGGCAAGGAAAACTGCTCGTGGCGATAGTTGCCTGCGCTACGGGTTGAGACGGTACCAAGGCAGCGGTATCAGGGCAGCGGTATCAGGGCAGCGGTATCAGGGCAGCGGTACCCAAGCAGCAGTACCAAGGCAACAGACTCGCAAGCCGGCGCACCCAGGGTGTCCGTCGCGTCCAGCCAAAAACGATGGCGGCGCGGCCGATACGGCAGCCGGCTTAAGACCCAACCCTCGCGGAGATTTTCATGGCAGTTACCATGCGTCAAATGCTGGAAGCCGGTGTCCACTTCGGTCACCAAACGCGCTTCTGGAACCCGAAGATGGCTCCCTTCATTTTCGGTCATCGCAACAAGATTCACATCATCAACCTCGAAAAGACGCTGCCGATGTACAACGACGCGCTGAAGTACGCGCGTCAACTGGCAGCCAATCGCGGCACGATCCTGTTCGTCGGTACCAAGCGTCAATCGCGCGACACGATCGCTGAAGAAGCACAGCGCGCTGGCATGCCTTACGTCAACGCACGCTGGCTCGGCGGCATGCTGACCAACTTCAAGACGCTGAAGGTATCGATCAAGCGCCTGAAGGACATGGAAGCAGCGCTGGAAGCAGGCGAAACGGAACGCATGAGCAAGAAGGAAGCGCTCCTGTTCGAACGCGAAATGGCCAAGCTGCAAAAGTCGATTGGCGGCGTGAAGGACATGGGCGGTATTCCGGACGCGATCTTCGTGGTCGACGTGGGCTACCACAAGATTGCCGTCACCGAAGCTAACAAGCTCGGCGTGCCGGTCATCGCGGTGGTCGACACGAACCACTCGCCGGAAGGCATCGACTACGTGATCCCGGGTAACGACGACGCTTCGAAGGCTGTCGCTCTGTACACGGCTGGCGTGGCTGACGCGATCCTCGAAGGCCGTGCGAACGCGGTCAACGAAGTGGTGCAAGCTGCACGTGGTGGCGACGGCGACGAGTTCGTCGAGGTCAACTCGGAAGCGTAAAGCTGCCCCGTGTCCGGCAAAAAAGGGGGCTTTCTACAGGCCCCCTTTTTTTAAGCCGCGACAATGTAGTGGTGTGCTGTGAGCAGTGCCTGAAACGTTGTCCGTAAAAAATATGCGCAACGTGGAAACGAATTCTTGCCGCCGGTATCGAAGTCCGAGCGGCGTGTGACAGACGGAACTCAAGGAGCAAATGATGGCGGCAATTACCGCAAGCATGGTTGCAGAACTGCGCGCAAAGACTGATGCGCCGATGATGGAATGCAAAAAGGCGCTGACGGAAGCCGACGGCGACATGGCGCGCGCTGAAGAGCTGCTGCGCGTGAAGCTGGGCAACAAGGCCAGCAAGGCAGCGTCGCGCGTGACGGCTGAAGGCGTGGTCGCATCGTTCATCGGCGGCAACGCGGGTTCGCTGGTTGAGTTGAACTGCGAAACCGACTTCGTTTCGAAGAACGACGACTTCCTGGCGTTCTCGAAGACCATCGCTGAACTGGTCGCTACGCAAAACCCGGCTGACGTCGCCGCTCTGTCGGCACTGCCGCTGGACGGCTCGACGGTCGACGCAGTGCGTCTGGCATTGGTCGGCAAGATCGGTGAAAACCTGTCGATCCGCCGTTTCGTGCGTTTCGATACCGCGAACAAGTTGGCTGCGTACCTGCACGGCACGCGCATCGGCGTGCTGGTCGAGTACACCGGCGCGGACGAACAGGTCGGCAAGGACGTGGCAATGCACATCGCCGCCATGAAGCCGGTCTCGCTGTCGTCGGACGACGTGCCGGCCGATCTGATCGCCAAGGAACGCAGCATCGCTGAACAGAAGGCTGCTGAATCGGGCAAGCCGGCTGAAATCGTCGCCAAGATGGTCGACGGCAGCGTGCAGAAGTACCTGAAGGAAGTGTCGCTGCTGAACCAGACGTTCGTTAAGAACGACAAGCAGACGATCGAACAGATGCTGAAGGCTGGCAACGCGAGCGTGCAGAAGTTCGCGCTGTTCGTGGTCGGCGAAGGTATCGAGAAGAAGCAGGACGACTTCGCAGCCGAAGTGGCCGCTCAAGTCGCTGCTGCAAAGCAGCAATAAGCATCGCTTAAGCTTCCGTTAGTACCGTTGGACCCCGCGGCGGAGCAAGACTTTGCCGCGGTCGGCGGCGCCGCAAGGCTGCGCGCGGGTTGACCCTCGCCGCGCCGCCGCCTCTGGCGAACCCTGGGGTTCGTCAATTTGGCGACGCTTGCCCGAATCAGCATTTCACCCCTACATTAGTCCCTTGTTGTTGCCCTGTTCTGCGCGATCTGGATACCCCTATGCCCACTGCCTATAAACGCGTCCTGCTCAAACTCTCCGGTGAAGCTTTGATGGGCGACGATGCCTTCGGCATCAATCGCGCGACCATCGAACGAATGGTGGCGGACGTGGCTGAAGTGGTCCGTCTCGGAACGCAGTTGGCCGTGGTGATCGGTGGTGGCAATATTTTCCGCGGCGTCGCTGGCGGCGCAGCGGGTATGGATCGCGCTACGGCTGACTACATGGGCATGCTGGCCACCATGATGAACGCGCTGGCGCTGCAGGACGCAATGCGCCACGCCGGTATCGAAGCACGCGTGCAGTCCGCGCTGCGCATGGACCAGGTGGTTGAGCCGTACATCCGGCCCCGCGCGATTCGCCAGCTCGAAGAAGGCAAAGTCGTGATTTTCGCGGCCGGCACCGGCAACCCGTTCTTTACGACCGACACCGCCGCTGCACTGCGCGGCTCGGAAATTGGCGCGGAAGTCGTGCTGAAAGCCACCAAGGTGGACGGCGTCTATTCGGCCGACCCCAAGAAAGACCCGAGCGCGACCCGTTACACCACGATCAGCTTCGACGAAGCCATCGGCCGCAATCTGCAGGTGATGGACGCCACGGCGTTCGCGCTGTGCCGCGACCAGAAGCTGCCGATCCGGGTGTTTTCGATCGTCAAGCCGGGCGCGCTCAAGCGCATCGTACAAGGCGAGGACGAGGGCACGCTCGTCCACGTGTAAACTCTCGTTCACATAACGTGGGCTTTAACGCGAGCCCAGGCTGCCGTTTTTTGCGCGCGCGGGCCGGCTCGCACCGTTTTGAAGGTTCGGAGGTTTAAAAATGTCTGTGGCTGATATCAGGAAGGGCGCTGAACAAAAGATGCAGCGTTCCATCGACGCGTTCAAGAACGATCTGTCGAAGATCCGTACGGGCCGTGCGCACACGGGCCTGCTCGATCACATCCAGTGCGACTACTACGGTTCGCCGGTGCCGATTTCGCAAGTCGCGAACCTGACGTTGATCGACGCACGCACGATCGGCGTGCAGCCGTGGGAAAAGAAGATGGTCCAGGTCGTCGAAAAGGCGATCCGTGAGTCGGACCTCGGTCTGAACCCGGCTACGCAAGGCGACGTGATCCGGGTGCCGATGCCCGCGCTGACCGAAGAACGCCGCCGCGAACTGACCAAAGTGGTCAAGAGCGAAGCGGAAACGGCCAAGGTCGCTGTCCGCAACCTGCGCCGCGATGCAAACGAGCAACTGAAAAAACTCGTGAAAGACAAAGAGATTTCGGAAGATGACGAGCGTCGTGCGGGTGACGACGTTCAGAAACTGACGGACAAGTTTGTCACGGAAATCGACAAACTCGTAGTGACCAAGGAAGCCGAGATCATGACGGTCTGAGGCCGTTGGCTCAGCATCTTCAAGATCTCCACTTCTTTTTTTGCAGTCACTGCCCCGACGGCCATGACCTATACCAGCTCAACCGTGCGCGTGCCGGATGTCGCCGCGGTGCCGCGACATATCGCGATCATCATGGACGGCAACGGCCGTTGGGCGACCCAGCGGCGCCTGCCGCGTGTGGCCGGGCATACGCGCGGCGTCGACGCGGTGCGCGCGGCCGTCGAGGCGTGCGCCCGACAGGGCGTCGAATACCTGACGCTCTTTGCCTTCAGCTCGGAAAACTGGCGCCGTCCCAACGACGAAGTCTCGTTCCTGATGCGCCTGTTCGTGACCGCGCTCGAGCGCGAGATCGGCAAGCTGCACGCGAACGGCATCTGTCTGCGGGTGGTCGGCGATCTGTCGAAATTCGATACACGCATCCGCGACCTGATCAAGCGCGCGGAAACCAAAACCGCGCGCAATACCCGTCTCACGCTGACTATCGCCGCCAATTACGGCGGTCGCTGGGACATCATGCAGGCGACCCGCAAGCTCGCCGAGCAATCCGCGCTGGCAGGCAAGGCGGTCGAGGTGAGCGAGGAATCGTTCGCCGAGCACCTGTCGATGGCCTACGCGCCGGAGCCGGACCTCTTTATCCGCACGGGCGGCGAGCGCCGTGTCAGCAACTTCCTGCTGTGGCAACTCGCCTACACCGAGTTTTACTTCACCGACACCTTCTGGCCGGATTTCGATGCGGACGCGCTCGGCCACGCTATCGCTTCCTACGGAGAGCGTGAGCGCCGCTTTGGCCGCACCAGTGCTCAACTCGAGCCGCAATCGCAAAACGTCGATTCGCTTCCATGCTAAAAACCCGTGTCATCACGGCGATCATCCTGCTGGCGGTGTTCCTGCCGGTCACGTTGTTCGCGCCCGTGGGCGCGTTCGGCGCGCTGATTGCCTTCGTCGTCGTGTTCGCTGCGTGGGAATGGGCGCGCCTGCTGAAGCTCGGTGGCGCGGGCCCGGTCGTGTACGCGCTGGTCGCGGCGATAGCGCTGGTCGCGAGCACGCGCCTCGGCACCGGAACCGAAGAGCCCCGGCCGCTCTTTCAAGCGGCCGCTATTTTCTGGGTGGTCGCGGGTCCGTACGTGCTCCTGCGCAAGCCGACGCTCGCGCTCGGCGCGTGGCGCGCTTTTCTATTCCTTGCCGGCATTGTGGTATTCGTCGCGTGCTGGCATGCTCTCGTCGCCGCGCGCATGAAGGGCGTACCGTTCGTACTCTCGTTGCTGCTCCTGGTATGGCTGGCCGATATCGGCGCATACTTCTCCGGAAAAGCTTTCGGAAAACACAAGCTGGCGCCTGCCATCAGCCCAGGTAAGACTTGGGAGGGCGCGGTCGGCGGCTGGCTGGTGGTGGTGATCGTCGCGGCTGCTGCAGTCTTTTTACATTCTTTCGAGCCGACCCTGTATTCTGCGCTGCTGGCGCAACTGGGTGCCGTACGTACGCTGCTCGCACTGACCCTGCTGGTGGCATTCAGCGTGGTGGGCGACCTGTTCGAATCGATGCTGAAACGCCAGGCCGGAGTGAAAGATTCAAGCGGCCTGTTGCCGGGGCACGGTGGCGTGCTCGACCGCATCGATGCATTGTTGCCGGTGCTGCCGCTTGCCATGCTGCTGCTCGGCTAGAGAAAGAGATATGCAAAAACGTCTGACATTGCTCGGTTCCACGGGCTCGATTGGAGACAGCACGCTCGACGTCGTCGCGCGTCATCCCGAACGCTTTTCGGTTTATGCGCTCACGGCACATCGCAACGGCGACAAGCTCGTGGAGCAATGCCTGCGCTTTCAGCCCGACGTTGCGGTGGTCGGCGATGCCGATACGGCTGCGGGCGTTGCGGCGAAGCTGCGGGAGGCCGGTTGCAAGACCGAAGTCACGTATGGGCCGCAAGCGCTCGTCGACGTGTCGCAGAGCGATGGCTGCGATACGGTGGTGGCGGCGATTGTCGGCGCTGCAGGCCTCGCGCCTGGCCTCGCTGCCGCTCGTGCCGGCAAGCGTATTCTGCTCGCCAACAAGGAAGCGCTGGTGATGTCCGGCGCGATCTTCATGGACGCGGTGCGCGACAACGGCGCGGTGCTGCTGCCGGTCGACAGCGAACACAATGCCATTTTCCAATGCCTGCCGCGCGAAGCCGCGTTGCACGGCGGCGTCTCGAAGATCATTCTGACGGCTTCGGGCGGCCCGTTCCGCACCCGCGAACCGGCCACGCTCGTCGACGTCACGCCAGAGGAGGCCTGCAAACATCCGAACTGGGTCATGGGCCGCAAGATTTCGGTCGACTCGGCCACGATGATGAACAAAGGCCTCGAAGTGATCGAGGCGCACTGGCTGTTCAATTTGCCGGGCGAGCGCATCGACGTGCTGATTCACCCGCAAAGCGTGATTCACTCGCTGGTCTCGTACGCCGACGGCTCGGTCCTCGCGCAACTCGGCAATCCCGACATGCGCACGCCGATCGCCCACGCGCTGGCGTTCCCTGATCGTGTCGATTCGGGCGTCGCGCAACTCGATCTCGCGGAGATTGCGTCGCTGTCGTTCGAAAAACCGGATTACACACGCTTCCCGTGCCTTGCGCTTGCCATGAAGGCGCTGGCCGAAGGCGGGCTCGCGAGCGCGGCATTGAATGCCGCGAACGAAATCGCCGTTGAAGCGTTCCTGGCGCGCCAGATCGGTTTCATGACGATTGCTCAGGTGGTCGACGCGGTGCTCAACGCGTTGCCGAACCGCAGCGCGCACGCGCTAGAAGATGTGATCGAAGCGGATGCGGCCGCGCGCCGGGCCGCTGCCGAATTCATCGCACGTTTGCCGGATGGCGCGCGTCGCACGGAACGCGCCGTCCAGTGAGGCGCTTATGAATCTGCTGATTGAGTTGCTTGCCTTCGCGGTCGCGATTGGCGTACTCGTGGTTGTCCACGAGTACGGGCATTACAGCGTGGCGCGCTTGTGCGGCGTCAAGGTGCTGCGTTTTTCGATCGGCTTCGGCAAGCCGTTGTTCCAATGGGTGAGCCCGAAGACGGGCACCGAATGGACGATTGCCGCGCTGCCGCTCGGCGGCTACGTGAAGATGCTCGACGAGCGCGAAACCGGTGGCGCACCCATTCCCGTTGAGGCGTTGCCGCATGCGTTCAACCGGCAGTCGGTGTGGCGCCGTTTCGCGATTGTCGCGGCCGGGCCGGTTGCGAATTTCCTGCTCGCTATCGTGCTGTTCGCCTTGGTGTTCGCCACCGGCGTGACCGAACCCGCGGCTGTGGTCGCTTCGCCTGCACCGAATACGCCTGCGGCGTTGGCCGGTTTCGACGGCGGTGAAACCATCGTTGCGGTGCGTGCCGAGAATGCCGGAGAAGCCGCGCCGGTGCGCTCCTGGTCCGACCTGCGCTGGAAACTGTTGGGTGCGGCGTTCGATCACAAACGCGTCGTGCTGAGTGCGAAAGATGCCCACGGCACGTCGGATTTCCAGCTGGATCTGCGAGGCATCACCGAGAAAGACGTCGACGACGACTTTATGTCGCATCTCGGTTTCGAGCCGGGCGGTGGCAAGCTGACGGTGGCGGGCGTGCAGCCGGATAGCGCGGCGCAAAAGGCCGGCCTCGTGGCGGGCGACCGGCTGCGCACGGTCGACGGCATTCCCACCGACAATGCCACGGCCTTCATCGCTTATGTAAAATCGCACGCCGGCAAGCCTATGACGCTGCAAGTGGAGCGTGGCGGGCAAGCAGAAGGCAAGCGGGAAGACGTTCGCATCGTCCCGCAGTCGCAGCGTGATGAGGCGACGGGGCAGCAGATCGGTCGTATCGGGGCGGAATTGGCCACCCAGGTGCCGTCGATCGACGTGCATTACGGACCAGTCGAAAGCCTGCAGCTGGGCGCGCGCCGTACTTGGGATCTGGCTGTTTATTCGGTGCGTATGTTCGGGCGGATGATTGTCGGCGAGGCTTCGCTGAAGAATCTTTCCGGTCCTGTCACGATCGCCGACTACGCAGGAAAGAGCGCACGTCTAGGTCCTTCTGCGTTCCTGTCGTTCCTGGCCCTTGTCAGTATTAGCCTCGGTGTACTGAACCTGTTACCGATTCCGGTATTGGACGGGGGTCATCTGTTATATTATTTGGTTGAAGCTGTAACCGGCAAAGTTGTCTCTGATCGCTGGCAACTCGTTTTTCAGAGAGCGGGTCTCGCCTGTATCGTCGCGTTGTCGGCGATCGCGCTGTTCAACGATCTGGCTCGTTTAATCCATTTTTAAAGTGTCAGGCGGCGTTCACGATGACGACCGTCTGACCTGATGCAGCTATACACACTGGGGAAGCACGTTGTTTAAACCTCATCGCTTTGTTCCAAAGACCGTTATAGCCGCGGCATTCGCCGCGCATGGGCTGGTTGCTCACGCAACGACACCCTTCGTGGTGCAAGACATCCGGATCGAGGGATTGCAGCGCGTCGAACCCGGTACCGTGTTTGCCTACCTGCCCATCAAGCAAGGCGATACGTTCAGCGACGACAAGGCATCAGAAGCCATTCGCGCGCTGTACGCCACGGGCTTCTTTAACGACGTCAAGATCGCGACCGAAGGCAATGTCGTCATCGTGCAGGTGCTGGAGCGTCCGGCCATCGGCACGATCGACTTTTCCGGCATTCATGAGTTCGAGAAGGACAACCTGACCAAGGCGCTGCGCGCGGTCGGTTTGTCGCAAGGCCGTTACTACGACAAGGCACTCGTCGACAAGGCCGAGCAGGAGCTGAAGCGCCAGTACCTGACGCGCGGTTACTATGCCGCCGAAGTCACTACTACTATCACGCCGATCGACCGCAACCGCGTGTCGGTGCTGTTCTCGGTGGCCGAAGGTCCGAGCGCGAAGATCCGCCAGATCAACTTCATCGGCAACAAGGCGTTCAGCACGGGTACGCTGCGCGACGAAATGCAGCTGTCCACGCCGAACTGGTTCTCGTGGTACACGAAGAACGACCTGTACGCGAAAGACAAGCTCACCGGCGACCTAGAAAACGTCCGCTCGTATTACCTGAATCGCGGCTATCTCGAGTTCAACATCGAGTCGACCCAGGTGTCGATCACGCCGGACAAGAAGGACATGTATCTGACGGTCACGCTGCACGAAGGCGAGCCGTATACGATTAGCAGCATCAAGCTGGCCGGTAACCTGCTCGACCGCGAGCCGGAGCTGGCCAAGCTCATCAAGATCAAACCGGGTGACCGCTTCTCGGCTGAAAAGCTGCAAGCCACCACCAAGGCGATCGTCGACAAGCTGGGCGAATATGGCTATGCGTTCGCGACCGTCAACGCGCAGCCGCAGATCGATCAGGAGCACCACAAGGTCGACCTGACGCTGCAAGTGGACCCGAGCCGCCGCGTGTACGTGCGCCGCATCAACGTGGTCGGCAACACGCGTACCCGCGACGAAGTGGTGCGCCGCGAAATGCGCCAGCTCGAAAGTTCGTGGTTTGATTCAAACCGCCTCGCGCTGTCGAAAGACCGGATCAACCGTCTTGGCTACTTCACTGATGTCGACGTGACCACCGTGCCCGTGGAAGGCACGCCGGACCAGGTCGATGTGGACGTCAAGGTGGCCGAAAAGCCGACCGGTGCGATCACGCTGGGTGCGGGCTTCTCGTCGACCGACAAGGTGGTGCTGTCCGCGGGCGTGTCGCAGGACAACGTGTTCGGCTCAGGTACGAGTCTCGCGGTGAACATTAACACCGCCAAGACATACCGTACCTTGACGGTCACGCAGGTCGACCCGTACTTCACGGTCGACGGCATCAAGCGGATTACCGACGTCTACTACCGCACGTATCAGCCGCTGTACTACTCGACGGATTCGAGCTTCAAGATCGTCACGATCGGCGGCGACCTGAAGTTCGGTATTCCGTTCTCCGAAGTCGACACGGTGTACTTCGGTGCCGGCCTCGAGCAGAACCAGCTGGACATCGACGCGAACACGCCGCAAAGCTATATCGATTATGTGAAGCAGTTCGGCCGTGTGTCGAACAACGTGCCGATCACGGTGGGTTGGTCGCGTGACGCGCGTGACAGTGCACTGGTGCCGAGCCGCGGCTACTTCACGCAGGCGAACGCCGAATACGGCACGCCGATCGGTGGCACGCAGTACTACAAGGCCGACATCAATGCGCAGTACTATTATTCGTTTGCGCGTGGTTTCGTGCTGGGCTTCAACTTCCAGGGTGGTTACGGTAACGGCCTAAGCGGCAAGCCGTACCCGATTTTCAAGAACTACTATGCCGGCGGTATCGGGTCGGTGCGGGGCTACGAGCCGAGCTCGCTGGGTCCGCGCGACGCCAAGACGGGCGACCCGATCGGCGGCTCGAAGCTGCTGGTGGGTAACATCGAATTGACATTCCCGTTGCCGGGTACGGGCTACGACCGCACGCTGCGCGTCTTCACGTTCCTTGACGCTGGTAACGTGTGGGGTACGGAAGGCAATAGTGTCGGCGCGAACGGCCTGCGTTACGGTTATGGTGTCGGTCTCGCGTGGATCTCGCCGATCGGTCCGCTCAAGCTCAGCCTGGGCTTCCCGCTCACGAAGCATACGGGCGACCAGTATCAGAAGTTCCAGTTCCAGATCGGGACGGCATTCTGATCCGGCGACCCGGCGATCCGGCGGCCGGCCCCGGCTACCGACGGCGGGCCCGGCCAAACTACAGTATCGAGAGGATGACTTTGCTAACCGGTATGTTTTCGAAACGTGTGGCGTGCGCGCTAGCGCTGGCAATGACGCTGGGCGTCGGGGTCGCGCATGCGCAGGAAGCCAGGATCGCTGCGGTGAATTCGGACCGCATCCTGCGTGAATCGGCTGCTGCGAAGGCTGCACAGGTCAAGCTCGAGGCCGAGTTCGCCAAGCGCGACAAGGATCTGGCCGACATGGCGGCGAAGCTGAAATCGATGTCCGATTCGCTCGACAAGAACGGCGCATCGATGTCGGCTGCCGACCGCGCGCAGAAACAGCGCGATCTGTCGCAGATGGATACCGACTTTCAGCGCAAGCAACGCGAGTTTCGCGAAGACCTGAACCAGCGCCGCAATGAAGAGCTGGCGGCGGTGCTCGACCGGGCCAACAAGGTGATCAAGCAGATCGCCGAGCAACAGCACTACGATCTGATCGTTCAGGAAGCGGTGTATGTGAGCCCGCGCATCGACATTACCGATCAGGTGCTCAAGGCGTTGGCGGCATCGGGTAACTGAGCGAGCCCGCCGGGCCGCCGGCCGCGAGGTCGTCGACTGGCTCGCAGCACAAGGTCGTGGAATTGAAGCGCTGAAGCGCTAACTCTGGTCGACAGCGTTGCATGGGACCAGAGTAAGCGCTAAAGCGCTAACTCTGGTCGACAGCGTTGCATGGGACCAAAGTAAGCGCTGAAGCGCTAACTCTGGTCGACAGCGTTGCATGGGACCAGAGTAAGCGCTAAAGCGCTAACTCTGGTCGACACACAAGACAGGATAGGCATGGCATTTTCGCTCGAGGACATCGTCCAACGGTTCGGCGGTGAAATAGTCGGAGAGGGTGCGCATCGCGTCAGCAGTCTGGCG
The DNA here is from genome assembly GCF_041321145.1 of Paraburkholderia sp. IW21. Classification (NCBI taxonomy): domain Bacteria; kingdom Pseudomonadati; phylum Pseudomonadota; class Betaproteobacteria; order Burkholderiales; family Burkholderiaceae; genus Paraburkholderia; species Paraburkholderia sp. IW21. The sequence continues at coordinate 288,471 of NZ_JBGGWA010000003.1, read as the reverse complement.
CCGCTCGACCAGGCAGGCCCGGACCAGCTGGCGTTCCTCGCCAACCCGAAGTACCTGTCGCAGGTCGAGACGACCCGTGCGGGCGCGGTGTTGATCAACGCCGACGATCTCGCGAAACTCGGCTCCCGCGAGGATCGGAACTTCATCGTCACGCCGAATCCGTACGCTTACTTCGCGCGCGTCGCGCAAACCTTTATCGACATGGCAGCGCCCAAGGCGTTGCCCGGCGTGCACCCGAGCGCGACGATCGATCCGTCGGCCCAGATTGCCGCGAGCGCTGTGATTGGTCCGCACGTCACGGTGGAAGCGAGCGCGGTGATCGGCGAAAACGTGCGGCTGGATGCCAATGTCGTGATCGGCCGTGGCACGCGGATCGGTGCGGGCTCGCATCTGTATCCGAATGTCGCGGTGTACTACGGCTGCAAGCTCGGCGAGCGCGTGATCGTGCACGCAGGCGCGGTGATTGGTTCGGACGGCTTCGGCTTCGCGCCGGATTTCGTGGGCGACGGCGATGCGCGTACCGGCAGCTGGGTGAAGATTCCACAGGTTGGCGGTGTGTCGATCGCGGCAGACGTCGAAATCGGCGCGAATACGACGATCGACCGTGGCGCAATGGCCGACACGATCATCGAAGAGTGCGTGAAGATCGACAATCTCGTGCAGATCGGCCACAACTGCAAGGTCGGCGCCTATACGGTGATTGCCGGTTGCGCGGGCATTGCGGGCAGCACCACGATTGGCCGTCATTGCATGATTGGTGGCGCGGTAGGGATTGCCGGGCACGTTACGCTGGCGGACTACGTGATCGTCACGGCGAAGTCGGGCGTGTCCAAGTCGCTGTTGAAGCCCGGCATGTACACCAGCGCGTTCCCGGCAGTGAACCATGCGGACTGGAACAGGAGTGCGGCCTTGCTGCGCAACATCGACAAACTCCGCGACCGCATCAAGTCGCTTGAAAACGCTGCCGGGGCTGATAAATCAGGCTATGCAGCAAACGATTCAGCAGGCGACAAAGCCTGAGATATCACGGCGGGCCCGCCGGCACCGCGTAAAATAGCGGGCAACGAGCATCAGGAAGCACAGTCGGTTGCCGTGACCGGGTGGCACGGCCGCCGGATCATGGCAAGCGCCGGCAGCGCGCGTTATCAACCCACCTGCACCAGCATCCGCAGTCATCGTCGCGCAGTCAATGCGTGAGCAGAAACGCCATGAGCACCGAAAAAATCAATCTCGACATTCACAAGATTCTCACGCTGCTGCCGCACCGTTATCCGATCCTCCTGGTGGACCGGGTGCTCGAACTCGAGCCGCACAAGAGCATCAAAGCGTTGAAGAACGTGTCGATCAATGAGCCGTATTTTCAGGGTCACTTTCCGACTCGTCCGGTGATGCCCGGCGTGCTGATTCTCGAAGCACTCGCGCAAACGGCGGCCCTGCTGACGTTCTCGGAAGAGCCGAGCGACCCGTCGAACACGCTGTATCTGTTCGTGGGCATCGACAATGCGCGCTTCAAGCGCGTGGTGGAACCGGGTGATCAGCTGATCCTGAACTGCACGTTCGAGCGTCATATGCGCGGCATCTGGAAGTTCAAGGCGCGCGCCGAAGTGGATGGTGTCGTGGCGGCGGAAGCCGATCTGATGTGCGCGGTGCGGCACACGGACAAAGACGCTTAAGTCGGTGCGGGGGCTGTCAGCGGCTTTCCTTAAGCGCTGCAAGCTCCGCCCAGCCCATCCAGACAACGCAACAGAATCAGAAGCGAGGACGCATGAGCAGGATTCATCCCACTGCGATCGTCGAACCGGGCGCGCAACTCGACGAATCCGTCGAAATCGGACCTTATGCTGTGATCGGCGCACATGTGACGATCGGCGCACGGACCACGGTCGGTTCGCATAGCGTGATCGAAGGTCACACCACGATCGGCGAGGACAACCGGATCGGCCACTACGCATCGGTCGGCGGCCGTCCGCAGGACATGAAGTACAAAGACGAGCCGACCCGGCTTGTCATCGGCAATCGCAACACGATCCGTGAATTCACCACGATCCACACCGGCACGGTGCAGGACGCGGGCGTCACCACGCTGGGCGACGACAACTGGATCATGGCGTACGTGCACCTCGGGCACGACTGCCACGTCGGCAACAACGTCATTCTGGCGAGCAATGCGCAGATGGCAGGCCACGTGACGATCGGCGACCACGCTATCGTCGGCGGCATGTCGGGCGTGCATCAGTTCGTGCGCATCGGTGCGCATTCGATGCTGGGCGGTGCTTCGGCGCTGGTGCAGGACATCCCGCCGTTCGTGATCGCCGCCGGCAACAAGGCCGAGCCGCACGGTATCAACGTGGAAGGCTTGCGTCGCCGCGGCTTCTCGCCGGACGCGATCTCGGCGCTACGTTCGGCGTACCGTTTGCTGTACAAGAACGGCCTGTCGCTGGAAGAAGCGAAGGCGCAGCTGCGCGAACTCGCGTCCGCGGGCGGCGATGGCGATGCGCCGGTACAAACGCTGCTCGCGTTCGTCGAAGCGTCGCAACGCGGCATCATCCGCTAGCCGATGGCACTGCAACCGAGTCCGCTGCGCGTCGCAATGGTGGCCGGCGAGCCGTCCGGCGACCTGCTGGCGGCGTCGCTACTCGACGGCCTCGCGAGGCGTCTGCCCGCCGCCACCCAGTACTACGGGATCGGCGGCCCACGCATGATCGCCGCAGGTTTCGACGCGCACTGGCCAATGGAAAAGCTGACGGTGCGCGGCTATGTCGAAGCATTGCGGCACATCCCCGAGATTCTCGGTATCCGCAACGAACTGAAGCGCCAACTGCTGGCTGAGCCACCGTCGGTGTTTATCGGCGTGGATGCGCCCGATTTCAACTTCGGCCTGGAGCATCCGTTGCGCGAAGCGGGCATTCCAACGGTTCACTTCGTCTGCCCGTCCATCTGGGCGTGGCGGGGCGGGCGCATCAAGAAGATCGCCAAAGCGGTCGACCACATGCTGTGCGTGTTCCCGTTTGAAACGGCGCTGCTGGAAAAGGCGGGTATCGCGGCGTCCTACGTGGGCCACCCGCTGGCCGACGAGATTCCGATCGAACCTGACACGCTCGGCGCGCGCCGCACGCTGGGTCTTGCGGAAAGTGGTCCGATCATCGCGGTGTTGCCGGGCAGCCGGCGCTCGGAGATCGATCTGATCGGTCCGACGTTTTTCGCCGCGATGGAGATGATGCAGCACCAGGAGCCCGGCTTGCGTTTCGTGATGCCGGCGGCCACGCCCGCGCTGCGCGACATGCTGCGGCCGCTGGTCGACGCGCACCCTGGGCTCGCGCTGACCATCACCGACGGCCAATCGCAACTCGCGATGACGGCAGCCGACGCGATTCTCGTGAAGAGCGGCACAGTGACGCTGGAAGCCGCGCTGCTGAAAAAGCCGATGGTGATTTCGTACAAGGTGCCGTGGCTGACCGGCCAGATCATGCGTCGTCAAGGCTATCTGCCGTACGTGGGCTTGCCGAACATCCTGGCGGGACGTTTCGTCGTGCCGGAAATTCTGCAGCACTTCGCCACACCGCAGGCGCTCGCCGAAGCCACGCTGAAACAGTTGCGCGACGAGGCCAACCGGCGCACGCTGACGGAAATCTTCACGGAGATGCATCACGTGCTGAAGCAGAACACCGCACAGCGTGCGGCGGAAGTCGTGGCGAGCGTCGTCGAAAAGCGGACGGCACGGCCGTGACCACCGTACGCGTATCTCGCCGCAAGGCCGCGACCGTTGCAGGCGCGGCGGCGCAACAGGTCGGCCTCGACTTCGAGACGCCGGATGACATCGTGTGCGGCGTCGACGAAGCAGGGCGCGGACCGTTGGCTGGCCCGGTGGTCGCTGCCGCCGTGATTTTCGATCCGTCGAAGCCGATGATTCGCGGTCTCGACGATTCCAAAGTACTCACGGCCAAAAAGCGCGACGAACTGTACGACAAGATCGTCGACCGGGCGCTCGCTTATTGCATCGCGTCGGCCACCGTCGAAGAAATCGATACGCTGAACATCCTGCACGCCACCATGCTGGCGATGAAGCGCGCGGTGGAGGGCCTGTCGGTCGTGCCGACGCTCGTGAAAATCGACGGCAATCGCTGTCCGACGCTGAGTATTCGCAGCGAGGCGGTGATCGGCGGCGACGCGCTGGTCAAAAGTATTTCGGCGGCGTCGATTCTCGCCAAGGTCACGCGTGACCGCATGCTGCTCGAATTGCACCAAACTTATCCGGTCTACGGTTTCAATGCGCATGCCGGCTACGGCACGCCGCAGCATCTCGCGGCGCTGCGCGAACATGGACCGTGCGAGCATCATCGGCGCTCGTTTGCGCCGGTGCGTGAAGCGCATCAGCGCTTCGGCACGGGTTTGAACCTGCCGGCGGCCGAGGTGATTGTCGTGCCCGGCACGCTCACCGGCACCATGCTCGACGACGACGCCTTCGGTGAACGCAGCGGCGCGTGAGCGTCATGTGTTGCCCAGCGTCTCGCCAACTTTTTCCTCATTCTCACTGTCTTCGCTGCCTGTGAAAGCCATCACCTCGCGGGACAATCCGCTCTACAAGCGCCTGAAGGCATTGGCCGGCTCGACGCATCAGCAGCGGCGCAGCGGTCACGCGCTGCTCGAAGGCTTCCATCTCGCGAGCGCGTATCTCGACGTCGCCGGGCAGCCGGAAATGTGCATCGTTACCGAGGGCGCGCTGCGTCACGACGAAGCGCAGGCCATCGTGTCGCGGATCGACGAGCAGCGCATCGTCACGCTGCCGGATGCGTTGTTCGGCCAGTTGTCGAACGTCGTGCACGGTGTCGGGATTGTGCTGCTGGTCGAAAAGCTCGCTACGCCGCTGCCGGAGAAAGTCGCGCAAACCTGCCTCGTGCTGGATGGCGTGCAGGACGCCGGCAACGTCGGTTCGATTCTGCGCAGTGCGGCGGCCGCAGGTATTCAGCAGGTGTTTTGCGCACCGGGCACTGCGTATGCGTGGTCGTCGAAGGTATTGCGCTCTGGCATGGGCGCGCATTTCCTGCTGCAAATCCATGAGGATGTCGAAGCGCAGATGCTGGTCGAGCGCCTCGCGGTGCCCGTCGTCATCACGGATTCGCACGGTGCCGAGGCAATCTACGATTGTGATTTGAGCGGACCGCTCGCGTGGGTGTTCGGCAACGAAGGGGCAGGCGTCTCGCAGGCCTGGCGCGATGCGGTTTCGCTGCGGGTGACGATTCCTCAGCCGGGCGGCATGGAATCCTTGAACGTGGCGGCTGCGGCGGCTGTCTGCGTGTTCGAACAGTGCCGCCAGCAGCGTCGCGCATGAGGTAAGTCATGAGAATGGCCTGCGGTCATCCCAGCGCCACGCGCGGATTCAAAACAGGTCGCGCTCAGTAAGCCGGCCGGTCCAGCTTGATCTCCTGCAGGATCGTCGTCGCGATCTCTTCGATCGATTTATGCGTCGACGACAGCCACTTGACCCCTTCGCGCCGCATCATCGCTTCGGCTTCATTGATCTCGTAACGGCAGTTTTCCGGCGCGGCATATTTACTGCCCGGCCGGCGCTCGTTACGGATCTCCGACAGGCGCTGCGGGTCGATCGACAAGCCAAACATCTTTTGCCGATGCGCCAATAGCGGCGTAGGCAGCTTGCCGCGCTCGAAATCTTCCGGAATCAGCGGATAGTTGGCCGCTTTCACACCGTACTGCATCGCCAGATACAGGCTCGTCGGCGTCTTGCCGCTGCGCGACACGCCCACCAGAATCACATCGGCGTCGGCCAGATTTCGATTCGATTGACCGTCGTCGTGCGCGAGCGAGAAGTTGATCGCCTCGATCCGGTTTTTGTATTCCTCGGTATCCGCGTTCTGGTGACCACGGCCCATCGCGTGGCTCGACTTGAGCTCCAACTCCTGTTCGAGCGGTTCGACGAAGGTCTGAAACATGTCCAGCACGAGCGCGTTCGAACCTTTGACGATCTGATTCGAGGCGCTGTCCACCAGTGTCGTGAACACGATCGGACGGCGGCCGTCCTGCTGGATCGCTTCGTTGATCTTTTCGAGCGTCGCATAGGCTTTTTCCGTCGAGTCGACGAAGGGCACGCGAACCAGGCGGAATTTCTGGTCGAACTGGGAGAGGATCGAATGCGCGAAGGTTTCGGCAGTGATCCCCGTACCGTCGGAGACGATGAATACGGTGGGCGGCATCAGTGGGGCTGGGGAACGTGAGCGGGAAAAAGCGCTCGAATGAAACATCGCTGCATTGACGTCGCTGCATGGTGGCTAACCGGCGATTGCAGCGGCGTCATTCAGCGCGCCGTGGGCACCGCAACTGCGCCCGGAAGGCGGCAGGGCCTCGCAAAAGCCCGTCTGCTGGTCCGAGGCGCGATTCGAGGCGCAATTCTCGTCCGACTGTCACATTTTGAGAGTCGGCACGGTAGAATAGCGGCAACTTGTTGGATAAGCAATTGCGAGCGATTGGCGTCTAACTCACCTCGAACGGTCAGTCAACGCCGCGCTTTCAGCCGGTAACTTGCGGCGAATGGATTGGATCGATCGGTAATTTCGTCCAACCGCTTTCTACGTCGTGCATCGGGTGATCTGGCGCTTCTGGCCATTTTGCAGCGATTGCTTCTCCAACAGGTTGTGCAAGACGCGGGATCACGCTTCCAATGAGCGTCTCGCGTTCAAGCCCACTTGCACAGCCGTGAATTTCTTTCACACTTAGGGGCTTGTATGACTAACGCAGTTACCGTCGCAAAGGAAGAGGCGTATGTAGTTCCGTTCGAGCAGTTGCGGATGACCGATGTGGAGATTGTCGGCGGCAAGAACGCGTCGCTCGGTGAGATGATCAGTCAGCTCGCTGAAGCCGGCGTGCGCGTGCCGACTGGCTTCGCCACTACGGCGCTGGCTTTCCGTGACTTTCTGCATCACAACACCCTCACCGAACGCATCGCCAAACGTCTCGAAACGCTCGATGTCGACGACGTAAAGGCGCTCGCCGAAGCAGGCAAAGAGATCCGTCAATGGATCATCGATGCGCCTATGCAGCCGCGCCTCGAAGCGGATATCCGTGCGGGTTTCGACACCCTGCAGAACAGCTCGCCCGAAGAGCTGTCGTTTGCCGTGCGTTCGTCGGCGACGGCGGAAGACTTGCCGGACGCATCGTTCGCGGGTCAGCAGGAAAGCTATCTCAACGTGGTCGGCATCGACGACGTGCTCGATCGCATGAAGCACGTGTTCGCGTCGCTGTATAACGATCGCGCTATTTCCTATCGGGTCCACAAGGGCTTCACCCACGCTGAAGTCGCGTTGTCGGCGGGCGTGCAGCGCATGGTGCGCTCGGACGTCGGCGCGGCAGGCGTGATGTTCACGCTGGACACCGAATCGGGTTTCAAGGACGCCGTTTTCATCACGTCGAGCTATGGCCTGGGCGAAACGGTCGTGCAGGGCGCGGTCAATCCCGACGAGTTCTACGTCTTCAAGACCACGCTCGCACAAGGCAAGTATCCGATCATCCGCCGCTCGATCGGCTCGAAGCTGATCAAGATGGAATTCACCAAGGCGGGCGAAGAAGGCCGGGTGAAGACCGTCGACGTCGCGCACGAGCAGCGCAACCGCTTCTCGATCACCGACGAAGACGTGATCGAACTCGCGAAATACGCCGTCATCATCGAAAAGCACTACGAGCGTCCGATGGACATCGAGTGGGGCAAGGACGGCCGCGACGGCAAGATCTTCATCCTGCAGGCGCGTCCGGAAACGGTGAAGAGCCAGGCTGCGGGCAAGGCCGAGCAGCGCTTCAAGCTGAAGGGCCAATCGAACGTGCTGGCCACCGGCCGTGCAATCGGTCAGAAGATCGGCGCGGGTCCGGTACGCGTGATTCACGATCCGTCGGAAATGGACCGCGTGCAGCCGGGCGACGTGCTGGTCGCCGACATGACCGACCCGAACTGGGAGCCGGTGATGAAGCGCGCGTCGGCAATCGTCACGAACCGTGGCGGCCGTACCTGTCACGCGGCGATCATCGCGCGTGAGCTGGGCGTGCCGGCCGTGGTCGGCTGCGGCGACGCCACCGACGTGCTGAAGGAAGGCGCGCTGGTGACCGTGTCGTGCGCGGAAGGCGACGAAGGCAAGATCTACGACGGTCTGCTCGAAACCGAAATCACCGAAGTGCAGCGCGGCGAACTGCCGCCGATTCCGGTGAAGATCATGATGAATGTCGGCAACCCGCAACTGGCCTTCGACTTCTCGCAGCTGCCGAACGCAGGCGTGGGTCTGGCGCGGTTGGAGTTCATCATCAACAACAACATCGGCGTTCACCCGAAGGCGATTCTCGAGTACCCGAACATCGATCAGGACCTCAAGAAGGCCGTGGAAAGCGTGGCGCGCGGCCATGCATCGCCGCGCGCGTTCTATGTCGACAAACTGACCGAAGGCATCGCTACAATCGCGGCGGCGTTCTATCCGAAGCCCGTAATCGTGCGTCTGTCGGACTTCAAGTCGAACGAGTACAAGAAGCTGATCGGCGGTTCGCGTTACGAGCCGGACGAAGAAAACCCGATGCTGGGCTTCCGTGGCGCATCGCGTTACATCGCTGACGACTTCGCCGAAGCGTTTCAAATGGAATGCATCGCGCTGAAGAAGGTGCGCGAAGAGATGGGCCTCGACAACGTCGAGATCATGGTGCCGTTCGTACGTACGCTGAAGCAGGCGGAGCGCGTGGTCGGGCTGCTGGAGAAGTTCGGCCTGAAGCGCGGCGAGAAGGGTCTGCGTCTGATCATGATGTGCGAAGTGCCGTCTAACGCGATTCTCGCCGAAGAATTCCTGCAATTCTTCGACGGTTTCTCGATCGGTTCGAACGACCTGACGCAGCTCACGCTCGGTCTTGACCGCGACTCCGGCATGGAACTGCTGGCGGTCGATTTCGACGAACGCGACCCGGCCGTCAAGTTCTTGTTGAAGCGCGCGATCGATACGTGTCTGCGGCTGAACAAGTACGTCGGCATCTGTGGCCAGGGCCCGTCGGATCATCCGGACTTCGCGCAATGGCTGACCGATGAGGGTATCGCGTCGATCTCGCTGAACCCGGACTCGATCATCGAGACGTGGCAGCAGCTGGCGAAATCGCTGACGAAGTAAGCGAAGAAAATAAGCGCCGGGCAGATGCCCGATAAGCGGTTTGCATAAAGGGTGTGCGGTACGTCAAAAGCACGTAAAAGCGTACTGCGCCTCCCGATAAATCCACCCGCTTCGTGCTATAAACACCCCGGTAGATCCGGGGTGTTTTGCTTTGTGGAGGTCGACGTGGCGCCAGGTGGATTGTTCTGGTGGATCGGGGCAGGTGTGCTTGTCGTGCTGGAGTTGATCAGCGGCACTTTCTATTTGCTGATGATCGCGTTGGGCTGCGTTGCGGCTGCCATTGCGCAGCTGGCGGGCGTGGCCGCCGACCTGCAGTTCGCGATTGCAGCCGTCGTGGCGCTTGCGGCCGTCCTGTTGCTCAGGCGCTCGCGCTTTGGCCGTAGAACGCGCAAGGAGGCGTCGAAGAACCCGGACGTCAATCTGGACATCGGTCAGACGCTGACCGTGTCGGCGTGGCACGAGCGCCGGGCGCGCGCCAACTATCGCGGGGCAGCATGGGACGTCGAATTGGCGGCTGGCGAGCCCGAAGATGCGCAGCTCTATGAAATCGCCGAGATGCGCGGCAGTTGCCTCGTTGTCGTGGCCAGCCGGCAGTCCAAAGCCAAGACAACCGTGGCCTGAGCGCGCGCCAACGCGTGCATGGAACCACGCACACCTACCTATTCGAACCACGGACCGGAGGGCAGTAATGGATTCAACCATCGTCGGAGCGGTGCTCCTGATTATCGTGATCGTGCTGGCGGCGCAGACGCTGAAGATCGTGCCGCAGCAGCATGCGTGGGTGCTGGAGCGGCTCGGCCGCTATCACCGCACGCTGACGCCGGGCTTGAGCTTTGCGTTTCCGTTCGTCGACCGGATTGCGTATAAGCACATCCTCAAGGAAATCCCGCTCGAAGTGCCGAGCCAGGTGTGTATCACGCGCGACAATACGCAGTTGCAGGTGGATGGTGTGTTGTATTTTCAGGTCACCGATCCGATGAAAGCGTCGTACGGGTCGAGCAATTTCGTATTCGCCATCACGCAGTTGTCGCAGACCACGCTGCGCTCGGTCATCGGCAAGCTCGAGCTCGACAAGACTTTTGAAGAGCGCGACTTCATCAACCACAGCATCGTGTCGTCGCTCGATGAGGCGGCGCAGAACTGGGGCGTGAAGGTGCTGCGCTACGAGATCAAGGATCTGACGCCGCCCAAGGAAATTCTTCACGCGATGCAGGCGCAAATCACCGCCGAGCGCGAGAAGCGCGCGCTGATTGCCGCATCTGAAGGGCGCAAGCAGGAGCAGATCAATATCGCGTCCGGTGGCCGCGAAGCAGCGATCCAGAAGTCCGAAGGCGAGCGGCAAGCGGCGATCAATCAGGCGCAGGGTCAGGCTGCTGCGATTCTGGCGGTGGCTGAGGCCAACTCGCAGGCCATTCAGAAGATCGCTGCGGCCATCCAGTCGAATGGCGGGATGGAAGCGGTGAACCTGAAAGTGGCCGAGCAGTACGTGAACGCATTCGGCAATCTGGCCAAGCAGGGCACCACGCTGATCGTGCCGGGCAACCTGGCGGATATGAGTTCGATGATCGCGTCGGCGCTGACCATTGTGAACAAGGGGAAGGGCTCAGCTGAGGTGCGCTGAGTCGGCGGCAGGGCTGGCTGACACGGTCTGATCCGACCCTCCGGCCGTCCGGGCCTCCGTTACCTGGAACTGCCAAAAAAAATGGCCCGCGACTTGTGCGGGCCATTTTTATTCGGTGACTCTGCCGGTAAACCCGGGCGCGGCAAATCCGCGCGTGGTTTAACGCCGATCAGATCACGACGGCGAGCGCATCAGGCGCGCCTTCTCGCGTTCCCAGTCGCGCTTTTTCTCGGTCTCGCGTTTGTCGTGCTGCTTCTTACCCTTGGCCAGACCGATCTCGCATTTGACGCGGCCGCCCTTGTAATGGAAGTTCAGCGGCACGAGCGTGTAGCCACGCTGCTCGACTTTGCCGATCAGTTTGCTGATTTCCTCGCTGTGCAGCAGCAGCTTGCGCGTGCGCACCGGGTCCGGATTGATGTGGGTCGAGGCTTCGGGCAACGGGCTGATATGCGTGCCGATCAGGAACAGTTCGTTATTCTTGATGACGACGTAACCTTCCTTGATCTGGCCGCGCCCGGCGCGCAGCGCCTTGACCTCCCATCCTTCGAGCACAAGCCCTGCTTCATAGCGTTCTTCGACCGAGTAGTCGTAGAAGGCTTTTCTGTTGTCGATGATGCTCATGAATGGAAAGTGCCCAACTCGTTTAAAATCACGATTTTAGCAAAGCGGGGCAAGGAAAGCCCGCGGCGCTTGCCCACCCTTGCCACGCGCTGTTCAATTTATGGCAGATGTCCAGAAAACCGTGTTGATCCGCCATTCGGCGGAACAGATGTTCGACCTCGTCACCGACGTCGCCGATTACCCCAACTTCCTGCCTTGGTGCGGGGGAGTCGAAATCCGCCGCCAGGACGAAACCGGCATGGAGGCGAAGATCGATATCAACTTCAAGGGCATCAAACAGCATTTCGCCACCCATAACAGCATGGAGCGGCCCACGCGCATCGACATGGAATTCGCGGACGGCCCGTTTCGCAAGTTCACCGGCTTCTGGCGTTTCACGCCATTGCGCGCGGATGCCTGCAAGATCGAATTCGCGCTGCATTACGAATTCACCAACATCATTCTCGAGAAGATCATTGGGCCGGTGTTCAGCCACATCGCCAACACCTTCGTCGAATCGTTCGTGAAGCGCGCCGATCAGCGCTACGGTAAGGCATGAGCGCGCGCTTGTCGATTGAAGTCTGCTACGCGCTCTCCGATGAGCACACGCTGATCGCCGTGGAATTGCCCGAAGGCGCCACGCTGCAGCAGGCGCTCGAGGCAAGCGGCATCTTGCAGCGCTATCCTCAGATCGATCTGGGCACGCGGAAGGTCGGTGTGTTCGGCAAGCTCAAGCCGCTGGATACGGTGCTCGCGGACCATGACCGCGTCGAGATTTACCGGCCGCTTCTGGTGGATCCGAAGCTGTCGCGTCAACGGCGCGTCGAGAAGACCCGCAAGGCGGGCTCGATCGAAGGGCGCCGCTGGCAGAATAAGGATTCGCGCTAGGCGTGTCCGGCGGCCGTGGCGGATGGTGTGCGCGGGCTTACCACCCGGCGGCTGCCCTCATTGCGCAGCGTAGGCCATGCCTCGTCTCAATGCGCCGAAGGCTGCGCCTTTTCCTCAATCGATGTCGCACCGAACGAATCGTCGTCCGCATGCTGGCGCACCGACCAGCACACCCCCGCCACCAGCAGCAGGATCGCAGCCGTTTCCAGCGGACGCGGCAGGCGCTGGTCATAGATGAACGCGTAGAGCAGCGCGAATAGCGTCTCGAACACGATCATCTGGCCGGACAGGGTGAGCGGCAGCCGTTTCGACGCGGCATTCCACAACCCGTTGCCAAGCCACGACGCGCCGACTGCGAGGCCCAGATTCAGCATCCAGAAGGTGTGCCAGCGCGCGTCGCCGAGTGGCCCCTGCAGGCTGCCAGAGGGCATCGCAGCGACCACCAGCCACAACGCCGCGCCGAGCGCGCCCGTCACCACGCCCCACAGCACCGACCACTCGTTGCCGCTGAAATGCGTCTGACGCTGCAAGTAACGGGCGTTTTCGACCGCGAACCAGGTCCAGCAGGCGAGCGCGCCGACGGCGCACGCAAGCCCCACGAGCTTCGTCGCGATGCTGACGGGCGTGCTATCCACGACGGTGAACACGTCGACGTTGATGCAGGCGATGCCTGCCACGACCATCGCCAGCGGCCATGCGAGGCGGGCCAGCGGCACGGCGCCGTGATCGCGCCGGCCGAGCAGCGTCACCGTGACCGGCAGCACGCCGACGATCAGCGAGGCCGGCGCGATGCCGATCATGTGGACGGCTGCGGTCAGCAGCAGGTAATAGAGCAGGTTGCCGGCCAGCGCCAGTTTGACGAGCGCGCCGAGATCCTCGCGGGTCAGACGTTTGATCAGTGAGCGCACCATCGGCAGCGCGGCGACGAGCGAGACGACACCGTACATCGTGTACCGGCCGGCGCTCAGGAGCAGAGGCGAAAAGTCCGGCAGCACGCGCGGCACCAGAAACACCATGCCCCATAAGGCCCCGGCCATTACTCCATATGCCACACCGCGCCGCATCGACTGCCCCTGCAAGAAAACGTGAATGGTGCGGAGAATAGCCGGTTGACGGGCAGGGTGTCTTGTTTGATTCTGCATTCCGCGGGCTTTAACCCGCGTTTTCAGATGCGGTTTGACTAGCGCGCGGTGGATCAGCAGGGGCGTGAGCCAACCCGAATTGGCGCCGCTCGAGTCGCGCGGCGTCGAAATAGGCCCGAACGCGCAAACGAAACCCGATCGAACCCGAGGCGAACGCACAAGCGAAATCGAAGAGCTCGAAGGCACGAAAAAAATCGCCGGAAATTCGCTAAGCTGCTGTTAGTGCAGTGAAAAGCGGGGAGGTATCGCGTATAATTCGCTTTTGCGCCTATAGGATTTGCCATGCGTCTGATCCAAACAGCACTCACGTTCGATGACGTGCTCCTTGTCCCGGCTTTTTCCGATGTTCTGCCGCGCGACACCAGCCTCAAGACCCGGCTGACCCGCAACATCTCCCTGAATATGCCGCTCGTATCCGCCGCCATGGATACCGTCACCGAAGCCCGACTCGCCATTGCGATGGCGCAAATGGGTGGCGTGGGCATCATCCACAAGAATCTCACGCCGGCCGAGCAGGCGCGTGAAGTTGCCAAGGTCAAGCGCTTCGAATCGGGCGTCGTGCGCGATCCGATCACGGTGCCGCCGCAAATGAAGGTGCGCGACGTCATCGCGCTGTCGCGCCAGCATGGCATTTCGGGCTTCCCGGTCGTCGAAGGCGCACAGCTGATCGGTATCGTCACGAACCGCGACTTGCGCTTCGAAGAGCGTCTGGATGAGCCGGTGCGCAACATCATGACGCCGCGCGAGCGCCTCGTCACCGTCAAGGAAGGCACGCCGCTCGCCGAAGCCAAGGCGCTGATGCATAGCCACCGCCTCGAACGCGTGCTGGTCATCAACGACGCATTCGAACTGCGCGGCCTGATGACGGTAAAAGACATCACCAAGCAAACCGAACACCCGGACGCGTGTAAAGACGAACACGGCAAGCTGCGCGCAGGCGCGGCGGTCGGTGTGGGCGAAGACAACGAAGAGCGCGTTGAGTTGCTGGTGCAGGCGGGTGTGGACGTGATCGTCGTCGATACCGCGCACGGTCACAGCAAGGGCGTGCTCGAGCGCGTCAAGTGGGTCAAGCAGAAGTTCCCGCACGTCGAAGTGATCGGCGGCAACATTGCCACCGCTGCGGCGGCCAAGGCGCTCGTCGAATACGGCGCGGACGGCGTGAAGGTCGGTATCGGTCCGGGCTCGATCTGCACGACGCGGATCGTGGCAGGCGTGGGCGTGCCGCAGGTCACCGCGATCTCGAACGTGTCGGAAGCGCTGAAGGGCACCGGCGTGCCGGTTATTGCCGACGGCGGCGTGCGTTTCTCGGGCGACGTCAGCAAGGCGCTGGCCGCCGGCGCGAATTCCGTGATGATGGGCAGCATGCTCGCCGGCACCGAAGAAGCGCCGGGCGACGTGTTCCTGTTCCAGGGCCGCCAGTACAAGTCGTACCGTGGCATGGGCTCGGTCGGCGCGATGAAAGACGGCGCCGCGGACCGCTACTTCCAGGACAACTCCGCGAACATCGACAAGCTCGTGCCGGAAGGTATCGAAGGCCGCGTCGCCTACAAGGGCTCGGTCAATGCGATTCTGTTCCAGCTGATTGGCGGCGTGCGCGCCAGCATGGGCTATTGCGGCTGCCGCACGATCGCGGAGATGAACGACAAGGCCGAGTTCGTGCAGATCACGGGCGCGGGCTTGCGCGAATCGCACGTGCATGACGTGCAGATCACCAAGGAAGCGCCCAACTACCACGTGGACTAAACGCCATGAAGCCATTGCTGCGCGCTGTACTCATTCTCGATGCCTTGTTGTTGCTTGCGTTCGGCCTGCTGTTTCTGCTGACGCCCTGGACTTCGTTGTACAACGCGCTGCTCCTGGTGCAAACCCAGCCGGTCCTGGTCGGTCAGGGGTTTGGTGTGGCGCTGATCGGGCTCGCGTGGCTGGCTTTGCATGCGTCGATCGATGGTTCGCTGACGTCCGCGGTCGCCAAGGTCGTCGGCCATGTGAACTGGCTGACCGGCGTGCTGATGCTGGTCTGGCTGCTTGGGCTGCACACGCCGGCGCTGACCGGCTTCGGGCAGATCGTCGCGGTGCTGACCGGTGTGGTGCTGCTGGTGATCGGCTTGGGCGGTGTGCGCCTGTCGGGCGCTGTGCGGCGGCGTGAAAAGGTGCGGCTGGTTGAAGCCGTTGCCGCCGAGCGCGCTGAAAGGCAGGCTGAGAAAGACGCCGCCAAAAATGCTGCCAATCAACGCGACTCCGGTCGCGTGACGGCGGGGTTTCCGGTCTATCACGCCGAGCCGGTAGTCGAGCCTGTCATGCCGGTCACACGGCCCGTCGGTCCGGTTTCGGCGGCGCCGCTTCATCCCGCGGTCGACGAACCGGGACTGACAGCGTCTGAGCGCGCTGCACGGGCCGAGGCCACGGCCGCGCGCGATGAGGCCCGCAACTCAGCCGCCGATGCGCCTGGCGCACCCCGGCCGCCGTTTCATGGCTAACGCGCCGAGCGCCAGAACACCTGCCGAAGCAACCGGATTTCGTTCGTTCGTGCGCGCCGCCGGTGAGTGCCTGCGGCGCCCGCTGGTCCAGCGCGCTTCACCGTTACGCTTCATGCTCGATTGTCCCCACGTGGACCGCTTTGAATTCAACGCCGCGCTTCGTGCGCGGCATCCCGTATCCGTTCACTTTTGACTCCGTCCGCTGCCATGCATGACAAGATTCTGATCCTAGACTTCGGTTCGCAAGTCACTCAACTGATTGCACGTCGCGTTCGCGAAGCCAACGTGTATTCGGAAATTCATCCGTACGACGTCGATGCGTCGTTCATTCGCGATTTCGCGCCGAAGGGCGTGATCCTCTCCGGCGGCCCGAGTTCGGTCACCGAAACGGATACGCCGCGCGTGCCGCAAGCGGTGTTCGAGCTCGGCGTGCCCGTGCTGGGCATCTGCTACGGCATGCAGGCCATGGCCGAACAGCTCGGCGGCAAGGTCGATATCGGGCATCTGCGTGAGTTCGGCTATGCCGAAGTGCGCGCGCGCAACCATACGAGCCTGCTCGAGGGCATCAGCGACTTCACCACACCGGAAGGTCACGGCATGCTGAAGGTGTGGATGAGCCACGGCGACAAGGTGCTGGAAATGCCGCCGGGCTTCCAGCTGATGGCATCGACGGAATCGTGTCCGATTGCGGCCATGGCCGACGAAAAGCGCCATTTCTACGGCCTGCAATGGCACCCGGAAGTCACGCACACCGTGCAAGGCCGCGCGATGCTCGAACGTTTCGTGCTGCAGATTTGCAAAGCCCAGCCTGACTGGGAAATGGGCCACTACATCGACGAAGCGGTCGCGAAGATTCGCGAGCAGGTCGGCAATGAACACGTGATCCTGGGCTTGTCGGGCGGTGTGGATTCGTCGGTGGCGGCGGCGCTGTTGCATCGTGCGATCGGCGATCAGCTGACCTGCGTGTTCGTGGATCACGGCCTCTTGCGTTTGAATGAAGCCGAACAGGTGATGGCGACGTTCGCCGATCACCTCGGCGTGAAGGTGATTCATGTCGACGCGAGCGAAGTGTTCCTGTCGAAGCTGGCCGGCGTGACCGATCCGGAAGCGAAGCGCAAGATCATCGGCGCGGAATTCGTCGAAGTGTTCCAGACCGAAGCCAACAAGCTGACCGATGCGAAGTGGCTCGCGCAAGGCACGATCTATCCGGACGTGATCGAATCGGCCGGCAAGGGCAAGAAGGCGACGCAAACCATCAAGAGCCACCACAACGTGGGCGGCCTGCCTGAGACGCTGAATCTGAAGCTGCTCGAACCGCTGCGCGAACTGTTCAAGGACGAAGTGCGCGAACTCGGCGTGAAGCTCGGTTTGCCGCCGGCGATGGTGTATCGCCATCCGTTCCCAGGTCCGGGTCTGGGCGTGCGGATTCTCGGCGAAGTGCGCCGCGATTTCGCCGACCTGCTGCGTCGCGCGGACGCGATTTTCATCGAGACGCTGCGTACCTTTATCGACAAGGAAACCGGCAAGTCGTGGTACGACCTGACGAGCCAGGCTTTTGCGGTGTTCCTGCCGGTGAAGAGCGTCGGTGTGATGGGCGACGGCCGGACTTACGAGTACGTCGTAGCGCTGCGCGCTGTACAGACGCTGGACTTCATGACCGCGCATTGGGCGCATCTGCCGCACGAGTTGCTGGGGCACGTGTCGAACCGGATCATCAACGAAGTGCGCGGGATTAACCGGGTTGTATACGACATCTCGGGCAAGCCGCCGGCGACCATCGAGTGGGAGTGATTTAGACTGCTCCCAAGTCGTTCCGGGGAGGTCCGGTTTTTCCTCTTCGGACGGACTGGTCCGATACCGTCAAATAACTCTGACGGTATCGGTTGACGGTATACGTTCGAGGAGTCCCTATGCTCGCAGACATGCAGTTGCGAGCGCTGAAGCCGGCCACGAAAATCTAAAAGTTTCCGATCAGCGGGGGCTATATGCGGCAGTGAAGAGGGAAACTGTCCCAGATTTCCTTTGCGGCCTGCGCGCTGCGTTGCGCGAGGCTGCGCACCTCGTCGGCCACCATCGCGAAGCCACGGCCTTGCTCACCCGCACGCGCGGCTTCCACCGCCGCGTTCAACGCGAGGATGTTGGTCTGGAATGCGATGCCGTCGATGACGCCAAGGATGTCGGAGATCTTCACCGACGCCTGTTCGATCTCGCCCATCGTCGTAATCACGTCGGAGATCACCACGCCGCCGCGCGAAGCGACTTGCGACGCGGACACGGCGGCGTAGTCGGCCTGTTTCGCGGCCGCTGGCCGATTGCGTGACCGTCGAGGTGATTTCTTCCATCGACGCGGGGGTCTGTTGCAGGCTGGCCGCCGCAGACTCCGTGCGACCCGACAGATCGACGTTGCCGGCGGCGATTTCATTCGCGGCCACACGCACCGATTCACTGGTGTCGCAAATCTGGCGCATCACGGACTGAGTTTGTCGATGCCGGTTTCGCGCCGAATGATTATCAGGTGGGGCAAGCTTGCAAGATCGTCGCTTCCAAAGATACCGCTACACCGACCTTTTGGAATGCGATCTTCTCAGATAAATAAGTTATCCTGTCAAAACAAATTTACTCGGTTATTTCCACAATTCGCACCTGTGCTGCGTCGAAGTCAGCGGAGAGGTAGTGCGAATCCATCCAGTCGTAGCCCGCTCTGCCGTGTGCCCAAGCCCAGTTGGTCCGGCTATTGTTTGCCGCCCTTTCGCGACGATCGTCTGTCGCCCGGCTGGCTTCCGTATCGTCCGTCTCCCGCAGGGGCTTGACGTGTCGCTTCTCAGTTCCGTTTCGTCTGTCATTAGTCATTGCTGGATTTCCCGATTAAGAAGCTGAATTCAGCAAAACGCCGCATTGACGTATTGCGTCATGAGAAAACTGCACTCGAGTTACGCAGCACACTGATATGCACCTATCGCTGGCCGTTGCGCTTCGGGAGGAAAGACCTGCCACGAGCCATCGTCGTGCTGGAAGAAGAAAATTGCCAGTAGCCCACGTGAGCCCAATGCCTCGACGCGCACACAGCGTCTGCAGTTCGAGCGAGTACAACCGGCACGAATGACGCGCACGGTTATCGCGGGCGTGGGCGAGAACCATTTCTCGATCAAGGAGCGTAAACATTTCTCATGCGTGTTCATGGCTGGGTCGCGTCCGTTGATGCAAGTGATGCAATCGTCTGGCAGCACCGCACGATAAAGCCTGCCAGACGACGAAGGCGTAACGATGGTGGCGACCTTCACGATGTTCACGACGCTCGCCGGGAACACCGGGAAGGATCGATACTCAACTCCAGGGCAACGAGTACGTTTTCACGTGGGTGAAACTCTTCATCGCTT
The DNA here is from genome assembly GCF_041321145.1 of Paraburkholderia sp. IW21. Taxonomy (NCBI): domain Bacteria; kingdom Pseudomonadati; phylum Pseudomonadota; class Betaproteobacteria; order Burkholderiales; family Burkholderiaceae; genus Paraburkholderia; species Paraburkholderia sp. IW21. The sequence goes on along the minus strand of NZ_JBGGWA010000003.1, from coordinate 269,223 downwards.
CCTGCACACCTTCCTTGTAACCCAGTCCCGAGTCCTTGATGCCGCCGAACGGCGTGAGTTCAAGCCGGTAACCGGGTACCTCGCGCACATTGACGCTGCCGACTTCGAGTTCGGCGATGAAACGCGTGATGTAGTCCATACGATTCGTGCATACCGAGGACGACAGTCCGTAGTCGGTCGAATTCGAGATCCGGATCGCATCGTCGATGTCGCGAAATCGGATCACCGGCGACACCGGTCCGAAAGTTTCGTATTTGACGAGCGGCATGTCGGGCGTCACGTGGTCCACGACGGTCGGCGAGTAAAGCGCGCCTTTTCGAATGTTGCCGTACAGCAGTTTCGCGCCGCGGCTCACCGCATCGTTGACCTGCGCTTCGAAGAACTTTGCTGCGGCTTCGTCGATGACGGTACCCATATCGGTGGCCGGATCTGCCGGATCGCCGTAGCGCACCGCGCGGGTCTTTTCCACCAGCAACTCGACAAAGCGGTCGGCTACAGCTTCATGCACCAGCATCCGCTTGACGGCCGTGCAGCGTTGACCAGAATTTTTGTACGAGCCCGACACGGCGAGCGTGCTGGCCTCGTCGAGATCGGCGTCTTCCATCACGATGATCGGATCGTTGCCGCCAAGTTCGAGCACTGCGCGCCGGTAGCCCATTTTCTCGGCGATGTATTTGCCGATTGGTACGCCTCCGGTGAATGTGATCAGATCGACGTGCTCATTGGTGATCAGTTCGTCGGCGATCTCTTTGGGGTCGCCGGTGAGGACCTGGAGCATTTCCTGAGGCAGGCCGGCGGCGTACAGGATGTCGGCGAGCAGATAGGTGGACAGCGGCACCTTTTCCGACGGCTTGACCACGATCCTATTGTTCGTCGCGATAGATGGCACGATCTTGTGCGCGACCTGATTCATCGGGTGGTTAAACGGCGTGATGGCGGAAATCACACCCAGTAGAGGATCACGCTGCGTATAGACACGCCGCTTCTTGCCGTGGGGCGTCAGATCGCAGGAAAACACCTGGCCGTCGTCCTTGAGCGCCTCGTTTGCGCCGAAGATCAGCACGTCGCTGACGCGGCCCGCTTCGTACAGGGAGTCCTTCCGGCACAGACCGGCTTCGGCGGTGATCAGGGCGGAAATCTCTTCGGTGCGCTCCCGCGCAATGTCCGCCGCGCGTCGCAGGATCTGCGAGCGTTCGTAGCGGGTGAGCCTGGCGCGGTAGGCGTGGGCGTATGCGAAGGCGCGCTTGACGTCGGCGAGCGTCGCCTTAGGCACGGTGCCGACCAGTTCGCCGTTATACGGATTCAGAACCTCGATGACCTGTTCGCGTCGGATCTGTTCTCCGCAGATTCGAAGGGCTTCATGACGGACCGGCAAAGATGGCCGCGATTCCACGATGGCATTCATGCTGTCTCCTGATGAGAAAGAAGGTTATTGATGGTTATTGAAGGTGGTTGAGCGCGAGGTCGAGGATGTCGAAGTTGCGCAGACGCTTTCGCTGAGACACGGCTCGCGTCACCGGACGGTTGAAAAGGAGCGGCACAGTCTGTTCGGAGAGGCCGCCGTGCGAGCGCAGCGGGGCATTGAGACCTGACAGGTCATGACGTGATTCGCTGGTGCCGAGTACGACATGGCGCCTGGAGACCACGATGATGTCGCCGAGTCGATCACGCGGCAGCTCGAAGCGCTCGCAGCCCTCCGCGCCAGTTAGCGCCAGCTCGATGCCGCTGCGCTCGCGCAGTTTTGCCAGTACTTGAGCCTGATCGACTGAAGGTGGCAGGTAGATCGTGGCAAACGAGCCCAAGGCTCCGTGGTGTACGACATACGGATCGGTAATCGGCAGGATCACGCGTGCCACACCGGCGCCGAGCCATGCATCCAGTTCGTCTTGCAGATAGATCACATTCGGCTTGCCGGCCGCGTCATGCTTGTCGTTCATGCCGTGGTCCGCCGTAATCGCGACGGTGGCGCCCAACTCGGCCATACGTTGCAAGTAGGGGTCCATCATCTGATAGAACGCGTTGGCCCCGGCGCTGCCCGGCGCGCACTTGTGCTGCACGTAGTCGGTGGTCGACAGGTACATCAGGTCAATGGGACGGGTCTCGAGGAGGCGGACGCCGGCCGCGAATACGAACTCGGACAGGTCGGCGCTGTACACGTCCGGTACCGGCTTGCCGACAAGCTCCACCACACCCGTGATGCCGTTTTCGGCCTGGGTAACCTCATCGGCTTTCTCGGACGAGAAGCAGATACCGTTGAGTTTGTTGCCAAGCAGGCGGCGCAGCTTGTCTTTCGCGGTAACGACCGCGACTTTTGCGCCCGCGTCGGCGAACGCGGCCAGCACGGTCGGTGCACGCAGGTATTTCGGGTCATTCATCAATACTTCGGCGCCGCTTTCGCGGTCGAAGAAATAATTTCCGCTAATGCCGTGCACGGAAGGGGGTACGCCTGTCACGATCGACAGGTTGTTCGGGTTGGTAAAGCTCGGTACGACGCAGTCGCCTTTAAGCGCGGCGCCATTGTCCAGAATCTGGGCCAGAAACGGCGCGACCCCGGCTCGAGCCGCCTCCGTCAAATAGTCGTATTCGCAACCGTCGACGCAGACCACGACAAGCGGCTGGTCCATCCAGCGGTAGCTGCGCCCATTTACATTGATAGTTGGAGTGTTCGTGTTCATGAGGTTTCCCTTTGAGTGATCAGGTGAGGGTTGAGACTGGCATTGTCATGTGCGGGGTTTTCGGGGTGAGTGGTATGCATCCGTTTGCAACTGGCGGTGACATGGGCGACGAGTGCACGACCGGCTGCATCGCCGTCGCCAGCGGCGATCCTGTCGATGATGGATTGATGCTCGGCAAGTGAGACTGGAAGCGTTTCCTGATGCGCGAGCGTCTGGTGGCGAAACAATGTGAGTTCCTTAACCAGACGTCGGTAAATATCGAGCAGCTTGCCGTTGCCTGTGAATAGGGCGAGCTGATCGTGAAATTCAAAATTGAGTGCGGTATAGCGGGCCATTTGCCCGGCGGCGACCGCTTCACCCATCCGGTCCGACAGGTCGTTCAGGCTTTTTAGCTGTGCCAGCGTGATGCAGCGGGCAAGGGTGCGGCCGATCAGTTCTTCGAGCGAGGCGCGCACAGCGAAGATATCGTCTGCCTCGACGACCGAAATTTTCCGCACGAAGACACCGCGATTGCGGGTCAACCTCACCAGTCCGCTTTCTTCCAGAGTGCTCTGCAGCATACCGATGGTTGGGATGCGAGTAGGGGTTTCCACGGGACTCATCGAAAAGTGTTTTTGCATGCTTGACATTAAACTTCGTGAATCGTAGATTGTCAACAACAAGCAAGATGCAAAAAACACTTTACGATCGTGTGACCTACAAGCCCGCTTGATCAAGGGAGTTGCCGCCGGTTGGTCGACAGGGCGCCAACTTCGCCACCGTGCGAAGGAGCCAGATGGGTGTTCTTGCCGGATTGCGATCGTTTCGAGAAAAGACCACGGACCGTGAAGCTGCAGTCACCGTGTCAATAAGAAAGTGCAGCAGTTGTACGGCTAAGACTCTGAAAGAGTCAGAGCACGGCAGCGGAACAGTAATTTCCAGGAGGATGACGATGTCGGATTACCTGCGCATCGAAGGGATTCACAAGCAGTTCGGTTCGACCCCAGTTCTGAAGAATGTCAATTTGACAATTTTCAAAGGGGAAATGGTCTGTTTTCTGGGCCCTTCAGGTTGCGGCAAGACCACGTTGCTGCGGATTATCGCGGGGCTGGAGACGCAAAGCGCGGGCACCATCGCGCAGGCCGGCAAGGACATTTCCATGCTGCCGCCCATGCTGCGCGACTACGGCATCGTGTTTCAGTCGTACGCGTTGTTTCCGAATCTCACGGTCGCCGAGAACGTCGCGTACGGTCTGACTAACCGGAAGGCGCGCAAATCGGTGATCCGCGAGCGTGTGGCCGAACTGCTCACACTCGTCGGTCTGCCCGACAGCGGCCCGAAACATCCCGGTCAACTGTCCGGCGGTCAGCAGCAACGCATTGCTCTCGCGCGGGCGCTGGCTACCTCACCTGGTCTGTTGTTGCTCGACGAGCCTTTGTCCGCGCTCGATGCGCGGGTGCGGGTCCGTCTGCGGCAGGAGATCCGCCAGTTGCAGCAGCGCCTCGGCGTGACGACGATCATGGTGACGCATGATCAGGAGGAAGCGCTCTCGATGGCGGACCGCATCGTGGTGATGAACCAGGGCGTGATCGAGCAGATCGGCACCCCTACAGAGATTTATCGCGAGCCCGCGACGCCGTTCGTTGCGGACTTCGTCGGCAAGGCCAATATTCTGCCGGCCACCGTGAGTGATGACGGCGCGATTCGGGTGGGCGATGTCGGCTTGAACTGCGTGAAGGTGCGCAATTCGCTCAAGAGCGGCTCGCAGGTGTCGCTGTTCCTGCGCCCGGAGGATCTAGTCGTGCGAGGCGCCGACACGAAAGCCGGCAACACGCTGAGCGGCCGCATCGAGAAGCTGGAATTTCTCGGCGCGTTCTGCCGGGTCAGCGTTCAGGTGGACGGCATGACGGGGACCGAAGTGCTGGCCGATCTGTCTTACCGCGATATGACGGAATTCAATTTGCAGGAAGGCTCGCCGCTTAATCTTGCTGTCCTGGGCGACCGCGTGCGGATCTTCGGTGAAGACCAGCGGAGGGTGCAATGAGCACGACACTCACCGAACCAGAAAAGGACGTGATGCTTACCGAAGTGCGGCAACGTACCCACTGGCAGGATCGCATCGGCCATGCGGGCATGCTGTTAATGGCATGTTTTCTTTTGCTGGCCCTGCTTGCGCCGCTCACGATGGTGGTGATGAGATGCGTCGAGGATCGTGATGGGCGGTTCGTGGGCCTTGCCAATTTCACGTCGTATTTCCAGACCTCGGCGCTGTGGACCTCGGTCGGGCATTCGCTGTTGGTTGCGGTGTCGGTGACGGCGATTACGATTCCGCTCGCCTTCACATTCGCTTACGCCTTGACGCGCAGTTGCATGCCGTTCAAGGGGTTCGTGCGCAACATCGCCCTGATTCCACTGCTCGCACCGACGCTTCTGTCGGCGGTGTCGTTTATCTACTGGTTCGGCAATGCAGGTTTGCTGCGACGCTGGATGGCCGGTCACAGCATTTACGGGGCACCGGGGATCATCGCGAGTCTGGTGTACGCGGCAATGCCGCACGTATTGATGATTCTGATTACCGCATTGTCGTTGACGGACGCGCGCCTGTATGAGGCTGCCGACGCGATGGGCACGAGCCGTTTGCGCAAGTTTTTCACGATCACGCTGCCCGGCGCGAAGTATGGTCTGATCAGCGCGACAATGGTCGTGTTCACCATCTGTGTGAACGACTTCGGCGTGCCGATCGTAATTGGCGGCTCATATAGCGTGCTGTCCACCGACGTGTACAAGCTCATCATCGGTCTGCAGGATTTCAACACCAGTGCCGTGGTGAGTATCCTGCTTCTGCTGCCGGCACTCCTCAGCTTCGCTACCGACTTTTTCGTCAGGCGCAAACAGCGTTCGCTGCTTGGCGCGCGCTCGGTGCCGTACGAACCCAAGCGATCGCGTGGGTTCGACATGGCGATGCTCGCGTACTGCAGTGTCGTATGTCTTCTGATGATGGCGATTGTCGGGATTTCGATTTATGGCTCGTTCGTCCGGTTCTGGCCATACAACCTGTCGCTCGGTTTGGGTCATTACCGGATGGGGCTTGTTGGCGCAGGCATCATCGGCGCCTACAAGAACAGCCTGCAAATGGCGGCGTTAGTCGCGACAGCCGGCACCGCGCTGGTGTTTGGCGGTGCCTATCTGGTCGAGAAGACGCGCGGCATGGACTGGCTGCGCCCGGTCATCAATCTGTGCGCGGTTCTGCCGATGGGTGTGCCGGGTCTCGTACTCGGGATTGGTTACATCTTCTTCTTCAATCATCCGGCCAATCCGCTCAATTTGCTCTACGGCTCGCTGCCGCTTCTTGCCATCGTCACGATCATTCACTACTACTCGTCGAGCCATCTGACCGCCATTACCGCGCTCAAGCAGATCGACAACGAGTTCGAGGCGGTATCCGCGTCGTTGAAAGTGCCGTTCTACGTCACGTTTTTTCGCGTCACCGTGCCGGTATGCCTGCCGGCCATTCTGGAAATCAGCCGCTATTTCTTCATTAACGGCATGACGACGATCTCGGCAGTCGCCTTCCTATATTCGCCGGCTACGCAACCGGCGTCGGTGGCGATCCTGAATCTCGATGAGGCCGGACAGATCGGGCCGGCTGCGGCGATGGCAACGCTGATCGTGGTTACCTCGACTCTCGTGTGTGTGCTGTATGCGCTCGTGAATCGCTTCCTGTTGGCGCGCACGCAGCGGTGGCGCCATACGTCGCGTAGCCGCTAACGCACACCGGAACAGCAAACAGGAAATAGCGATGAGACCTTTCTGGCTCGAACAGGCATTGCGTGGCGAAGCGTCTGATGCGCCAGCCTTGCAGGGCGCGGTAACCGCCGACGTTTGCATCGTCGGCGGCGGATTTACCGGTCTTTGGACAGCGCTTCAACTGAAGCGCGCGAATCCTCATCTGGATGTCGTGCTGATCGAAGCGGACATCTGCGGCGCGGGTGCGAGCGGCCGCAATGGCGGCTGCCTGCTGACTTGGGAAACCCGCTTTCTGACACTACGCCAGCTATTCGGCGAAAGTGAAGCACTACGGCTCGTAGAGGCTTCACGCCAGACGGTCGATAAGATCGCAGCCTTTTGCCGCGAGCATCGAATCGACGCGCAGATTCGTGTGGACGGCACGTTGTATACCGCGACGAGTGCCGCCCAGATTGGCAGCGCTGAAGTCGTTAAAGCAGCGCTAGATGAACGCGGTATGGGTTCATTCGTGAGTCTTGAGGTCGAAGAAGTCCGCCGGCGTGCAGGGTCGAAGCGACACCTCGCCGGTGATTTCTCACCTGTCGCCGCGACGGTGCAGCCCGCATTGCTCGTGCGCGGACTGCGGCGGGTCGCATTGGAGATGGGCGTGCGGTTGTATGAGAAGACCGCATTCGAATCATTGAGTTACGTGCCAGGTCCATTGGTGCGCACTGCTTATGGTGAGGTTCGTGCAAAGCGCGTCGTGCTGGCGATCAACGCGTGGATGGCACAAACCTTCCCGCAGTTCGAACGCAATATTGCGCTCGTGTCGAGCGACATGATCATCACCGAACGCGCACCTGACGTTCTGGAGCGAGTGGGATTCACGAACGGTCTGTCGGTGCTCGATTCACGGACCTTCGTCTACTACTACCGCACCACGCCTGATGGCAGGCTGATGCTCGGAAAGGGCGGCAACACCTTTGCATACGGCGGTCGTGTGCTGCCTGTGTTCGATGAACCCTCGCCGTATCGGGCGGCGCTCACGCGCGACCTGAGCGGCTTTTTCCCTGAGTTCACGTCGGTGCCGATCGCGGCAAGCTGGAACGGGCCGTCAGATCGCTCGGCCACCGGGTTGCCGTTCTTTGGTCGGCTCGACGGACGGCATGACGTGTTCTACGGTTTCGGCTATTCAGGTAACGGCGTCGGACCGAGTTATATGGGCGGCGAGATTCTGTCGTCGCTCGTACTCGATCTCGACAATGCATGGACACGTTCACCGCTCGTCCGTGGGCCGCGCGGTGCGTTTCCGCCGGAACCGATTCGCTACGTTGGCTCACTTGTCGTACGCGACGCGATTCGCCGCAAGGAAAGTGCGGAGGACGCTGGCGCCAAACCCTGGTGCGTCGATGTCGCGCTCAGCCGCCTGGCGCAAGCGGCCGGCAAGTCCGACAAGGCATGACATCTATCAGATCTACCAACCGCAAGGAGACAATTGTGAATGCTGAACTGGATCCTGTTCTTCTTACCCCGGGCCCGCTGACAACGTCATTGATCACCAAAAGTGCCATGCTGCGCGATTGGGGATCGTGGGATACGGACTTCAATTCGATCACCCGCAGCCTGCGCGACGATCTGGTGGACATCGTGCACGGGCGCGACACGCATGTTTGCGTGCCGCTGCAGGGAAGCGGCACCTTCTCGGTGGAGGCGGCAATCGGCACGCTGGTTCCGCGCGACGGCAAGGTGCTCGTGCCGCAAAACGGTGCGTACTGCAAGCGCGTTGTGCGGATCTGTGAGTACATGGGCCGGGCCGTTGTCGAACTCCCGATCGAAGAAGGCAAATTGCCGACGGGCGTCATGATCGAAGAGGCACTGCTGCGCGATCCGGCGATCACCCACGTCGCGCAGGTGCATTGCGAGACCGGTACGGGCACCCTCAACCCTCTGCAGGACATTGCGCAGACCTGTGCGCGGCTGGGCAAGGGACTCATCGTCGACGCGATGAGCTCGTTCGGCGCGATCGCGATCGACGTCCGCACGACACCGTTCGATGCGCTCGTGGCCGCTTCGGGGAAATGCCTGGAGGGTGTCCCTGGAATGGGTTTCGTGATCATCAGGCGTGGCGCGCTGGAAAAGTGCCACGGCAATTCGGCCTCGCTGTCGATGGATCTCTACGATCAGTGGGTTTACATGGAAAAAACGTCGCAATGGCGTTTCACGCCGCCGACGTCAGTTGTTGCCGCATTGCGCGCAGCTGTGGATCTGTTCAAGGCCGAGGGCGGTCAGCCCGCGCGCGGCAAACGGTACCAGGCCAATTGCGACGCACTGGTCAACGGGATGCGAGACCTGGGCTTTCGCACGTTTCTGCCTCCCGACGTGCAGGCGCCGATCATTGTGACGTTTCACGCGCCAGAAGATCCCGCTTACGCGTTCCGCACGTTCTACGAAAAAGTCAAGGCCAAGGGCTTCATTCTTTACCCGGGAAAGCTGACTGAAGTCGATACGTTTCGCGTCGGATGCATTGGTGACATCGACCGCGATGTGATGCGCAGCGCAGTAAGGGCGATCGAGGAAACACTGGCGGAAATGGGCGTGAAGCAGATTTCACCCCACGAGATCGTCACGTAAGAGCACGAAGACGGTTGCGTCGCTCGCGCGGCTCACCCGGGTGTTGGTGGCATTTCGTTAGCGTTCTGGCTGGAAAGGCGGACAGGCCACTGTTGTCAGCGGCAACCTCATCCCGCCAGCGTATTTTTACGCCGGCAGCGGTGAGGATCATGTGAAAAATCCTCATACCGGGAGTAAGAAATGTTCAAGCACAAAGTCACCCCTCGGCGCAGCGCGTCCCCTTTGCACGGTGTCCGTACGATCGCGCTAATGACCACCGCCGCGATCGCGCTGCTGGTCGGCAGCACGGCTACGGCGGTAGCCAGGACCACCCTGCTGGTCTATACAGCGCTCGAGGACGAGCAACTCAAGCCGTACGCGGACGCGTTCGAGCAAGCCAACCCGGACATCGAGATCAAATGGGTGCGTGACTCGACTGGCGTGATTACGGCCAAGATCCTTGCCGAAAAGAACAACCCACAGGCTGATGTGATCTGGGGCCTCGCGGCGACCAGCATCGCAAAGTTCGAAAGCGACGGCATGCTGTTGCCGTATGCGCCGAAGAATCTTCCCGCCATGAGCGCCGCGTATCGTGACCCAAAAGCGCCACCGAACTGGTTCGGCATGGACGTTTGGGGCGCGACGATCTGCTTCAACACTGCGGCCGCCGCAGAGCAGCATCTGCCGAAACCACAGAGCTGGCAGGACCTGACGAAGCCGATCTACAAGGGCAAGATCGTGATGGCGGACCCTGCCTCATCGGGGACGGGATATTTCGATGTGACCGCGTGGTTGCAACTGTTCGGCGAGCAGGGCGGGTGGCAATACATGGATGCGCTCGACAAGAACATCGCGCAGTACAACCATTCGGGCTCAGCACCGTGCACGATGGCTGCATCAGGTGAGTACCCGATCGGGATCTCGTTCGAATACCGCGCGGCAACCCTCAAGGCGCAGGGCGCGCCGATCGATCTCGTGTTTCCGAAGGAGGGGTTGGGCTGGGATCTGGAGGCGTTCGCGATCATGAAGAACACGACGAAGCTGGACGCGGCGAAAAAACTTGCCGACTTTGCGTCAAGCCGGGAAGCGAACGTGCTGTACGCGAAGAGCTATGCGATCACAGCGGTGCCAGGAACGGCCAGGCCGATGCCGAATGTCCCGGCCAATTATGCAAGCCTGCTGGTCAAGAACGACTTCACATGGGCGGCAAACAACCGGTCCAAGATCCTTGCACAATGGGCCCAGCGCTATTCGTCGAAGAGTGAGGCCAAGCAGTAACCTGGGAAATCAGCGCGAAGCGAAAAAAAAAGGATTGCAGGTGTTCTATGCCGCGCCACGAGTGGATCCTTGCACAGCGGCGGGCGGCGTTTTAACGTAGTGTTGGGGTTGGCAGACACGTGGCAACGATCACGGTGCGCAACGCGCATGCCAACCCACTCCGCTGCCGTGTGTGAGCGGAAAAAACAGAATATATGGAGGTGGCAAATGTTGATTGGCGTACCGAAGGAAATCAAGAATCACGAGTATCGTGTGGGCCTCACGCCGGCAAGTGTGCGTGAGTTGACCGGGCGTGGCCATCAGGTGGTGGTGCAGACAGCAGCAGGTGCCGCAATCGGTCTTTCCGACGACGCCTACGTCGCTGCCGGCGCGACCATGTCCGACAGCGCGACGGAAATCTTTGCGAAGGCGGACATGATCGTCAAGGTCAAGGAGCCTCAACCCGTTGAGTGCGCGATGCTGCGTCCCGGGCAGATTCTCTATACCTATCTGCACCTCGCCCCGGATCCCGAGCAGACGGCGGCATTGGTCAAGTCGGGCGCCATCTGCATCGCGTATGAAACCATCACGGGTCCGGGTGGCGGGCTGCCTTTGCTGGCGCCCATGAGCGAGGTGGCCGGCCGCATGTCGATCCAGGCCGGCGCGGCGCATCTGGAAAAGTCAAAGGGCGGCATTGGCGTATTGCTCGGCGGCGTTCCGGGCGTGGCGCCAGCTCACGTGGCCATTATTGGTGCGGGCGTCGTCGGCACCAACGCTTTGCAGATGGCCGTCGGAATGGGCGCCAAGGTGACGATTCTCGACACGAATGTGGACCGCTTGCGTCAGCTCGATCTGGTCTTCGGCAATCGTATCTCCACGCTCTACTCGAATGGTCAGAGCATTGAGGAATCGGTTCTGGACGCGGATCTGGTGATTGGCGGCGTGCTCATTCCAGGCGCGGCAGCACCCAAGCTGGTCACGCGCAGCATGATCAAGGCGATGAAAGCGGGCACGGTTGTCGTCGACGTTGCGATCGATCAGGGCGGCTGCTTCGAGACGTCGCATGCGACCACGCATGCGGAACCGACGTACGTGGTTGACGATGTCGTTCACTATTGCGTGGCGAACATGCCAGGGGCGGTGGCGAGAACCTCTGCTTTCGCGTTGAACAACGCCACCATTCGTCACGCGGTCGCACTAGCGGAGAAAGGCTGGAAACGCGCGCTGAGTGAGAACGCACATCTTAAGGCCGGCTTGAATGTCTGCGAAGGTCACGTCACGTACGAAGCAGTCGCGAAAGACCTTGGTTATACGTACGTGCCTGCCGATCACTTGTTGAACTAGCCCGACTGACGGGTGCAATAACCGGTCGCGAAAGCGATGTCAGGGCTGGGTGTTGCGGGTCGACATGACGGCGCCCGCAACGCCTGATTCAGGCTATCGCATTCAAGACGTGCTCGCTTTCTCACCGAGGCGATTCGAAGCGGCGCCATTCCGGCTTCCACGACACGCTGCATAACCGGACCCATCACACGAGTTTTTGATACGGTACTCGCCCGTGTTTGTGGAGATCCGCCTCTGTCCGCAACCCGTGAACACGGAGAACGAATGCGGGCCGACATCATCAGTGTCATCGAGGGCATTGCATTTCAGACCAACATTCTCGCGCTCAATGCCGCCGTTGAGGCGGCTCGTGCCGGCGAGCAGGGACGCGGCTTCGCTCTCGTCGCGGCCGAGGTGCGCGCGCTCGCACAACGCAGCGCGGGCGCCGCGAAGGAGATCAAGGAATTGATCGCCGCGTCGTTGGCCCGGGTTGACACGGGGTCGAGGCTCGTGGATGAGGCGGGCGTCACGATCAAGTCGATAATGCAGGCGGTGCAACAGGTCACGAGCATCATGGATGAAATCGCGGCGGCGTCAGGCGAACAGAGCAGAGATATCGAGCAGGTAACCCAGGCGGTCAGCCAGATGGACCGGACGACGCAACAGAATTCCGCGCTGGTAGAGGAGGCGTCCGCCGCCGCCGGATCGATGGCAGAACAGGCCCGGGCGTTGCGTGAGGCGATTGGCGTCTTCAGGATGGAAACGGTGGCAACGACGAACTCTGAGCGTGTCACATCGGCACGCGTCGCTTTTGAGGAAGTTGCAACTGTTGTTGAGGGCAGCGCCGTAGCTGCCGGATAAACACGCTAGTGGCAGTAGCGGGATTGAGCATGAATGCCGCTGGCAGTGCACCGGAAAAGTAGCCTCGGATAGGCAAGCCCAAAGGTGTGCAGCACAGCACCGGGGGTTACCTGCTGGGGGCGGCACTCACGATGAAATGGACGTTCGACATTCGTCCGGACGATGTTTTCTGGTGCACGGCCGACATTGGCTGGATTACGGGTCACACGTATATCACCTACGGTCCGACTGCGGTGGGCGCGACCCAGATTGTATTCGAAGGCGTTCCGACTTATCCGCATGCGGGCCGCTTCTGGGAGATGATCCAGAGGCACAAGGCGACGATTTTCTACACTGTCCCGACGGCGATCCGCTTGCTGGTCAAAGTGGCCGAAGCGGATATCTCAAGTCATCCGAAGTGTTTCGATCTTTCCAGTCTGCGCATTCTGGGCATCGTCGGGGAGCCGATCAATCCGGAAACCTGGGTCTGGTACCGTGAACATGTGGGAGCAGGCCGCTGCCCGGTCATCGATAAGACCCCCTCGGGCAAGATCATGCAGCGACTGTTGCGCTCGCTGGCTAAGGGCGAAAGCCTGACGCAGGATGTATCGACTCTGGAAAACCCGTCGATTCTCGATCAGTTCGGCACAGCGGCCTGATTCACGATTCACCATCTATCCGTCATCTTTACCCGGTTCAGTCGCTTGGTAGGTGGACGCACCGGTTAAAGGACGCTGCAAATCCGTGTTTGAGATAAAGCGCTGTTCCGTGCGCTGAATGATCTGGCGCCGCGGTGGCCTCCCGCAGCTCTTATTCCGAATGCGGTGCTGAATGGGCTGACCTCAAGTGCAGACGCGACTCGTAAAACTGTGGAGGGTATGAATGTTTGAGTGTAACGACAACGAAAGGACGCAGCGCCGGGAGGTTCGTTGCGATGGCAAGCTCATCCAGGAAATACCGCGCGAACGGATCGATGATCCTGGCGTTGACGAGGTGCGCCCGCGTTGGGGGTGGCGTTGCGGAATCAACCCGGACGATCGAAGCCGCTGACAACGGGAAGAGAAAGTACCGATTGTTCAGGTAATCGGTCTACTCGAAGCAGTAAGCCATGATTTTGTTGACAGTTGACGATTTGGTCTGATAAGGTTAAACATTACTTCTGCTCGGTCTACCATGATTGACGCGCCATCGGTCGGTACAATCCAGTTGCTTAAAAAGCACTCGCTTACAACGCTTGTGCAGGACGAACTCGAACGCCTGATTCTTCGGGGTGAACTCGCCCCGGGAGACAAGCTAAACGAGGCACAACTGGCCACTCGCCTGGGCGTCTCGCGTGGGCCGGTGCGGGAAGCATTTCGCGCGCTCGAACAGGCGGGGCTGCTGCGCACGGAAAAGAATCACGGCGTATCGGTGAAGATGTTGTCCCTCAAGGAAGCAGAGGAGATCTATCAGGTCCGCGCCATGCTTGACGAACACATTGGCCGGTTGCTGGCCAACGGTATTTCAGCCGAGCATCTGAGTGCACTGCGCCAGATTGTCGAGTCAATGAAACGCGCGCAGAACAGTCACGACGGGCAGACTTACGGTCACCTGAACCTGCAGTTTCATGACACGATGGCCGCAGCGGTCGGCAATGAGAAATTGCTTGACACGTACCGGGGCCTCGTCCGGGAACTCAGTCTGTTCCGGCAAACAGCCCTGACGCTTGATGCAGACGCGATCGATCAGTCTGCCCACGAGCATGAAGCGATCATCGAAGCAATTGCCGCCGGTGATTCGAATCTCACCGAGAGCTTGATCCGAAGCCACCTGGATCATGGCCGTGAACGCATACGGCGGTCCCGTCAGGCTCGCCACACGAACGAGCCGAATTCGGTACCAGAGGTGAATTGAGCGGCTTAATTGTGCATCCGCTTGATTTCCCGCTCGCGGTCGGCATAAACCCCGCCGAAACGCCGCCGGCTTCCCGCTTACACCAATACCTATCCGTTTAACGCATACGTTAGATTTGCGTTGAGAAGCGTACGCCGATCGCCACGGTGTAGAACCATGGTCAGAGACCGGCGTTCAGCACGACAGATCACCCCCCCTTCCCGCGAAATAGCTCTTTCAGTGCGCGCAGGAGACGCTTTGTTCAATCGACTACGCGCCGCGTAGTGCCTTTTTCTTGACGTTTTCCGTAGCTCCAATTTCTCAAGATTTGGAGCCTCCGGAAAAACCCGGAGCGGTTCAGTATCGTCGCTGCGGGTAGAGCAAGAACACTCTATGCACGATTCACCGTTGCGCCCGGTCAATTAAGAAAACATATAATTTACAAATTGAGACTTAAGGAATTCTGATCTGATAATCAGAAGCTGCCGTCATGAGCAATATCCGTTTCATTCGTACTTTCATCGCGGTGGCACGCTGCGGTTCGTTTGCTGCCGCGGCCGAGAAAGTCGCGTTGACGCAGGCTGCGGTCAGCATGCAGATGCAGACCCTGGAGGCTGAACTGAAACGCCCGCTGTTCGAGCGGGTCGGACGGACCAACCGGCTTACAAGCATCGGCAAGCAGATCCTGCCGCAGGCGGAGCGTCTGGTTGCGCTCTACGACACGATGCGGCTGACCGGGCTCGGCGAGGAAACTGCCGGCTCGATTTCGATCGGAGCGGTGGACTCGGCGATGGGCGCGCTCGCCGCGGCGGTGACCGAGTTGAAAGTGCAATATCCGAACCTCGATGTGCGGCTTGTTACGGGCAAGGCGTTTGCCCTTGCGCCGCAGGTCGAGACCGGTGAAATCGATGCCGCGGTGATCGTCGAAATGGCGGGCAAGACGCCGGTCAGCCTGAACTGGACGCCGCTCTATTCGGAGCCGATGGTGGCGGTAGGCGCGCGCAGCGTAGCCGCCGGCAGCGCCGCCGAACTACTGAGCGGCCGGCCATTCCTGCGCTTCGAACGCAGTCAGCGAACCGGCGCGCTGATCGAGCGCGCGCTGCGCCACAACCGCCTCGCGGTGACCGAGTTCCTCGAATTGAACTCACTTGAAGTGATCGTCGAACTCGTGCGCCAGAACGCAGGCGTGTCCGTGGTGCCGTTACTCGAATACGGCTCGTGGGCTAGCGACCCGGCGCTGCGCGTGATACCGCTGCACAGCAACACGCCGCCGCGCATCGTCGGGATGCTGGAGCGAAAAATTCACGACCGACACGCAGCGATGACGATAGTCCAGGAGCGTATCCGGGCCCGCTCGGGCGCGCGCAATGGCCCGTGAAGCGTGATTCGCGACGCCCGTTGAACGGCCTCGTGACAGCTGGACCAAACACAAGTTTTCCTTAAATCAGGAAAAAGAAATATCAGCTTTTCATGGGATTTCAGGCCGTTGAAAATGGATTGATTCGTTGGCTGCACATAGTTGCACGCCATTTCATCGCCGGTGGCGAATCATCTGAAAGGAAGGCAGCATGGAAATCATTGCCGAGATTGCGCAATCCCAGGACGAGATCAAGGCGATCCGCCGCGACATTCATGCGCATCCGGAATTGCGCTACGAGGAAGAGCGTACCGCGGATCTCGTGGCGGAAAAGCTTCGCGGCTGGGATATCGAAGTCACGCGCGGGCTGGGCAAGACTGGCGTCGTCGGCGTGCTGCGCAAAGGGTCCGGCAAACGCGCAATCGGATTGCGCGCCGATATGGACGCGCTGCCGATCCCGGAGTTGAACACGTTCGCGCATGCCTCGCGTCATGAAAACAAGATGCATGCGTGTGGCCACGACGGCCACACTGCGATGCTGCTTGGGGCCGCGCAGTACCTGGCAAAACACCGGAATTTCGACGGCACGGTCGTGTTCATCTTCCAGCCGGCGGAGGAGGGGGGCGGCGGCGCGAAGGCGATGATCGAAGATGGGCTGTTCGACCGCTTTCCGGTCGACGCCGTGTTTGCGCTGCACAACTGGCCGGGCATGCCGGCGGGCGAGTTCGGCGCACGTGTCGGCGCAACTCAGGCGTCGAGCAACGAGTTCGAGATCCGGATCAAAGGGGTAGGTTCGCACGCGGCGATTCCGCACGACGGCGTCGATCCGGTGTTCACCGCGATGCAGATCGGCACCGGCCTGCAAAGCATCCTGACACGCAACAAGCGCCCCATTGACGCGGCCGTCCTGTCCATCACGCAGATTCGGGCGGGCCACGCCGTGAACGTGATCCCCGATGAGGCCACGCTTGCCGGCACGGTCCGCACCTTCTCCACCGAGGTTCTCGACCTGGTCGAAACCCGCATGAAAGAGATTGCCGCAGCAACGGCGGCGGCCTATCGCTGCAGCGCCGAAGTCAGCTTCGTGCGCAACTACCCGCCGACCGTCAACACGGAAGAAGAAACCCACTTTGCGCTGGGCGTCATGCAGGAGATCGTCGGCGTGTCACACGTGCAAACCAACGTCGATCCGACGATGGGCGCAGAAGACTTTTCGTACATGCTGCTCGAGCGGCCGGGCTGCTATGCGTATATCGGCAACGGCTCGGGTAAGCATCGCGAGCATGGCCACGGTATCGGACCTTGCATGCTCCACAATAGCAGCTACGACTTCAACGACGACATGCTGCCGCTCGGCGCGACCTACTGGGTTCGGCTAGTCGAGAAGTTCCTTCAGAAAGCCTGAGCCATTCCGCCGTCACTGTGCGTGCGCTTCAACAGGAACATTTCATGGACCCTTCGTCCTGCTTTTCCGCCTCCTATCGCGAAGCCCGCGCGCGTTTTCTGCAGGTCGCGGCCGAGCGACATGCGCGCGTCGACAGCCGCGTGCTGCCTGGCATCGTCGGTCTCGAAGGCGAGCAGCTCGCCATGGACGTGGTGCGCCTCGGACCGGCCCACGCACGGCGCATGCTGATCCTCACCTCCGGCACCCATGGCGTCGAAGGCTTTTGCGGCTCGGCCGTGCAGCAGGTATTGCTCGGTGACAGTACCTTGCATGCGCTTCTTCAGAAGCGCGACGTCGCGATTCTGTTCGTTCACGCGATCAATCCTTATGGTTTTTCCTATCTGAGCCGCACCACGGAGGCCAACGTCGACCTGAACCGCAATTGCGTCGACTTTGCCGCGCCGTTGCCCATGAACCCGGCCTACGACGAGGTTCATGACCTGCTGATTCCCGCAGCGTGGCCGCCGTCGCCGGACAACGAGGCGGCCATCCGGCACTATGTCGAGACACGCGGCGAATGGGCGTACCAGCAAGCCGTGACGACCGGGCAATACACGCATCCGCACGGTATGTTCTTCGGCGGCCACGAACCGTCATGGAGCACCCGAACGCTGCGCCAGTTGCTGGAAGAATATGGCGACGCATGCGAAAGCATCGGCTGGATCGATTTTCACACGGGGCTCGGGCCTCCCGGATTCGGCTCGAAGATCTGCGTAGGCACTGGCGGCCGCGAGGAGTTGGAGCGCGCGCGAGGCTGGTGGGGCGCGGACGTCACGAGTCCGCTCGATGGGACGTCGATCGCGGCGAACGTTGCAGGCCCCGTATCAGAAATCCTGCGGCAGACGTGCCCGCACGCCGCGAAGGCGGCGATCGCCATCGAATACGGCACCGTGCCGCTGACGGACATGCTGCTCATGCTGCGGGCCGACGTCTGGGTCCGTCATCACCCGGACGCACCGGAAGTACTGAAAGCGAGCATCCGCGCGCAGATCCGTGCGGCGTTCCTTGTCGAAGAGGATATATGGAAAGGCTTGATCATTAGCCAAGGTCAGGCAGCCGTGTGGCAGGCGATCGATGGACTGGCGGGAGAAGCGCGATCGGGTCCGGCTTGTGCGGACCCGTTTGAATCCTGAACGATTGAGCAATTGTGGATAGTGGCGCTCGTTGCGCTGCCATGCATGGACGCCCCCGGCGTTGCCGCGTTCCTGGGAAGGTCTCGTAAGTCCCGACAACAAGGGTTTCAGTGGCCGATTTTTACAATCGGGTGGGAATAAGTCGGCCGGTCTCACGGCATGGAAAAGGGCGCTGCGGCGCCTTTTTTTATTGCTGTGTTATTGGTGCGATCTGGGATGGCGGGCGCTGTGGAAATGGATTCCATCAACTCGCGCACCAAGGTCAGCACCGCGTTGATCTCGTCCAACACCTTGTTGCGGGCCGCCTCGTCCTTGAGGACCGCCGTTGCTCGCGCACTACATACCGTACTTCGCGACTTCCGCCAGTACTTCCCGCTTTTGAGTATTTCTACGTTGCTGCAAATACATGTATGAATGTACAGTATTGTGCGTGGCCACGCAGCGAATGTGCGGTGGCGGTGGCGGCGCGCCATGAACCCGTCCGTCGCTGATTAACTTTCCAGGCGCGCGGGCAGCTCGCACGATTGAACGGAGACTGAACCCTATGCCGGCTTTACCCACTCAGGGGCACTATGCCTGAACAACTCTGGTTGCCCGGGCTCGAGGCGCCGCCTGTCCCGACAGACGGACTGTTCTTCGCCGTCTTTCCAGACACGAATACGGCGTCCAGTATCTCGAAACTAGCGCAACAGATCTGCGGGGAGACGCGCTCGAGGAGCAAACCCCTCGGGGCCAACCGTTTGCACGTCACTCTGCTTCACCTCGGGAATTTCGCAGGCGGTTTGCCGCCGGCGCGGGTGGAGGCGGCGATGACCGCTGCCGCGTCGATCAGGATGGAGCCTTTTAGCGTCGAGTTCGACAGTGCGGTCAGTTTTGCGCTGAAGCCGCGGCCGGGGCCATTGGTGTTGGGCGGAGGCGAGGGCGTCGTGGGACTCCACGCGCTTCACGACGCGCTTGGACTGGCATTGCAAACCGCTGGATTCGGGGATCGCGCAGTCTCGCCAAATGCGTCGTACACCCCTCACGTGACGCTGGCTTACGGCATGCCTTGGGTCGCGCCACGTCCTGTCGAAGCCGTCAGTTGGAACGTGCGTGAGTTTGTTCTGGTGCACAGCTTGCTCGGGCGCACCCGGCATGTCGCGCTGGCGCGCTGGCCGTTGGGGGCCGAGTGAAACATGCCGGCTGTTGGCGGCCTTCGTGAAGCAAACGTATCGAAGCGCGTCGGATTAAAACCGCATGCCGGTTGCGCAGCCACCAGCAAAACCGCCGCCGCTTCCGCCCGCACCACCGCAGAATACGCCACAGCCGGACAGCGCGACGGACATCGTAACGGCCGCCAACGTCGCGCGTAGGCCTGATTTGAAAGCACGCTTCCGAAACAGCGCAATAAATGCAGCCAAGCGCGGATAGAAACGTGCGGCGCAAGCGGGAAATGCAGTGTCAAAGCGGTGGTGGGTCATTCCGGTTTGCATAACGTAATTGGCATCGGTGAGTAGAAGCAGTACTTGCCGGCACTTTTGGCGTCTTCCGACGAAAGACTTTCGTAAGTTTTTTTGCCGGTACGAAGCGGTGCGGCCGCTAGCCCTCCACCCTAGCTCACGCCATGCGCCCTTCAAATACGCAAAATCCGAAAACCAGGGGGTTCCGTCGATCAGACAGTCAGAACCGTCGCGCGCTCCCTGATAGAATGCTTGAGCCGCAACGTAGTGGACTGCAGATGAAATTGCTTGATGCGTTAGTCGAACAGCGTATTGCCGCCGCAGCCGCGCGCGGTGAGTTCGATGATTTGCCGGGCGTGGGCGCACCGCTGCCCTTGGAGGACGATGCACTGGTCCCCGAGGAAGTGCGCGTCGCCAACCGGATTTTGAAAAATGCGGGTTTCGTGCCGCCGGCTGTCGAGCAGCTGCGCGCCTTGCGCGACCTGCAAGCGGAGCTGAATGCCGTGAGCGACCGGACCACCCGTTGCCGTCTTCAGGCGCCCATGCTGGCGCTCGATATGGCACTTGAATCGCTGCGCGGCGGCCCGCTGGTCCTGCCGCGCGAATATTGCCGGCGCATTGCCGAGCGGCTTTCGGAACGCGCCGGCAATCTCAATATGGCCGATGCGGGTTCGCAGTGAGCGAGCCGCTTGCCCGCTCCGCCCCGCCCGGTCTGGAGTCTGTCGAATCGGCTGAAGCGGTGACATCGTCGGCTGCCCAAGCCGAATCTGTTGGCGCCGGCGCTGCCGCACCGGCGGTGAGTGATCCCACTCCAACAGCCGCCGCCCTTGCTGCGCTAGTTAACCTCCCCGCGCCGGAAGAATCGCCCGTGCCTCCTGTGTCCGAGCGCGATCGCCGCTTCATGACGCTCGCCCAAGCCGCCGCCGAAGAAGCCCGCGCAGCCGGCGAAGTGCCGGTCGGCGCGGTGCTGGTACGGGACGACGAAGTCATCGCCACCGGGTTCAACCATCCGATCGGGGCGCACGACCCATCGGCGCACGCGGAAATGATCGCATTGCGCGCAGCCGCGCAAGCCGTCGGAAATTACCGTCTGCCGGGCTGCGAACTCTACGTGACACTCGAACCTTGCCTGATGTGCGCCGGCGCGATCATGCACGCACGCGTCGCCCGCGTCGTGTTCGGGGCGCGCGATCCGAAAACCGGAGCGTGCGGCAGCGTCGTCGATGCATTCGCGAATCCGCAGTTGAATCACCACACCAAGGTGACCGGCGGCGTGCTCGAAAGCGAGTGCGGGGTCGCGCTTAAATCGTTTTTTGCCGAGCGGCGACGCGCAAGCCGCGAAGCACGCGCGGCGGCGCGGGGCGAAGCACACGTCGAAGCAAGCAGCGAAGCACATCCCCACGCGCACGTCGAAACACGTAGCGAACCGGGATCGGCTGAGCCGCTCTAAAACAACAACATCCAACAGGTCTTGCCAATGACCGTCCATCGCACTATCGAACTGATCGCGCCGTCCGGATATCCGCACGACTCCGAAGTGCTGCATCGTGCATTGCACCGCTTGCATGCAGAGGGGCATCGCGTCGAGGGTGTGGAGGCGACAAGGCGCCGCTACCAGCGCTTCGCCGGCACCGACGGCGAGCGTGCCGCCGAACTGAATCGGCTGGCCGACCCCTCGCGTGAGTTGCCCGATATCGTGCTGGCCGTGCGCGGCGGCTATGGTGCGGTGCGCATCCTGCACGGACTCGATTATGAAGGGCTGCAACGGCGGCTGACCGATCAACCGGTCGCGTTGGTGGGCCATAGCGATTTCACCGCGATCCAGCTTGCTTTGCTGGCGCGCGCGGGGGTGAAAACCTTTGGCGGCCCGATGTTGATGAGCGACTTCGGCGCGGAAGACTTAAGCGCATTCACCATGCAGCACTTCTGGTCCGCGCTGACCAACCCGACCATGACGGTGACGAGCAATGTGCCCCAGGCGCAAGCTGCCGATGTGACTGGCATGTTGTGGGGCGGCAACCTGGCGGTGCTGACGTCGTTGATCGGCACGCCGTACATGCCTCCGGTGCAGGGCGGCATTCTGTTTCTGGAAGATGTCAACGAGCAGCCATTCCGGCTCGAGCGGATGCTTTATCAGTTGCATCTGTCAGGCATTCTCGCGCAGCAGCAGGCACTTGTGCTCGGCGACTTCTCCGGCGGCAAATCGTACGATTACGACAACGGCTACGACCTGCACGCCGTGATCGAGCAGGTGAGGTCGGTGATCGGAATTCCGGTCATCACCGGTCTGCAATTCGGCCATGTACCCAACATGTTGACGCTGCCGGTCGGCGCGGATGCGCACCTCGTTGCCGGCGCGCACGGGTTCAAATTGACGTTGTCGGGCTATCCGTACCTCGCCTGAAACTCGCAATAGCAGGGAAGCGGGCGTTTGCCCGCTTTCTTTTTGGGTCTACAACGCAACTAACCGTCTGAAATTTTAGGCTAACGCCAGCAGCCAAGTCAGCGAATGGCTTCCCATTTTGTTGACAAAAAAAGCTTTCAATAGACCGGGCTGCCACACCTTAATTAAACTTGTACTGAAGCCACACAGGGCTTGTGCGCCGCACCGACTGATCCACAGCCAATGCCGCTACCTTGATTGTCAAAATTAAAAGCAAAAATTGTTGACAATTTTTATGTCCATCCTATGATGACCAACATACCGAGACGAACATCATGTCCGACACAGATTCCGCAGCCGCGAATAGTTCGAAACCCGAAGCGATCGCCGAGCGCATCCGCGCCGCGATCCTCGAGCATCGTCTCGCGCCCGGTGCCAAGCTGACAGAAGCACAGTTATGCGAAGTATTTGGCGTGAAGCGTGGCCCGATCCGGCAGGCGCTGGCGCAACTTGCGGCCGACCATCTTGTCGACCTCGAGCCGAATCGTGGCGCGTTCGTCGCGAGTCCGTCGCTGCAGGAAGTGCACGACGTGTTTGAAATGCGTCGGATCATTGAGCTGGCCGTGGTGGAACGCATTTGCAACGGTCACGGCACGCGACGGTTAAAGAGCATCGGCAGCATGATCGGCCGCGAACGCAAGGCGTTCGAAACACGTGATTTTCCGGCGTGGATTCGCCTGTCGGGCGAGTTCCACACCGAGTTGGCCGGGCTCACCGGCAACACTGTGCTGTGCGACTGCCTGAACGGACTGGTGGCGCGCTCCACGCTGATTTCTGCCCTGTACGAGTCGCTCGGACGCAGCCCTTGCTCGTTCGAAGACCACGCAGCGATTCTCGCCGCGCTCGACGCCGGCGATGCGAAGGAGGCGGCGGCCCTCATGTCGCGCCATTTGCAAAGCGTCGAGTTGAAGATGCTGGACCGCCCCATACGCGGCGCGGCCGATCTGCATGAAGTGTTCGGTGCACTTAACGGTGCCCCAAAGGACGCAACCAGGGACTCACCGAAGACCAGGTCCGCGCCAGGCTGAGGCAGGCGGCCGGTGCGCGCTCGTTGCCGGTGCGCGCCGCACTGAATGAACTGAACCGAATCAAGCGTTGCAAGGCGGCTCGGCGTGAGCGCTGCCGGCTTGCGCACGCGTGGCCGTCACTGAATGACAGCCTTGGAGTAACAACGCATCGCCGGGAATTCGCGGCTGCCGGCGGTGCGATAACCACAAGTACTTCAAGTACGGAGACCCCCGCGGCACGGCCCAACAGGCGGCTTCAACGTCCATTGTCGTAATCGGACGGAGGAGTGCGGCCGGCATGGCCGATGCAACGTCCTTCGATTCGTTATCGATGGTCCCTATCCCAAGGAGGAATCATGGCTGAGTTCAGTGCAGCGCCCGGCAGTCCCGCAATGTCCACTTACGGAGACGGTGTCGCGGCCAGCGATCCGTCGATCCCGGCAGGCTACAGCGAGAGGCTGTACAACGAAGACCTGGCACCGCTGCGCCACCAAACCTGGGGCGCTTACAACATCTTCGCGTTCTGGATGTCGGACGTGCACAGCGTCGGCGGTTATGTGTTCGCGGGCAGTCTGTTCGCGCTTGGCCTGACGAGTTGGCAGGTGCTGATCGCGCTGCTGGTCGGCATTGTGATTGTCAACGTGCTGTGCAACCTGATCGCGAAGCCTAGCCAGCAGAACGGCGTGCCTTATCCGGTGGCCTGCCGCGCGACGTTCGGTGTGCTCGGCGCGAATATCCCTGCCGTGATTCGCGGTTTGATTGCCGTAGCGTGGTACGGGATTCAGACCTATCTGGCTTCGAGCGCGCTGGTGATCGTGGTGCTGAAGTTCGTGCCGCAACTGTTGCCGTATGCGGACGTACATCAGCATGGTTTCATGGGCCTTTCCACGCTCGGCTGGGCCGGTTTCATGCTGCTGTGGGTCTTGCAGGCGCTGGTGTTCTGGCACGGCATGGAGACCATCAAGAAGTTCATCGATTTCGCCGGTCCGGCAGTCTACGTGGTGATGTTCATCCTCGCGGGCTACATGGTGTATCGCGCGGGATGGCGCAACATCGGCATCAATCTGGGCGGCGTCAAATATCACGGCATGCAAGTGGTGCCGGTGATGATCACGGCGATCTCGCTGGTGGTGTCGTACTTCTCCGGGCCGATGTTGAATTTCGGCGACTTTTCCCGCTACGGCAAGAGTTTTCGCAGCGTGCAGCGCGGCAACTTCTGGGGTTTGCCGGTCAACTTTCTTGCCTTCTCGCTGGTGACGGTGATCACAACCGCGGCCACGCTGCCGGTGTTCGGCGAACTGATCACGGATCCGGTTGAAACAGTGGGCCACATTGACTATCCGACCGCAGTGATTCTCGGTGCGTTGACCTTCACGATCGCAACCATCGGTATCAACATCGTCGCCAACTTCGTCTCGCCGGCCTTCGACTTTTCGAACGTCGCGCCGCGTCTGATCAGTTGGCGCGCGGGCGGCATGCTCGCGGCGGTGGCGTCGATCTTCATCACGCCGTGGAACCTGTTCAACAATCCGGCCGTGATTCACTACACGCTTGATGTGCTCGGTAGTTTCATCGGACCTTTGTATGGTGTCCTGATCGTGGACTACTTTCTCGTCAAGCGTCAAAAGATCGTACTCGATGATCTCTACTCGGTCTCCCCAAGCGGCTCATACTGGTACAGCAATGGTGTCAACTACCGCGCCGTGGCCGCATTGTTGCCGGCTGCGGTGATCGCCGTGATCTGCGTGATGGTGCCGACGCTCGACGGGCTGGCCAATTTCTCGTGGTTCATCGGGGCCGCATTGGGTGCAGTGTTCTACCGTGTGCTCGCTCGCTGAGCCAGTGCTGCAACAGGAGTCGATATGCGCATCAAACTGATCAATCCGAATACGACGCAACGCATGACAGAGGCGATGGGCCGCTGCGCGCGCGAAGTCGCCGCACCCGGCACCGAAGTGATCGCGGTGAATCCGACGATGGGGCCGCCGTCGATCGAAGGCTATTACGACGAAGCGCTCGCGACGCCCGGCTTGCTGGCGGAGGTCATCGCCGGAGAGCGTGAGGGCTGCGATGGTTACGTGATCGCCTGCTTCGGCGACCCTGGTTTGTACGCGGCGCGCGAGCTGGCACGCGGTCCGGTGATCGGCATTGCGGAAGCCGCGATGCACGCGGCAAGCGTGTTGGCGCCGGGGTTTTCGGTGGTGACCACGCTGGCGCGCACGTGCGGCATGGCGTGGCATCTTGCCGAGCGCTACGGCATGAAGCGATTTTGCCGCAACGTGCGCGCCACCGACGTCGCCGTGCTCGATCTCGACAAGCCCGGCTCGGCGGCGCGCCGCATCATCCTCGACGAATGCCGGCGCGCGCTGGAGGAAGATGGATCGGACGCGATCGTGCTCGGTTGCGCCGGGATGGCCGAGTTGTGCGCGGAAATCGAAGATGCATTGGGCGCGCCGGTGATCGAAGGCGTGACGGCGGCGCTCAAATGGACCGAGGCGCTAGTGGCGCTGCGTTTGTCGACGGCCAAGCGGGGCGACTATGCGCGGCCGCTGGCCAAGCACTACGACGGCGCGCTGGAAGCCTTCAGTCCGACCGATGCCGACCCGAATCCCCAACCGCCACGCGATTCGGCCGCAAGCGCGGCGGAAAGCGCAAATTCGAACGGTTTACTGCGGGTAAACACCACCGAACGCCCCGCGGAGCCGGCACGGCACATACATTCAGTCTGACACGCACTATCTGCCCGGGTGTATGGGCGCACCCGGGTGTTTTCGCTACACTGGTCCCACTCGGCGCTGGTGTTCGAACGCTTTTTTGGTGCTGCTTTCTGGCGCCGCCTTTGGGTGCTTTATCCGCCCGCGCCGGCGTGATTAACACGCAAACGCACGCAAAACGCAGTCGCCCCCCACGTGCATGTCACGTGAGTTCCTCGCGAATTTTACGTACCGTCACCACGCATTCGTCAAACCATGCCACTCGACCCGAACTACCCACGCGATCTGATCGGCTACGGCCGCCACCCAGTCCAGGCGAATTGGCCCGGCCGAGCGCGCGTGGCAGTGCAATTCGTTCTGAACTACGAAGAGGGCGGTGAAAACTGCGTGCTGCACGGCGATCCGGGTTCGGAGCAGTTTTTGTCGGAGATCGTTGGCGCAGCGGCGTATCCGGCTCGTCACATGAGCATGGAGTCGATTTACGAATACGGCTCGCGCGCCGGCGTCTGGCGCATTCTGCGCGAATTCGAAAAGCGCGGTTTGCCGCTCACCGTGTTTGGCGTCGGCATGGCGATCGAACGGCATCCCGACCTCGGGCGCGCCTTCGTCGAACTCGGTCATGAGATTGCCTGTCACGGTTATCGCTGGATTCACTACCAGGACGTGTCGCCGGAGAAAGAAGCGGAACACATGCGCCTCGGCATGGAAGCGATCGAGCGCGTCACCGGCGAGCGGCCGCTCGGCTGGTACACCGGCCGCGACAGTCCCAATACGCATCGTCTGGTCGCCGAACACGGCGGCTTTCTGTACGACTCGGATTGCTACGGCGACGATCTGCCGTTCTGGATGGATGTCGAGGTGACGGGCGGCGCAAAGAGCCCGCAACTGATCGTGCCATACACGCTCGACACCAACGATATGCGCTTTGCGAGCCCGCAAGGCTTCAACACCGCGGACCATTTCTTCACGTACCTGCGCGACGCATTCGACGTGCTTTACGAAGAAGGCGACGAAGCGCCGAAGATGCTGTCGATCGGCATGCATTGCCGCCTGCTTGGCCGGCCAGGGCGCTTCCGCGCGCTGCAACGTTTTCTCGACCATATCGAGCAGCACGATCGCGTGTGGGTGACGCGGCGCGTCGATATCGCGCGCCACTGGCGCGAACATCACCCTTACCAACAAAACAACCGCGGGGCAGCGGCATGAAGGCGATGCAATACACTCTGGACCAACTCAACAGCACCTCGACCGACGCGTTCGTCGCAGCGCTGTCGGGCATTTTCGAGCATTCGCCGTGGGTCGCGGAAATCGCCGCGCAGCAACGGCCGTTTGCCAGCATTGACGAGCTCCACAGCAAGATGTCGAAGATCGTCGAAACGGCTGGCGAAGAGAAGCAACTGGCGTTGATCAACGCCCACCCGGAGCTGGCCGGCAAAGCGGCGGTACGCGGCGAGCTGACAGCCGAATCGACGCGTGAGCAGAGCGGCGCGGGCCTCGCCCAATGCACGCAGGAAGAATTCGACAAACTGGTCGCGCTGAACAGCGCTTATCGGGAGAAGTTCGGTTTCCCCTTCATCCTCGCGGTGCGCGGCTATGACCGCCACGGCATCATCGCGAACTTCGAGGCGCGTGTGGACAACAGCCGCGCCGATGAATTGCGCGCCAGCCTCGACCAGATTTACCGCATCGCACGTTTCCGGCTCGACGACCTGATCGACGCTTAACGTTCGCAGTCGATGCTCGCTTGTTTGAGCACGCGTCGCGGACCTCGAACCGAAACGTTTTTTCAGCACTAGCAAACATTAAGGAAGACAAAGATGGCACTCCCGACTCTCGACCCCAACGCACCGGACTTCACGCGCCGTTATGTGAACCTGGCGGACCCGCGTCTGGGCGCGCAGGCGCTCGAGTCCAGCGACGATTTCTTCGCTCCGAAGGAACGTATGCTGAATCCGGAGCCGGCCGTCTTCATTCCCGGCAAGTACGACGACAACGGCAAGTGGATGGACGGCTGGGAAACGCGCCGCAAGCGCGCCAACGGCTATGACTGGTGCGTCGTGAAGCTCGCGCGTCCGGGCGTGATCAAGGGCCTCGATCTGGACACCAGCCACTTCACGGGTAACTTCCCGCCGGCGGCTTCCGTGGAAGCTGCGCGGGTGGTGGATGGCGTGCCGAACCAGTCGACGCAATGGACCGAAATCGTCCCGTCGACCACGCTGCAAGGCAACAGTCACCACTATCACGAAGTCGGCGACGCGAACGCTTACACGCACTTGCGCGTGAACATCTACCCGGACGGCGGCATCGCGCGTTTGCGTGTGTATGGCCAACCGCAGGTCGACTGGGCAGGCGCTAGCCGCACCGAGCAGTTCGATCTGGCGGCGATGGAAAACGGCGCGTATCTGGTCGCGGCGAACAATCAGCACTTCGGCGCTGCCTCGACGATTCTGATGCCGGGCCGCGGCGTGAACATGGGCGACGGCTGGGAAACGCGCCGACGCCGCGAACCGGGCAACGACTGGGCGATCGTCGCGCTGGCACAGCCGGGTGTGATCAAGAAGATCGAAGTCGATACGGCTCACTTCAAGGGTAACTTTCCGGACCGCTGCTCGATCCAGGCTGCCTACGTAACGGGCGGCACGGACAGCTCGCTGATCACGCAAGCCATGTTCTGGCCCGTGCTGCTGGGCGAACAGAAGCTGAAGATGGACAATCAGCACTATTTCGAAAGCGAAATCGCGGCATTGGGTCCGGTGACCCACGTGCGTTTTAACATCATTCCGGACGGCGGTGTGTCGCGTCTGCGTCTGTGGGGTACGCTCGCATAATGAAAACGCTGGCTATCGAACCGTTGACGAAGGAAGCGTTCGCCCCATTCGGCGACGTGGTCGAACTTGAAGGCGCGAAGCAGATCCCGATCAACCTCGGCACGACGATCCGCTATCACGATCTCGCGAAAGTGGACGTCACCGACGAGAACGGTCGCACGCTGGTGAACCTGTTTCGCGGGCAACCGCGTACGCTGCCGTTCGAAGTGAAGATGCTCGAACGCCATCCGCTGGGCAGCCAGGCGTTCGTGCCGTTGAACGACAAGCCCTATCTGGTCGTCGTGGCGCCGGCAGGTGAGCTTGATCCGAAGCAGATTCGCGCGTTCGTGACGAGCGGCTGGCAGGGTGTGAATTATGCGAAGGGCGTTTGGCACCATCCGCTGATCGCGTTGGGCGACGTGAGCGACTTTATCGTCGTCGATCGTGGCGGCGATGGGTTGAACCTGAATGAGCAGGATCTGGCCGAGTCGGTATGGCTTACTGAAGATGCGTTGAGCGCCGTGACGGTTTGAGGCTTGCTGTCTTGGAGTATTGAGCAGGTTGGTGTGCAAAAGCCCACAGTCATCTGTGGGCTTTTGCATATGCGGACCGCGCTAGTGGACGACGATCTCGTATTTCAGCCGCGCTTGCGCAGAAGAGGTGAGCGCCCGATCACTTCGCGTGCACGCTCTGCCGGCTCGGGAGCCGAAAATCCTGCCGCTTCGATTGCCGGTTTGAGTCCTTTGAACTGCAGGCTCTTTTTCGGCGATCGCAAGGACGTCATGCCTTCGTCCCAGGCATGCAGCATCTGCTTCGCGACATTGCGCCACTGCGGTTCGTTGCGCGCCGCTTCGATCAACTCGTGGCCGACGGCGACCGCCGAGTCGCATAACGCGTCGACCATTTGAGCGTATTGGCGCGGCGCGATCCCCATGCGCGTGTTGAAGAATCGCTCGAGGGTCTTGCCGGCCGCCCAGGTCTTGCGCCCGTCGATCGGCAGGCCCGGCGGGTTGGCCGCGAAGCGCGGGTAAGCCTGCGTCGTGACGATGTCGTAGACGGGCGTGAAAGCGACGTCGTCGACCGATGTATAGAACAACGCGATGTTCTTGGTGTGGCAGTCGGCATTGCGAACGACGTAGTTCGTCAGCAGATGCCAGCCCAGCTGTTCGAGTTGCCGCCGCATGGTGTCGCGATCGAGCAAGTACGCTTTTGCGGCATTGAGTAGCTTTTCGCTGGTCGAGTTGTATTTTTCATGCGGCGGCAAACCCAGCAACCCGCACATGTCTTCGACACCGTAGGCGGGCAGTCCGTCCGCGTCGACGTCGAATCGTTCGACGATCAGGGCCCGCCCGTCATCCGACATCTGCGTGCGCGCGACCGGCGCCACGCCGAGCCGTTCGAGCACGCGCATCGAATAGAACTCGTTGAAGCCGAGAAACGGCGTGCTGTCGTCAGAGCCTTTGACAATGTGGCGGCTCGTTCGGATGGTTGGCTTACCGAGCGGCATGGGCGCCGACCGACTGACAGCGGTTTGCGCCTGAGGCGCGATGAACTTTGGCACGGCGCCCGAGATGGCTGCGCGCGCATATTCGCGCACCAGCAGCGCGAAATGTTCAGCCGTGTTGTCGCCGTGCAGGATCTCCTGTACGTCCAGTGCCTGTAGCTCGGTTCCCGGCACGATGCCTTCAGGGGTGACGGTGACGCGGCCTATCCCCATCGCTCCCACCACGGCGAGCAGCGACAGGTCGGTGCCGTCGAGCAACGGACCGAATTGTTCGCGGATCAGATTCAGCAAATAGCCTTCCGGCAGGTTCTGCCGGAAAAATGGATGCAGATCGCGCGGCCAGCGCCAGGCTTCTTCTCGAACCGGCATGGTCAGACTGACGAAGTCGGCCACTGTCGCGTCGCGGTTGTATTTGAGGACGTAATCGTCGCGCTCGCGGAATAGCGTGGCGACGGTTTTGCCCAGCACCTGGACGTCGAGCCTCATGAGTTCGAATCCGGCATGCGTTGCTCAGCCAGGATGTCTTCAAGCGTGCGTCCGTGTCCATGCGCGACGACCTTGAGGTCGTAGCCTGCCGCTTCGAGCAGACGCACAAGCACCGAGACGCTCATGTCGTTTTTGGCGAGCGTTTCCATGCGCGCAACCGTGGTACGAGCAACGCCCGCGCGACGTGCCAGTTCGTCCTGAGACAGGTTGCTTCCGCGCCGTACGGCCTTTAGCATGTCCGAGACGTCAGCAAGGTTAGTCATTTGTAGCCCCAAGGCATCTTTTTTACGGATATTACTCCATATTGTAGCCTATGAGGCACAACGTTTTTAACCTAATTTGTGCCTATAGGGCTACAATTTTACGATTTTTTTAATTTTTGTAGCCCTTGAGGCTCAAAATTAAAATGATGTGAAGATAAAAAACGGGCTTCCCGCTCGCGCGAAAAGCCCGCTTCATGTCGCCCAGGCCGGGCACGACACCCGGCCGCTCATCACTTCACTGCACCGCCTTGAAACCATGCGGCGATCTTCATCCGCTCGTCGTCGGTCATATGGGTGACGTTGCCCAGCGGCATTGCCTTCAACGTTACCGCCTGCTGATAGATCCGCTGTGCGTTCTGCGAGATCTCATCCGGCGTGTCCAGCAGCACGCCAGCCGGCGCGCTGCCCATCATCGTGGGATGGGCGGAGTGGCACGCCACGCAACGCTGTTGCAGCACCGGCGCGATATCGGCCACCTTGACTACCGGCGCATTCGCGGCTTGCGCTTGCTGCACGATCGGCTTCGGCATCGTCCAGAAGAGGGCGGCGAACATCAGCACGATACCGACCAGCGGCAGATACCACAGCACCTGGCCACGGTGACGCATCACGAAGAACTGGCGAATCAGCGCGCCGGCCAGCATGATGATCACGAGCACGGCCCAGTTGTACGGGTGCGTGTACGTCATCGCATAGTGGTTCGACAGCATCGCGAACACCACCGGCAGCGTGAAATAGGTGTTGTGCACCGAGCGTTGCTTGCCGCGTTTGCCGTAAATCGGGTTCGGCGTTTCGCCCTTGAGCATCGCGGCAACCATCTTGCGCTGCCCCGGGATGATCACGAAGAACACGTTCGCCGACATGATCGTCGCCAGCATCGCACCCATGATCAGGTAAGCTGCACGGCCTGCGAAGATATGGCAAGCGAGCCACGCCGCGATCAGCACATAAGCGCCGACGCAGATGCCGAGTACCTTGTCTTTGTTACCGAGGAAACGGCACAGCGAGTCGTAGACGATCCAGCCCGCGGCGAGGAAGCCGAGCGCCGAAGCGACAGCCACCACGGGACCCATGTCGAGCACGTTCTTGTCGATCAGATACGTAGTCGGCGAGAACAGATACAACACGGTGAACAGACCAAAACCTGACAGCCACGTGGTGTACGACGGCCACTTCGACCAATGCAGATCGTCCGGCATTTCCGGCGGCGCGACGGTGTACTTCTGCATGTTGTAAAAGCCGCCGCCGTGCACGTGCCACAGTTCGCCGAACACGCCGCGCCTGCGCTGGTTAGCGTCCTCTGGCGGTTTCAGGCTGTTGTCCAGCGCGACGAAATAGAACGATTCGCCGATCCATGCAATCGCGGCGATGACGTGGAACCAGCGAATCGCCAGATTCAGCCAGTCGGTGATAAAGCCTTCCATGAACTCCTCCACTTCTGATTCGTTGTGCGTGCAACGACACTTGTGTTTTCATCGCGCCTTCAGGGACCCGTCTTACGGGGCGTCGGCATGCATGACGTCACTGCACAGACTGCGGGGTAAAAACGCGGTGCGCTCAGTTCGCACGGCGCTGCTTTTTTTATTGGAACTTCGGATCGAGTCGCACGCGTTCGATTGCGCTTCGCGGGTGTCTCCGCGGATCCGCACAGTGCAATCGGGCGCGCTCGGAAAAACAACGCGACTTCAACCTTGTCCTCCTCCAACGCCTATCGAAAAACGCTCAGCGCGCTTAACTGCCCCGATAGGTGCTGTACGACCACGGCGACACCAGCAGCGGCACGTGATAATGCGCGCCGGCATCGGCCACGCCGAAGCGCAACACGACGCGATCGACGAAACGCGGCTCCGGCACTTTCGTACCGATCGATGCGAAGTAATCGCCGGCGCCGAACACGAGTTCGTATTCGCCCGCGACTAATGCGTCGCCTTCGAGCAACGGCTGGTCGCAGCGGCCGTCGTCATTGGTGGTGGTGGTTTTTAGCGCGCGGCGAATATCGCCGGAGAGCGCGAAGAGTTCGACCTTGATGCCCGCGCCAGGACGGCCGTTCGCGGTGTCGAGCACATGGGTAGTGAGCTTTCCCATTCGCAATTTTCCTTATGTGAATGCGAGGTTTCGGCGGCAGCCCGATCCAGAATACGTTTGCGGCGGATCGAGGCTCCACGTCAGTGGCTACATACCCGTCGGCGAATTGAAGCGAGCGCCGTGGCACCATTGTAAAAAGGTTGTTCCCTTCAGCGCGCGCGAGATAGGAAAGATAATAGCTGGCGCATGACAGACAGGCCATTGAAAGCCGCGGCGAATCGATTCGTTCGACTATTGCAGTGCAATTCGATCGTACCGGTGCCAAAAAAGGCTCACTATATCGGCAGCGTGAACTTGGGTATCTCTTTGGCGCGAGTTGTCAGCATTATTTTGACCGTCGAAGGTTACGTCTGTGCCGCGGCATCGCCGCGCACCCCGAAGACGGCGGAATACGCTGGGTAACCGGGCCAACAGCGTTCGACGGGACGCGGCGGCACGGTTGGCGTGCCGTCACATCGCGTTCGAACGACTTTGCACGGAAGTAATGAAGCGGAGAAACGAATGACGATGGAGCAGGCGGCTAATCAGACGAACAAGCCGAAGAAAACGATGCTGGTGAAGCACGCGGACGTGCTGGTCACGATGGACGGCGCCCGGCGCGAGTTGCGCGACGGCGGCCTGTATATCGAGGACAACCGCATCGTCGCGGTCGGACCGACGGCGGAATTGCCGCAAACGGCCGACGAAGTGCTGGACATGCGTGGACATCTGGTGATTCCGGGCCTCGTGAACACGCACCACCACATGTATCAGAGCCTGACGCGCGCAATTCCGGCCGCGCAGAACGCCGAACTGTTCGGCTGGCTGACCAACCTCTACAAGGTGTGGGCGAACCTCACACCCGAGATGATCGAAGTCTCGACCTTGACGGCGATGGCGGAGCTGTTGCTGTCCGGTTGCACGACCTCGAGCGACCACTTGTATATCTATCCGAACGGCAGCCGCCTCGACGACAGTATCGTCGCGGCAGAGCGGATCGGCATGCGTTTTCATGCGGCCCGCGGCAGCATGAGCGTGGGGCAGAAGGACGGTGGTTTGCCGCCGGATTCGGTGGTCGAGCGCGAAACGGACATCCTGAAGGACACGCAGCGTCTGATCGAGACGTACCACGACGAAGGACGCTACGCGATGTTGCGCGTGGTGGTCGCGCCTTGCTCGCCGTTCTCGGTGAGCCGCGATCTGATGCGCGAATCGGCGGTGATGGCGCGGCATTACGGCGTGTCGCTGCACACGCACCTGGCGGAGAACGTCAACGACATCGCGTATAGCCGCGAGAAGTTCGGCATGACCCCGGCGGAGTATGCAGAAGACCTCGGTTGGGTCGGTCACGATGTATGGCATGCGCACTGCGTGCAACTCGACGAAGCCGGCATCGCGCTGTTTGCGCGTACCGGCACCGGTGTTGCGCATTGTCCGTGTTCGAACATGCGGCTCGCGTCGGGGATTGCGCCGGTCAAGCGGATGCGCCTTGCGGGTGTACCGGTGGGCCTGGGTGTCGACGGTTCGGCGTCGAACGATGGTGCGCAAATGGTCGCGGAAGTGCGTCAGGCGTTGCTGTTGCAGCGGGTCGGCTTCGGTCCGGATGCGATGACCGCGCGTGAAGCGTTGGAGATCGCGACGTTAGGCGGCGCGAAGGTGCTGAATCGCGATGATATTGGCGCATTGGCGCCGGGCATGGCCGCGGACTTCGTGTCCTTCGATCTGCGTCAGCCGCTGTTTGCGGGCGCGTTGCACGATCCGGTCGCGGCACTGGTGTTCTGCGCGCCGTCGCAGGTGAGCCATAGCGTGATCGGCGGCAAGGTGGTGGTGAAAGACGGCCAGTTGGCGACGCTGGAACTCGGACCGGTCATCGAGCAGCACAACCGCTTGGCCAGGACGCTTTACGAAGCGGCCGCGTAACGGGAGCGTGGCGGGCAGTGTGA
Organism: Paraburkholderia sp. IW21; assembly: GCF_041321145.1. Lineage (NCBI taxonomy): Bacteria > Pseudomonadati > Pseudomonadota > Betaproteobacteria > Burkholderiales > Burkholderiaceae > Paraburkholderia > Paraburkholderia sp. IW21. The sequence continues at coordinate 234,337 of NZ_JBGGWA010000003.1, read as the reverse complement.
ATCTATCGGCACCCATCAGGACTGGATGCCGATAGAAACGCAAAGCGAAGTTCAAGGCTTATCGATCAACGTCTTGGTCGCCTCGGCGACCAGACTGCGCAGCCAGCGCACTTCGTCGGAGTAATGCACGCGCTCGTGCCACAGCTGGTAGTACTGCATCGGCGGGAAATCGAGCGGTGCGGGCACCACGGTCAGCGGCAGGAATTTGGCGTAGTAGTCGGCAAACAGGCGTGTTGTCGTGAAGATCAGATCGGACTTGATCAAGACGTAGGGCGCCAGATTGAAGTACGGCAACGTGACGACCACGTGACGCTTTAACCGCTCGCGCGCGAGATGCACATCGATCGCGCCGCGTTGGCCCACCGAGTAAGGAGTAGGCGCGAGATGCGGAGCATTCAGGTACTGGTCGAGCGTCAACCCGCCGCGCTTGGCGAACGGATGCGCGTTGCTCATCAGGCAGACGATCTGATCGACGAACAGATTCGACAGATGCAATTGTTCCGGCGGCTCCGGCCAGTTGCCGACCACGGTATCGAGCTTGCCGTCTTCGAGCGCCAGTTCGTAGTCGAACGCCGGCCCGAGCGAGTGAAATTCGAGCGTGGCGTTCGGCGCGGCCTGACGAAAACGTTCCACGACCGTCGGCACGAACAGCACGTTCAGATAGTCCGGGCAGCCGATCCGGTAGCAACGGATCGAGGTAGCCGGATCGAAGTTGTGCTGTTGGAACTTGATGCGTTCGATCTCGCGCAGCGCGTTCTGCACCGGTTCGAGCAGGCGCAGGCCGTACTCGGTCGGCACCATGCCGGATTTGCCGCGCACCAGCAGCGGGTCGCCGGTGATATCGCGCAAACGGCGCAGCGCCGCGCTAATGGCGGGTTGCGATTGATTAAGTTTGACGGCCGCGCGCGTGACGCTGCGTTCCATCAGGAGGGTATGCAAGACGCGTAATAAATACGTATCGATCGCCTCGCGTTGCTGACTCATGACTTCTCCGAAATATATGTTCTGGCTGATCGAGCGGGCGTGGGTGTATATGACTTTTAATATGAACACAAAGCCACGTCAAGAGTGGGATACCCGCAGAGCACGCTGCGGCGGGGGTTTGCGGGGAATTTTGACGGCTCGACTGAGCGGGTCGAATTAGGTATTGTCATCCGGTTGTGGTGACGGATCGCCTGCCTGCAACGGGGCGAGCGAACGCGCGGTAACCGGCAGTCTCTGACGTACTACGGAATCACATGAGCGACTCTTCTTATAGCGACGGCGCCCCCGCGCAGCCGGCAAACAGGCCGGAACAGGCGGCGCCCCGGTTGGTGCTCCAGGGCATCACCAAACAATATCCGGCCGTGCGTGCCAACGACGACGTCACGTTAATCGTCGCGCCGGGTGAAATCCATGCCGTGCTCGGCGAAAACGGCGCCGGCAAAAGCACGCTGATGAAAATCATTTACGGCGCGGTGCGGCCCGATGCCGGCGAGATCCGCTGGGAAGGCGAGCCGGTCGAGATAGCCAGCCCGGCGGCGGCGCGCAAGCTCGGCATCGGCATGGTGTTCCAGCATTTTTCGCTGTTCGAGACGCTCACGGTCGGCGAAAACATCGCGCTCGCGCTCGACGAACCTTTCGACCTGAAGGCGCTTTCCAGACGCATCCGCGAAGTCTCCGCCGACTACGGCCTCGACATCGACCCGCAACGCCACGTGCATAGCTTGACGGTGGGCGAGCGGCAGCGCGTCGAGATCGTGCGCTGCCTGTTGCAGAATCCGCGCCTTCTGATCATGGACGAACCGACTTCGGTGCTTACGCCGCAAGCGGTTCGCAAGCTCTTCGCGACGCTGCGGCGTCTCGCGGCCGAAGGTTGCAGCATTCTCTACATCAGCCACAAGCTCGACGAAATCCAGGAACTATGCGACACCGCGACCGTGATGCGCGGCGGCCGCGTGACGGGTCACGTGACGCCGAAAGAAGAAACCCATGCGTCGCTCGCGCAGTTGATGGTCGGCCATTCGCTGCCCGATTACACGCGGCGTGAACACAATCCGGGTGCCGTGCTGCTCGATGTGAAGCAACTGTCGGTAGAGAGCGACGATCCGTTCGGCACGTCGCTCGATAACGTGTCGTTCGGTGTGCATGCCGGCGAGATCTTCGGCATCGCGGGTGTGTCGGGCAACGGGCAGGCCGAATTGCTGTCGGCGCTCTCAGGTGAGAAACGCGGCACGCGTGCTGACGCGGTCACGATCTGCGGCAAGCAGGCAGGGCGCCTTGGCGCAGGCGGGCGGCGCGCGCTCGGATTCGGCTTCGTGCCGGAAGAACGCCTCGGCCGCGGCGCGGTGCCGGCGATGTCGTTGTCGGAAAACGCGCTGCTCACCGCGCATCGGCAGCAGATGGTGAACGCCGGCTGGATCAAGGCGGGCGCGATGCGCGCATTCGCCCAGCGCTGCATTGAAGCATTCGACGTGCGTTGCGGCGGCTCGGAAGCGCTGGCGCAAAGTCTCTCCGGCGGCAACCTGCAGAAATACATCATGGGCCGCGAGATTCTGCAGGCGCCCAAGGTGCTGGTGGTCGCACAGCCGACCTGGGGCGTCGACGTCGGCGCGGCCTCGTTTATTCGTCAACAGCTGCTGGATCTGTCCGCACGCGGCGTGGCGATTCTGGTGATTTCCGAGGAGCTGGAAGAGCTGTTCGACATCTGCGATCGCATCGCGGTGCTTGCACGCGGCAGACTGTCGCCGGTGCGTGCCACGGGGGCGACCAACGCCGAGGAAATCGGCCGCTGGATGGCGGGTCTGTTCGGCGACCGCGAGGGCACGGCGCCATCGGCGGAACAGACGGCCCGTGCCTGAGCAGATGCCCGATCGGACCGCTGATCGACGTCACGCTGATCGACGTTAAACACCAGAACCACACAAATTACACGCTACCCATGATTCTTCCGTACCGACTCGAAGCACGCACGACGCCCTCGCGCACCATGCAGCTTGCCGTGCCGCTGATCGCCGCGTTGCTCACGCTCGCGATCGGCTTCCTGATCTTCAGCCTGGTCGGCCGTGATCCGCTGGAAGCCATGCACGCGTTTTTCATCGAACCGCTTTCCAGTGCGAACGGCTGGTCCGAACTGCTGCTGAAGGCTTCACCGTTGTGCCTGATCGGCCTCGGCCTCGCGATCGGCTATCGCGCGAATGTCTGGAACATCGGCGCTGAAGGACAGATGCTGCTCGGCGGCATTGCCGCGAGTGGCGTCGCGATCTATTTTGACCAGGCCGCCGGCTGGTGGATTCTGCCGACCATGATGATCGCCGGCGTGCTGGGCGGCATGGCGTGGGCCGCGATTCCCGCGCTGCTGAAAAGCCGCTTCAACACCAACGAGATTCTCGTCAGCCTGATGCTCACGTACGTCGCCACGCAACTGCTGATCTATCTGGTTAGCGGCCCGTGGCGCGATCCGCAAGGCATGAACTTCCCGCTCTCGGAGATGTTCAGCGGCGACGCGCTGTACCCGACCTTTTCCGGCGACTGGCACTGGAAATGGTTGCACGGCACGCGTCTGAACGCGTCGGTATTCATTACACTGATCGCGATTCCGCTCGTGTGGCTGTTCATGCGCAAAAGCTTCGCGGGCTACCGGATGAACGTCGGCGGTCTTGCGCCGCTCGCCGCGCGCTATGCCGGCTTCTCCGACAAGAAAACCATCTGGACGTCACTCCTGATCAGCGGCGGCCTCGCGGGCCTCGCCGGCATGGGCGAGATCGCCGGTCCGATCGGCCAGTTGCAGGCGACGTGGTCGCCGGGCTACGGCTTCACCGCAATCATCGTCGTGTTCGTCGGACGGCTGCATCCGGTCGGCATTGTGCTCGCCAGCCTGCTGATGGCGCTGCTGTACCTCGGCGGCGAAGCGGTGCAGACCTCGATGCAATTGCCGCAGGCGCTCTCCGGCGTGTTCCAGGGGCTGCTGCTGTTCTGCCTGCTGGGTGCCGACCTGTTTGTGAACTACCGCGTGCGCCGCCGAACGCTGGCCGCATAAGTCCACTCATTCGCTGCTGATTTCCCCGCCGGATCTCCATGGATATTCAACAAGCCAGCGCGCTCACCTCGAGCGCCGTCACCGCCGCGATCCCGCTGATGTTCGCGGGCGCAGGCGAACTCGTCGCCGAGAAGTCGGGCGTTCTCAATCTCGGCGTCGAAGGCATGATGCTGATGGGCGCCGTGACCGGCTACGCGGTCACCGCCATTACCGGCAATCCATGGCTCGGCGTGGTCGCCGCGATCGGCGCCGGTCTCGCGATGTCGATGCTGTTCGCGTTCCTCACGCTGACGATGCTCGCCAATCAGGTCGCCACCGGCCTGTCGCTGACGATCTTCGGCATCGGCTTGTCCGCCTATATCGGCAAGCCGTACACGTCGGCGGCCGTGCGCGCCACCATCGGCACGTGGACCATTCCCGGCCTTTCGAAGATCCCGGTGCTCGGTCCCGCATTCTTTAGCCTTACGCCGCTCGACTACCTCGCGTTCCTCATGTTCGCGGTGATCGGGTGGTTCCTGTACCGCACGCGTGCAGGCCTCGTGCTGCGCTCGGTGGGCGAATCGCCGCAAGTGGCGCACTCGGTCGGCTTTCCGGTGGTCGGCGTGCGTTACGGCGCGGTGGCCTTCGGCGGCGGCATGGCAGGGCTCGCAGGCGGCTATTACTCGATCGTCAACCTGCACCTGTGGCAGGAGCAGCTCACCTCGGGCCGCGGCTGGATCGCGCTCGCGCTGGTAGTGTTCGCGACGTGGCGCCCGGGCCGCCTGCTGATCGGTGCATTGTTGTTCGGCGCCGTGACCGGCCTGCAGTTCTATGCCCAGGCGATCGGCGTGCCCGTGCCGACGCAATTCCTCGCGATGCTGCCGTATGTCGCGACGGTCGTCGTGCTCGTGCTGATTTCGCGCAACCCGAACACGATTCGCCTGAATGCACCCGCATCGCTCGGCAAGCCGTTTTTCTCGGCGGGCTGACGCGGCTATGGATCGGAGTATTCGCACGTGACCGACCACACGTTTCAAATCTTTCGACAAACACGACAGGAGAAAACATGAAGAGAAGAAATCTGCTGACTGCTTGCGCATGGGGCGCGGCCTCGCTGGCGCTCGCCGCGCCGCTCGCGCAAACCGCACAGGCCGCCGACGTACCCGGCGTCGCGTTTGTTTACCTCGGCAATCCGGGCGATGCCGGCTGGACCTTCGCGCACGATCAGGGCTCGAAGGAAGCGGAAGCGAAGTTCGGCAACAAGATCAAGATCACCCGCATCGAGAACGTGCCGGAATCGGCCGACTCCGAGCGCGTGTTCCGCGATCTGGCGAACAAGGGCAACAAGATCATCATCGGTTCGAGCTTCGGCTATCAGGACTTCGAACTGAAGGTCGCGAAAGACTTCCCGGACACAGTGTTCCTGCACGCAACCGGCTACAAGAAGGCACCGAACTTCGGCACCTATGACGTGCGCATGTACCAGGGCGCGTACCTGGCCGGCGTCGCCGCAGGCTACGTGACGAAGACCAACACGCTCGGTTTCGTCGCCTCGGTGCCGATTCCTGAAGTGATCCGCAACATCAACGCGTACACGCTCGGCGCGCGCTCGGTGAATCCGAAGATCCACACCAAGGTCATCTGGATCAACAGCTGGTTCGATCCGGGCAAGGAAAAGCAGGCCGCTGAAACCCTGATCGGCCAGGGTGCCGACGTGCTGCTGCAAAACACCGATTCGAGCGCGACGCTTGCGACCGCATCGGAAAAGCACGTGCATGCGTTCGGCTGGGATTCGGACATGAAGAAGTTCGGTCCTGAGGCGCATCTCGGTTCGGTGGTCGCGCACTGGGGCGTGTATTACAACGCCGCGATCCAGCAGGTGCTGGACGGCAAGTGGAAGAACACGCCGGTGTGGTGGGGCATTCCGCAAAAGGCCGTCAATCTTGAAGACCTGAACACGTCGGTGATTTCGGCTGATGCGCAGAAACAGGTCGCGGCCAAGCGTGACGAGCTGGCGGGCGGCAAGTGGGACGTGTTCACGGGCCCGATCAAGGATCAGTCGGGTGCGGTGAAGGTGCCGGCCGGCAAGACGCTGGCTGATCCGGAATTGCAGCGCCTGAACTGGTATGTGGAAGGCGTGGACGGTTCGCTGCCGAAGTAAGCACTTTTACAGCGCTCGACCGGGCGGCGGTCTCAGCAACCGCTGCTTTAAGAAGCTGCGTCCTGTACGGACGCAGCTTTTTTTGGGAGCGGGTTGGGTGTCGAAAGTCTTACAGGCAGAGGCTAGTCGATGCGCAAGCCGACCTTGATGGTCACCTGCCAGTACGCGACCTTGTCGTTTTCGATCTGGCCCCGCGTTTCCGTCACTTCGAACCAGTGCAAATTGCGCAGCGTCTTGGACGCTTTGGTAATCGCGGTGCTGATTGCGTCGTCGATCGATTTGGCCGATGAGCCCGTCAGTTCGATTTGCTTGTAGACGTGTTCTGACATGAACTTCCTCCTTTGATCTTCGTTGGTGTGCAAAAAGTATAGGCAATGGATTGCCGCGGACGTCCCTCGCATGAGCGAATCATGTCGCACATCGTGTGCCCGATATGCCCACGCGAAGCGCGGCCGTTATCATGTCCGCGCAACTCAATCTGAAATCCGACGAGGTCTGACAAGTGGAAATTGGTTTTTGCGGCCCCGGCCTGATGGGCGCGCCGATGATCCGGCATTTGCTGCGCGCGGGGCATGCCGTGCATGTGTGGAATCGCACGCGGGCCAAAGCGGAAGCGTTGCTCGCGGACGGGGCCAAGGTGGCCGATACCCCGCGCGACCTGGCTTCACGGTGCGAGGCAGTGCTGCTGTGCGTCGCGGATGCGGCGGCGGTTGAAGAAACCGTGTTCGGGACAGCAGGGCTGCTGAGCGGCGATACCGCCGGGCGCGTGCGCTGGATTGTCGATCACTCCAGCATTCCGCCTGCCGCGACGCGAGCGTTTGCGCAGCGTGCTGCTGCGTTAGTTGCGGTAGCTGCGACCGGTGCGACCGGTGCGATCGGTGCGACCGCGACCGCTGGTCCAACGGCCGGCGCGCGCGCGGGGGCTGCAAGCGTCGGCTGGATTGATGCACCGGTATCGGGCGGCGTGGCGGGTGCCAACGCCGGTACGCTCGCCATCATGGCCGGTGGCGCCGCCGCGGACGTTGCAGCCGTCACGCCGTTGCTGCGAGCGTACGCGGCCCGTGTCACGCACATGGGCGAGGTCGGCGCCGGGCAGACCACCAAGCTCTGCAATCAGACCATCGTCACCGCGACGTTGGCGGCGATCGCCGAGGCGGTGAGCCTTGCACAACGCAGCGGCATTGACGCCGCGAAACTCACGGAGGGTTTGGCCGGCGGCTGGGCCGATTCGGTGCTGCTGCAGATTTTCGTGCCGCGCATGACGCAAAGCGGCCTCGCGCCGATCGGCGCCTTCCGCACCTTCCAGAAAGACATCGACACGGTTGCCGCCACGGCGTACGAGACCGGCACGCCGATGCCGGTTTCGTCGACGGTCCAGCAACTGCTGCGGCTCGGCGCGGCAATGGGGCTTGCCGAGGCCGATCTGTCGGCCTTTATCGACGTTTTGCAGACGCCGCGCGGCGCCCCAAGCCGGTAGCGCAGCGCGTGCGTGGGTTGAGTTCGCGATAACCTGCTAAAATATTGGGTTGTTCGCCGATATCACATTCAAAGGGACGCGCCGTGCTGTCTACCGCCAATATCACCATGCAATTCGGGCCAAAGCCCCTCTTCGAAAACATCTCGGTCAAATTCGGGGAAGGGAACCGCTATGGCCTGATCGGTGCGAACGGCTGCGGCAAGTCCACGTTCATGAAGATACTGGGCAGCGATCTGGAACCGAGCTCCGGCAACGTGATGCTCGAACCGAATGTTCGCCTCGGTAAGCTGCGCCAGGACCAGTTCGCGTATGAAGACGTGCGCGTGCTCGACGTCGTGATGATGGGCCACACGGAAATGTGGGGTGCAATGACCGAGCGCGACGCGATCTATGCGAACCCGGACGCCACCGACGACGACTACATGCACGCCGCGGAACTCGAAGCGAAATTCGCCGAGTACGACGGCTACACCGCCGAAGCGCGCGCGGGCGAACTGCTGCTCGGCATCGGCATCGCGATCGAAGACCACAACGGCCCGATGAGCGCCGTGGCGCCGGGCTGGAAACTGCGCGTGCTGCTCGCGCAGGCGCTGTTCTCGAAGCCGGACGTGCTGTTGCTCGACGAACCGACCAACAACCTGGACATCAACTCGATCCGTTGGCTGGAAGACGTGCTCAACCAGTACAACTCGACGATGATCATCATCTCGCACGATCGTCACTTCCTGAACCAGGTCTGCACGCACATGGCCGACATGGACTACGGCACGCTGAAGGTCTATCCGGGCAACTACGACGACTACATGCTGGCGAGCACGCAGGCGCGCGAGCGCCAGCAGAACGCCAACGCGAAGGCGAAGGAGCGCGTCGCCGACCTGCAGGACTTCGTGCGCCGTTTCTCGGCGAACAAGTCGAAGGCCCGTCAGGCCACCAGCCGTGCGAAGCAGATCGAAAAAATCAAGATCGAGGAATTCAAGCCCTCGTCGCGGCAGAATCCGTTTATCCGCTTCGAGTACGAAAAAAAGCTGCACAACATCGCAGTGGTCGCCGACAAGATCTCGAAGAAGTACGATCGTACGATCTTCAACGATTTCAGCATCAGCGTGCAGCCGGGCGAGCGTATCGCGATCATCGGCGAGAACGGCGCGGGGAAGACCACGCTGCTGCGCTCGCTGCTCGGCAAGCTCACGCTCGATCACGGCACGGTGAAGTGGGCCGAGAATGCGAATGTCGGCTACATGCCGCAGGACACGTACGAAGAGTTTCCTGACGACCTCACGCTGATGGACTGGATCGACGGCTACCGCCAGGAAGGCGACGACGAACAGATGGTGCGCGGCACGCTGGGCCGTTTGCTGTTCAATGCCGACGACATCCGCAAGTCGGTGAAGGTGCTGTCGGGCGGCGAGAAGGGCCGCATGATCTGGGGCAAGCTGATGCTGGGCCGCCACAATGTGATGCTGATGGACGAGCCGACCAACCACATGGACATGGAGTCGATCGAATCGCTGCAGATCGCGCTCGATAAATACGAAGGCACGCTGATCTTCGTGTCGCACGACCGGGAGTTCGTGAGCGGCCTCGCGAACCGGATCATCGAAGTGAAGACCAATGGCACGCTGAACGACTTCGGCGGCAATTATGAAGACTTCCTGTTGAGCCAGGGCGTGCAGTAAGCATTCCTCGCTTCACGATGTAGCCTAAAGCCAAGCCCGCTTCGTCGAAGCGGGCTTTTTTCATGGGGCGCGTCTTGCGCACCGTTTTCGACGTGACCCGCGTCAACCCACCAACGCAAAACCGGGCCGGCGAACGGACTCATTGACCCAAAGCAATGCGAGCGGCGCCCGACGACCGATTATCGCTGTTTCGATAGTCCAATCACCGGGTCGTCAATGCTCACCTCTCACTCCTTCCCCCCTCTGGTTATCCGTGGCCGCGCACTCCTTCCGATCGTGCAAGGCGGCATGGGCGTCGGCATCTCAGCCCACCGGCTGGCCGGCAGCGTCGCCCGCGAGGGTGCTCTCGGCACCATCGCGAGCATCGATTTGCGTCATCATCATCACGACCTCATCGAGCTCTGCCGCCAGTCGCCCGACCGCGCTACGCTCGAACAGGCGAACCTCACCGCGTTAGCCCGCGAAATCCACTCGGCCAAGGCACTCAGCGAAGGCCGTGGCATGATCGCCGTCAACGTGATGAAGGCAGTCAACGCGCAAGCAGACTACGTGCGCGTCGCCTGCGAAAGCGGCGCCGACGCGATCGTCATGGGCGCAGGCCTGCCGCTCGATTTGCCGGACATGACTCACGGCCATGACATCGCACTGATCCCCATCCTGTCGGATAGCCGCGGCGTTGCATTGGTGCTGAAGAAGTGGATGAAAAAAGGCCGTCTGCCCGACGCGGTCGTGATCGAACATCCAGCCCACGCGGGCGGCCATCTCGGCGTGACCAACCTTGCCGATCTGCACGATCAGCGCTTCGATTTTTTGCGCGTACTTGAAGAACTCGATGCGGTATTCACGTCGCTCGGCTTAGGTCGCAAAGACGTGCCCTTGATCGTCGCCGGCGGCATCAACAGTCATGAGACAGTGCGTGAGTTGCTGAGCGCGGGTGCCCGCGGTGTGCAGCTCGGCACGCCGTTCGCCGTCACCCAGGAAGGCGACGCGCATCCGAACTTCAAGCGGGTGCTCGCCGAAGCGACGCCCGACGACATCGTCGAATTCGTCAGTGTGACGGGGCTGCCGGCGCGCGCCGTGAAAACGCCGTGGCTGATGCGCTATCTACGCCACGAAACAAAAATCCGCGCCAAGATCGGCGCGCTCAAACACGTCTGTCCGACTGCGCTCGAATGTCTTGGCGTCTGCGGTTGGCGCGACGGTGTCGAGAAGTTCGGCCACTTCTGCATCGACACGCGTCTCGCCGCGGCATTGCGCGGCGATGTGGCCAACGGGTTGTTCTTCCGCGGCCGCGAAGCGTTGCCGTTCGGCACGGCCATTCGCAGCGTCCACGATCTGATCGAACTGCTCCTGACCGGCGCGACGCGACCCGCTGTCGCAGGGCGATGGACGTTCTCGCTGGGTTGATGCGGGTCAACGTGAAGCCTGACGAGACCTTCGACAATCCCCGCATGCAAACAAACACTCGGGGAAGCACATGAAGCACTCGTTCAGGAACAGAATCAAGGCCGCCGCCGTCGCGTCGAGCCTGTTATGCGGGGGCGCTCTGGCTCAGCAGGCACAAGCGGCCGGCGACGACCCGATGAGCGGCATTCACGCCGGCGACATACTGGTGCGTCTGCGCGCGATCAGCATCGTGCCGAACGTGGAGACCAGCCAGACACTGTCGGCGCTGAACGTGGGCGTCAATAACGCGATCGTGCCGGAGCTGGATCTGACCTACATGATCCGCGATTACCTCGGCGTCGAGCTGATTCTCGCCACGTCGCGCCATCAGTTGACGTCGAGCCTTGGCAATCTCGGCGGCGTCAACGTATTGCCGCCCACGTTGCTGCTGCAATATCACTTCAACCACGCGGGGCGCATCCGTCCGTACGTGGGTGCGGGGATCAACTACACGTATTTCTACAACAACGGCCTGAACGCAGGGGGGCAGCCGATCTCGATCGCCAACCACAGCTTTGGCCCCGCGTTGCAGGCCGGTGTGGACGTGCAGGTGACCAAGTCGCTGTTCGTCAACGCGGACATCAAGAAGATCTGGATGCATACCGACGCATCGCTCGGCGGTCAGTCGCTCGGCCGGCTGAGTATCGATCCGGTGGTGGTCGGTTTGGGTGTCGGTATGCGGTTCTGATTGCCGCGGCGGCTACAGCTTGTCGTTCCTGAAGCGCATGGCGGAACCGTCGTGCTCGATGCGTATCCATACGGCGCGCTTTTCCTCGTCGCTCAGGAACACCCAGTTTGACACCTCGGTGGCGGTGCGGCCGCAGCCTTTGCAAACCTCGTCGAACAGCGTGGAACAGACGCCGATGCACGGGCTGTCGGGAAGATCGTGGAGATTCGAAGCCATCGGAAACCTTGGGGCGGGAAGCAGAGTGCCGCTATGTTAACCGATGCGGCGATTGCACCACGGCGCGGCGCTCGCCGTAGCAAAGATGCATGCACGGTTGGCAGTATCGACTGCGGCTTTCGCCCCGCTTCGCATCCTTTCCCTCAGCGCGACATGCTGTAGCGGATCCGCTTCATCCGCCGAACGCCAACTGCCACAACAGCGCCCCGTTGAGCACGACGATGAAAGCCGCCGACAGCCAGGCCAGCACGAGGGGCACGCCACGCACGCGCCAGTCGCGCATCAGGCCGGCGTCCGATGTGTAACGGATCAACGGCACGACCGCGAGCGGCAATTGAAGACTCAACACCACCTGACTTGCCACCAGCAGTTGATTGGAACCGTGCTGGCCGAACAGCGCGACCGCAAGCAGCGCCGGGCCGATTGCCAGCGCGCGGGTGAACAGGGCACGCTTCCAGCGCGGTAGGCGCAGGCGCAGAAAGCCTTCCATCACCGCCTGACCGGCCAGCGTGCCCGTGACGGTCGCGCTCAGTCCACATGCGAGCAGGGCCGCCGCGAACAGGATGCCGGCCCAGTGTGTGCCGACGAGCGGCGCGATGAGCCGATGGGCATCGGCGAGATCGGTGACGCCGCGGTGGCCGCTCGCGTAGAACACGGCGGCCGCCACGATCAGCAGGGCCGCGTTGATCACGAAAGCAAACGAAAGCGAACCGAAAGTGTCCAGGTTCACGACCTGCAATGCGGCTTTGATCTGCTCGTCGCTGCCGTCCGGCGCATGGTGCTTGACGAGCGAGGAGTGCAGATACAGGTTGTGCGGCATCACCGTCGCACCGACGATGCCCGCTGCCAGCCACACCATGCCCGCGTTGCGCAGCAGGTCGAGGCTCGGCGCGGTGCCGGCCAGCGCGGCATGCCAGTCGGGCCGGGCAAGCGCCAGTTCGACCACGAAGCACAGGCCGACAAAGCCGATCAGCGCCGCGATCACCGCTTCGAGTTTGCGGCCGCCTTTCTGCTGAAGCGCCAGCAGTGCGAAGGTGCAGACCGCCGACATCAGCACGCCGACCTTCAGCGACACACCCAGTAGCAATTGCAATGCAACCGCGCTGCCGACCACCTCGGCGACGTCGCACGCGATGATCGCAACCTCGCTGGTCAGCCATAGGAAGAGGGTGACGCGGCGGCTCGAGCGTTCGCGGCAGATCTGCGCCAGGTCGCGCCCGGTGACGACGCCCAGCCGCGACGACAGCCATTGCAGCAGCATCGCCATCAGGCTCGCCAGCAGCACCATGCCCAGCAGCCGGTAACCGTAACCCGCGCCGGCGCCGAGCGCGGTCGCCCAATTGCCAGGATCGATGTAGCCGACCGCGATCAGCGCCCCCGCACCGACGAACGAAAACCAGTGCGCGGGACGTGCCGGCCCGCTTCCCGGCAGATGCCGACGGCGGTTCGGTCGCAACGCGGATGGATTCGTGTTCATCAATGCCTGGAGGTTTAAGACTGCAACAAGTTGCAAGCCCCGTGCCCGCAGCAAAGCGGCACGCGGCGCGAGCGCGGGCGGCAAAGGCGCGCGCTATTCGCGGCACCCCGTCGTACAGTGTTTTTTCAGCTATTGTGCACCGTTGAACGGCAGGCGGTTCGTGCTCGGATCCACAGTTAGCTGGTCCGCATGGAATTCGCGGAGGGCGGCGGCTGGCCGCCGCCCCAGGGGAACCGGCACGGGGTACGGCCGGCTTCACCTGACAACCAGATAACACCGAGCCGGCGCTGGTGTTTTTTTCGGGTGGACACGCGCGGATAACCCGCTAAAATTGCGCCCATTTTGTAGCGGCACGGCTTACGCTGTGCCGTTTGCGCGACAGCCTGGTATTTTTTTGGTGCGCGCAGTAATTAATGGTAGTTTTTGTTTTTTTCAGGGGAGCCGCGTGCGGTATGCCGCGGCGTGAGTGAGGAATTGGCCGGCTCGCGCCGGTCCGGATCGGAGAACGGAATGAAAAGACGGGTAGTAGGGCAAGTGGCCGCGCTGGTCTTGTGCGCGACGCCGTGGCTGACGGCTGCTGCGAAAGATACGCAATTGAACGTGTACAACTGGTCCGATTACATCGCCAAGGACACCATTCCGAACTTCACCAGGCAGACCGGCGTCCACGTCAAGTACGACAACTATGACAGCGACGACACGCTGCAAGCCAAGCTCCTCACCGGCAATTCGGGCTACGACATCGTCGTGCCGACCAGCAATTACGCCGGCAAGCAGATCGCTGCGGGCATCTTCGCACCGCTCGACAAATCGAAGCTGCCGAACCTGAAATACCTCGACCCTTCGCTGATGGCGCTGGTGGCCGGCGCTGATCCGGGCAACAAGTTCACGGTGCCCTGGGCATACGGTACGACCGGCCTCGGCTACAACGTCACCAAGGCCCAGCAGATTCTCGGCAAGAACGTTCCGCTCGACAGCTGGGACGTCCTCTTCAAGCCGGAAAACATCTCGAAGCTGAAGGCCTGCGGTGTGTCCGTGCTCGACGCGCCGGACCAGATGTTCGCCGCCGCGCTGCACTACATCGGCCGCGATCCGATGAGCACGAATCCGGCCGACTACCGCGCCGCGCTCGAGATGATGAAGAAGATCCGCCCGTACATCACGCAGTTCAACTCGTCGGGCTATATCAATGATCTGGTCGGCGGCGACGTGTGTTTCGCGTACGGCTGGTCGGGCGACGTCGTGATCGCCAAGCATCGCGCGGTCGAAGCGAAGAAGCCGTTCAAGGTCGAGTACTACATTCCGAAGGGCGGCGCGCCGGTATGGTTCGACGTGATGGCGATTCCGAAGGACGCGAAGAACAAGGAAGCCGCGCTCGAGTGGATCAACTACATCGAAACGCCGCAGGTCCACGCCGCGATCACCAACGCCGTCTACTATCCGAGCGCCAACCTCGAAGCGCGCAAGTACGTGGACAAGGACGTGGCGAACGACCCGGCCGTGTACCCGCCGCCTGAAGTCATCAAGACCCTGTTCCTGTTGAAGCCGCTGCCGCCTGAAATCCAGCGGCTGCAAACGCGGCTGTGGACTGAATTCAAGTCCGGCCGCTAACCCGCGGCCAGCATGCACGGGTAAGCATCATCATGAAGCCCTCGGTGTCCACCGGGGGCTTTGTTCGTCAAACGCCGGAGTAAAGCATTGTGATGAGTAGTGACCAGTCGGGCGCGCTGGCAGGGGCCGCCGCGCCGTCCCCGGGCCCGAACGCCGTTGCGGACAACGCAGCGGACAATTTCGTCCAGATCGTCGACGTCGTGAAGAAGTTCGACGAGACCGCGGCGGTCAAAGGGGTCAACCTGTCGGTGAAAAAGGGCGAACTGTTCGCGCTGCTCGGCAGTTCCGGTTGCGGCAAGTCGACCTTGTTGCGCATGCTGGCCGGCCTCGAATCGATCACGTCGGGCAAGATCCTGATCGACGGCGAAGACCTCGCTCAATTGCCGCCGTATCGTCGGCCGGTCAACATGATGTTCCAGTCGTACGCGTTGTTCCCGCACATGACGGTCGAGGCGAATGTCGCCTTCGGCCTGAAGCAGGAAGGGGTGCCGAAGGCGGAACTGAAAGACCGCGTGCAGACCGCACTCGACCTGGTTCAGATGGGCCGTTTTGCGAAGCGCAAGCCGCATCAGCTCTCCGGCGGTCAGCAGCAGCGCGTCGCGCTGGCGCGCTCGCTGGTCAAGCGGCCGAAGCTATTGCTGCTCGACGAGCCGATGTCCGCGCTCGACAAACAGATCCGTCAGCGCACGCAGATCGAACTGCTCAACATTCTCGACCAGGTCGGCGTGACTTGCATGATGGTGACGCACGATCAGGAAGAGGCGATGACCATGGCGGATCGTCTTGCCGTGATGAGCGAAGGCGAGATCGTCCAGCTCGGCACGCCGCATGAAGTGTACGAATATCCGAACAGCCGCTTTTCGGCCGAGTTCATCGGCTCGACCAATCTGTTCGACGGCAACGTCGTCGAAGACGAACCCGATCACGTGTTCATCGAAACGCCGGATCTGCCGTGCCGCCTCTACGTGAGCCATGGCATCACCGGGCCGCTCGGCATGCCGGTAACGATCTCGGTGCGGCCCGAACGCATCGCGCTGACCCGCAAGCCGCCCGAAGGCGCGTACAACTGGGGTAAGGGCGTCGTCACGAATATCGCTTACATGGGCGGCTATTCGCTTTATCACGTGAAGCTCGAAGCCGGCAAAATGGTGATCGCGAACGTAACCAGCCTCGCGTTGACGGAAATCGATCCGCCCACCTGGGGTGACGAAGTTTATGTGCGCTGGAGCGCATCGGCCGGCGTGGTGCTGACGTCATGAAACGCTCGATCAGTTCTCTGGCATCGGGGCCGGTGCGCCGCTTCAACCTGACCGGCCGCACCGCGGTAGTGGCCGGCCCGTTCATCTGGCTGCTGCTATTTTTCCTCGTGCCGTTTCTGCTGGTGGTGAAGATCAGCTTCGCCGATTTGCAGCTCGGCATTCCGCCCTATACGGAACTCACCACCTTCACGGATGGTGTGATTCACGTCGCGCTGGACCTGTCGCATTACGCGTTTCTGCTGACCGACAGTCTTTACTTCGCGACTTATGTGAATTCGGTGGTGGTCGCGGGGATCTCCACGTTGCTGTGTTTGCTGATCGGCTATCCGATGGCGTACTACATCGCCCGATCGAATCCGGCGAGCCGCAATCTGTTGATGATGGCCGTGATGTTGCCGTTCTGGACGTCGTTTCTGATTCGCGTGTATGCGTGGATCGGCATTCTGAAGAACAACGGATTGCTGAACAACTTCCTGATGTCGATCGGGCTGATCCATTCGCCGATCGAGCTGTATCACACGAACACGGCGGTTTATATCGGCATGGTGTATTCGTACCTGCCGTTCCTCGTGATGCCGCTGTATGCGCATCTGGTGAAGATGGACATGACACTGCTGGAAGCCGCCTACGACCTCGGCGCGAAGCCATGGCGGGCGTTCTGGCAGATCACCTTGCCGCTGTCGAAAAACGGCATCATTGCCGGCTGTCTGCTGGTGTTCATTCCGGCGGTGGGCGAGTATGTGATTCCTGAATTGCTCGGTGGCGCGAACACGTTGATGATCGGCCGGGTGATGTGGAACGAGTTCTTCGACAATGCCGACTGGCCGATGGCGTCTGCCGTGACGTGTGCGATGGTGTTGTTGTTACTGGTGCCGATGGCGTTTTTCCAGTACGCGCAAGCGAAGGCGATGGAGGAAAGGCGCTGATGAAGCCGAACCGGATTTTGCAGTTCATTGCCTTGGGGATTGGTTTTTTATTCCTCTACATTCCGATCGTGAGTCTGATTGTGTATTCGTTCAACGAATCGCAACTGGTCACGGTGTGGACGCGCTTTTCCACGCGCTGGTACGCGGCGTTGTTGCAGGACGATGAGTTGATCGCCGCCGCGTGGCTCTCGTTGCGCGTGGCGCTGCTCACGGCGTTTGCTTCAGTGATGATCGGCACATGGGCCGGGTTTGTGCTCGCGCGGATGGGACGGTTTCGTGGCTTTACGCTTTACACCGGGATGATCAATGCGCCGCTGGTGATTCCCGAGGTGATTCAGGGGATCTCACTGCTGCTGTTGTTCATCGAAATGGCCAAGTGGCTGGGATGGCCTGCCGGGCGTGGCATTTTCACGATCTGGATCGGCCACGTGATGCTGTGTATTTCCTATGTGGCCATCATCGTGCAGTCCCGCGTGAAGGAGTTGCATCCTTCTCTCGAAGAAGCCGCGCTGGATCTTGGGGCGACACCGCTCAGGGTATTTTTCTTCATCACGCTGCCGTTGATTTCGCAGGCTCTCGTTTCCGGCTGGTTGTTGTCGTTCACCTTGTCGATTGACGATCTGGTGTTGTCGGCGTTCCTGTCCGGGCCTGGGTCGACGACGCTGCCGCTGGTCGTTTTCTCCCGCGTTCGGCTTGGGTTGAATCCGGAAATGAATGCGCTTGCCACGCTGTTTATTGCCGTGGTTACGGTTGGCGTCGTGGCGGCCAATTATTTTATGCAGCGGGCCGAGAGAAAAAGATCGGTCATGGCGGTTTAGGTTCTTGCCCATGCGGCGCGAAGACCATGCCGCCGCGTGGGCCAATACAAATAACCCCTCAAACCTTATACCCGATCCGAATCGCACCCCAATGCCGGCCGGCAACAAACACCGGCGCCGACGCATCCTTCATCAAAACAAACTGGCCGCCGCCCATGTCGCGGCGGTACGTCTGCAACAAGAATTTCTTGGTATGCGAGGCAGCCGCCATGCCGGTGCGATCATCGAACATCCGCCGATTCCGGCAATTCGCCATATTCCAGACCTCGTCCTCGCGCTGCGGCAAGGAGAACTTGAGATTGTGAGTGGGTAGATAACCCCGCACGTCGACAGCGGCGCAAAACGCCACGCGCGGATCGAGCCCGAGGAAAGGCTCCTGGATCGCAGGCAAAACCCGATCGGCAAAAGCCGTAAAACGGGTAAGGAACTGCGCCGGATTGCTCCCGGCAACGGGCACATAATGCTGATCGAAGAGATCGTCAATCGATACTTCGCGCTGGGCGACGGCCGATTCAAAGACCTTGCTCACCGCGGCCGCGGCTTGCTGTACCGCTTCGATAAAGCGCGTGTCCGTGGTCTCGACCCCGGTTGCGGCGGTTAGCTCGATCAACGTCTCCGACACGCCGAGCAAATTCCCCAGCCGGTCTTTCGCCTGCACAAAGTTCTCGCTCGAATCCTCGACACCGCTCGCCATCTCCAGCACCTGCGCCTCGAGCCCGTTGCATTGCGTTTCGATCTCACCGGTCAACGCGGCAATCTGCCCAGCCTCCTCGTTGAGCTGCGTGATCGCATCGCCCGTCGCGTGCACGACGTCGCCGATCTTGCGAGTGCCTTCGCGTACCCTGTGCGCCCGCACGGTGTTCACCGCCCCCTCGCTGATCAACTGCTCGGTCTGCTGAGTGAGTTGCGCCAGCGTCTGCTCGATCTGGCCGGTCGCCTGCGCGGTCTTCGCCGACAAGTTCTTGACCTCGGCTGCCACTACCGCGAAGCTCTTGCCGGAGTCGCCGGCGCGCGCGGCTTCGATCGCGGCGTTCAGCGCCAGCAAATGCGTTTGCCGGGCAATCAGCGAAATCTCCTCGGAGACGCGACTGACATGGGCCAATGCGCTGCGCAACGCACCGATCTGGCTCTCGATCACCGTCACACCCTCCACCAGTCCGTGGATGTCGGCCAGCGACGCTTCCAGCGTCTGCTGCGATTCCTGCACGCCGGTCGCGGCTTCGGCCGACACGCTGCGCATTTCACGCGCGGCCGTGGCAATGCGATGGTTCCCCGCGAGGGTCTGCGCGGCGGATTCGCGCAGCGCGCGGCATACCTGCGCCTGGTGCTGCACGCGCGCGGCGACTTCCTCGACGTGGCCCGACACGTCACAGATTTCGATTCCCAGTTTGCCGGCTTGCGCGGCAATATCGCCGACGACCGTTTGCGAACGACCGGTCCGGCGAAAGCTGAAACGCGTCATGCTCGTCTCCTTGATGGCGCGGTTGGCGCGGTCAAAAACGCGGTCATTCCGTGCGGATGCCGCGTCTTCCCGACGCATTTACGGCACGCTTTCAATCGACTTGATACGGAGTATCCCGCAGTCGTTATGATGTGGGATCGGGCAGGGCGCTGGCACGCCCGGTACGCGGCACGCGTGCGTCGGCCAGCCCTTGGACTGGCACGGCTCTGCAAGTGGCTGTGCCGCCCATTTCTCGCAGCCCTCCCTCTCACCTGCGGACCATGATCGACTCCTTTGTACGCGTTTCGGGCTGGCAGCAACTCTCTCACGTGTGGGAGCTGCTCGTGATGCTCTGCAAATTTCTTTGGAGCCTGCTGCGGTTGCTCGGCGGCGGTTGAACATCGTCGTGAACCGCGCGCAATGAAATGGCTGCTTGCCGGTGAAGCTTTGGACTAAAGCTGATCGACGCTGTTGGCCAATACCGACCTGTCGCCGCGCTCATACAGAATGTTCTCAGAGGCGCATAATCCTGATTGAATTGCACTCCCTTCGGTCTCGGGGCGCGCTGCTTGCGGCGCGCCCTGTACTTGCAACGTTGTCAGACTGACGAGCGTTCTCACTCTGAAAACAGCGCCCGTTAAGGTTAATGAATATTCGGATGTCTTGCGCTCCGAACCCCATAACCAAGGAGAGCCCTCATGGGAGTGCGTCCAGATCCTACGTTCCACGCATCGCCGAAACTCGCGATGGATGCGCCAGTGGAAGACTTCGCCTACACGCTGCTGCTCAGCCCCGATTTTTCGCAGCCCGACGCGCTCGCCGTCATCGACGTGAAGCCCGGCTCGCCGACCTACAGCCAGGTGGTTCATACAGTGCCGGTGCCGAATAAGGGCGACGAATTCCATCACTTCGGATGGAATGCCTGCTCATCGTCACTGTCGCCGCTGACCGGCCACGCCTTCCTGGAGCGACGCTATCTGATCATTCCGGGGATGCGCTCCTCGCGCATCTACATCGTGGACACCAAGCCCCATCCGACCCAGGCGCGAATCCACAAGATCATCGAACCTGAGGAAATCTTCCGCAAGACAGGCTACTCGCGTCCGCACACGGTCCATTGCGGACCGGAAGGCATCTACGTCAGCACGCTCGGCGGCGGCGGCAAGGATGGCACGGACGGTCCTCCGGGCATCTTCATCATGGACTGCGAGACTTTCGATGTCCTCGGCCGCTGGGAGATCGATCGCGGGTCGCAGGAGAAACACTACGATTTCTGGTGGAACCTGCCGCGCGACTACATGGTGTCGAGCGAGTGGGCGTTGCCGCCGCAATTCGAGAACGGGATCGTCCCCGAAGACCTTTTGTCGAACAAGTACGGGCACCGCATCCACTTCTGGGATTTGCGGGCGAGGCGCAACGTGCAGACGATCGATCTCGGCGCGAACCACCAGATGGCGCTCGAAGTGCGGCCGGCGCACGATCCCCGCCGGGAGTATGGTTTCATCGGCGTGGTGGTCGACACGACGAACCTGGAAGGGTCGATCTGGACCTGGTGGCGGGAGGGCGGAACGTTCCACATCGAGAAGACCGCGACCATTCCGCCGGAGCCCGCAGCCGCGGAACGGCTTCCACCTTTGCTTCAGGGATTCGGCGCGGTGCCCCCGCTCGTCACCGATATCGATCTCTCCATCGACGACAAATTCCTGTACGTCGCCTGCTGGGGAACCGGCGAGATGCGCCAGTACGACGTGACGGAACCCCGGAAACCGAAGCTCGCGGGATCGGTCCACATCGGCGGGATCGTGCGGCGCACGCCGCACCCGAACGGCAAAACGTTCGCCGGTGGTCCGCAGATGGTCGAGATCAGCCGCGACGGGAAGCGGGTCTACTGGACGAACTCGCTCTACTCGACGTGGGACAACCAGTTCTACCCGGACGGCGTGCCCGCGGCACAGGTCATGGCCCGGGCTGAACCTGGTGGTGGCCTCGCGCTGGCCGACGACTACTGGGTGACCTTTCCCGACGGATACCGGGCTCACCAGATCCGGCTCGAAGGCGGCGACTGCTCGACCGATTCGTTCTGTTACCCGTCGGTGGGGACTTGATCGAGGGCAGCTGGCCACAGGCCGGCCTCTGGTTAGCCGTCGTGGCGAGTGGTCTCTATCACGGGGCCAACCCGGCAATGGGATGGCCGCTCGCCGTTTCGAGCGGGCTGATGGACAGACGTGCCGGGGCGCTCTTCCGCGCGCTTTTATATCTCGCGGCGGGGCACGTGTTGGCAATGTTCGTGGTGATGGTGCCGTTCGCCATGCTTGCGATCCTGCTCGCCTGGCAGCGCGAGATCCAGATCGGCGCGAGTGTGCTCGTCATCGGCTTCGGTGCCTTCCTTCTGGTCTGGCGACGTCATCCGCGAGTACTCGCGCGCATCCCACCGTCGCGGCTCGCGCTCTGGTCCTTCGCCGTTGCCATCGCGCACGGCGCAGGACTGATGCTCGTACCTATCTACCTCGGACTTTGCCGGTCCTACGACCTGGATCAAGGGCATCAGGCCGCGCGGGCCCTGATCGACGCCAATCTGGGCATGGCGCTGCTTGTCTCCGGCGTCCATGCCACCGCCATGATTGTGGTCGGCGGACTCCTCGCCTGGTTGGTCTACCGCTACCTGGGGCTGAAGTTCGTGTCAAGGAGCTGGTTCAATCTGGACGCGATCTGGGCATCAAGCCTCATCCTGGTTGGCACGCTCTCATTGGCATTGAATGCCGCGGTACCAGGCGCCCATGACCTTGGCGAACTTCGAACCGCCGTGCGTGCAGCGCCGCTGCAATTCGGCGCGCGGCACGCTGGTGATGCCGAGGTGCGCGGCGAGCGAGCGGGGCGATAGCGGCGCTGTTGATGCGGACGTTGCGGAGTCGGTGCTTGCCATGGTTCCTGTCTCCCTCCAGTTCGAGTTAGATCGCATCTGCATCTGCATCTGCATGTGCATGTGCATGTGCATGTGCATCTATCGCGAGCGGCCCCTCAGCCGCATGCGGCGTCAAGGCACGAAGTGATAATCGTGCGGCCGCACACGCCGCGTGCGTTTGCGGAAGCTGAAGGTGAAGCCGGGCCACACCGCCGTAACCTTGCCGCTCTTCGTCTGATACCAGCTATGACAGCCGCTGACCCACACGGAGTGCTGCATGTCCTTCTGCAGACGCGCGTTGAAATCGCGCTGGACGTGGGGCCGCAGGTTCATCGTGCGCGCTTTGCGTCGGCGCAGCACGCGCAGGCAATCGGCGATGTATTGCACTTGCGACTCGATCATGTAGATCATCGAGTTGTGGCCAAGCCCGGTATTCGGGCCGACGATCATGAAGAAGTTCGGAAAATTGGCGATGCTGGTGCCGAGGTAGGCCTCTGGCCCGTCGCGTAACCACATCGCGCCGAGATCGGCGCCGTCGAGGCCGGTCACCTCGAACGGCGCGCCGACGTCGTTGACCTGGAAGCCGGTGCCGCAGATGATCGCGTCGGCGCGGTGATGCGCGCCGTCTTCGGTGACGATGCCATCGGCGACGATTTCGCGGATGCCGGTCGTCACCACGTCGACGTTCGGCTGGTTGAGCGCCGGATAGTAATCGCTCGACAGCAGGACGCGCTTGCAACCGAGCCGGTAGTTCGGCGTCAGCCTGGCGCGCAGCGCCGGGTCCTTGACGCGCCGCTCCAGATAGCTCAAGCCGAACTTCATCGGCAACTTCATCAGCCTCGGATTGACCACGAACGCAATCGCACGCGATTCGAGCTGCCAGTAGATCGTATTGCGCACGAAGCGCTGCGTGAAAGGCAGATGTCGGAACAGCCAGTGCGCGCGCGGACCGATCGGTTTGTCGGGCTTCGGCATGATCCACGGCGCGGTGCGCTGGAACAATTCGAGTCGCGCGACGCGCGGCTGGATCCGCGGCACGAACTGGATCGCGCTCGCGCCGGTGCCGATCACCGCAACGCGCTTACCTTCGAGCGGATAGTCATGGTCCCACCGCGCCGAATGAAACAGCTTGCCTTCGAAGCGCTCGAGCCCCGCGATCCGCGGCATGGCCGGCCGCGACAACGGGCCGCTCGCGGCGATCACCACATCGGCCTCGATGCGCTCGCGCGTGCCGTTCGAATCGATCTCGACTTGCCAGCTTTGCCGCGCTTCGTCGAAACGCGCCGAGGCCACGTGCGCATTGCAGCGCACGTAACGATCGACGCCGTATTTGCGCGCGCAATGCTTGAGGTAGGCGAGGATCTCCGCCTGGCTGCCGAACGCCCGCGACCATGCCGGGTTCGGCTCGAACGAAAACGAATACAGATGCGACGGCACATCGCAGGCCGCACCGGGATAGGTGTTGTCGCGCCACGTGCCGCCGATATCGGCGGCCGCCTCGTAAACCGTGAACGACGTGATGCCCATCTGCTGGAGACGGATCGCCATGCCGATGCCCGCAAAGCCGCTTCCGACAATGACAATGCGGGGCGTGGCGGTTTGGGCAGATGAGGCAGGCGTCACAGCGGGTCTCCGGAGGTGGACGAAACGGGGTGTCTACCTATCTCTAACTGTGTCGGCTGCAGCATCGCGGTATCGGCGGAAATGGAGGGCGACGTCGCGTAGGCGGAGCGTTTCATCATCAGGCTGTTCGCGGGTTCGGTGCTGCTCGCGCAACATCAGCCGGCGAGGGTGGTGACGTCAGTGAGTGCATAAAGGTCATCGACAAAAAACAGGCTCCGTGAAGGAGCCTGTTGTCATTGCCGCTGGATTGATTTCCGCTTAAGCGGCGCTGTCATGCTCAGGTATCGCTCCAGCCACCGGAATCGTCGTTGCTGCCCATGTCGACGCCACCACCGCTGTTATCGCTCCAGTCGTTCGAGCCCTGGCCGAAGTCGAGACCACCGCCGTTGTTGCCGCCACCGCCACGGCGCCGCGTTTCGTCATCGTCGACGATCACATCGCGCTCCACGACGCGTTCACGTCCGGAATTCAGCGCCTCGCCGAGCAGCACGCCGGTCAGCAAACCGCCCATGCCGCCGCCGAAACCGCCACCACCTTGTTGCACGATGACCGGCGGCTGTTGCTGATACGGTCCTTGCTGCGGATAGGGCGCTTGCGGCGGGTTGCCGAAACGCTCGGCCTCCTGCGCATACGGCGACTGCTGCGTGCCGGCGGCGGACGCGGCATACGGATCGGGCCGGCCGTCGGCGCGCGCGCGCATGCTGCCGAGGCGCTGCTCCAGTTCATCGAGCTGATAGGGCGGCACCGGATTCTTGCTGTTCGACAGCGTTTCGACGAGACCTCGCAGCTGGTCTTCGGTCGCTTCGACTTCCTTCTCCAGCGCTTCATGACCGGGCGCGGTGGAGAGCTTCACGTCGAGCTTCAGCGAGCGCACGGTGTTGAGCATCTCCGTTGCACGCTTGAGCTGCACGCGACGATCGTCGTCGGCGCGCGTATCGTCTTTCGAGCGGGCGCGGCGCAATGTCCAGCGCAACACCAGTGCGATCGCGCCGATCAGAACAATGATGCCGATCCACATGCCGATGCCGGGACCATGCCGTTGCGGTGCCTGCGACACCATGGCGGACTGCTGCTGCACGGCCGGCGCGTTTTGCTGCACGAACGGGTTGGCCGCGCGGCTCGTGGTGTCGCCACCGGCGCCGCCGGTGCGTTCCGCGTCCTTGCGGATACGCGCCTCGGTTTGCGCGAAACGGGTCGGGTCGGTGAATCGGATTTGCGGGTCGAGCGTCTTGGCCTGTTGCACCTGGGCGAGCGCGTCGGCAGAACGGCCTTCGCGATCGAGCACCTGGCTGTACAGGTAGTGCGCGCGAGCATTGTTCGGATGTGCCTGCAGCACTTCGCTCAAACCGGCATCGGCCTGCTGCCAGTTGCCTTGCGACATGGCGGATTCGATCTGCTGAACTGTCGGCACAGCGAACGCCGCGGCCGACACGAACAGCAATGAAGCGAATGCGGTTGCGAGAAATTTTTTCATTTACGGACCGGGCGCGGGGCGCCCGTCTCCTTGGCAATCGATTTCGGCGGTCCGGCGGCCGGCGCACCGCCGCCAGCCCTCCGGTGCCACACAGGACGTGTGGCAGGTATGCCGCGGTCTTGTCCGAGCCCGCGCGTAACGCCGGTGAAGCGCGCAGCGTCGCGCACCATGCCGACGCTGCGTAACAACCTACTGCTGACTAACTGCTCACGACTCAAGCCACCGCGCCGACAACTGCGCCAACACGATACGGCCGACGCAATTACTGGGCCGGCGTATTGATCTGCTTCTTCAACGCTTCGAGACGGTCTTCGACGGAGGGGCCGCGGTTCAGATCCGCGAGCTTGTCGTCGAGCGCCTTGCCGCTCGTCACGTCGGCCGAATTCAGGCGCGCGTCGGAACGGGCGTTCGACAGCGCGACCTTGTCTTCCAGCTTCTGGAAATCTTCGGACAGATTCTTGCCGCCAATGCCGCCCAACGCAGTGGCCGCGACGTCTTTGGCCTGAGCGATCTGCTGCTTGGCTTGCAGAATGTTCGAGCGTGCGTTCAGGTCGTTACGACGGCCGCGCATGTCGTCGATCTGGCTCTTCAACTGCGCAACCGACGGCTCCAGCGTGGTCAGTTCCCTAGCCAGCGCATCGCGTTCGGCTTCGGCCGTGGCTTGTGCGCCGAGGGCTTCACGGGCGAGTGCTTCGTCGCCGGATTGCAGCGCGCGTTTGGCGCCGTCTTCGTACTTCTTCGCCTTGTCGGCGGCAACATCGCGTTTGCTTTGCTGCGTGGCGACTTGCGCCTGAATCTCGATCAGCGAGTTCTCCGCTTTAGCGATGCTCTCGTCGAGTTCGCGCACGATCTGGCGCGAGTCGCGCGACGGGTCTTGCACGGAATCGGCCGCGTCGTTCAGGAGACCTTTAAGCGTGCGCGAAATGCTGTCAAAAAGCGACATGAAAACCTCCAAAGAATGTAATCGGCGCTGAATGATCCCCGCGCGCTCAACTGCTTTCGAATGCTACTTTACGCCGCTGCGCCCGAAGCTGCGCAGCGTTCGGACCGGAGTTCGGGGCACACTCGCCGATTGCAATAGGGGGGCTTGCGAATTTCCGATTTCGCAAACCGAATTGCAAGCAGCCTCGGCGGTTAAAACGCGCGGCGGCCCACCCAGCCGCTGGCGGATATTACACCACGCGATCTCTTAAAACCGCCTTAAAGGGCGCGATGACACAATCGCCAACTTTGCGCGCGATGGGTGTCGCGGATGTGAATAAAAATGGATGTAACGATGTGCAACGTCCATTCTCGGTGGCGGCTTGCCTGCACCATCCGTTCAGGCGAAGCGGCCGCCTTCCGTGCTCGGATCGTCTTCGTTCCGAGCGGCGTCAAGACGCGGACGCTTGAGCACGTTGCGCGACCGCACCTTGGTATCGCTTTGTTCCGGTACCGCGTCCGCAATGACCGCCGCCTTGGCTGCGGCGACACGCGCCACGGCTTCGGCTGCCGCGGCGGCTTCCACTTCCTCCGGGGTGGCGGTGAGGGCGGCCAATACGTCTGCCGGCAGCAACGGTGCTGTGCTTGTTCCCGCGGGCGGGCCCGACACGTCATCCGCGTGCGAGGCGGCCGGACTCTCCGCCGGCGCAGCAGAATCATTGCCACCACGGGTTCGCAAGGTCGCCGGCGCCGCCGCCCGTGCGTGCCCCGTGCCGCGCGCGACCCGCTGCAGCGCCGCATCGAGCGCGTCGGGCGCGCGCGGCGCACGCAACCGGTCGACGATGCTGGCCGCTTTCACCTGTTCACTGGTCGCGCCGAAGCTCAACACGGCGCGCCGCATGAGTTCGCTGACACTAATGCCCAGATTTTCGGCCGTGGTGGCGATCGCGCGTTTTTGCGCGGTCGTGACGAATACGACGATGCGTTCGCTGGGCTTGTTCATGGTCGGCTCGCATACTTGTTTGTTGGCATTGGCGGGTCCAGGCGTGCGTTTGGCGTACGCCGTCGCGTGCGGCGGTGACGACTCACGCGCCGAGTCCATCATATGACGAGTTGCACCGACGCGGAACGGGCGCGCCATGAAAATCCCGTGACATCAATGAGTTGTGGCGTTTCTGGCTGGCTTGTCCACAGGCCTTTCAACATTTTCTGTTGATAACCCCGGCCGAGGCGCGCCGGGCGCTTGCGTGACTGCCGCGATATGCCTTCCTGCCATAGCGCGAAGGGAATTCTTACAAAAAAACTGTCTTGCGCCGGGCTTGATTTCTTTAAAATGCGCTGTTACGTTGCGCCGGACGCCTGTTCCAGGCGCGCCGTGCGGCCGGCCGGGGGCAAAAGGCCGCGCGGTGTTGGGTGCCTCAAGCCACGATGCTCGACCACGATCCATGCACGCGCCAGGAGCGTGTGCAGAAAGGCGTTCAGTTACGCGCCCACTATTCCAGTCATGCCAATCATCAAACGACCGCATTCTTCAAATTCTCCGGCTGGTGAAGACCGGGACGCCTACCACCGCACTCCAGGACGCAACGCTGCTTCGCGCGACGCGGAGGCCGGTCGCCGCTCCTTTGGCGTCACTGTCGCGATCTGGTTCGCCGGCCTGCTGGCGACTGTCGCCGTGGTGGGGGCGCTGATCGTCGGTTACGCGCTGGTGGTGATGGGGCCGCAACTGCCGTCGCTCGATGCGCTGACCGACTATCGCCCGAAAGTGCCGCTGCGGGTATACACCGCGGATCACGTGCTGATCGGCGAGTTCGGCGAAGAGCGGCGCAGCCTCGTGCGCTTCCAGGACATCCCGGACCAGATGAAGAAGGCGGTCCTCGCGATCGAAGACTATCGCTTCTACGAGCACGGCGGGGTCGACTTCGTCGGCATTTTGCGCGCGGGTGTTTCCGACCTGATGCACGGCGGCGCCTCCCAGGGCGCGAGCACGATCACCATGCAGGTGGCGCGCAACTTCTTCCTCTCGAGCGAAAAGACCTACACGCGCAAGATCTACGAAATGCTGCTGGCGTACAAGATCGAGCGGGCGATGACCAAGGATCAGATCCTCGAGGTCTACATGAACCAGATTTATCTGGGCGAGCGCTCGTACGGTTTTGCCGCGGCCGCGCGTGTGTATTTCGGCAAGGATCTGAAAGACATCACGCTGGCTCAGGCCGCGATGCTGGCCGGCTTGCCGAAGGCGCCATCCGCGTATAACCCGGTGGTCAATCCGAAGCGCGCGAAGATCCGTCAGGAATACATCCTGAAACGCATGCTCGAACTGAAGTACATCAGCCAGGACCAGTATGACCAGGCTGTCAAGGAAGAGATCCACACCAAGAATCCGGGCAACGAATACAGCGTGCATGCCGAGTACATCGCCGAAATGGTTCGCCAGATGATGTATGCACAGTACAAGGACGAGACTTATACGCGCGGCCTGAATGTCACCACCACGATCGATTCCGCCGATCAGGACTCGGCCTATCGCGCGGTGCGCAAGGGCGTGATGGACTACGAGCGGCGTCACGGCTATCGCGGACCGGAAGGCTTCGTGCAACTGCCCGCGCCGGGCGACGACCGCGATCAGACCATCGACGACGCGCTCACCGATCATCCCGACAACGGCGAGCTCATCGCCGCCGTGGTGACCGACGCGAGTCCGAAGCACGTGAAGGCGCAGCTGGTCGACGGCACCGAAGTGACGATCAGCGGCGACGGCCTGCGCTTTGCGGCCAGCGCGCTGAGCGCGCGCGCGGCGGCGGCTACCAAAATCAAGCCGGGTTCGATCGTGCGCCTCGTCGCCGACGACAAGGGCAAATGGCAGATCACGCAGCTTCCGCAAGTGGAAGGCGCGCTGGTTTCGCTGACGCCGCAGGACGGCGCGATTCGCGCACTGGTGGGCGGCTTCGATTTCAACAAGAACAAGTTCAACCACGTCACGCAGGCGTGGCGTCAGCCGGGTTCCAGCTTCAAGCCGTTCATCTATTCGGCGGCGCTCGACAAGGGTATTGGACCGGCCACGATCATCAACGACGCGCCGCTGTACTTCCCGCCGAGCACGCCCGGCGGTGACGCGTGGGAGCCGAAGGACGACGACCAGCCGGACGGGCCGATGCCGATGCGCCTCGCGTTGCAGAAGTCGAAGAACCTGGTGTCGATCCGCATCCTGTCGTTCATCGGCACCAAGTACGCGCAAGATTTCGTCACCCAGCGTTTTGGTTTCGACGCGGACAAGACTCCGCCCTATCTGCCCATGGCGCTTGGCGCGGGCCTCGTCACGCCGCTGCAATCGGCGGGCGCCTACTCGGTGTTCGCGAACGGCGGCTACCGGATCAACCCGTATCTGATCAGCGAGGTGACGGATGCACGCGGCGAGCTGCTCTCGAAAGCACAACCGCTGACGGCGGGCAAGGATGCGCCGCGTACGCTCGAACCGCGTAACGCCTACATCATGAACAGCCTGCTGCATTCGGTTGCCACCGCGGGTACGGGGGCGGGCACCAACGTGCTGCATCGTTCGGACTTGCAGGGCAAGACGGGTACGACCAACGATGCGAAGGACGGCTGGTTCGCCGGCTATCAGCAATCGCTGGTGGCGGTGGCGTGGATGGGTTACGACCAGCCGAAGAGTCTCGGCAGCCGCGAGTTCGGTGCACAACTCGCGTTGCCGATCTGGGTCGAGTACATGCAGCGCGCGCTGCGCGGTGTGCCGCAAAGCGAGCCGGCGCAGCCGGACGGCGTGACCTCGGTCGACGGCGAACTGTTCTATACGGACATGACGCCGGGCAATGGATTCGTGGCCAGCATCGGTCTGGATTCGGCGAATCCGACCGCCGGTGTGAGCGATGCGGTCGGCGGCGTGGGGCCGGCGGGCATGACGCCGCCGGCGGTGCCTCCGCCGAGCGTCTCGTCGAACGAAAAGAAGCAGATCATGGATCTGTTCGAGTCCAACAAACCTTGAGCTGGCAAGCGTGTGCGGGCCGTATGGCCGCTCACGCAAGTCTTTGAGCAGGCGAGGAAAGTCCGCGCCTCGCCTGGCTTCGTCGCGCGGTTGCGCAGCCGCGGCGTCAGAAGCTTTTGCTCCCGCCCTCCGCAGTGTGTTTTAATCACGCCTGCGCTGTCTCAAAATTGGGTCCCCCAGGGACGCTCGATTCCTCCGCGGTTTCGGCCTCCAGCACTGCGGCGTCTCGCCGCGAGTGCGACGTCCATCTTCGAAATTTCGCGCCGCGCGAGACCCGCTTGACGCGCGCGCATGCCACTTCGTCCGTGGGCAACTGTGAGACTGCCGCGGCCGGCGTGTTTGCCATTCAGCATCCACCAGGTCTTTGCCTCGTGAAAAGTCGAATACTCATCTGTCTGATGACAGGCCTGTTGCGCGCGTTCGCGTTGCTGCCATACGGCGTTGTCGCGCGCATCGGCACCGGCATCGGTGCGTTGCTGTACCGGATTCCGAGCGCCCGCCGGCGCGTCGTGCATACCAATCTGAAACTGTGTTTTCCCGACATGAGCGACGAAGCGCGCGAACGCCTTGCGCGCGCGCATTTCTGTCATGTGATCCGCAGTTATGTCGAGCGCGGCCCCCAATGGTTCGGCAACGCGCAGGCGCTCGCGCGCCTTGTCGAAGTGGAGAGTGCGATCGACCTCGCCGACATGCAAGGCCAGCCGACGATTTTTGTCGGCTTCCATTTTGTCGGTATCGAGGCGGGCTGCATGATGTATTCGACGCGGCATCCGGTTGCTTCCCTGTACACGCCGATGTCGAACCTCCTGCTCGACGCGATGGCCAAGCGGCAGCGCGGGCGCTTCGGCACGGAGATGATTCCGCGTAGCGATAGTGTGCGGCGGGCTTTGCGTGTTTTGCGTGAGGGCAAGCCGGTCATGCTGGCGGCCGATATGGATTTTGGGCTGCGGGATTCGGTATTCGTGCCGTTTTTTGGCGTGCCGGCTTGCACGCTGACTTCTGTTTCGCGGATGGCGCGCGCGGGGAATGCTCGGGTTGTGCCGTTTGTGACGGAAGTGCTGCCGGACTATCGTGGCTATAAGCTGACTATTTTCGAAGCGTTAAGCGATTTTCCTTCGGATGATGTCGCTGTTGATGCGCGGCGGATTACCGAGTTTCTTGAAACTCAGGTAAGACGGATTCCTGATCAATATTATTGGGTGCATAAGCGGTTTAAGAATCGACCTGTGGGAGAGGCAGGGGTTTATTGACTTCGACGAGTGTGGGACGGACCCGACTCGTTCTGCATAGGTGCAGCATGGGTAATTCATGCGCGCTCAATCACTTACGCTGGCTGTCCTGGTGTTATTAACAGGGATCTCCACACAAACTGTGGACAAGCCGAATATCCTGAGAGTCTGATTGCCCGCGTGGGACTGCATGCGATGTTGCATCGCGTTCCAGCAGCGGCGATATCACCGTCTCATGACGGAATTGTCATACAGCCATCACGTTGATGGTCACTTGCACTGGCTATATTGAAATTCATATCCGCTAATTCTCGACGATGTCGAGGGTTTAGCGCGACCCATGCGAAGCACCGGCAGGTGCGTCTTCGCCAACGTGCGGTTAGCTGGCGTGCGCCGGCAATCGCTTGTGCAGATTGTTCCAGATAGAACCCCGTCCCTTGCGACAGGCGTCGCCGCGTAGTGATGACCTGCCGGAAACGGCGCGCGCCACGAGCGGGTCACGCACGGCTCTACTCAAAGTCAACTGTCCGAATCCGAGGGGGCTTATGTACACCTATGCAGAGAGCTATTCCGCAACCAGAACGAAGCCACGCCGACACGACGATGTTGTCGAGCAACCCGATGTTGCGCAATCGAGGTGGGCCGATCAGGTAGAGCGCATCGGCTGCAATGGCGAGTGGAATTTTGAGCTGGCGGATTCCATGCCCTTTCTGGTTTCTGAACTTCCCTGCTGGAAGGAGGGCGGCCTCGCGCTTCACGTCTGGAACGGTCCAACCCATGCGTCTTTTGGTGCATCAGCGCACAGCGTTGGCGACGTGTATATCGAGGTGGCGGGGGAGCACTACTGGGCGCTGATAGATGGCGAAAGAGTCTGGATTCGGCCTGATGGCAACTGCTTCTTCAACGCCATCTGGAAGGCGCTGCAAGCGTCCGGGAATGCGGATGCGGTCAAGCGGATTTTCCGGGGACGCGTGCCTGTAAACGAACGGGAGGCGTCCGATTATTTCCGTCGCGAGATACGGGACTACGCGCTCGGTCATCCGGAGCTCGAGGCGATTCTGCTGGGTGACGATGACAGTCCGGTCGTTCAATGGAGTCAGCCACAAAGCCGCTGCGAGGCGCGCAAGACACCCGGCGAGCGCAAGCGGGAATCCCGGAGCGCGCGAGTTGTCGCGATTGGAAACGACATTGGCGCAACACCTGAACATGTCGGAGCGCGCCCGGGATTACGTGGCGAGGTCGACGAAACGGACGCGGATGCGTTCCTTGATGCATCGGCTACCGCCGACTGGCTGGTGCAACCCGAGCGGCGAGACAGGCCTGCGTTTGAACCACAACAAGCCGGCTCCAATGAAGCGTCCTGCCCGCAGAAACGGGTCCGGCGCCTCACACCCTTCGCCAACCCGTATCGCAGTGCGTCAGGCACCGATCAGGAGACGCCGGAAAACGGCTTCTTCCGTACCGCTGCCGATATCGCAAAGCGGGCGGGTGAGCAGATAGGCCGCCCCGCAGCCGTGGCGAGCCGTGTCTACAGGGAACGGCAGGAGATTTTTCGCGCTCTGGGTGCCGATGACGTATTGAAGGCGTTGTCGCCGGTTCTCATCCCCGATGGTTTCGAGGACGCTGCCTGCGATGCCGACTGGATGCCTCAAGGCGCACACGATGTTTGGCTGGCCGATTCGGAATGGCATCAAATGCCCGAATTTCTCCGCCCGCGGGAAAAAGTTAAATGGAGTACGCCGCTCGTTGAATACCATCACATTCCGCGTGCCTGCCACACCGAATTTCAGCGGGTGCTTTTTTCCGCCGGGTCCCAGCTCAGCGGGTGGCTCGCCTACAGCGGATTATTGTCGTTTGGATATTGGGCATTGGCGAAAGTCTCGCCCATGGCGAGCGTCGTCGCCGCTGCGGGCACAACGGTGTACAACCTGGTGGCCGCGTTAAGGCAGCGCGATGTGCTGGGTGGACTCGTCCAGGTGCTACTGGCGCTTCCCTATCAGCTGCTTTCCCCGCAATCCCTTCTATTTGCCATCGCCGAAGAGACGAAACGGTATATCGACGAGGTGCTGGACGGGGTAACTCCCGAATGCCTGACGAGCCAGCGGGAAAATATTTACATGGGTGTCGGGCTTGTCGCACTCTTTTCGTACTACGGATATTTTGTCAAGCGGCAGGCAGTCAACCCTCTCGTCTCCAACCTTCTCGGAAGGACCGTTTATCCATCAAATGGATTCCTCCTTGGAAACGATATGCAGCCTCCCGGAACCCCGCTTGGTCAGACCATGGCGGGAATGATCGGCAAACTGCAACGGGCGGTACAGGGGTATGCGGTTTTGCAAACGATCGTGAATGCGGCGTCAGGCACCCGGGAGCATGACATTCATACCGGGCAGGAGGGCCTGCAGGCCGAGCGGATGGTGCTGAGTCCGGAGGAAAAGGCCATCCAGAAACGGGAGAAGCGCGCACGATTCGACGAAGCGCGATCTGCCCGGATTCGTTCAAATACCACGAGGCCGGTGATTGGCGAACTCGGTCTGGAAACGCCGGCTTCCTTGACGACGGCGGCCGGTGCCATGGGCCGGCAAGGCGAGGCGGATGGTTTCCTTGTCGGGCACCCGAGTGAAGACGGGGCCTATTCGAGGCTGATCAACACTACTTCGAACGCCACGCCGATCACGACTGGTACCGGCGTGACTGCGCATGTAATTCCTGGGACGAATGCATCCGCAACGGCGGTTGCGGAGCACCCGATATGGTCAGGCCGTGCAGAAACGGCGGCCTCGACCACGGTGTCGCCGCAGTCAATTCAAGCCGAACAAACAAATGCCACGATTGAGGCACCCCAGCTGGATGTAGTGGGCAACGCTGCTCCAGAGGCCAGCGCGCGATCGCCCGGGGCAAAGAGCGGCGGATACGTTTCAGTCCCGATGGCAGCGGCCACGGCCACGGCCGCTACGGTCGTCGGCCACGCGGCGTTCAGTACGGCCGGCGGGGAGGCCGTGGCGCTTACCGTGGAGAACACTGCATTGCTGGTTGATGGAGAAGCGGGTGCGCTGGCCGCAACAGCGGGCGTCCAATCGCTGGTCAGGAAGAGCCCGCTCGTGGGTGGCGTGGTCGGGGGCGTTGGCGCGTTGGGCGCAGGAGCATACGGTCTATATCGGCTGGTGACCTGGCTGCAGCAAGCGGACGGCGATGAACCTGCTCCGCAAGTCCTTGCTCATGGGGAGAATTTGACATCCGCGGTGTCGGAAGGCGTTGATGCAACGGCGGTTAGCGAGAACGGCAGCACTGTGATGCATGGCAGGAGCGATGGGTTGAGCCGCTCGACGCATAGCACTCGTCGACAGATTGAAACCGAGGCGGAGATCATTTCAGAATCGACCATGACCCCTGGCTCAACCCAGTCGTTTGCTACGTCAACCGGCGCGGTTGGTGAGCCTTGGCCATCCGGCATCGAGCTGGATGAAATGGTCGACGATTTCATCGTTACGCTGACAGAAGAGGATGATGATTTTCTCGCAATGAGACAGTCGGTGATCCCGAGCGATGGTGGGATGCCCGGGGACTTAATCGACTTGGCTTTGTATCGGTTTGAGCAGGAAAGCATGGCGGACCGTGCAGGTCGGGACCGTAGATCAGTGAGCGCCGATACCGGAACCACAATCGCGCCTGCCGCAACTAACGAACTGAGTTCGTGGATCCGGAATAACTGGCCAGAGCGCGAAGCTTTTACGCCGCCTCCAGACGATCCAATGCAGATGGTCACCAAGGGCGTTTATCAGTCGAAGAATGGCACCGCATACATGTTTATCGGTGGCGCTTGCTGGAAATTCGTTTCGACGACACGGCGTGCTGGATATCTGGAAAATGAAAAAACCAAAAAACAACTCCTCATTGTTCGGCGCATGCCGAATTTCCTATGGGGCTTCACCAGCATGGGCAGAAAAAAACTCCGACTGGGTCCGATCCCCGAAGCGGATATACCTAAGTCAGCTTCAGTTTCACCGGAATTGACCTCCTGGGTGGCTCGGCGCTGGGGCGCGGCAGGCGCAGATGTGAAACCGGGTGGCGGGATAAGGATTTCAGACGGTATCTACGAAAATAAAAAAAGGAATCTGTTTTTAAAAGTGAACGGTGCGTTCTGGAAATTCAGGTTCATGGCCGATCGAAGCCACGCTGAGCTTTCCAATCAGAACGGAGAAACTGTTTCCCTTCAATTCGCCGAGGGCGGATGGAATAGGGCCAGCGTGGCAAGTACCGAAGCGCCGACTACGGAAACGAATCGTCTTGACCGTACTCACATAATCGAAAATCTCTTCAACTATGATTTTTACAACGGCTACGTAAAGAGTCAATTGAAAGAAATTGTGCAAGCTGTCGTGAGTGGGATGAAGGAAATAAGATATTCCGAGCTACTTTATAAAGTGAAGGAGCAATGTGACGTCTGGTTTGCAAAAGAATATCTGGTCGAAAACTCGACGACAGTGGCTGAAATAATGCTGGCACGGGACGAAATGGAAGTCCGGATTGGTCACCTACGATTTTCGGGTAGGAATGATACCTCCAATGACACGAGTTCATTGTGGGATTATTACAACCTGGAAGTTGTGGAACCCGTGCTCAATGAATATGGCCAGTCATTGTTGCCCGGCTCTGTTGACGATGCCATATTTCTGGAGGCATCGAAGACGACTAACGAAAATAACAGGTTCGCGACCCATCGCAATAATTTGACGCTGGAAATTAATCAAATGCGCGCCGCAGCGGAAAAATTGGAAAAGCGAAATGAGGAATTGAGAGAAAGAACGAAGACTTTGACGACTGAATTGCAGAGATTGCAAAATTCCATGGACCGTCTGAATAGAAGCTATGGAATTGGGGGCGCGAAAGCTTACATGTGGAGGTTTTGGGTTATAGCCGATCTGGAAAAAGATAATATTAAAAAAAATATCTATAATAAAAGTGAAGATTTTAGATATTCCATGGAGGAGTTTGCAAGAAATAAAGGTGAAGTGCAGAAAATCCGGTTGAATGTAACAGGTCTGAAGAATAATTTAACTATCTATAATGAAAATGTAAATTCCATCGAGACCCAGCTTGCAGATTATAGGATGGAAATAAATAAAGTCCGTAAAATAATAAATTCAAATCTGAATAAAGGTGTCACTCCCTCGGATATTTTGTCCTGCATGCGGGCATGCCCGGTTGCGTATCGTGCTACTTTTTTTAGTCTCGCCTATGCGCAAGTGATCGTTAAATGGCTGGTGCGAAACGGCTACACACTGGATGACGTGACGACGCTGGAGAAACTAGATGTTGCGAAGTGGTATGTGTCAAGCCAATCCGCTTTAATTCAAAGATATCTTGAACTATTAGCTAATTTGCCTATTGATGAAATTAAAAAAATTAATTTTTTCGGCGATTTTCGCGATATCTGTTCTGCTCAAAGGGAGGCAGCGAGATTCTACAAAAAAAGCCACGGTTCGTTATCAGGGAGCGAGACACATGCGTCGTTACTTGACTCCTATTATGAACTATCGATTTCTGATGAGGGAGTAGAAGGAGTGCTGCTTCTCACGGCGGCAACTATTTATGGAATCCTCAAGCACCCTACAGCACAGTTCGATTGCTTTACAATTTCTCCTGGGCTGATTATTGAAGAATTTGTTCTGGACAAAAAGGCGAAGGGACCGTTGGCTAGCAAGGGAGAGAAACCTGAAGGATTTTTTTCGCTGCGGGATATGAAAGACAGCAACCAGTTCGTCACGCAGCGCGAATTCACTGATCAATTTGCTGACTATAAGGATAAATTCAGTAAATATGAAGCAAGCTTAATATCGGTCGGGCAGCTTGTGTCGTCTGGATTGAGTCTTTCGCAACTGTACTCTATCTTTAAAAATTTTTACCGATTTGATCTTGTCATTCGGATCGAAAATATTGCCAAAGCCGGAGGGGTGGCGTTCGTGGAGCTGTATGACGGAAACTGGCTCGTGGTTTCGTGTTTTGCCGATGCCGTGCGATCGAAATATGTTTCGGCTAAAGATATGGCCAAAAACAAGTATTTGAGTTTTCTGATAAAAAACCCGCTCGGACCTGTGCCTGGACTTGATGGGAAACCTCGGCCTAATCCGCAAGGAGGCGCTAAAGACGGTCATATCAACCGTGAATGGCAAGACTTGAAACAATCTTTTGTTATTCCATTTTTGGGAGGGAAATCCCCGCATGCTGGTTCAGTACCATTGATACTTATGTCCGAACGAACAGGAAATTATTGTAAATCAGACGGTTTGTTGTTCAACGAAATGCAAGTTTTTACCCAGGAATGTTTGAATGAAATTGCTAATGGGCAAAAAAATCACTTATATTATCCATCTTACTGGCAGAGCATCGCAGATGCATATGTACCATTTTATGGTGAGATTTACCGCTGGCAGACCGACAGAGAACACGTGCCGGATGTCAAACAGTTATTGTTCGATACTTTTACTGTTATTTTAACAGCGGTTCCCTTGGGCCTGTCACTGGCAAAATTGTCTCAAGGTACTGTAAAAGCAATCACCGGATTGGTCCAGGAAGCTCAAAAGCAGGGGCTGACTGGCGCGCGGCTGGTTAAAGCAGTAGTGGCGAAATTGCCGGAGGTGGGGCTGAAAATCGGTGCGAAAAATATCAAAACCGGGATTGTCGCGATGTACGATCTGATCGAGCCTGTTCCTTTAAAAACGAGTCTTACTCTTGTTTATAAAGGAATAATGAAGTCAGCAAAGCCGCGCGGATTGGGCAGTTTGATGAAACCGGTGGGACTCAAAACAGACGGAAATGTGGCAGCCTCGGTGAAAATTCCTGCGGCGCCTTCGGGGAGGCTTGGAACTCCAGGAAAAATCAACGAAAACTGGCGAAAAAATGACATTTCGCTCGATGGAATGATCAAGGGCGACGGTTCTCTCAACAAGGGCGTCTACCGCAACGCTGTCGCAAGTACTTCTGCCAACCCGGAGGGGTTTGAATACTATATTGAAGCTGGTTCAGGCAAGTATCAGGTGCGGTGGGATGATTATGCGCGCACTTGGCGCGTCGTAGATCCCAAGCATCCACGGCAGTTTAGCTACGCGGTTCCTGTGAAATTGGACGAAAGCGGCCAGTGGATCACGCATAATGACATCCCGGGAAGAGGCGGTAATGCCCTGGATCAATTTGAAAGAGTAGGGAATTTATTGCATCCGGCCAAAAACCAGATTGCACCCGTTAGCGACTTATTAGCCAGGGCACGTGACGAATCTTTGGATTTGATAGATAATTTTAAGAAAGATATCCGCGATGGGAAAAATAAAAGAGAGATCGACAATCTGCTGGATATTTTTATTGGAGGGCATGATGATGCATTAAAAGGGAAGCTGCTTTCTTCGCTTGGAGAGCAGCATGAATTTCTGAAGAATTTAAAAACCAATAATGTCGTCTATCGCAGCGGCTATTCTGTTAGTGAAATTACAGATTTTCTGGAGATCGAATTAAATTCTGGTGCGGCGCGTCATCCCGTTATTAAAGCTTACATAGACGCAGTCGTTGACATTGGTGCTGAGAATTTTAAAAATAAAGACGAACTGGTGGGACTGATGTCAGCCGTAATGCTCAGGGCGAGTCACGGTGTAGCCGGTCTCGCGGAGCTTACGGAGCCGTCTGCAAAAATATCCGGTAATGGGCTTGACGTTTCAGGCGTCGTGAAACCCGTTCTGGCAGGCATGGTGAAGTCAGCAGACGGTGAAGCGATTTCCTGTCTGTTAGCCCACGTTTCTTATATAAAAAAGCATCCCGATCTGCACGACAATTTTTTAAAAAAATACAACGCCTGGAAAGATAAGCCGGAGGGCTCATTGCCATGGGTTTTTCCGACGCGAGGCTCGGGATCGAGGTTGCAATTGGTGGGAACGGACAAGGGAGCATTACGACATGGTCGCGTGCAGCCGCTAATCGGCCGCGGGGTGTTGTTCGCTAAATCAGCAAGCAGCCCCGGTATTGATTTTAATTTTGTAAGAAGCGATGCTGTGGTTGACACTGCAGATCTGCAGCCGCAAAAGTTTACCCTTTCTGAAATTAGCAGGGAAGATGGCAGATTGCATGGTTTTGTTGGTATTTCCCCTGGAGACCAGGCAGACTCTATATCGAGAAACGGGCCTGCCATGGGATCGTGGGGCGCAACGGACTCGCTAGATAGTAATGTGGTGGTAATCGAAGTATCAAATGGTCAGTCAGGTACGATTGGAATCAGTATTCCGCTCGATCAACTTCCTGAAGGTAAGCCGTTTATTATATCGGCGGGTGACTTGAGCGGCTGTACAATGGCTTATGCCGTAGATGGGAATATGTTCTACGCGTACCATTCGGGTCAAATGTCGGGCAACTCTGGTTGGTTGACTAGTCGAGAGGGGGCGGCAAGTCTCTATAGAGCGCATCTTTCGCTCACCGGGCGAACTGTACCCGGGTATAACGTCGCGGATAACAAATTGGCTGACGAAAGTGGCGTGACCGTGCCGGGCAACGATGCGTTAATTGATATCTTATCGACTTACGATAAGAGTACCCTAAATTATTTTGGCAAGGTGATGCCAGATGGGGTGTCGACGAGAACGACCCGGGTTGAAGATAATGTAAATCAATTCGATTATAATAAAGCATTTGAGTCGGATGGTTCGCGGGTGGGTGTTGCGTATGCGCTGCTTGTCAAAGACAAGGGTAAGGTAAAAGTCACTACTTACTCTGAGGACATGTCGGTGGTCATGCGAGAAGGAAAGGCAGGAATTTTAACGCTCGATAATTCGGAATACATTCTGAAAAATTTCGATGAGAATTTTGAAAGAAGAAAATTTGAGGAAATCCGGCTGGAAAATGAGCCTTTGATTGAACTTGGGGCTGATGAGAAAGAAAAGGAATCTTTTATCGAGACTGTTTTTTCGCAAGATTCGGAAATTAAAAATTATATTTCCAATCCTTATGAAAATTCCAGAAATGCCGTGCAGAGATTGTGGAATCTTTTCTTTGGCAGCGAATCCAGTGGAATTGTTAAAGGGTTTGACGAAAATGGACTATCAACGGAAGATGCAAGAAAGGTCGAAGGCCTTAAAAATCTTGTTCGAGATCAGGATTTTTCCATAGAGGTGCGCGCAATCAATTATTGGGAGAGTGACAGGACGTCGGCTATCAACAAGGCTCATTTCGCGTTCGTGCTGAATTTCCCTACCGTAAGATTTATTCTTGATCCCACCGCGCGGGCGCTTATTGAGAATATTGGCGGTCCGCTGGTGAAGGCGGAGCAGCAATGGTTGAGGGCATGTCGGGAGGCATTGGCAAATTCGACGGCTACGGTCAAATACAAGGATTTTTCGTCGTA
Organism: Paraburkholderia sp. IW21; assembly: GCF_041321145.1. Lineage (NCBI taxonomy): Bacteria > Pseudomonadati > Pseudomonadota > Betaproteobacteria > Burkholderiales > Burkholderiaceae > Paraburkholderia > Paraburkholderia sp. IW21. Next base: position 193,607 of record NZ_JBGGWA010000003.1, on the reverse strand, counting down.
TGAAAATGCGCTGGAATTCAGCCCGGCGTATCCAGTCGACGCTCGGACTTATGTTGAAGGTTCTTTTTTAGTCAGAGAAGCTCCTTGGTACCGTGAGGATGGCGCTACCTCGACCAAGGCGGCATCATCCACGGCTTCACCTGACCGTGCGCCCGGTGAGGTCATGCCTGCGCCTGGCGACGATCAGACAGCACGTGCATTGTTGCGGACTCTGCTGGCTACCGCGCCTGCGAAAATCGATGAGAATGGGCCCGTGCGCGACCCTGCCTGTGAGGCAGGACTTATTCATTTCTTTTCGTTCGAAAATGGTCTCGCGGACGTGATTGCTCCGAATGTGTCGCTGCAACCGTTCGACAGCACGTCGACCACCACCGGGACATCCGTCGCCGACAGTTTCGGCGGCAAGGCTATGCAGGTGTCGTCGCTGAACAGGGGCGGGGACGGGCTGAATGGTATGAAGCTGGCCGACGACGTCAGCAGCCGCCCGCAATTTTCAATCGGCTTCTGGTTCAAGTCTGACGGTGTGCAACACCATGCGCCTGTGCTATGCAACAAGGACTGGGGGGTAGGCCTGAATCCCGGCTTCGTGATCGATCAGCAAAAAAATGGCTGGTTGAAGTTCAATGTTGCCGACGGCAGCAAGCGTGCCGACGCGTTTATTAAATTCACCAGGAACGCCTGCGTTTACGTAGCGATGACCTTCGACACCGCCGCGTCGACTGCGACCGCTTATGTGGGCGATCCGATCCATGGCGCGCAGACAGCGACCTTGAATCTGGACGGTATGGACATGTCCGGAATTGCTGGCGCTCACGGAACCATCGCCCTGAACGAAGACGTGCTCGGCAACTATTACTCGCGCTACGGCCACACGCACGGTTCGATGACCTTCGACGATCTCGCCATGTGGGATCATGTGCTAACCCAGCAAGAGCTCGATGCGTTAGCCATGTCGGGGCTTACCGGTGGACTGATTCACTTTTTCCCATTCGAAAATAGTCCCGCCGACCTGGTCGCGCCGAATGTCTCGCTGCAGCCGTTCGACGGCTCATCGACTACCCATGCTGCATTCATCGCTGACCATTTCAGCGGCGAAGCGATGCAGGTGTTCTCGCTAAATTGGGCGCCGGGCGCGCTGAATGGTATGAAGCTGGCAGACGACGTCAGCAGCCATCCGCAATTTTCAATCGGCTTCTGGTTCAAGTCTGACGGCGTGCAGAACCATGCGCCTGTGCTGGGCAATAAGGACTGGAGTGCCAGCGTGAATCCCGGCTTCGTGATCGATCAGCAAAAAGATGGTTGGCTGAAGTTCAATGTGGGTGACGGCAAAAATGGTGTGGATAAGTTCATTCCATTCAGCCGCGACGCCTGGGTCTACGTCGCGATGACTTTCGACACGGCGGCTTCGACTGCGACGGCTTACGTGTGTGAAACGTCCGGTGCCTGTCAAGCGGCGACGTTGGATCTGCGCGGTATGGATATGGGCAGAATCACCGGTACTCACTCGACCATCGGGCTTAATGAGGACGCACTAGGCAATTATCACTCGCGTCGCAATGACGGGTACGGCACGATGGCCTTTAACGACCTCGCAATGTGGAATTGGGTGCTCACGGAAACGGAGGTGCGATCGCTAGGCGGATGGGGGCATTCACTGTTTGAGTTGCTTGGCGATTAAGGCGGCGCTGACCCGGACTGCGCAGGCGGATTCCCCATCGCCTGAAACAAGGCCGCCGTATCCGTCAGCCGCGCGCTCGTATAGCGGATCTCATCGAGCTGCGCGTTGCGAAACTGCTGTTCGCTCGACCGCGTCGACGCGATCGGTAACGCGCCCAGCCGGTAGCGTTCCGACGTCTCATCGAAAATGCCTTGCGCCGAACGCGCGGCAATGCTCGCCGCGTCGAGCGCCTGCGTGTCGTGCTGCAGCGCTGCAAGTGTATCGGCGACGTTCTGGAACGCGGCCAGCACGGTCTGCTTGTATTGCGAAACCGTGGCGTCATACGTGTCGACCGCCGCGCGGCGCTCTGCGAACAGGGCGCCGCCATGGAACAGCGGTTGTGACAAAGACGCGCCAATACTCCAGATCGCCCCCGCGCCGGACAGCGCCACCGGCCAGCTAAAGCCGCCTTGTCCCATCGACGCACTCAGCGAGAGACTCGGAAACATCTGCGCCGTCGCGACGCCGATATCGGCCGCCGCGGCTTTCAATGAAGCGTCCGCGGCCTGAATGTCGGGCCGGGCGCGCAGCAGCTCGGACGGTACCACCACCGGCACCTGTTCAGGCACATGCAGTTGCGCAAGATCGAGGTCGTCCGGAGCCGCGTCCGGCGTGCGGCCAAGCAGCACCGCCAGAGCATGACGCGTCGTCAGCCATTGCTGCTTCAACCCTGGCAAACTCGCTGACAGACTCGCCGCACTTTGTTGCGCACTCAACTGATCGGCGTGCGAGACCGCGCCCAAAGCGTAGCGCCGTTGCGTGTCGCGCGCCTGATCGTTGGTAATCGTCACGAGCCGCTCGGTCGTGTCGATCTGCGCACGCAACGCCGCACTCGTGATCGCCGCCGTCACGATGTTGGCGGCCAGCGCGCGGCGCGCGGCTTCGAACTGATAGGCCTGCACATTCACGCGAGCAGCGAGCGCAGTATCGGCGAGACGCGAGGCGCCGAACAGGTCGAACGTGTAATGCGCCTGCAATTGACCGACGAAGATGTTGTAGAGGAACGTATTCGGACCGGCCTCGGGGATCGCCAGCGCACGATTGCGGGTGGCCTGGCCGCCCGCGTCGATGGTCGGTAGCAGCGAACTGCCGATCTGCGCACGCAATTGCTCGCGCGCGGCGGCCAGGCTCCTGTCGGTCGCGGCAAGCGTCGGGCTGTTGCGCAAGCCTTCGTCGACCAGTGCGTTCAGCGCCTCCGATTGATACAGCTTCCACCATTCGGGCACGGCCTTGGCGCCGACTACGAATTGCTGGGTGATGCCTTGGGCGGGCACGGTTTGCGTCGGCTGCGCTTCGGCGCCGTAGTGAGCCGGTTGCGGCATGGCGGGCGGCTCGCCGTTTGGGCCGAACGAGCACGCGGCGAGGGTCAGCGCGGCGCCGCTGAGAAGCGTGAGGCGCAGGTGTCGAGGGAATGCAAAGGTAGCCATGATCTCAGTTCCCCGAATGCGTCGTGCCGGACGGCGCCGGCGGCTCGCGCTCGTCGCCGCGAACTCTGAACGACGTCGCGTACAGGGCCGGCAGATAGAACAGCGTGAGGATGGTCGCGCTCGTAATGCCGCCCATCAGCGCGGTTGCCATCGGGCCGAAGAAGTTTGAGCGCAACAGCGGGATCAGCGCGAGCACGGCGGCAGCGGCGGTCAGCGTGATCGGCCGGAAGCGCCGCACCGTCGCACCGACGATCGCATCGAAGCGCTTATGTCCCGCAGCAATATCCTGCTCGATCTGATCGACGAGAATCACCGAGTTGCGCATGATGATGCCGAACATGGCGATCACCCCGAGCATCGCGACGAAGCCGAACGGCTGGCCGAACAGCAGCAGCGTGCTGACCACGCCGATCAAACCGAGCGGCGCGGTCAGCACCACCATCAGCACGCGCGCGAAGCTCTGCAGCTGGATCATCAGGAGCGTCAGCACGGCGATGATCATGATCGGCATCTGCGCATTGATCGACGTTTGTCCCTTGGCGCTTTCCTCGACCGAGCCGCCGACTTCGATCCGGTAGCCAACCGGCAGCGTGTCGCGAACCTGACTCAAGGCTTTATCGACCGCATGCGTAACGTCGATGCCTTGCGCGCCCGGCGCCACGTCGGATTGCACGGTGATGGTGGGTTGCCGGTCGCGCTCCCAGATCACGCCATACTCGAGGTCGTTGCGCAGATGGCCGAGGGTGCCGAGCGGCACCGGTCCGTTCGGTGTCGGCATCGCCAGCGTGACGAGCTTTGCGGGGTCGACGCGTTCCGCCTTGGGCGCGCGCAGATCGACGCTGATCAGCTTGTCGCGCTCGCGATACTGCGTGACGGTGTAGCCGGACAGCGTCATCGCGAGGAAGCTCGAGATGTCTTCGGAGCTCACGCCGAGTTCGCGCGCTTTCTTCTGATCGACTTCGAAGCGCACCGAGCGCTCGGCGGGCTCGTCCCAGTCGAACTGGACGTTGCTGGTGCCGTGGTCGGCGCGCATGATCGCGGCGACGCGTTCGGCAATGGAACGCACAGTGGCGATATCGTCGCCGCTCACCCGGAACTGCACCGGATAGCCGACCGGCGGTCCATTCTCGAGGCGCGACAGGCGGGTGCGGATCGCCGGAAAATGGTTGCGCAGTTCCGGTTCGAGCCATTGCGCGAGCTTCTCGCGATCTTTCACCGACTTCGCCGTGATCACGAACTGCGCGAAGTTGGGCTGCGGCAACTGCTGATCGAGCGGCAGATAGAAACGCGGCGCACCGGTGCCGACGAAGTCCACCGTATGATCGATTTCCGGCCGGCCCACCAGCGCCTTTTCCAACCGCTGTGCTTGCCGCAGCGTCGCTTCGAACGAAGCGCCTTCGGGCAAACGCACATCCACCAGCAACTCGGGACGGTCCGAGCTCGGGAAGAATTGCTGCGGCACCAACGTGAAGCCTGCCATGGCCAGAATGAACAGCACGACGGTGATCGCCAGCACGACGAAACGCCGCTCGATGCACCAGCCGATCCAGCCACGCAGCCGCTTATAGAAGCGCGTGTCGTAGATGTTATGTTCGTGATCCTCCGCTTCGTGTTCCTGACGCTTGCGCTCGGGCAGCATGTGATAGCCGAGCAGCGGAATCAGCACCACGGCCGCGAGCCACGACGCGATCAGCGCGATTGCCGACACTTCGAAGATCGAGCGCGTGTATTCGCCGGTGCTCGACTTCGCCAGGGCAATCGGCAGGAAGCCGGACACGGTCACCAAAGTCCCGGTCAGCATCGGCAAGGCGGTGCTGGTGTACGCAAAGGCCGCGGCGCGCGTGCGGCTCCAGCCTTGTTCCAGCTTCACCGACATCATTTCGACCGCGATGATCGCATCGTCGACCAATAGCCCCAAAGCGAGCACCAGCGTGCCCAGCGACACCTTGTGCAAACCGATGTCGAACAGATACATGCACAGCGCCGTGAGGGCCAGCACGACAGGTATCGAGATCACGACCACCATGCCGGTGCGCACCCCCAACGACAGAAGGCTGACCACCAGCACGATCGCAATCGCCTCGGCGACGGCCTCGAGAAAATCGTCGATTGAATGCGCCACCGCGTTCGGCATGCTCGACACTTCGACCAACTGCAAGCCGGCGGGCAGATACTTGCGTAGCCGGACGGTTTCCTGATCGAGCGCCTTGCCCAGACGAATCACGTCGCCGCCCGGCTGCATCGTCACGCCGATGCCGAGCACCGCCTTGCCGCCGGAGCGCATCTGCGTGGCGACCGGATCGTCGTAGCCGCGTTTGATGGTGGCGATGTCGCCGAGACGGAACGAGCGGTTGTTGATACGGATCAGCGTGTCGGCGAGCGCATTGACGTCCTTGAACTGGCCGGTGGGGCGCACGAACACGCGGTCGTCGGTGGTGGTCAGCGTGCCTGCTTGCGAGACGCTGTTCTGCGAATTGATCGCCTGACCGAGTTGTTGCGGCGAGATGCCAAGACGCGTGAGTTGCGTATTGGCGATCTCGATGTAGATGTGCTGATCCGGATCGCCAAAATAATCGACCTTGCCGACGCCTGGCACACGCAGCAGCACCGTGCGCAACTGGTCCGCGTAATCGTGCAGTTGCGCGGCGGAAAAGCCGTCGCCCTCGAGCGTATAGATGTTGGTGTAGACGTCGCCGAATTCGTCGTTGAAGAACGGGCCTTGAATACCCTGCGGCAAGGTTGCTGCGATGTCGCCGACTTTCTTGCGCACCTGATACCAGGTTGGGGGGACGTCTTTCACCGGCGCCGAGTCTTTCATCGAAAAGAACATCAGCGATTCGCCAGGGCGCGAGTAACTGCGTACGAAATCGATGGCGGGTGTTTCCTGCAATTTCCGGCCGATGCGGTCGGTGACCTGTTCCTGCACCTGGCGCGCGGTCGCGCCGGGCCAGAAGGTGCGGATCACCATCACGCGGAACGTGAAGGGCGGGTCTTCGGATTGCGCGAGCCGTGTATAGGCGAGGATGCCAAACGCGGTGGAGAGTGCGATCAGGAAAACGACCAGCGCCTGATGGCGCAGCGCCCATGCGGACAGGTTGAAGCGTCCTTCTTCATGCGCGGTGCTCATGAAGCAAAATCCTCGGGATGCAGCGGCGGGATCACGTGGACTTTCTCGCCGGCGGTCACGGTGTGCACGCCTTGCAGTACGACGCGTTCGCCGTCCTTGATTCCCTGGGAGATCACAATCGTGCGCTCGTTGTAGCGGGTGACCGTCACGCGGCGCAGTTCCAGGGCGTTGTCCGCGGCACGCACGACCCACACGGCCGGCTGCGTGCCCGCGTGGAACAGTGCGGTGGCGGGCACGGTGAAGGAATTGCCCTGATTCGCCGAGGCATTCGACGGCGGCACCGTAGCGAGCGTGATGTCCGCGGTCATGCCGAGGCGCACGTCCGGGCCGGGATTGTCGAGCGTGAGCTTGGCGCGGTAAGTGCGGCTTTGCGGATCGGCGGCGGGGGACAGTTCGCGCACGCGCGCGGTGAAAGTACGCCCCGGCAACGCCGCGAGGACGACCTTGGCGGTTTGGCCGACTGAGAGCGCCGATAGCGCGCTTTCCGGCACGTCGCAGACCACGTCGATATCGCCGCTCCACGCAAGGTTGTAGACGGCCTGGCCCGCGGACACATTCTGGCCCGTGTCGGCTTGTTCGGCGGTGATTACGCCCGCGTGATCGGCAACGAGCGTGGTGTACTGCAACTGGTCTTTCGACAAAGCCGCCTGTTGCGCGGCCTGGTCGCGCTGCGCGGCGGCGGATGCGTAGGCGTTGGTGGTCTGTTCGAGCTGGGCGGGCGCGATCAGGTTTTCTTTCGCCTGTGCCTGGTCGCGATCGAGCTGCTGCTTCGCATACACGAGGCTGTGCTGCGCGGCGTCCAGTTGAGCCTGCGCGCTGCCGGCATTCTTCTGCGCATCGGCCGGATCGAGCCGGGCGAGTATCTGTCCGTTCTTCACCACGTCGCCGAGGCGTACGCGCCGTTCGATGATCTTGCCGCCGACGCGAAACGACAGTGGCGTCGCGTAGCGTGCTTGCACTTCGCCTGGCAACGAGGTCGCCTGGGCGGCATTGCCGTCCGCGTGCACCGCGACAGCGACCACCGGACGCGGCGCGGGCGCGGCCGCTTCTTTCTTCGAACAGGCGGCCAGCGTGAGGGCGCCGGCGAGAGCGAGGGCGAATGCTGCGCGGCGCAGCCGCGCGGGACGGACACGCCGATGGGACTGCTGGCGCACTGCAGACGATGCGGGAGGACCGGGACGCTTCACAATTACCCCAACTGGAGACGGCGAACGAACACGGCAAGCCGCAGCGGCCCGCCAGCGAAGACGCGTGGGCCGAATCATGCTGCTGGCGTACGCATCTGACTTCGAATGGTTGACTGCATTCTAATACACACCTGTATTTGAATGTAGGAATGAATTTGGATTCTTTTCAGTGCTAGACTGGCGCTCATGAAACGGCAACGACTTACACGCGAGCAGAGCAAAGACCAGACGCGTCTGCGTCTGCTCGACGCTGCGCAAGCAATTTTTATGAAGAAGGGCTTTGTCGCGGCGAGTGTCGAAGACATCGCCGGAGCGGCGGGATATACGCGCGGCGCGTTCTATTCGAACTTCCGCAGCAAGAACGAATTGTTTCTCGAACTACTGCGGCGCGATCACGAGACGATGCAGGCGGGCCTTCAGGCCATCTTCGAAAACGCGGCTTCGCGCGAGGAGATGGAAGAGCGCGTGCTGCGCTACTACAGCAGCCTGCATCGTGAGAACAAGTGTTTCCTGCTGTGGGTGGAGGCGAAGCTGCTGGCCGTGCGCGACAGCCGCTTCCGCATACGCTTTAACGCGTTCATGCACGAGAAGCTGGAACAGTTGAGCGCGTACATCCGCGAGTTTTCGGCGCGCGCGGGTACACCGCTGCTGTTGCCGGCGGAGACGCTGGCGATGGGCTTGATGGGTTTGTGCGACGGCGTGCAGTTCTTCTACACCGTCGACCCGCAGAACGTGCCGACGGAGATGGCGGAAACGGTGCTGGCGGGATTTTTCGCGCGCGTGGTGTTCGGGCGCAACGCGTAATGCGGCTGGGACGAATCAGTTCGGGGTCAACTGCGCGCAAGCATCAGCAGCTGGCGTCGCGCAGACGAACGAATATTGCCCGCTGTAGCGCAGGACTTCTTCACCCACGTGCAGGACGACCTTGATGTCCGGGCACCGCTCGTAAGCGATAAAGGCCGAACAGGCCGCCGCAGACCAGCAAACCAGTGAAAACGCGATTTTTTCGAAAAGCTGAAAACGAGGTGACATAGCGATCAATTAGCGATTAATTTCCGTTCGGGCGCTATGTTAGCAGAATATAAGGGTTTATACCTAGTAAAAATCCGCACTATGCCTCGCACGCGTCACGCGAGCGCCTCAGGAACCTGACTGGTTTGTCATGTTCAGGTCAGGGTTGGGACATGACAGGGTCGATAGAATCGAATCGTTGGGCAAACCCGTGCGCGCTTGGCCGCTCGGGTCGACACAGGCGGCGTCGTTGCGCCGGCCCGGCTTTATCGAGGTAGGAGTCGTCCCATGAATCAACTACAGTCGATGCGTGTGTTCGTCAAAGTGGCCGACCTCGGCAGTTTCGTCCGCGCGGCCGCCGCCCTGGATCTTTCCACCGCCGTCGTCACGCGGCACGTCGCCGATCTGGAAGCGCGCCTCGGCACCCGCCTGCTCAATCGAACGACGCGCCGACTTTCACTGACCGAAGCCGGCGCGACCTATCTGGAACGGGTGCGTCGCATTCTCGACGATCTGGAAGGCGTCGAGCAGATGGTGGTGGCGCGCAATCACGAACCGGTCGGCACCTTGCGCATCGTCGCGCCGGTGGTGTTCGGCCTGCATAGCCTGGCGCCGGTCGTGCAGTCGTACACCGCGCGCTATCCGGATGTCGTGCCGGATGTGACGCTGGTGGATCGTCACGTCGATCTGGTTGAAGAGGGGTTCGACGTCGGCATCCTGGTTGCGCGGCAGATGCGCAGCGCGAGCACCGTCACGCGCCGCCTCACCACCGGCTACATGACGGTCTGCGCGACGCCCGCTTATATCCAGCAGCATGGAACGCCGACCCGCCCGCAAGATCTGCTGATGCATCCGTGTCTGAGTCGGCCGGCCGGGCAGGGCGGCGACGAACGGGTCTTTACCGGACCGAACGGCGAAGTGCGTGTGAGGCCCGCCAACGCGATCGCCGCCAACAACACCGAAATGCTGCGACAGTTCGCCCTGCTGGGCATGGGCGTGGCGATTTTGCCGAGTTACCTGATCGGCCGGGACCTGGCGTCGGGACGGCTCGTACCCTTGCTCAGCGATTACCGCCTGCCGCAAGTCGAAATCACGATTGTCTATCCGAGCCGCCTTCATTTACCGGCGAAAGTGCGCACCTTTATCGATCACCTCGTCGAGCATTTCCGCGCGGCCGACGATCGCGTCCGCGATCCACGCGCCATGACGCCGCGGCGTGCCGTTGCCTTCTCGCCGGCCACCGGCAATCTGCCGGTGGCCGGCATGCCGGGCAAAGCGGCGCGGCCGAAGCCCCAAGCCTCGCGCGCGCGAACCTTGGCGTCGTCGGCGGTTTGACGAGCCTCGGGCGAGCGTTTCAAGCGCATCGTCGAGGCGCGCGGCGTCGGCCTTAGTCGGCTCTACGCACTCGGGTTATCTTCGCCGAAAGCGAATGGGACGTTGATTACATCACGCCGGACCCAGCGTTAAGGCCGGCTTCCCGCTCATGCTCCGAGGCCCGGCCCGTAATTGCCACCGAGCAGACGTGTGACCGAGGCTACGTCGGCATAATCCTGCTCCGGCAAACCGTCGAGCATCGACACCACCTCGTTGCTCGCGCCGGCTTCGCGTGCGGCGTCGACTAGCGCGTCTTTGTAGGTCGGAAAACGGACTTCGCGCAGAACGTCGGCAATCTGCAGATCAATCGATTCGCCGGGAATAGCCGATGCGGTCATGCAAGCGCTCCTGTGGCTGCTGTTTTCAAGTCTGTAAGTGCTCGTTCTGGCCCGTGAAGCTTCGATCCAGATGCCGCGACTTAGGCAGCGCGATGTGTTGCCAGTGTTGCGGACGCGTGTCGTCCGTGGCAGCGACGTCCGGTGCCGCGGGGGCGACGGGTGCGGCGTTGGCGCGATCGGCAAGGCTAGGGGCGGTGCTGTCCAGCGCGGTATGAACCGGCGCGGCGAAACACGAGGCTGACAGCGTCACCATGATCGACAGTGTCGAGATTTTCATCGCCCGACCTCCTAAGCTCATGCGGCGCTAAGCGTTGAGCAAGCGCTGTGCCGTCCCCGCGTCGAAAGGAAGGCGCAAGCTACGCGCGGCGTTGCGATACGCGGCCGGCGCGCATCTACCATCTTAGATGGCAATTGGCCGCGACGCGCGCAAATCTAGCGCAGCACGTCGAACCGCGTCCACGGCCACGATGGCCGGTCGCGCATATAACCGTTGAGCCAGTTCCACTGCGGATGCCGCTTCATGAACGCCTGGGCGTCGAACGGCCGGCCGCACGGGTGTCCCCAGCGCGCGGAGAAGGCCATGGCGCGCGCCATTTCGCTGTCGGCCACTTTGCCGTCATTGGCGCCCCATGGGTTGAACGGCCCGTGATCGGTGCCGCCGAAGCGCGCGTCGTCCAGTTCCAGATGCCCGCAAATAGTGCGCGAGCAGGGATTGTCATTGCGGTCGAGATAGACATCGTGATGGTCGGCGATCATCTCTTTCGCGAGTTCGACGTCGATCTTGCCATGATGCATTTCTTCGAGTTGCATGAAGCGCAGCCGGCGCGCGCCGTTCTTGCGCACGTCCGTATAGTCTTCGCCTTCGCCGATGCATTCCTGGTTGCGGATCTTCAGATCGGTCGCGGTGTTATAGCCGCTGTAGAACCCGTCCTTCGTACTCTCGAAGCCGGAATAGTGCAGCCCGAGTTCGTAGCGCGCGATCTCGCCGGTCTTGGTATCGCCGAGCAGCCAGCTGTTCGCATAGCCGCCGTTATTGGCGACCGCGAACATCTCGCACCATTCGCCGATGCTGTTGGCGTACTGCGAGGCGCGCCGCGAGCGATAGAACTCCGGTGCACCCGCCGCGTTGTAGCCGACAAAGTTGGAGATCGTGGTTTCGGTCACCATCAGTCCGGCCGCGGTGACCCAGAAATCGGTGAGGCTGGAGATGCAGCCGGGCAGGCCTTGCATGAGGATGCGGTGGCCGCGATCCGGCACGATGTCGAACACGACATTGAATGCGTCGCCGGCGGCGTAGCGGTCCCACGAGTTGTGCGCCATGACGATGCGGCCGTCGCGGGTGGCGCCGCCGGTGGCGATGAACGCGCTGCAGTGATGGCCGCGCCGCCCGCGCCATGGTTTCAGGCCGAGCCGCGGCTGTTGCTGCGCCGCGTGGGTGGGCCACCAGCTTTGCAGCAAATCCATATAGCCGTTCCATGCCAGCACTTCGGCGAACGGCAGCTTCGCGCCGTCGGCGATGCCCTGGATTTCGTCGGCGAATTCAGTGTCGAGCTTCGAGGCGAACTGTGAGACAGCGGCATCGACGAAGGTGTCGAAGTCTTCGCCGGTATCCCACTTCGCCAGGTAGCGGGCGGTGCGGATCGCGTTCTGGATTTCCGTGGCGAGCAACTGGCCGTGCTGCTCGCCGCGATCGTACGGCTCGCCTTCGATATGCAGAAAGATCCAGCCCGCCTGGTCGCGGCGCACGGCATCGAGGGACGGTTCGCTCATCTTCGCTCCGATCGAAGGGCGGGCGTCTCGCTGCGCCCGTCTTGGCGTAACGCGCGCTGCTGGCAATCACTGCAGCGGCTTCCCCAATTGTAGAGAATCTAACGTGCTTTGCACGGCCGCCGAACGGGCTGTCCGGGCGGCACCGCACCATGCCGCGCGGACTCGAAACGGCCACGCGACAAAACGCCCAGAGGCCTGAACGCCGCCTCAGCGCGTCGGATTCATGCGGAAATAGGCATCGAGCAGCGACGTCTTATAGACCACCCCCGCAAGCTTCGGATCCGCAGCGCTTTCGACCACCGGCAGCCGCTCCCCCTGGAACGCAAGGAAGTGCTGCAACGCGACCCCCAGTGGCATATCCGGCGTGAGCACGTCGAAATGCGGCTGCAGATAATCCGCGGCGGTTTTTGTGGCGGTCTCCCGCTTGTCGAGCAGATCGGATGTGATGTCCTTGAGCGCGACCACGCCGAGGAATGCGCCTGACTCGTTGGCGACATACAGATACTTCACCGGATATTCGAGGAACACACGCGTCATGTCGTGGACGGTCGCGTTCGGCGGCACGACGGTTTCGGCGGGGCGGATCAGTTCGCGCATCTGCGTGGCGCGCAGGCGGCTGCGCTCCTGCTCCTGCTGATTGCGGCGCAGCGTGATTTCGTACATCGACGTCTTGCCGATCGCGCGCGACACGAAATACGCGACCACGCACGACACCATCAGCGGCAGCACCACCTGATAGCTGAGCGTCATTTCGAAGATCATCAGGATCGCCATCAGCGGCGCCTGTGTCGCACCGGCCAGAAACGCGCCCATGCCGACCATCGCATAGGCGAACGGCGCTGAGGTGCCGTGCGGCCAAAGCGCGTGCATGCCCTGGCCGAACAGCGAACCGACTACCGCGCCGACGAACAGTGTCGGCGTGAACACCCCGCCGATCGCGCCTGAACCCACGGTCGCCGACGTCGCGACGATCTTGAACACCAGCACGAGGACGAGCGCGGTCCAGGTCCACGGTGAATGCAGGATGGAATTGACGACGCTATAGCCGTTGCCCCACACCTCGGGCGTCCATACCGACAGAATGCCGACTACCAGACCGCCCAACGCAAGCCTGATCGGCAGCGGCACGGGCAGCTTGCGAAAGTTTGCTTTCGAGAAGCCGATCAGTCGCAGAAACTGCGGCGCGGCCGCGCCGCACAGCAGCCCGAGTGCGACGAACAGCACGACTTCGGCACCGGTGACCGGCGGAAACACCGGCATTTCGTACGGCGGCTTGTAGCTGGTGAACTCGCGCATCGTGATGTTGGCGACCACCGCTGCGACCACCACGGGGCCGAAGCTTTCCATCACGATCGAGCCGAGCACGATCTCGGTGACGAAAAACGCGCCGGCAATCGGCGCGCTGTACGCGGAGGTTATCCCGGCCGCCGCGCCGCAGGCTACGAGGAGGCGCAGGCGCGGCGGATCGAAATGCACCCAGCGGCCGATCAGCGACGCGGCCAGCGCCGCCAGTTGCACCATCGGACCTTCGCGGCCGATCGAACCGCCGCTCGCAATCGTGAACAGCGACGACACGCTGCGCCAGAAGCTCAGCTTGACCGGCACCACGCCGTCGCCGATCGCGACCGCTTCCATGTAGTCGATGTGATTGCGCTTGTCGACGTGACGCTGCGCGATCAACAGAAAAGAGCCGGCGATCAGGCCGCCGGCGGCGGGCAGCCACACCCGCACCGTCCAGGGCAAGCTGCGCGCCATTTCGACAAAGCTGCCGGACTTGCCGACAACCGCCAGTTGCAGCAACGCGATGCCTTCGCGAAAGGCAATCGTCGCGAAGGCGCCCGCGACGCCGACCACCACCGACCAGACCAGCATCGTGTGGGCTTCGGAGAGACGGAACAGGTGTTGGGCGCGGGTGCGCAGCTTCAGCAGGAATGAAAGCACGTCGGCAGTAGAGGGCGTGATAGGTGGATGAAATGCGCACACGGCAACAGCATCGCGCTCGCTGTTGGAAGCGGGCGCGATGCGGGGAGTGGACGACGAAAAGCGCCGCAGGTCAAGTCGGCGCCTTGTCGAGTTCCGGGTAGTGCCGGAAGATGCAGGCCTCGTTATGCTCGATGCGCCGGTCTGACTGAAGATACGCGGCGATGTTCGGCCGCTCGATCACCGCGTCGTGCAATGCGGCGAGGCGCGGATAGTGTTCGCCGAAACGCTTGAGCGCGCGCGGAAAAGCGTACAGCAGACCGTCGATCAACTGGAACATCGACAGGTCGACGTAAGTGAGCGCGTCGCCCACCATGAACGTGTCGCCGGCCGGATTCTGTTTCAGCACGCGCTCGAAGTAGCCCATGAACTTGGGAATCCGCTTGTCGATGAAATCGTGCGCACGCACCTTGGCGGCGTCTTTCTGGTCTTCATAGTAGAGGGCGCTGGCGAGCGGATGATGCGTATCGTGCGCTTCGGTCACCACGTCGGCGATCGTCAGTTGCAGACCGTTGGCGACGTAGCGCAGGCTTTCGACTGATGGCGCCAGGTTGAGCCTCGGCCCGAGATAGAACAGGATATTGGCGGTCTGCGCGACGACCAGGTCGCCGTCTTTCAGAAACGGCGGCGCGAACGGCGGATGCGGTTCGTCCTTGCTCTTCATCACCGCCATCATCGCGCTCGTGCCGAGTCCCGCGGACGGGTCGCCGCGCGCCACTTCCACATAGGGGGCGCCGGCTTCTTCCAGTGCGAGCCGCACGAATTCGCCGCGGCCCTGCAGGCCGTCCCAATAATAAAGCTCCAGGCTCATCGATCGATCCTCATTCCGCTTGCATGAACGGGTTTGCGTGAACGGGTTACGTCAGCAGCCAGTATGCCGCGCATGCGTGCCGGATGGTTCTCCCGAATGCACAAAACCCCGCACGCGGCGGGGTTGGTCTGGAGGCGAGGGCGGCTTAGCCGAACAGGTGCTGGACGGTCCATGTGATACCCAGTCCGCCGGCAATCAGCCACACATACAGGATGAAGCCGGTGGTCAGTGCGCGGGGCCCGGCCTGGCGGATCTGCGCGACGCGGGTTTCGATGCCGAGCGCGGTCATGGCCATGGTCAACGCAAAGGTGTCGAGCATGTTCAGCGTGCTGGTCGCGCTTTCAGGCAAGACGCGCAGCGAGTTGAGCACGACGAAGGCGAGGAAACCGAGCGCGAACCAGGGAATCGCCAGCTTGCGAGGCGCGAGTTGCTGGCCGCCTTCGGCCGTTGCGGTGGCGGCCGCGCTGCGCGCCGAGCGGTTCACCCACATGCCGACCACCAGCAGCACCGGCACCAGCAGCATCACGCGGGTCATCTTGACGATGGTGGCGATGTGGGTCGCTTCCGGGCTTACGTTGCTGGCCGCGCCGACCACCTGCGCCACTTCATGAATCGTGCCGCCGAAGAAAAGGCCCGCGCCGACCGTGTCCAGATGCAGCCAGCCCGCCTTGAACAGCACCGGGTAGAGGAACATCGACAGCGTGCCGAACAGGACCACGCTGCCCACCGCCATCGCGCTCTTGTGCGGCTTCGATTGCAGCGTCGATTCGAATGCAAGCACGGCGGCCGCGCCGCAGATCGCACTGCCGGCCGCCGTGAGCAGCGCCGTATCGCGGTCGAGCTTCATGATTTTCATCCCGGCCCACGTGCCGATCACGAGCGTGCTCACGACAACCAGCGCCGACTCCGCGAGGCCGGGCAAGCCGACTTGAGCGATTTCCTGCAGGCTCACACGCAGCCCGAAGAATGCGACAGCGATGCGCAGGAGCTTGCGCGCCGAGAAATTGACGCCGGCCGCCCAGCTTTCGGGCATGCCGTCGCGCAGTGCGTTGCCATAAATGGCGCCCGCCACGATGCCGACAATCAGCGGACTCAAACCCAAACCGGCGATGGCCGGGATCGAGGCGATCCGGGTGACGGCGGCGGCGAACAGTGCGACGAACAGAATACCGTTGAGCTGGCCCCGGGTCGACGACTTCGAAGACCCGGCGGGTGTGGCGGAAACGGTGAGATGAGCGGTGGACATGGGCGTAGCGCCTTTCTGTGACTGACGTGATTCGATGGGCCCAATCCTAAATTAGATATATCGATATGAAAAATCATGATTTAGAATGTAAGGTATCGGTTTAGCGGATATTTTTACCATCATGACCCCGGACCAGCTTATAACGTTCGCTGCCGTCGCCGAGCATCGCAACATCAGCCGGGCGGCAATCGCGCTGCATTTATCGCAGCCGGCGGTGTCCGGCCAATTGCGGCAGTTGCAGGACGAATTCGGCGAGCCGCTTTATCAGCGCGACGGCCGCGGCGTGCGTCTCACGCCCGCCGGCGAGCAACTCGCCAGCTATGCCACCCGGCTGCGCGAGATCTGGCGGCAGGCGCATGCGTACCGCGACGCCTTGCGCGGGCTCGAGCAGGGCACCTTGCGGATCGGCGCGAGCACCACGCCGGCGAGTTATCTGCTGCCGTACCTGATCGCCGATTTTCATCGCCGCTATCCCGACGTGACGCTGCATACGGCCGACGGCAACACGACGGAAATCGTCGGCGCGCTCGGCGCGGTCGATATCGCGATGATCGAAGGGCCGGTCGGGGCGGATCTGCCACCGGATACCGCGGTCCATGCGTGGCGCGAGGACGAGATCGTCGCGATCATGCCGCGCACGCATCCGCTGGCGCAGGCGGGCGACGGGATTGGTATTGACGGTGGCCGGGCGGAGCTGGCGGCGTTCGGCGCGTATCCCCTGGTGTTGCGCGAAGCGGGTTCGGGTGTGCGGCAGGTTGTGGAGCGGGCGTTCGCGCGGGCGGGCGTGCCGATGCGCGTGGCGCTGGAGATTGCCGGCGTGGAAGGCGTGAAGGAGGCGGTGCGGGCGGGGATGGGCATCGGCTTCGTCTCGGCGATGTCGATGCGGCACGAGGACGGCGCGTTGTGTCTGTTCTCGCTGAGCCCCGAACCGCTGACACGGCGGCTGTCGATCCTGGTGCCCCATGCGAGTGCGCCGCCCCGGGTGGTCAAGCAGTTTCTGGCGCTGTGTCTCGCGGAAGGGCCTTGACTCAGACGGCTTAACTGCGCATTCCCACAGCGAGGCCGTTAGCCCAGGGCGCCGGTGGCTAACAGCCTGCGCTCGGGTTGAATGCCCACCAAGCCTTGGCCTGCCGGCACCGGCTCTCATGCCGGGTTCGCCTGGGGATTTCCACTATGGTGCATGACGCGGGCCCCGGCGCACTATTCAGTGCTTCCAAGGCGCCTCGGCGCTTTTTTTCGAAACGGGATTGGAACCGGTTCCAACTGCCGATCGCGAGACAGGTTTTGAGTAAATTCGACATGACTGACGCAGTTGACGTGGTGATCGTCGCAAGCGCATTCGGGATGGACGCGGTCCGCACGGGCGGTCATCTGAAGTGGGCCGACGCGAGCAGGCAGGCTGGCGCGGCCGCGTTCGAAGTACGCCGCGAACTGTTCGCCGACGAGGCCGGCGCCGCGCCGCAGCACTTGCGCGTGCTCGGCAAGTCAATCGCGGAACTGGGCTTGTGGTCCGTATATTCGACCCCCGCTTCGCTTTACACCCCTGACGGACACCTTGACACCGCCGCATTGCGTCTCGCGCTCGACGAAGCGACGGCGCTCGGCGCGCGTTTCGTGAAGCTGCAACTGGGTGGTTTCGCCGCCGAGGCCCATAGCGGGGCGATTGCCGACCACCTGCGCGGCGCGAACGTGCGCCTCGTCGTCGAAAACGGCCAACTGGCCGCGGGGGGCTCGCTCGCGCAATTCGTCGGCCTGTTCGACGCGTTGGCGCGCGAAGGCCGCGCCGACGTCCTCGGCATGACCTTCGACATCGGCAACTGGGCATGGCGCGATGTCGCGCCGCTCGATGCCGCCGGGCCGCTCGCGGCGCACGTTGAATACATCCATTGCAAGACCGTGGCGGGCGAGGGCGCACGACGCTGTCCCGCCGCGCCGGCCGCTGGCGACGCGCGGTTCGCCGCAGTGCTCGACAAGCTGCCGCGCCACGTCCCGCGCGGCATCGAATTTCCCTTCGATGCGAGCCGTATCGAGGCGGATGCGGCGCATTACGTCGCATGGCTGGGGGCCGCGTAAGCGGCGCGTGGGAACTGGGAGCGCAGGGTCAAACGCAGTGTCAATTAAAGGCGCGCAACTCAAGCACGCGGGGAAATGTTCATGCGGTACGGGCGGGGAAGTGCATGCAGCGAAGCACACCCAGCTAAGCACGCGCAGCGATTACATGCAGCGAATGACGGGCAGAGAAGCACATGCAGCACGGGCAACGAAGCACACGCAAAAACACGCATTAAAAGGAACACGCAGGAGCGAAGCATGAGCACCTCAAACGCAGCACTCGACGTCATCACCTACGGCGAAGCGATGGCCATGTTCGTGGCCGCCGAAACCGGCCCGCTCGCCGGTGTCGGACAGTTCACCCGGCGCATTGCGGGCGCCGATCTGAATGTGGCGATCGGCCTCTCACGACTCGGCTTCAAGGTGGGCTGGATGAGCCGCGTCGGCAACGATTCGTTTGGCCAGTACGTGCGCGACACGCTGACCAAAGAAGGCATCGACCAGCGCTGCGTCACCACCGACGAGCGTTACCCAACCGGCTTCCAGCTGAAGTCCAGAAACGACGACGGCAGCGATCCCGCGGTCGAGTATTTTCGCAAAGGGTCGGCGGCGAGCCATCTGTCGTTGGCCGACTACGCGGCGGACTACGTGCTGCCTGCGCGTCACTTGCATCTGACGGGCGTGGCGCCGGCGATCTCGGCCGGCTCGCGTGAACTCGCGTTCCATCTGGCGCGCGAAATGCGTGCCGCCGGCAAGACGATTTCGTTCGACCCGAACCTGCGTCCGACGCTGTGGCCCTCGCGCGCCTCGATGGTCGAAGGCTTGAACGCGCTCGCCGCATTGGCGGACTGGGTGCTGCCCGGCATCGGCGAAGGCGAGATCCTGACGGGTTACACGCAGCCGGACGACATCGCAAAGTTCTATCTGGACCAAGGCGCGCGCGGCGTGATCATCAAGCTCGGCGCGCAAGGCGCGTACTTTCGCAGCGCCGGCGATGCCGCCGTGATCGCCGGCCAACCGGTCGCGAAGGTGGTGGACACGGTCGGGGCGGGCGATGGCTTCGCCGTCGGCGTGGTCAGCGCGTTGCTTGAAGGCAAGACGCTGCCGCAAGCGGTGGCGCGCGGCAACCGCGTCGGCGCCCTGGCGATCCAGGTGATTGGCGATTCCGAAGGCCTGCCGAGCCGCGCCGAACTCGACGCGCTCGAGCTTGCCGATGTTCCACACGTTGCGACCGCGGCCTGAAACGGCCGCAACAATGCCGCAGTCAGCCTGGCTGGCTCGATAACAGCAAGAGCGCTCGAACAGCGCCCCTATCCGTCCTTCATCGTTTCGGGAAGCCGTAAAAGGAGACACCCATGACCTCATCGCTCGCGATTCGCCGTTGGTGGACGATCATGCCGATCGTATTCATCACGTATAGCCTCGCTTATCTCGACCGCGCGAACTTCGGTTTCGCGTCGGCCGCCGGCATCAATCAGGATCTCGGCATCAGCAAGGGGTTGTCGTCGCTGATCGGCGCCTTGTTCTTCCTCGGTTATTTCTTCTTCCAGATTCCCGGCGCGATTTACGCGGAACGCCGCAGCGTCAAGAAGCTCGTGTTCTGGAGCCTGGTCCTGTGGGGTGGCTGCGCGGCGCTGACCGGCATGGTCAGCAATATTCCGTCGCTGATGGTGATCCGGTTCCTGCTCGGCGTGGTCGAAGCCGCCGTGATGCCCGCGATGCTGATTTTCATCAGCAACTGGTTCACCAAAAGCGAGCGCTCGCGGGCCAACACGTTCCTGATTCTCGGCAATCCGGTAACGGTGCTGTGGATGTCGGTGGTGTCGGGCTATCTGGTGCATTCGTTCGGCTGGCGTCACATGTTCGTCGCCGAAGGCGCGCCCGCGATCCTCTGGGCGGTGTGCTGGTGGTTCATCGTGAAGGATAAGCCGCAGCAGGTGTCGTGGCTCACCCAGCAGCAAAAGGACGATCTCGCCGAAACGTTGCGGGCCGAACAGGCCGCGATCAAGCCGATGCGCAATTACAGCGAAGCGTTCCGCACGCCCGCCGTGATCAAGCTGTGCGCGCAATATTTTTGCTGGAGCATCGGCGTGTACGGTTTCGTGCTGTGGCTGCCGTCGATCCTGAAGAATGGTTCGACATTCGGCATGGTCGAAACCGGCTGGCTCTCGGCGCTGCCTTATCTGGCCGCGACGATCGCCATGCTTGCGGCTTCGTGGGCATCGGATAAACTCAACCGCCGCAAAGTGTTCGTGTGGCCGTTCCTGCTGGTCGGCGCGGTGGCGTTCGCGGCGTCGTATGCGCTCGGCTCCACGCACTTCTGGATCTCGTACGCGCTGCTGGTGATCGCCGGCGGCGCGATGTATGCGCCGTACGGACCGTTCTTCGCGATCGTGCCGGAGCTGCTGCCGAAGAACGTCGCGGGCGGCGCGATGGCGCTGATCAACAGCATGGGCGCGCTCGGTTCGTTTGTCGGCTCGTATGTGGTCGGCTATCTGAATGGCGCGACCGGTTCGCCTGCGGCATCCTATGCGTTCATGAGCGTGGCGTTGGTCGCCGCGGTGATTCTGACGCTGATCATCAAACCAGAGCCGCAACCGTTGACGAACGCGCCCCCGCTCGCTACACCGCTGCAAGGAAAATAAGCTGATGAAGAAGATCGTCGCCTGGAAGTCGCTCCCTGAGGAGGTATTCGCGTATCTGCAACAGCACGCGGAAGTCGTGCAGGTCGACCCGGCGCAGCACGGCACGTTGGTTGCCGCGTTGAAGGACGCAGACGGCGGTATCGGTTCGAGCGTGAAGATCACGCCGGCGATGCTCGAAGGCGCGAGCCGGCTGAAGGTTTTGTCGACCGTCTCGGTGGGTTTCGACCCGTTCGACGTTGCCGATCTCACGCGCCGCGGCATTCTGCTCGCGCACACGCCGGACGTGCTGACCGAGTCCACTGCGGATACGGTGTTCTCGCTGATCCTCGCGTCGGCGCGCCGGGTGGTCGAACTCGCTGATTGGGTGAAGGCGGGTAAGTGGCGGCACAGCATCGGGCCGGAGCGTTTCGGCATCGACGTGCAGGGCAAGACGCTCGGCATCGTCGGGTTGGGGCGGATCGGTGGCGCGGTCGCGCGGCGTGCGGCGCTCGGCTTCAGCATGAAGGTGCTGTACACGAGTCGCAGCGCGAATCCGCAGGCGGAACAGGCGTACGGCGCGCGGCGTGTCGAATTGCCGGAACTGCTCGCCACCGCTGACTTCGTCTGCCTGCAGGTGCCGCTCACGCCCGACACGAAGCATATGATCGGCGCGGCAGAGTTCAGGTCGATGAAGCGAAGCGCCATCCTGATCAACGCATCGCGCGGCGCGACTGTCGATGAAAAGGCGCTGATCGACGCGCTGCAAAACGGCACGATTCACGGCGCGGGTCTGGACGTGTTCGAAACCGAACCGCTGCCGGCCGATTCACCGCTGCTGAAAATGGCGAACGTGGTCGCGCTGCCGCATATCGGCTCGGCGACGCACGAGACCCGCCATGCGATGGCGCGCAATGCGGCGGAGAACCTTGTCGCCGCGCTCGACGGTACGCTGACGATCAACATCGTCAACCGCGAAGTGTTGAAGAAATGAGCACCACGCCGCTCGCCGCCCCGCGCCGCGCTACGATCACCGACGTCGCGCGCGAAGCCGGTACTGGCAAGACCAGCATTTCGCGCTATCTGAACGGCGAGATGAGCGTACTGTCGCCGGCGTTGCGCGCGCGCATCGAGGCGGCCATCGAGCGGCTCGACTATCAGCCGAACCAGATGGCGCGCGGCCTCAAGCGTGGCCGCAATCGCCTGATCGGCATGCTGCTCGCCGACTTGACCAACCCGTACACCGTGGAAGTGCTGCAAGGCGTGGAAGCCGCTTGCCAGGCGCTCGGGCTGATGCCGCTGATCTGCCACGCGGCCAACGAAGTCGAAATGGAGCGGCGCTATCTGCAACTGCTGACCACGTATCGCGTGGAGGGCGTGATTGTCAACGCGCTTGGGGTACACGAGGAAACGCTGCGGCCGGTGGGCGAGGGCGGCATTCCGGCGGTGCTGGTCGACCGTTCGGTCGATGGTCTTGTCACCGACATGGTCGGATTGGACAATCGGGCTGCGGCTGAACTCGGCACCCGGCATCTGCTCGAAAGCGGCTTCGACGATATCTGGTTTGTCGTGCAGCCTTTCGAGCAAGTCAGTTCGCGGCAACTGCGCGAGGCGGCGTTTCGCGAGGTGATGAGCGGGCAGGGCGGCGAGGGTCATGACGGCGGGACGAGCGGGAAAGGCGAAGGCGGCAAGCGCGGCGCGCGTGGGCATACGCTGGTGCTGAATCTTGCAGAGCCGGCAGCCGTCGAGCGCGCCCTCGCCGAACTGGATCGCGCAATCGATGCCGCCGGCGCTCCTGATGCCGCCACGCGTAAAGTCACACGCCTCGCCTTGTTCGCGGCCAACGCGCCGGTCGCGCTGCGCCTCGCCCTGCATCTGAAAGCGCGTTACGGCGCGGATTGGCAGGCGCGCGTCGCGCTGCTGTCGATCGACGATCCGGAATGGGCCGAATTGACCGGCATCACGACGATCCGCCAGCCGACCTATGAGATCGGCTACCGTGCGGTCGAGTTTCTGCATGAGCGCATTGACGGTGTCCAGACCACCGCGCGCGACTGCCTCTTGCCAGGCGAATTGATCGTCCGCGCGTCAACTTCGCGTTGATCTGCGATCATTCGGGCTGCGGCGCGCAGCGGGTGCGCGCCGGTCATCGCAAGGAAACTCATGGTTGTTGAACCGTTTACCCTCTCGACCCTCGCCCTCGCGACGCTGTTGGTCGCCGCCTTACCGTTCCTGATCTACCGCCGTTTGCGCCGGCCGCTCGCGCTGAACCCCCGCGACGCGATCACCGGCATTGCCGTGTTCGCGCTGTTCGCGATGGTGATCGAGCGCGCGCTGAACGACTATGTGCTGCATCGGAACGAGGTGAGCGCCACCTTCCTGTCCAATCCGCTGGCGTTCGTGGTGTACGGCGCGTTGGCTGCGGGGGTCTGCGAGGAAGTGGGACGCTTCATCGGCATGCGGCTGTTGATGAGGCGCGCGGCAGCGAAGTCCGGGGCCGCGGCGAATACGGGCGACGGCACGGCGCTGACCTACGGCCTCGGCCACGGCGGCGCTGAAGCCTGGCTCGTCGGCGTGCTGGTCCAGATTCAATGGCTCCTGTTCGCGGTCTTCGAAAACCGCGGCGAGCTGGACGGCTACCTGAGCAATCTGCCGGCCGACTCGCTGCTGCGCATTCACGTGATCCTCGCCAGCCTGACACCGCAGACGGCCGGCATTTTCGCGCTCGAACGGGTGGCCGCGCTGGTGTTCCAGATTGGCTTGTCGGTGCTGATGTGGCGCGGCGTGCGGGCGGGCTGGCGCGGAATCTTGCCGCTGGCGATTGCGCTGCACGCGCTGGTCGACGTGCCCGCTGCGCTGTTTCAGGCGAACCTTGTGCCGCTCGCTGCGGTGGACGGTGTGTATGCGTTGGGGGCGGTGGTTGTCGCGGGCGTGTTGTTCCGCGTGTTCCGACGCCCGGCGGCGGTTGCCGCGTGATGAGCCTGCCACGCAAGCCTTCGACGATCCTCTAATTTTCGGCACATCCCATGGAAGAAGCTTACCAATACGACTGCGCGAATTCCGAGTTCGAGGAATTGGCCCGCGTCGTCAGCGACTTGTTTCCCGAGCAGACGCAGTTCATCCAGCACGCGGCTGAAGACGGCACGCCAACGCTGGCGATTCACTGGGTTGCGATGCGGTTCGGCGCGGCCGCGCGCCGGATCGTGATGACCGTGGTGATCGCGCCGGCGGCGCTGGCGCGTTATCGCGCGATGCCGGCGCGGCTGCGCGGGCGCAGCTTCGCGGTGCTGCGGGCGTATGTCGAAGCGAGCATCGGCTCGCTCGAAGAGCAGTATGCGAACGGCGAGGCGGTGCCGCGCGATGTCACGGTGGATCTCGGCGACGAGTTTGCTTGAAACGGTTCGCTCAAGGCCCTCGGCCTGAAGGGACTGCGAGCGCCGCCGGGCTGACTGCGCTCATCCGGGCTGCGATTCAATCCGCGAGCCGATAGACCTTCGCAAAGCGTGCTGCCTGCACCACGCCGTAGTCGCCCGGGGCGTACTGCATGATCCAGTCGCCGGCCGCGCCGTGCAGTACGTCGCCGCCACCCGCTGAGCGGGCCAGCGAGAACGCTTCATTCATCTGCCTCGCGAGGACGACGGCCGGACGGTTGCGGTACGCACCCGGTTCGCCATGAGCGAGGGCGGTGTCTTCAGGCAGGTATTTGGCGTCGAAGCGTTCGCGCGAGACGACCCAGCGGTCGCCGGTCGAGCCGGTGATGAGCGCGTCGCCGCGGACATAGCGGTTCGGGCCTTCCAGGCTCATCAGTTCGCCTGCGGTCGCGGCGAATTCAACGCTGACAGTTTCGCTTTTGACGACGCGCTGGGCGTTGGCATCGTTACTCAGATCGAGGTTTTTGAGTTCGGTCATGAAGGGTATAGGGGCTAAGCTGCGCGCTCAGGAGCGCGGGACTCCGCATCATGCCAGATGCATCGCCCGCGCTCCGCGCAATCAACCGGTTACGGCTTTACCGTTGCATCGCTCGCCGGCGCCTTCTTGCCGCCGCCCTTGCCGTGATGACGATGCCCCCCCTCGGCGCCGCCCGGCTGATGGAAAGTGACATCAGCCAGCTTCTTCTGCTCCGGCGAGAAGCTGCTATACAGCGGATCAAACGCGTCGACCAGTTTCTTCATGCCGTCCGCATGTGCTTGCGCAATCGTCGCGTATTGCTTCATGTCGTCGAGCGCCGACAGGTTCGTCTCAGCCTTACGCTGCTGGAACAGTTGCCCCATCGTCTGGCCATTGTTGCGCATGACATCGGCAAAAGCGTTCCATTGCGATTCCTGGGCCGAGGTAATCTTCAGCTGCGAATGCAGGAAGGCGATGCGGTCTTCGACATTGCGCTCGTGACTCCCTTTGGCGGCGGGTGCCGGAGCCGAAGCGCTCATCGGTGCCGAAGCCGGCGCGGAAGTTTGTGCGAATGCGCCGCTCATAGCGATTGCGGAGGCCAGCATGACGAGTGTTTTTTTCATCGAAACTCCTGATGTCTGTTCGAATTGGGACAAGGCGAGCATGGCGAGCGGCCCACCATGCGTTACCCATGGCAACGCAAGATGGCCGGCTGCCCACTTCGCCGTCGCCGCTATTAGTATCACGATATCCCTACAATGCGGCTGCGGTGCGACAAACGCTTACAACCGAAACGAAAGGAAATAGCGGGTGGATAAATTCGTCAGCATGGAAATCTTCGTCGCAGTGGTCGAGGCGGGCAGTCTCTCGGCGGCTGCCGAGCGCTTCGATATTTCGTCGGCGATGGTGGGCAAGCACATCCGCTCGCTTGAAACCCGGCTCGCGACGCGGCTTCTGACGCGCACCACGCGCCGTCAGAGTCTCACTGAAATCGGCCGGCAATATTACGAGCAGTGCCGGCGCATTCTGGCCGACGTGAAGGAGGCGGAGTCCCTCGCCGAGGCGATGGCGGCCGCGCCGCGCGGCGTGCTGAAGGTGACGGTGCCGCTGACCTACGGCGTCGAAGTCTTTGCCCCGGCGATGACCGACTATCTGAGCGCGTGGCCGGACGTGAGTCTCGAACTCGATCTGTCGAACCGCATGATCGATCTGGTGGAAGAGGGCTTCGATGCGTCGGTGCGAATCGGGCATCTGCCGGATTCGAGCTTCGTCGCGCGGCCGTTGAAGCCTTACCGGATGCGCGCATGCGCGTCGCCGGCGTATCTGGAGCGCGCCGGCACGCCGCGCACGCCGGCCGATCTGGTTCAGCACGAATGCCTCGGCTTTCTGCATTGGGGCCGTGAAGGCTTGTGGCGGCTAGGCGGCGAGACCGCGGACGAAAACCAGCTGCGCGCTGGACGGTTCCGGGCCAATAACGGCCAGGCGCTCAAGGTCGCCGCGTTGCGCGGTTTCGGGCTGGTGTTGCAGCCGGAGGCGCTGCTCGCCAAAGAGATCGCCAGCGGCGAGCTGGTGTCCGTGCTGGCAGACTATCTGCCCGACGGCGCGCCCGTCCATCTGGTCTATCCACGCGATCGCCGCGCCACGCCCAAGCTCACCAGTTTTATCGATTTCGTGATCGAACGGTTTGGTGTGTGAGCGGGCGCCGCTCGCCTTTGCCGCTCGCGGCTCACGGCTCGCGGCCCACGGCTCGCGGCTCGCGGCTCGCGGCTCGCGGCTTCGCTGCCGAATGACTTCATCACTTCGCCACTTCGCCGCTCAAAGCTGAAGACGCGCGATAATCCGCTCCACTGCTGACCAACTTCTTTCGCCCTCGATGAGACCTCCGCGCCTCGACCAACTCGACGACCTCGACCGCAACCTCGTTGCGCTGCTGCAAGCCAACGCTCGCGAGAGCGTCGCCAATCTCGCGCGCCAGCTGGACGTGGCGCGCACCACCGTGATCGCCCGCATCGCACGGCTGGAGCGCAGCAACGTGATCGCGGGGTATAGCGTGCGGCTCGGCCAGGACGTGCTCGACTCGAGCATCTATGCCTACGTCGGCATCATCATTGCGCCGAAGCACGGGCCGACAGTGCAGAAACGGCTCGGCAAGATGCCCGAGGTGCAACTGCTGTGCGCGGTGAGCGGCGAGTTCGACTACGTCGCGTGGCTGCGCGCCGATTCGCCCGACCGCCTCAACGATCTGCTCGACCAGATCGGCGGCCTGGAAGGGGTGGAGCGCACCACGACGTCGATCATTCTCGCGCGCAAGATCGACCGCGGGATGGTGTGATCGCGACACCCGGTTTTACGCCGCTTTAATACCATTTCGACATTTAGACTGACGCGTTCGTCATAACGTCGAAGTTGATGGTCATATCGCAGCATTTTGCGCGTATGAACTGTTTTCGCTTCTCCCTAAACTGTGTCTCAAGGGTTCAGCCCGCCGGGCGCGGCGCCTTAAGCGCAGCGCACTTCCCAAGCTGGTGACAGCACACAGAAAACCAGGAGAAGCGCATGAAAGTAGCCATCGTTGGTGCAGGTTTGATCGGTCACACCATCGCCCACATGTTGCGAGGCACCGGCGACTACGACGTCGTCGCGTTCGACCGCGATCAGCACGCACTCGATAAGCTCGCCGCCCAAGGCATTCCGACCCGCCGCGTCGATTCGGCCGACGCCGCGGCGCTGCGCGCTGCCGTGCAAGGCTTCGACGCGCTCGTCAATGCGCTGCCGTACTACCTGGCGGTGAATGTGGCCTCGGCAGCCAAGGGCGCGGGCGTGCATTACTTCGATCTGACTGAAGACGTGCGCGCCACTCACGCGATCCGCGCGATCGCCGACGACGCCGAGCACGCCTTCATGCCGCAATGCGGTCTCGCACCCGGTTTCATCGGCATCGCCGCGCATGAACTGGCGAACCGCTTCAGCGAAATCCGCGACGTCAAGATGCGCGTCGGCGCGCTGCCGGAGTTCCCGACCAATGCGCTGAAATACAACCTGACGTGGAGCGTCGACGGTCTGATCAACGAATATTGTCAGCCGTGTGAAGCGATCCGCGACAGCCGCACGCAGTGGGTGCAGCCGCTCGAAGGCCTCGAACACTTCTCGCTCGACGGCACGGAATACGAGGCCTTCAATACATCCGGCGGCTTGGGCACGCTATGCGAAACGCTGTCGGGCCGGGTCGAAACGCTCGACTACAAGTCGGTGCGCTATCCGGGCCACCGCAACCTGATGCAGTTTCTGCTGGAAGACCTGCGTCTTTCCAGCGACCGCGACACGCTCAAGACCATCATGCGCCGCTCGGTGCCGTCGACCGCGCAAGACGTCGTACTGGTGTTCATCACGGTGAGCGGCATGCGCGACGGCCAACTGGTGCAGGAAGTGTTCACCCGCAAGATCTTCGCGAAGACGGTGTGCGGCGTGCCGATGAGCGCGATCCAGATCACCACGGCCGGCGCGATGTGCGCGGTGCTCGACCTGTTCCGCGAAAAGAAGCTGCCGCAAAGCGGCTTTATCCGTCAGGAGCAGGTGTCGCTGCGCGACTTCCTCGCGAACCGCTTCGGCCAGTTGTACGAAGGGCAGTCGCTGGATGAGATGGCAACGGCGTAAGGCGCGACTGTCGCCTTGAGGCTCAAAACCGAGGGCCGTACGTTCACGCGGCGATGTCTGCCGCACGTCGGGAAGAAGGCCCCGCAGAGGGCCACCCGAACGCCCCGCCCGGTGGGGCGTTTGCCTTTGCCGAAGCCCGGCGGTCCTATACGGGCACCGACGGCAGCATCACAGACGAAGCACGCGGTTCGCCCACGAGCCGTGCGAGCAACGCGTCGTAATCAGCAGCAGTTGGCGCGGTGTTATCGAACATCAACAGGTCTTCGCAAAGGCCGCCGCTCGGCACGAAGCGGCGTTGCCGGTACTCATCCCAATGCGCGAGTTTGTATGCATCGTTCGGATTGCCGCGCTCGACAATACGCCGATGGGCCATCTCTTCCGACGTGTAGACCCACACGACGCGCAGCGCCACGTCCGCGCCGACGCCCAGCCATGCGCGATCGAACAGGCGCCGCTCGCGCACTTCGCGCGATAGCGGGCCGACCACCAGTGCGCTGACGCCGATCTCGAGATTGTCGCGGGCGGTATCGAGCAGGCCGCGATACTCGGGATCGCGCAGGTGCTGCAGAAAAAGCGGGCTGTCGCGGTCGTTCGGATCGCCAGTCAGCATGGCCATGGCGGCGGCGCTGTAGCCACCGAACAGCGTATCTTTGTCGAGCAGGCAGAAGGGCGACGCGCTTGCCTGCATGAGCGGCCCGATCAGTTTCCTGGCCAGGGTTGTCTTGCCGGTGCCTGCGTGACCGCAGAAGAAAACCAGATGTGTCACGACGGCGTGTCCCCGGGCGTGGCGGGCGGGGTGCCGGCGTGCTGCTGCGGGTCACGCACGAACCTGCCGCTGGCCTCCAGCCACATCACATTGATGATGCCAAAGCCCAACGCCACGCCGATGCCGAGTATCCAGGTGAAATACCACATTGCAGTCTCCTTGATTGTATTGTCCGGCGAGGCAGGCAATGAAGCGTTGCGCATAGCCGATACAGAGAAGCAAACATGCTGGCAACAAAGGTAGCACGCGGCGGGTCTGAGGGTAAATCCGCAGCGCAGGGCGCCCACAGAGCAACCCTTTGCAGCGATCATGAAGAAGAACGCGGCGCCACGCAAGAGGGTGCGCCGCGTTTGGCCGTTCGGCCAGGATGGCGGAACGCGCCTATAACAAAGAAGCAGAACCACAACCACAACTCGGGAGACCCAGCATGCTCACGCGCCCGCGATTCCGCTGCGAAGCCCTGCTTCTCGCGCTTGCCATCGCCTCGCTCGCCGGTTGCGCCTCCACGCCCGCCGAGCCCGTCCCGTTCAAGGAGGTGCCGCAAGCGCGCATCGTCCAGCCCGGCTACACGCAGCCGGCAACCGGACTGGTCGCCGTGGACGTGCGGCGTGAACGTTCCCGCGACGTTATCGTCCGGTTCCGCGACGCGCTGGTGTATATCGACGGCGAGCAGGTCACCGATCTGATGAACGGCGAACATGTGGTCTTCTACCTGAGCCCGGGCATGCATCGCATCGGGGTGTCCACGCAATTCGATCCGGTCGTCGAGATGCGCTTCACGGTGACAGCCGACACGCGCTATACGAACCGCGCGTCGGTCACCTTCGGTGAAGATCACCGCATCGCCTTGCGCAGGGTTGCCCGATAGCGGCGGGCAGAGCCGTCGAGCGCCTCGTAGCGCTCAACTTCACCGCAAGCACGTTTTAACAATTGGATACATGACGTTCACGCCTGGCACTTAATATGACGGCTATTGCGTAATCGTCCATTGCAGACCTCACGCCGATCTTACGCAGTGTGGGAAGGCGGCCGGGCTGCTTCCGTTTTCAAGGTAATTCAACATGCTGATCAATTGCGCCGCCTATCAGGACGGCCGGAAGCTGGCTGACATCGATATCGATAGCATCAGCGACTACGTGGCACGGCCCGAGTGTTTCGTCTGGGTCGCGCTGAAAGACCCGGGATCGGACGAGCTGGCCGTGATGAAACATGAGTTCGGCCTGCACGAGCTCGCGATCGAGGACGCGCAAAACGGCCATCAGCGGCCGAAAATCGAGGAGTACGGCGAATCGCTGTTCGCCGTGATGCATACCGTCGAGATGGACGAAGAGGGCGAACTGCTGATCGGCGAAGTCGACGTTTTCGTGGGACGCAACTATGTGCTGTCGGTGCGCCGCGGCACGCGTGCTGGTTTTCAGAACGTTCGGGCCCGCTGCGAACGCGAGCCGCAACTGCTCAAGGAGGGCTCGGCATTCGTGCTGTATGCGCTCGCCGACGACATTGTCGATCGTTATTTCCCGATCATCGAGGCGATGAACACCGAGATCGAAGCGCTCGAAGACCGGATCTTCGAGCGCAATAATTCAGCGGCATCGCGCGCGATCATCGAGGACCTGTACTCGCTGAAACGCCGCCTCGTGATTCTCCAGCACCACATTGCGCCGTTGCAGGAAGCGATCGGCAAATTGACGGGCGGCCGTATTCCGAGCATCTGCGAAGGCATGCAGGCTTATTTTCGCGACGTCTACGACCACCTTGAACGGATCGTCAGAACCATCGACGGCCGGCGCGAAATGATCGTCACCGCAGTGCAGGTCAATCTGGGGATGATCTCGCTTGCGGAGAGCGAGGTGACCAAACGGCTCGGCTCGTTCGCCGCGTTGTTCGCGGTGCCGACCATGATCGCCGGCATCTACGGGATGAACTTCCAGAGCATCCCCGAACTGCATTACAAGTACGGCTATCCGGTCTGTCTGGCGGTGATGTTCACGGTGGATCTGATCCTTTACTGGCGCTTCCGCAAGGCCGGCTGGCTTTGACAAGCGGTTGGCCGCCGCCCCGCGTTGTCCCCGCTTGCACCACGCGCAATAAAAGTCCAGCATAAGCGACCCGCCGGCTGTTGAGCTTGCAGCCGGCGGCCAATCTGCCACGCACGGACCGAGCGAGGGACCCTTGCCAATATGCAGCCTGCCGGTGCGCTTATCCGCCGCGCCGGGTCGAATTGATCGAGCGCATGGCATCGACGCATTTTCTGCGTGCCGGTGCATTGCAACACGGCGAATCGTTGACAATCCGAACAGGCCGCGCTGAGAATAGGACGTCGCAAACCGCTGAGAATAGGACGTCGCAAACGTTTGCGCGCAACAAAAATACGGCTCGACCGCGAGCCCGACAAACCTTGGAGATAGGCATGAGCCATCGCATTCGCCGCCGCATACTGGCGGCCGCCGTCCTCGTCACCGCCACCGCCGCCTTGCCGTTTTCCACCGCGTATGCGCAAACCGCGCCCGCCCATAAGCCGAAGGTCGCGCTGGTGATGAAATCGCTCGCCAACGAGTTCTTCCTGACCATGGAAACCGGCGCGAAGGACTACCAGAAGCACAATTCTTCCCAGTTCGATCTGATCACGAACGGCATCAAGGACGAGACCGATACCGCGAACCAGATCCGTATCGTCGAACAGATGATCGTCTCGAAGGTCGATGCGATCGTGCTGGCTCCGGCTGATTCGAAGGCGCTGGTGCCAGTCGTCAAGAAGGCGGTCGACGCGGGCATCATCGTCGTGAACATCGACAACCGGCTCGACCCGGAGGTGCTCAAGTCGAAAGACCTGAATGTGCCGTTCGTCGGCCCGGATAACCGCAAGGGTGCGCAGAAGGTCGGCGATTACCTGGCGAAGAAGCTGAAGGCGGGCGACGAAGTCGGCATCATCGAAGGCGTGTCGACCACCACCAACGCGCAGCAGCGCACTGCGGGCTTCAAGGACGCCATGAACACCGTCGGCGCCAAGGTCGTGTCGGTGCAGTCCGGCGAATGGGAAATCGACAAGGGCAACGCGGTGGCGTCGGCCATGCTCAATGAGTACCCGAATCTGAAGGCGCTGCTGGCCGGTAACGACAACATGGCGATCGGCGCGGTCTCGGCCGTGCGCGCCGCAGGCAAGCAGGGCAAGGTGCTGGTGGTCGGCTACGACAACATCGGCGCGATCAAGCCGATGCTCAAGGACGGCCGCGTGCTCGCCACCGCCGACCAGTACGCTGCCAAGCAGGCCGTGTTCGGTATCGACACCGCACTGAAGGCGATCAACGAGCACAAGAAGCAGTCGCAGTTGTCCGGCGTGGTGGAAACGCCGTGCGATCTCGTGACCAAGTAGGCATCGAGCAGTAAGGACTGCAATAAGAACCCAGGCCAGCACCGCAATAAGCTCCAGGCACGCGGGTTTGCGCTGACGCCGTTGCATGCTGAATGCAAGGAAGAAGCACGCGAATCCGCGCCAATTCAATAAACGCTCAAGAAACCTGCCGCGCCGCCGTTAAAGCCAGAGGTAAGCGTCATGACGGCGGCTGCGCGGCGGGAGGGTGGCGTGGTCGAAGGCGCCGGCGCATTTCGCGCATTGAACCGGCATGACACGCGGCTGTCGTTGGCTGCCTCATTCGAGCGAATCGCATGAAGCCGCATCGAGAGCCCCGCAACCAGGATCGCGATGGATTCAACCGAGCACGACGTCTTGCCTGCCGTACTGTCTGTCACCGATATCGGTAAGACCTATGCCGAACCGGTGCTCGCCGGCGTTTCGCTGTCGCTGCGCGCCGGCGAGGTATTGGCGCTGACCGGCGAGAACGGCGCCGGCAAGAGTACGCTGTCCAAGATCATCGGCGGCCTCGTCGATCCGACCACCGGCACGATGCAACTCGGCGGCACCCCCTACGCGCCGGCAAGCCGCACCGAAGCCGAAGCGCTCGGCGTGCGCATGGTGATGCAGGAGTTGAATCTGCTGCCCACGCTGTCGGTGGCCGAAAACCTGTTCCTCAACCGCTTGCCGCAGGCGGGCGCCTTCCGCTTCGGCTGGATCGACCGTCGCAAGCTGCGCGAGGATGCGCGCCACGCCATGGCGCAAGTCGGCCTCGATGCGATCGATCCGGATACGCTGGTCGGCGAACTCGGCATCGGGCATCAGCAGATGGTGGAAATAGCGCGAAATCTGATCGACGACTGCCGCGTGCTGATCCTCGACGAGCCGACCGCGATGCTGACCGCGCGCGAAGTCGACCTGCTGTTCGAGCAGATCGACCGGCTCAAGACCCGCGGTGTCGCGCTGGTCTATATCTCGCACCGGCTCGAAGAGCTGGCGCGGGTGGCCGAGCAGATCGCGGTGTTGCGCGACGGCAAGCTGGTGCATGTCGACGCGATGGCGAACCTGACCAGCGATCAGATCGTGACGTGGATGGTCGGCCGTGAACTGGGCGAGCGGATCGATCTGGGCGTGCGCAACATCGGCGCGCCGCTGTTGAAGGTGGACACGCTCAGGCGCGGCAAGGTGGTGCGCGACGTGTCGTTCGAAGTGCGCGCCGGAGAGATTTTCGGCATCAGCGGCCTGATCGGCGCGGGCCGCACCGAGCTGATGCGGCTGATTTACGGCGCCGATCAGAAGGACGGCGGCACGGTGTCGCTGGCCAGAACGCCGGGCGCGCTGCCCACGCCCGTGCAGATTGCTTCGCCGTCGGATGCGGTGCGCGCCGGCATCGCACTGATCACCGAAGACCGCAAAGGCGAAGGCCTGTTGCTCCCGCAGCCGATCGCGGCCAACGTGTCGCTCGGCAATCTCGGCCGGGTGGCGCGGCACGGCATCGTCGACGCGAAGCGTGAGAACGTGCTGGCGCAAAAGCAGATCGACGCGATGCGGATTCGCAGTTCGGGGCCGGGGCAGATTGTCGGCGAACTGTCGGGCGGCAACCAGCAGAAGGTCGTGATCGGCCGCTGGCTGGCGCGCGACTGCCGCGTGCTGTTGTTCGACGAACCTACGCGCGGCATCGACGTCGGCGCGAAATTCGATATCTACGGGTTGATGGGTGCGCTGGCTCGTGAAGGGCGCGCGCTTGTCGTGGTGTCGAGCGATTTGCGTGAACTGATGCTGATCTGCGACCGGATCGGCGTGATGTCCGCGGGAAGCATGACGGGTGTGTTCGAGCGCGACGACTGGTCGCAGGATGCCTTGCTGGCGGCGGCTTTCGCCGGCTACCGCGGCCGCGAAGCGTTGCTGCACGCCCCCGATACCCACGCAGCAGGGAGTCTGTCATGACCGATCAATCGGTGCATGGAGCATCGAGCCGCAAGCAGGGCGCAGCCAATGTGCCCGGCGCGACTGACGTGGCTCAGGTCACGCCGCCCGCCGACCCGTCCGCGCCGCTCGCGAGCGGCAAGCCGGCCGGCACCCGGCTTGGCTTTTCCAACTATCTGGGCCTCGCCGGCGCGTTGCTGGCGATGATCGTGCTGTTCTCGCTGCTGAGTTCGCACTTTTTGACGTACGACACGTTCAGCACGATCGCCAATCAGATCCCCGATCTGGTGGTGATGTCGGTGGGCATGACCTTCGTGCTGATCATCGCCGGGATCGACCTGTCGGTGGGATCGGTGCTGGCGCTGGGCGGGTCGGTGGTGAGCGTGGCGGCCTTGAAGTGGGGCTGGGGGCCGTTGCCCTCGGCGCTGCTGGGCGTCGCCGCAGCCGCCTTGACCGGGACCGTGACCGGCGCGGTGACGGTGGGCTGGCGGATTCCGTCCTTCATCGTGTCGCTCGGCGTGCTCGAAGCGGCGCGCGGCATGGCCTATCAGATGACGAATTCGCGCACCGCCTATATCGGCGACGCCTTCGATTTTCTGTCGAACCCGATCGCGGTGGGCATCTCGCCGGCGTTCCTGATCGCGGTGGCGGTGATGGTGATTGCGCAACTGGTGCTCACGCGCACGGTGTTCGGCCGCTATCTGGTCGGCATCGGCACCAACGAGGAAGCGGTGCGGCTGGCGGGCGTCAATCCGCGGCCGTACAAGATCATTGTGTTTGCGTTGATGGGCGCGCTCGCGGGGCTGGCGGCGCTATTCCAGATTTCGCGTCTGGAAGCGGCCGATCCGAATGCCGGCGTCGGCGTGGAGCTGCAGGTGATCGCGGCGGTGGTGATCGGCGGCACCAGCCTGATGGGCGGGCGAGGTTCGGTGATCAGCACGTTTTTCGGCGTGTTGATCATTTCGGTGCTGGCGGCCGGCCTCGCGCAGATCGGCGCGAACGAGCCGACCAAACGGATGATCACCGGCGCGGTGATTGTGGTGGCAGTAGTGCTGGACACCTATCGCAGCCGCCGCAAGCGCGCATGACGGCGGCACGGGCGCTGTAACGCAAGCGGGGCAGTCAAAGTGGCAACAGCGGTAAGCGTGAGTATTCAGGGGTTGGTCTGTCTTCGATGAAGACGTCCGGTGGTCGCCAGATGGCGTGACCGGCGGGAAAAACAGGCAGGGGAGCACAGGTTATGGCGACGATCAAGGATGTAGCGGCCGTGGCGGGCGTGTCGTTCACGACGGTATCGCACGTCGTGAACAACTCACGGCCGGTGTCGGCCGACGTGCGCGCGAAGGTCGAACACGCGATCCGTCAGCTTCACTATGTACCGTCGGCGGTGGCCCGCTCGCTCAAGGCGCGGGCGACGGCGACGATCGGACTGGTGGTGCCGAACAGTACGAATCCGTATTTCGCGGAGATGGCGCGCGGCATCGAGGATGGTTGCTCGCGCAACGGCTACTGTCTGTTCTTCTGCAATTCCGACGACGATCCGGCCAAGCAGCGCAACTATCTGCGGGTGCTGCAGGAAAAGCGGATCGACGGACTGATCGTCGCCTCAGCCGGCGACGACGACGTACTGGCGCAGACACTCGCCGACGCCCGCGAGCCGCTGGTCATCGTGGACCGGAATATTGAAGGCGTGAACGCCGACCTGGTGCAGATCGATCACGAGAAGGGCGGCTATCTCGCGACACGCCATCTGCTCGAACTGGGGCACGTGCGGATCGGCTGCATCACCGGGCCGGTGAAGACGGCGGTGAGCGCCATGCGGGTGCACGGCTTCATCCGCGCCATGACCGAGCGCGGCATCGAGATTCCAGCCGGTGCGATCGTCGAAAGCGATTTTTCGGGGACGGGCGGTCATCGCGCGGCCGGGCAGTTGTTCGACACGGTGAAGCCGTCGGCGATATTTGCCGGCAACGACATGATGGGCATCGGCGCGCTGCGCGCCGCGGCGGAGCGCAATATCAGCGTGCCGCGCGATTGCTCGATCATTGGTTTCGACGATATCGAACTGGGCCGATTCACCTATCCGTCGCTCTCGACGGTCGGGCAGTCGGTCCGCGCGCTCGGCGACATGGCCGCGCAGACGCTGATCGAACGCATTGCCGGGACCTCGGCGGGCAATCCACGCGCCCCGGGCCGCCGGCGTGTCGTGTCGCCACGGCTGATCGTGCGCGAATCGACCGCGACCTGGGCCGGCGCCGCCAGGCGCGATCTCGCGGCCTGATCCAGAGCACCGCGATGCCGGGTGCGAGCCAAGAGGCTTCGCGCGGGAGCGACGCGCCAGTATTTTGTAACTTCTTCCGATTGCGCGTGGCGCCTTTCTTCGTACTATACAAATCCTTCAAGTATGTAAGCGAAATGCCGCAAACGAGTGTGTTGGAACGCCGTTTCAGAATGGCGCCATGCACGCAGACAACGACCTCGCCACCTCCGACGACGCGCTGCGCAAGGGCCAGTTCGTGTCGGCCAGGCGGGAACCCTGCTTGTGCGGATCGACCGCACGACGAAAAAGACCGCGATTGCGCATGCAACCGCGGTCTTTTGTCATGGCCTGCGGGCTAAGTAACGTTTGCGAGCCTGGTCCGTGCCCTGGCGAGCGTCGCGATCCGGTACATTGTCGGGCGCAACGACCGCTTGCATCGGCAACATCGCCGCTTCAGCCTGTCAGCGCGCGGACCATGAGCCCGCTATCTTCAACTGCTGCAATCCAACGCCGCAATCAACCGCTCAACGCGCCAGCCACAAAGGACCGACATGACGCCATACGACCTCGCGCACCGCCTCGTCGAAGCACGCCGGCAGCATCGCCCGATCGATGCGCCCGCACCCGACAGCCTGCCGCCTGACGCAGCCACCGCGTACGCGATCCAGCAGGCGGTCATTACGGGCCTCGGCGACTCGACCGGTGCATGGAAGATCGGCGCCAGAGCGCCGGGCGGGGCTGCCGCGGGCGCGCCGATTCCGGCTTCGCTGGTGTTGCCTTCGCCTGCCCGGCTGGCCCATGCCGGCTTCTTCCGCGTGCTGGTGGAACTGGAGATCGCCTTTCGTTTCACCGAGGCGATCGAGCCGCGCGGCCGCGCCTATGCGCGTGACGAGGTGCTCGCGAAGGTCGGCGTCGTACTGCCGGCCATCGAGATCGTCGATAGCCGCTTTGCCGAGTGGCCGAATGTCGCGCCGCTCGCGCAACTGGCCGACGCGCAGAACAACGGCGCGTTGATCACCGGGCATCCGGTTGCCTATGCAGGCCTCGCGCGTGGATTCGACTTCGTGTCGCCTGAACTGGAACTGAGCTTCGACGGCGACTCGCTGGTGCCGGAAGCCACCGGTAATCCCGCAGGCGATCCGCGCGAATTGCTAGTGTGGTTCGTCAACCATTGCGCCGCCATGGGCATCACCATCGAGCCGGAATGGACGCTCACCACCGGTTCGTACGTCGGCGCACACAATGTGGACAAGCCCGGCATTGTGCGCGGCCATATCGACGGTCTCGGCGAAGTGGAGATTGAACTGACCTGAGTGTGTAACGGTGCGCTTGTCACGGCACGTGACGAAGTCTCATGCAAAACGGCTGCCTGCGGGCGGCCGTTTTGCATTTGCCGCATCTGCACTGGGCGCTTGGTCGTATACACCTATGAAGCGGCACGTCGCGTTGCCGTGATCCAGTCATAGATGCGCCCGACCATGCCGCCGGCGCGGTTAATACCACGTGTCAGGCATGAGTGGCGCGCGGCGATCCGCTGCACTCAATGCGAAATGGCGCGGAACAAAACCGCCGGCGCGTTGACGAACTGCTTGACGATGCGCCAGTGAAGGGCGCCTCAGGTCAGCACGGCGAACGAACATGTAACACACGCTTGCTGTTGTAGACCCAAAGACCGTGCCGCGCGTTGATAAAAATAGTAGCCGGATGAAGGAAAACGCATGACGTCTGCGCTTGATGCAAGAAAGTGTGCGCGTGCAGACAGGCTGTCTGGTGCGGCAGTGAGATCGTTCGATGAACGAGACGCTCCGCATAACGGAGCATTGCAAGCGGAAGATTGTAGGTGAGCGAATCTGTGTTTCCAAGTGATGAATGTGGGGAGGCGCATACGGCGCGATTTTCGCAACGTAGTTCGTGAAAAAAAATTTAAAAGGGTTTAGGATGAATTCGAGCGATGTCGTTTCCGAATAGCGCGCCGCGCACGACATCGGTCTAGACTTCGGCGAGGAGGTAGCATGGATATCTACAGCAGTTTCGCGACCCGCTTCGAGAAAACACGAGAAGATGAACTCTCGCTCGAGGAGTATCTCGCGCTCTGCAAAGACAATCCCGCCGCGTACGCCACGGCTGGCGAACGCATGTTGACAGCAATCGGTGAACCCGAACAGATAGACACTCGCAACGATCCGCGCATGTCGCGCATCTTCGCGAACAAGGTCATCAAGGTATACCCCGCATTCCGTGAGTTCTACGGAATGGAAGACGTGATCGAGCAGGTGGTCGCCTACTTCCGGCATTCGGCCCAGGGGCTCGAAGAAAAGAAGCAGATTCTGTATCTGTTAGGCCCGGTCGGCGGCGGTAAATCGTCGATCGCGGAACGGCTGAAGCAACTCATGGAACGCGTGCCTTTCTACGCGATCAAGGGCTCGCCCGTCAACGAGTCGCCACTCGGTTTGTTCGATTACGACGAGGACGGTCCGATCCTCGAAGAGCAATACGGTATTCCACGCCGCTACCTGAAAAACATTCTTAGCCCGTGGGCGGTGAAGCGCCTGCACGAATACAACGGCGACATCCGCAAGTTTCGCGTGGTGCGCCGCTACCCGTCGATCCTTCGTCAGATCGGTATCGCCAAGACCGAACCGGGTGACGAAAACAATCAGGACATTTCGTCGCTCGTCGGTAAGGTCGACATCCGCAAGCTCGAACAGTACGCACAAGATGACGCGGACGCATACAGCTACTCCGGTGGCCTGTGTCTCGCGAATCAGGGTCTGCTCGAGTTCGTCGAAATGTTCAAGGCGCCGATCAAGGTCTTGCACCCGCTGCTCACCGCGACTCAGGAAGGCAACTTCAAGGGCACGGAAGGCTTCGGCGCGATCCCGTTCGACGGCGTGATTCTGGCTCACTCCAACGAGTCGGAATGGAAGGCGTTCCGCAACAATCGCAACAACGAAGCACTGCTTGACCGGATCTTCGTCGTGAAGGTGCCGTACTGCCTGCGCTACGGTGAAGAGGTCAAAATCTACGAGAAGCTGCTGCGTAATTCGTCGCTGGCCAATGCGATATGCGCACCGGGCACGTTGAAGATGATGGCACAGATGTCGGTGCTCACGCGCTTGCAGGAGCCGGAAAACTCCAGTCTGTTCTCGAAGATGCAGGTGTACGACGGCGAGAATCTCAAGGACACCGATCCGAAGGCCAAGTCGTATCAGGAATATCGTGATTTCGCGGGCGTGGATGAAGGGATGACCGGCGTGTCGACCCGCTTCGCGTTCAAGATCCTGTCACGTGTATTCAACTTCGATTCGACGGAAGTCGCAGCGAATCCGGTGCACTTGATGTACGTGCTCGAACAGCAGATCGAGCGCGAGCAGTTCCCGCCGGAAACCGAGCAGAAGTATCTGTCGTTCATCAAGGACGTGCTGGCGTCGCGCTATGCCGAGTTCATCGGCAAGGAGATTCAGACCGCGTATCTGGAGTCGTATTCCGAGTATGGTCAGAATATCTTCGATCGCTACGTGACGTATGCGGATTTCTGGATTCAGGATCAGGAATTCCGTGACCACGACACCGGCGAGAGTTTCGACCGCGCGGCGCTGAACGCCGAACTGGAGAAGATCGAGAAACCTGCGGGCATCAGCAACCCGAAGGACTTCCGCAACGAGATCGTCAACTTCGTGTTGCGTGCGCGTGCTGCGAATGCGGGGAAGAATCCTGCGTGGATCAGCTACGAGAAGCTGCGCGTCGTGATCGAAAAGAAGATGTTCTCGAACACGGAGGAACTGCTGCCTGTGATCTCGTTCAACGCCAAGGGCTCGGCGGAGGAACAACGCAAGCATGAAGACTTCGTCAACCGGATGGTGACCAAGGGCTATACGCCGAAGCAGGTGCGCTTGTTGTGTGACTGGTATCTGCGCGTGCGCAAATCGTCATGATACGCACTGCGTGCCGCCTGCGCGGTCTGTCCGCGCGGGCACCTTGCGAGGCGCAAGCTGTATGGACATAGCGTTTGTTTGTAGACATGCCTATGCAGCGTGCGTCTCGCGCAGCGGAAATCAGTGCAGTTGCATGGGGTCGGGGTAAGTGCTGAAGCGCTAACTCTGGTCGACATGCGACTGCATAGGATCGGAGTAAGCGCTAAAGCGCTAACTCTGGTCGACATGCGAGTGCATAGGACCAGAGTAAGCGCTAAAGCGCTAACTCTGGTCGATACGCGAGTGCATAGGACCAGAGTAAGCGCTAAAGCGCTAACTCTGGTCGATACGCGAGTGCATAGGACCAGAGTAAGCGCTAAAGCGCTAACTCTGGTCGATACGGGAGACCGGGCGTGCTTCATCAAATCATCGACCGCAGGTTAGCAGGCAAGAACAAGAGCATTGCAAACCGCGAGCGCTTTCTGCGCCGCGTTAAGAACTATATTCGTCGCGCCGTCTCGGAAGCGGTGCGCGACCGCAGCATCAAGGACATTCAGAACACCCAGAGCATCATCATCCCGCGCAAGGACATCGCGGAACCGTCGTTCCGGCATGGTCCCGGCGGCAAGCGCGAAATGGTGCACCCGGGCAATTCCGACTACATCCGTGGCGACAAGATCCAGCGCCCGCAAGGGGGCGGTGGTGGAGGCGGCGGCAATCAGGCCAGCAATGAGGGCGAGGGTCAGGACGACTTCGTATTCGAGCTGAGCCGCGAAGAGTTCATGCAGTATTTCTTCGACGACCTCGAACTGCCGCGTCTCGTCAAAACCCATCTGATGGCCGTGCCTACGTGGAAAAGTATCCGCGCGGGCTGGGCGGCCGAAGGCACACCGAACAATATCGACGTGGTCCGGTCGCTGAGGAGCGCGCTCGGCCGCCGTATTGCGCTCGGTGCGCCGCTCGTCAATCAGTTGCACGAGATGGAGCGGCAACTCGAAGTGATGAAGGCCGATCCGGACGACCGTCGCGACGAAATCAAACTGCTCGAAGAGGAAATCCACCATTTGCGCGGGCGCATCTGGCGCATTCCGTTTATCGATCCGTTCGATTTGCGCTACGTAAACCGGGTGAAGCAGCCCACGCCGTCCAGCCAGGCAGTGATGTTCTGTCTGATGGATGTGTCGGGTTCCATGGACGAGCAGCGCAAGGATCTCGCCAAGCGCTTCTTCATCCTGCTGTATCTGTTCCTCAAGCGTAACTACGAAAAGATCGAAGTGGTGTTCATCCGGCACCATACGCGCGCCGAAGAAGTCGATGAAGACACGTTCTTCCATTCGACCGAAAGCGGCGGCACGGTGGTGTCGAGCGCGCTGGAGCTGATGCAGAAAGTAATGGACGAGCGCTATTCGCCGACTGAATGGAATATTTACGGCGCTCAGGCTTCCGACGGCGACAATTGGACCGACGATTCGCCCAAGTGCCGCAAAATACTTTCGGGTGACATCCTGGATAAGGTGCGCTATTTTGCGTATATCCAGGTCACGCCGGAAGAGCAGAACTTGTGGCTCGAATATGCGCAACTGGCGCTGAGCCAGCCGCACATGGCGATGAAGAAGGTCGAAACCGCGGCTGACATCTATCCGGTGTTTCGCGAATTGTTTGAGAAGCAGGTGGCGTCTTCATGACGACAAAGCACCTGCACGACGAAGCGCCCGGCGCTCAGCCGGAGCGCGGGAAAGGCGTGCCGCAGCGTCAGTCGGGGCATGCCGAGGCGAAGGCGGACGATTCTGGAGCCGCCGCAGCCGGAGCAGTCGAGACCGCTGCAGCACGGGGACACACCGGAACGCCCCCTGCGGGGCAAAGGGAAGTCCGTATGAACGTAGCCGATAGACGGCCTTTGCCGTGCCCGTCCGACTGGACCTTCGAATTGATCGAAGAGTACGACTCGCATATTGCCCTTGTTGCAGAGCAATATGAACTCGACGTGTATCCGATCCAGCTCGAACTCATCAGCGCCGAACAGATGATGGACGCCTACGCGTCTGTCGGCATGCCTGTGAATTATCGTCACTGGTCGTTCGGCAAACACTTCCTCGCCACTGAAAAAAGCTATCGTCGCGGCCAGATGGGGCTGGCGTATGAGATCGTCATCAATTCGAACCCCTGCATCGCGTACCTGATGGAAGAGAACACGATGACGATGCAGGCGCTCGTCGTCGCACACGCGGCCTATGGCCACAACTCGTTCTTCAAGGGCAACTATCTGTTCAAACTGTGGACTGATGCGCACGCGATTATCGATTACCTCGTCTACGCGAAGAACTACATCGCGGAGTGCGAGGAGCGCTTCGGACTCGACCGGGTGGAGGAACTGCTCGACTCGTGCCATGCGTTGATGAACTACGGCGTGGACCGTTACAAACGTCCGCAGAAATTGTCGCTGGAAAAAGAGTTTGCGGCGCGCCGCGAACGTGAGGCTTATCTGCAATCGCAGGTGAACGAGCTGTGGCGGACCTTGCCGACCCGGCATACGCCTTTGCCGGAGGAAATCGAGGAGCGTTATCCGCCGGAGCCGCAGGAAAACCTGCTGTATTTCGCGGAGAAAAATGCGCCGTTGCTCGAGCCGTGGGAGCGGGAAGTGATCCGCATCGTGCGCAAGGTCGGGCAGTATTTTTATCCGCAGCGGCAAACCCAGGTGATGAACGAAGGCTGGGCGACATTCTGGCACTACACGTTGCTCAACACGATGTACGCCCAAGGCAAGCTGGAAGACGGCTTCATGATGGAGTTTCTCCATTCGCACAGCAATGTGGTCTACCAGCCGCCGGTGACGAAACCGTATTACAGCGGCATCAATCCGTATGCGCTCGGTTTTTCGATGATGAGCGACATCCGCCGGATCTGCGAGGCGCCGACGGAGGAGGACCGCAAGTGGTTCCCGGAACTGGCCGGCAGCCCGTGGCTACCCGCCATGCACTACGCAATGCGCAACTTCAAGGACGAGAGTTTCGTCGCGCAGTATCTGTCGCCGCATCTGATCCGGGAAATGCGTCTGTTCTCGGTGCTGGATGACGACATGCGCGATGCGCTCGAGGTCTCGGCGATTCATGACGACAGTGGGTATCAGTATGTGCGTCAGGCGCTGTCGCGGCAGTACGACATGCATCATCGGGAGCCGAATATTCAGGTGTGGGCGGTCAACACGCGCGGCGACCGGAGTCTGACGCTGCGGCATTTCATGAGCGACAACCGGCATCTGTCCGGTGATAGCGATGAGGTGCTCAAGCACATGGCGCGCCTGTGGCAGTTCGATGTCTACCTGGAAAGCGTCGATGAGAACGGTACGGTGAGAAAGCGCTATGAGTGCAAGTATGTGCCGCCCGCGGTGAGGGTTTGAACTCCCGGTAAGCGCCCGTCAAGCAGAAGCCGATTCGTTCTGCCAGAAGCCCCCGTATGCCGCGCCTTACGGGGGCTTCTGCTATTGGACGTGCCGTGGACACTGTTCCGCATTTTTCAATAATTTTTAAAAAATTATTGAAAAATGCGTTCGGCTTCCGCTCGCGCGCCATAGGCTCCTAACAAACCCCCCATCTCTCCCTTGCAATTCTGTAAAATTCGCGCACGCGCGCCACGGGGGCCACTGCGGCACCTCGCTGCGCGTGTTGTGAAGGCGGCGCCGCGACCGCCACCTCCGTTTAAAGACAAGGAAAGACAACAGCATGACCGACCTATCCGACCAAACAACCGTGGCCTCGGCACACGACACCCGGCGCCGCATCTTCGCGATCGTTGGCGCTTCGTCAGGCAATCTAGTCGAGTGGTTCGACTTCTACGTGTACTCGTTCTGCGCGCTGTATTTCGCGCCGGCATTCTTCCCGAGCGGCAACACCACCACGCAGTTGCTCAACACCGCGGGCGTCTTTGCCGCGGGCTTCCTGATGCGCCCGATCGGCGGCTGGTTCTTTGGCCGGCTTGCCGACAAGCACGGG
Source organism: Paraburkholderia sp. IW21 (assembly GCF_041321145.1). NCBI lineage: Bacteria > Pseudomonadati > Pseudomonadota > Betaproteobacteria > Burkholderiales > Burkholderiaceae > Paraburkholderia > Paraburkholderia sp. IW21. The sequence continues at coordinate 149,197 of NZ_JBGGWA010000003.1, read as the reverse complement.
CGCAAGACCGCGATGATGGTGTCGGTGTTCATGATGTGCGGCGGCTCGCTCGTGATCGCCGTGTTGCCCACCTATGCGCAGATCGGCGCATGGGCGCCGGCTTTTCTCCTGATGGCACGCCTGTTCCAGGGCTTGTCGGTAGGTGGCGAATACGGCACCAGCGCGACTTATATGAGTGAAGTCGCCCTCAAGGGCCGTCGCGGGTTCTTCGCGTCGTTCCAGTACGTCACGCTGATCGGCGGCCAGTTGTGTGCGCTGCTGGTGCTGGTGATCCTTCAGCAAACGCTCTCCACGGAAGATCTGAAAGCGTGGGGCTGGCGTGTGCCGTTCGTGATCGGTGCGCTGGCGGCGCTGGTCGCGCTGTATCTGCGTAAATCGCTTGAAGAAACCACCACCGCCGAGATGCGTCAGCGCAAGGAAGCCGGCACGCTGCGCGGCCTGTGGCTGCACAAGGGCGCATTTGCGACGGTACTCGGCTTCACGGCCGGCGGCTCGCTGATTTTTTATACGTTCACGACGTACATGCAGAAGTACCTGGTCAATACCGCCGGCATGCAGGCGAAGACGGCAAGCAACGTGATGACCGCGGCGCTGTTCGTCTACATGGTGATGCAACCGGCTTTCGGCGCGTTGTCGGACCGAATTGGTCGCCGTCGGTCGATGCTGTTCTTCGGCTTCTTCGCGACCATCGGCACCGTGCCGTTGCTGCATGCGTTGAAAGACGTGACGAGCCCGTATGCGGCGTTTGGCCTCGTCGTGGTGGCGTTGGCGATCGTCAGCTTCTATACGTCGATCAGCGGTCTGATCAAGGCCGAAATGTTCCCGCCGGAAGTGCGCGCGCTCGGCGTGGGGCTGTCGTATGCGGTGGCCAATGCGATCTTCGGCGGCTCGGCGGAATACGTTGCGCTGTGGCTGAAGTCGGTGGGTAGCGAGTCGACGTTCTACTGGTACGTGACCGCGCTGTGCGCCATCGCCGGCATCGTGTCGTTGCGCATGCGTGATCCGTCGAAAGAAGGGTATCTGCGTCACGAGCCGTGAGCGTGAGCGACACGCTCGAACAGCGCGCATGAGCGCTGCTTGAGAACGGCGGCCACGGGCAACCCGGCCGCCGTTTTTTATTCCATCGGCGAGGCACGGCAAACCAGCGGCAGGGCGCCCGCTCAAGCCACCACGATCTCCGTCCCCACTGCGTGCAGCAGATCGCGCAGCGCCTCGGCTTGCGCCATCTTCGCATTGCTGCGCAGATGAATCTGCAGTGCGCGCCCGGCGATTCCGTCAACGGGATGCGCGAGCCATAACTCCACCGCGAGCCCCAATCCTTCCGGCTGATTGACGACGACCGGTTCGATCACGCGCGGTTTGAAACAGGCACTGTCGGACATGGCGAATCCCCTCGGGGCTGATGACGGTTCAAGGTTCATCCTAATCAGCCGCACGCGAAAGACCAAGCGACAAATACGCGTTTGCTAATCAGCGGATGCTTAGCAGGAAACGCGCTATCGGATTAGTTCGGAGCGATCGGTCACGCGCTCCGTCATAACGGTCGCCGGCTCCGCGACGACGGCAGGTGCTACGGCAACGGCTGCCCGCTGCCGGATGGCCATCGCCGAGCGCGAGAGCATCAGCAGATGGTAGTAGAGCCGCGTGCTGAATCCATAGTTGTATGCATACAGATGAGTGAACGCGATCTTCAGTCCGGCGAACGCGTGCCGATTCTTCGCATGGACCGAGACGACGATCGGCGCGAGACGGCGCAATGCGAGCTTGCGCGACGGCTCCAATCGCGGCGGCAATTTCAGCGCCTTGACGAACGCATACGCACTGATGGTGGCCGCGGCCGTCGTGCCACGGGTGCGATGCGAAATCGAGGTCGTTGTCTTGCGATAGACCGATACATAGTCATGCAGATAAAACACTTCGCGCGCTGAGAGGCAGAGCTCCGTGCCGAACACGAAATCGCAACACGTCCCGTACCGTTCCTTATAGCCAATCCGCTTCACGAGTTCCGCGTTGGCCATCCAGCCGTTGTTCGGGAACATCTGGATCAGCCCGGTTCGCCCGGGCAAGGGCTGCAAGCCTTCGGCGTCCCGGGTGCGGCGAAAGGCGGTGTTCAGTCGCGCACTGGCTTCGAAATCAATGGCGCCGCTGTGATCGGCCTCGTATTGATCGGCGAATGCCGCCTCGAGTTGCGGATGAAGCGCCCACAGCGATACGAGCTTTTCGACGCCGTCGGTGGTGAGCAAATCGTCGTCGTGAATCAACAGGATCTTGTCGCCGCGCGCGCTCGAACAGGCTCGCGACATTGCGCGCCTGGCCGAGCGGCGGCTGGTTCATCGCGTAACGGATGCGCGGCTCGTTCGCATAGCGCGCCGCGATCAACTGCCGGGTGCGCGCGTCCTTCGAATCATCGCCGATCACGATTTCCAGATTGCCGTAGGTCTGCGCAAGGCAAGAATCGATGCACGCCACGATGAGTTCAGGACGATCGCAGGTGGGCAGGCAGATCGAAACTTTGGGGGAGTGAGAGGAGGTCGGGGGGATGGGCATGGGGCGTCGCCTTTGTTATCTGTTGAGGGGCGGCAGCCGGTTCGCTTGGCGCACACATCGCTGCATGCAGGAAAATAGTCCATCACCCGAAAAAATAATGGCTAATAATTCGGAAAAAATGTCTGCCTTCTGAAAGCCTGTCGAAGGGGAAATTTTTTGCGGCTCTGCGCCCGAAACGCAGCAAAGCCGCTTGTAGGCTAGCGTTTAATATTTCAACCGACTGACGGTTCGCCCTCGCCGGGTTTCTTGCCCGGACGGTCTGCCGGTGACTGATCGCGCCCTTCATCGTCGCGTTCGGGTAGCTTGCTCTTCTCGTTATCGCTGTGCACAGCCGGTTGCGGATGTTCGATGTCGGCGGGCTTCGTTTCCTTGTTCTCTTTGGTTTCGTTCATGGCTTTGCTCCTTGATTGAGGACACTTGAATTCCAGCAAGGCTCGGGCCTGAGGCTCGAGGGCCGCTGTCCGCGCATGATGGGGCGACGTGAGCAGCTGGCTTTGACGCGATGTGGTTGACGACGATTTCATACGACTGCGAGACGGTGTGTCGGGCGGTGTGTCGGGCGGCGTGACGGTGCGTCGCATGACGAATTTGAACGGCGGCAATCGCTATACTTGAACTGACCGGCATGTGACGTTTAAATGCGTGCGGCTTTCACCTGTCCCGGTCAGGCAATGCGTTTCGTGCCGAACAATTCGATGTGCATTCCGAATGCGGAGAGGCATTGAAGAAAGTTCGGTATCCATATTGAATAATGATGGACGAGGCCTCTTTCAGCCCGTTTTGACACTGTCTTGTCGTGGAGAATAGTATGGATCTTGCTCAACTTGTTGAAAACAAAATCAACGAAAGCGCTTCGAAGATAGTCAAGGGAGGCAGCGGAACTGACGACGTAGCATTCGGGAAACTGACGTTTTATCTTGCACTGCGGCGAGTTCAGCAGAAGAAGGCTACTGCGGAGGACGTTGGTTTGCTGGATGCCATCAACGATACTTTGCAGGCGCTCGCGATCCTTGAAGAAGGGCAGACTTTTTACAGGGTTTAGGGAGGCGAAATTTGTCGGGCCGTCGGCACTTACAAACAACCCCTTGACCGTGGGGCTCAATCAGCGCACCGTGAAGAAGAAAAAGAACCCCGGGAGCCCGACATGTCTCTCAACTTCCCGAACCCGAGCCGCAGTTACGACGCCTTCCGTCATTGCGTCAATTTCTGGGGCTATGACAATGCACGCGAAATCGCCTTCACGGTTGACAATTCGGTCATTTCGAATCTGAGCCCCAGCGTGGGCTCTGACGAGCCGGCAGTGTTGGCAGCCTTCGACCGTCATCGCGAGCAGATCCTGACGCTTGCTCGCGGTCTGTATGTCGGTGGCCCGCAAAACCGCTATACGATTTCCTGATATTTCTTGATACAGCGCGGCGCGGCATGTCCAACCGGACCTGCCGTGCGCCGCCTTGTTCCACAGCCTAAGCAGTGCGGCGCCCACCGCCGCCTCATCCGCTTTGTCGCAGGAGTTTCACCATGGATGATGACCAGGTCAATCTGGAAGAAATCGCCGATGGCAAACGGCGGCGTGAAGCATCACGCCTCGCCGAAATTGACGAAGCCGCTGCGCCAGCGGCGATTGCGCCGCAGCACGGCCAGCAGGGCAATGAAGCCTCACCGAAGCAATGGGTTAAGCACGTCACGAAGTGGCTGGGCGCAAAGCGTACGCTGATGCAAACGCGCCGCATCGTGCCGCTCAAAAAGAAACCTGCCGTTCTTTAAGCATTCGCAACGAAAAAAAACCGGCATAAGGCCGGTTTTTCTATTTGGACAGTGCCCGTTGAAACCTTCCGATAACGGCAAAACTGGGCGTTTTGCTGGATTCTTGCGCGCCCGGCCGAAGCGACGCGACAGCATCGCTAATCAGCTTGCGGCAAGCGCTAACATCCCGTAGCCGCAGCGTCCGGCGACGCCTCGCGTTCGATCTTTTCGAATACGTCCATCAACCTTCCGATACGTTGGACGCTGCCAGGCGGCAGTCGTCCTTCGCCGGGCGATAAGGCGAGAATCCGGCGGCGCCAATAGGGCAAGCCCAGCGGCGGGGCAGTCATGAGAAATGGAATAATCAGTTCGAGATGAGCGAGCTCGCTCTCGAAGGGGTAGTTCGACATAGGTTTCCCGTGCAGGCTATAAGTGCCTCCATGGAGAATGCGCGCGGCGCGGGGCGATTGTCTGCACGCTACCGTACAGGATGCGAAGTGGCGCCCTGTGTCGCCTGTCCACGCACTTCGCGGGTGACAGGCGCTTCGTCGAGTTGGCGAAACACCCATGCCGAGGCCAGCGTGATGACGCCCACGCACACGAAGCTCAGACGGAATCCGAGTGCCGCCGAGCCCCATTGCGCCGAGAAAAAATTCACGAGTCCACCCCCGATCGATACGCCCAACCCGATCGCCAGCATCTGCACCATCGAAAAGAGACTGTTGCCGCTGCCGGCGTCTTCATGCGAGAGGTCTTTGAGCGTGGCGCTGTTCATCGCCGCGAATTGCATGGAGTTGGCCGCGCCGAACACCGCCAGAATCACGACTTCGACCATGAGCGGCGTGCCACGGGTAATCAGTGCGAACGCAACGATCGAGGTGCCGACTATCACCGTATTGACGAGCAGGAAGGTGTCGTAACCATAGCGGCGTATGAGCGGCGCAATCCAGCGTTTGGCGAGCGTGCCGGCAAGCGCCGCGGGCAGCATCATGAGGCCGGAGTGCAGCGGTGAGTAACCGAGTTGCAGTTGCAGCAGCAACGGCACCAGGAACGGCACGGCGCTCGAACCGACGCGGCACACCAGGTTGCCGATCAGGCCGACGCTGAAATTCGGCTCGCGGAACAGCGAGAGTTTGAAGAGCGGATTGCTGCGGCGTTTTGCGTGCGGAATGTAAGCGAGCGCGCTGACGACAGCGAGCGCGAAGAGACCTGCCGACCATGCCGCGCGATGCGTCTCCACCGGCGCCTCGATGGCCAGCGAAAACGCGATCATGCAGAGCGACAGGAGCCCGCAGCCGACGAAGTCGAATGGGGGCGCCTTGGTTTCGCCATGCGACGGCAAAAACCGCTGCACGGCGTAGAGGCCCACCGCGCCGATCGGCACATTGATCAGAAAGATCCAGTGCCACGTGACCGCCTGCACGAACCAGCCGCCGAGCGTCGGTCCGGCAATCGGTCCCAACTGGCCGGCAATCGAAATGAAGGCCAGCGCCGACACGTATTGCTCGCCCGACACGCTGCGCAAGACGGCGAGCCGTCCGATCGGCAGCAGCATCGATCCGCCCAGCCCTTGCAGGACCCGCGCCATCACCAGTTGGCCGAGCGTATGCGCGCTCGCGCAACAGACCGAACCGAGCACGAACACGAGGATCGCCACGAAATACACGCGCCGCGTGCCGAAGCGGTCGGCGAGCCAGCCTGAGGCCGGGGTGAGCATCGCCATCGTCAGCGTGTAGGCGACTACGATCGGCTGCATGGCGAGCGGCGCGACATGCAGGCTGTTCGCCATCGACGGCAACGCCGTGTTGACGATCGTCGTGTCGAGCGACTGCATGAAAAAGCCGGCGGCGACGATCCAGAGTAGTGCGGTCTGGGCGGAGTCCTTGTTCATGTTCAATTGAAGCTGCGGGGCGGTCGGGGCGAATGGGCGGCCTGGACACAATGCAATCGTTGGGGGTTCCATCATCATATTGACGTCGACGTTAATCGGGAACCCCACTGGGGGCGCTGACTGTTATCGACTTTGCCGATAACCGAGGCGACAATGGCACATGCTCAATCCCATCTGGCTCAAGACCTTCGCGACCGTCGCGGCCTGCCATAGCTTTACCGAGGCAGGGCGGCAGCTCGATCTCACGCAGTCGAGCGTCAGCGAACATATCCGCCGCCTCGAGCAAAGCGTCGGCCGACGCCTGTTCGTGCGCGACACGCATTCGCTTGCGATGACCCCGGACGGCGAGGCCATGCTGGCGCACGCCAGTGTGATCCTGCAAGCGCTCGCGCGGGCCGAGTCACAGTTTCGGGCGCCGCGCCTGAAGGGGCGCGTGCGGCTCGGTTCATCGGACGACGTCGCGCTCGGTCCGCTGCCCACGGTGCTGGCGGCGTTTCGCGATGCGCATCCCGATGTCGAACTGGAAATCACCATCGGCATGACCGGCAAGCTATACGAGTTGCTGGACGCTGGTTCGATCGATCTGCTGGTGGGTAAGCGGCGTCTCGGCGACCGTCGCGGTGTACCGCTTTTCACGGGACGGCTGGAGTGGCTGGCGCGCATCGGCACGCTGGTCGATCTCAGCCAGCCGTTGCCGCTGATTCTGGTCGCCGAGCCGAGCGTGACGCGCGCCGTGGTGCTCGATGCGCTAGCCGAAGCCGGCTTCAGCTGGCAGCTGGTGTGCACGAGCAGCAGTCACGCGGGCTGTATCGCGGCCGCGCGCGGCGGGCTTGGCATTACGGTTCGTCCGCAGTACCTGGCCGCGCGGGGCCTTGCGCCGCCGCTGAACGCAGCCAGTCTCCCGGCGCTGCCCTCGGTGGAATTCATCGCGCTGGCGGCCAAACGGCTTAGCCGCCCGGCGGGCACCTTGCTGCAACTGTTGCACGACAGCGATTTACGCGGCTCGTGGATTGGTGAGTGACTCCGCCCAGGCGGCGCTTGAGTCGTGCGAATGCACGGTGAAACGTACAGCGAACGTGCCCCAACCACCGGCGAAACATATCTCCTGCATGCTTGTTGCGTGTTTGCGGCGCCTGCCAAATTTAATTTTTTCACACTAGAGCGAATCGCTATACTTTCCATAGACGGTTCATTGGTCCATATAAGGAACATAAAATCGTCTCAAGAAGCGAAAATTGCCACGTGAAAGGTTCGGGACACAACGCCTTTCACACGTGCGCGGGGACCGCACGTCACGAGCCAAAGCGCCAAACCAGCCAGAGCTACGACAACCACGATGACCAAGAACCTGACCATCAATCTACGGATCGCGATCACCATCGCGTTTCTCGGCGTGCTGCTGATTGCCACCGGCGCGCTCGGCATCCTCGGAATGGACGAAAGCAACGCGGCGCAGCGCGACGCTTACACGGTGCATTTCGCTTCGGTCGTGGCGCTCGGCAAATCGGGCACCGCCATGTCACGCGCGCGCTTCGGGCTCGATTGGGCGATGAGCAATCCGCACTCGCCGCAACTGGCCGCGCAACTGGAGCGCGCCCGCATGCTGCTTGCCGATTCCGACAAGTGGTGGAACAGCTTCCGCGATCTGCCGAAAACGCCTGAACTGCAACGTCTCACCGACGACCTCGACGCGAAGCGCACAGCCGTGCGGCGTGACGGCATCGACAAGCTGGTCGACGCGATCCGCACGGGCGATGCGAGCTGGATGGACGAAAACCGCGCGCATCGTCTGATCGGTCTTTACACGGCAATGAACACGAGCCAGAGCGCGCTCGAGGACTATCTGAACCAGCAGGCAAGTGAAGCCAGCGAGCGCTCGGCCACGCTTTTTCAGACGCTGCTGGTCGCATGCATCGGCAGCGTTCTGGTGGGCTTGACGGTGGCGTTCATCAGTTGGCGCACGTTGCGCCGCGCGATCATGGCGCCGCTGAACGACGCGCTGCGCCAGTTCGACGCCATCGCCGCCGGCGAGTTAACCACGCACGTGTCAATCCGCTCGAACGACGAAATGGCGACGCTGTTGCGCGGTGTCGCGTCGATGCAGGACAAGCTCGGCGCGACCGTCACCACGGTGCGAGCGGGTTCGCACTCCATTGCTTCGTCGACGCAGCAGATCGCCGCGGGCAATCTGGATCTGTCGCAACGCACCGAGGAACAGGCGGCGTCGCTGGAAGAAACTGCCGCGGCGATGGAGCAGCTCACCTCGACCGTCCAACTGAACGCCGAGAACGCGCATCACGCGAGCGAGCTGGCTTTGCGCGCTTCCGAAATGGCCGCGCGCGGACGCAGTTCGGTCGGCAGCATGGTCGAGACGATGCAGGTGATTCACGCGGTCTCGTCGAAGATGACCGGCATCATTACCGCGATCGAAGGCATCGCGTTTCAGACCAATATCCTTGCGCTGAATGCGGCCGTTGAAGCCGCGCGCGCGGGCGAAGAAGGGCGTGGCTTCGCGGTCGTCGCGGGCGAGGTCCGCAGTCTTGCGCAGCGTTCGGCTGCTGCTGCGAAGGAAATCGGCACGCTGATTGCGGAGTCGACTTCGCGCGTAGAAAGCGGCGCGGCGCTTGTCAACGAAGCAGGCGATACCATGCAGGAAATCGAAGCGGCAATCGAGCGCGTGGCGCGGATTGTCGGCGAGATTGCGGCGGCTTCGAAGGAGCAGAGCGATGGCATCAGGCAGGTGAGCCTTGCCGTCACGCAGATGGATGAGGTCACGCAACACAATGCCGCGCTGGTCGAGGAAAGTGCGGCCACCGCGAATTCGCTGGCGGATCAGGCGCGCCAGCTGAGCGAATTGACCGCGGCTTTCAAGGTCGCCCGCGACGTAGCGGCGCGTGAGCCTTCGTTCTGAGAGCGACGGCCTCCTCTCAAGCCGGCAGTTTGCGAAACGAAACCGCAAAGCGGTTCCATGCATTGATCGACGAGATCAGCAGCGTCAGGTCGACCAGTTCTTCATCGCTGAAGTGCGGCCGCACGACATTCCACACCGCATCGGGCACATGTTCGTGCGACACCAGTGTCAGCGCTTCGGTCCATTCGAGTGCGGCACGTTCGCGGTCGGTGAAAAAAGGCGTTTCGCGCCAAACCACCACAGTGGCCAGGCGCCGATCGGTTTCGCCGCCTTTGCGGGCGTCGGCCGTATGCATGTCGACACAATAGGCGCAGCCGTTGATCTGCGAGGCGCGCAGCCGGACCAGTTCGGTCAGCGATTTTTCGAGTGCCGATTTGCCGATGCGCTCTTCGACGCCGATCAGCGCCTTGATCGCGGCGGGGTTGGCTTTGTAGAAGTCGAGACGTTGTTCCATGATTCACTCCTGAGTCGGTTTGGACGCATTCAGTGGTGCGGTGAATGAAGATTAATCGCATGAGTGGCTTTGCAAAATAACCGATTTTGGCTATTTTCAGGTGGCCACTTTTAGTCGGCCAACAAGGGTACCTGTTGCAACTCAAGCGTCCTTACCGGTTGTAATGGCATCGTTGCCGCGCTTCGGGCGATTCTGTATGGTGGGTCATCGACCTACTCGAAGAGACCTTGAATGACGCTCGCCGCAGACCCGCTTCCGCAACCGATTCGCTCCGATGTCCTGATCGTCGGCGCCGGCCCGGTGGGCCTCTTTGCCGCTTTTGAGGCGGGCGTGATCGGCCTGACGTGTCAGATCGTCGATGCGCTCGGCAAGGTCGGCGGCCAGTGCACCGAGCTCTATCCCGACAAGCCAATTTACGACATTCCCGCGATTCCGTCGTGTACCGCGCGCGAGCTGGTGGACCGGTTGATGGCGCAATGCAAACCGTTCGACGTGCCGATGCATCTGGAGCAGCGGATCGAGTCGGTGGAGCAGCGCGACGACGGGCGATGGACCTTGCGTACTGACCGCGGCCTCGTCTTCGACGTGGCGGCGATTCTGCTTGCCGCCGGCAACGGGGCGTTCGTGCCGCAGAAGCTGGTACTCGCCGAAGCCGTACCGCTTGAGTCACGCCATGTGCACTACAGCGTGAAACGCCTTGCCGATTTCGCCGACAAGACGGTGGTGGTGGCCGGCGGCGGCGATTCCGCGCTCGACTGGGCGCTAGCCCTGCGCAAGGTTGCGCGGCGCGTGACGCTGGTACATCGGCGCAATGGTTTCAGCGCGGCCGATTCGAGCGTCGAATTGATGCGGCGCGCGGTCGAAGCGGGCGAGATGGATTTCATCGTCGGCGCGATTTCGGGCCTTAACGTGGAGCATGACGCGTTGCAATCGATCTCGCTGCGGCATATTGGAGGCGAAACGCAGCTGGAAGCCGGGCAACTCGTTGTGTTGTACGGGTTGGTCGCCGATCTGGGGCCGATCGCGCGATGGGATCTGTCGATTCACGGCGGCCGGGTCGATGTGGATACGTCCAACTACGAAAGCTCGCGGCCGGGTATCTTCGCGGTCGGCGACATTGCCAATTATCCGAACAAGCAGAAGTTGATTCTGTCCGGTTTTCACGAAGCATCGCTGGCGCTGCGCAAGGCGTATTCGTATGCGTACCCGGATAAGAAGCGGGTGCACGTCCATTCCAGTTACGACGCGAAGTTGGCGGAAAAGGTTGGGGCGGCGGGGTGAGCGTCAGGCTGAAGTTCAGTGACGTGTCGGCATTTGCCTGTGTTTCATCTGTTTATTGATGCTCTGTTTTGCGGAAGAGCCCGCTGGTAATCCGTGGATTGCCAGCGGGCTTTTTGCATGGGCTTATTTGCCGGCCGGTTGGCTGGCGCCTGCCGCCGCACTGGCCGCCTTATCCTTCTTTTTAGCCTCGTGGTGGCCGATCGCGCAGCCGGCGGCCGCGCCTGCTACACCGTGGCCGCCGGCGACGTGGCCGGTGGCTCCACCCACAACCGCGCCTTTGGTGCAGCCTTCGGCTTGCGCGGCGGTGTAGGTCAGAGCTAGTGCTGCAGCGAGGGCTAGGGTAGTCAATGCTCGTTTCAATTGAAGCTCCTGGTTTTTGATAGGGGTGCTCTGCGAGTTAGCAATTCCGAGGCCCGGGCCGCCGCCGGCGCTCCTCTGATGCCTGATAACCACTGAAGACGGTGACGTCCCCCGGCATTTGACCCCTGCGGCACGCCGCTTGCTGTTCGTCTGCAAGCCCTGCGGCTACTGAACATACGCAGGCATAGATCGAATAGCTTCAGGGAGGCATGATGCTCGATACGCGTGATCGTGCGGCCAGCGCGAGTGCGCGGCCGCCGGAAAGACCCGGCCGAACGCGCTCTCCCGATTCGCACGCGGCACGGTCCGCGAGCGAGCCCGCGCAGTCTGCCGGGGCGCTTGAAATTTTTCTGCGTGACACGCCTCTTGATGCGAACGACCCCGCCTCGCTCGGCGAAGTGTTGCGCGCCCTGGTCGAATGCGGCTACGACCGTTTGCCATACCTGCCATTTCCGGGTCACGGCCAGACGTTGGCGCGCTGGCGTGCTCTCGCCGCGGTCGCCGCGCGTGATCTCGGACTCATCAAGCTGTTCGAAGGCCATACCGATGCGCTTGCCATCCTCGCCGAATTGCACGGACCTACGCCGCCTGCGGGCAGTCGCTGGGGCGTGTGGGCCGCGGAGCCGCCCGATGCGCGCGTGCAAGCGAAAAAAGCAGGAGCCCGAAGTGATGGCGCGGACCTGCACCTCACCGGCACCAAGGCCTGGTGCTCGGGCGCGGGCGTAGTCAGTCACGCGCTCGTCACCGCATGGCTTGACGATAAACCCGTGCTCGTAGCCGTCGCGATGGAGGAGGCTTCGATCTCGATCGATACGTCGAAGTGGCAAGCCGTCGGCATGCAGGCAACCGCGAGTGCCGACGTCATCTTCGATCAGACACCGGCTACGCTGGTGGGCGCCGCGCATGCGTACGTGTGCCGCCCGGGCTTCTGGCATGGCGGGGCGGGCATTGCCGCATGCTGGTACGGCGCCGCTGCGCAGATTGCCGGGATGTTGCGCGACGCGTCCATGCAACGCGCCGACCCACATCGGCTCGCCCATCTCGGCGCGGTCGACGTCGCTTTGGCCGGTGCCGCTGCGGTGTTGCGCGAAACCGCTACCCATATCGATGCGAACCCGCAGGCCGACGTGCAACGCGAAGTCATGCGCGCACGTCTTGTCGTCGAAGAAGCGGCGACTGCGGTCATGAGCCACGCCACGCGAACGCTCGGCGCCGGCCCGTTGTGTCGTGATGCACGCTTCGCCCGGGCGCTGGCGGACCTGCCGGTGTTCTTACGGCAAAGCCATGCCGAACGCGACCTTGCAGCACTCGGCGAGTTGACCTTCAAGGCGAAGGTCGAAGCCAACGCCAGGGCCAACGTCGACACCGATTCCGGCGCCGGAGGTTCCCCGTGGCTGCTCTGACGCGATCCGTGGAGGGCTGCTGACATGTCCTCGCCCGTGGTGTATTTCGATGAACTCTACAAACGCAGCGATGACCCCTGGAAGCTGCGCGAAGGCTGGTACGAAAACCGCAAGCGTTCGCTGACGCTCGCGTTGCTGCCGCGTCCGCGTTATCGGAATGCATTCGAGCCGGGCTGCGCGAACGGCGAACTGACGTCCGAACTGGCGGCGCGTTGCGATGCGCTGCTCGCAGCCGATCTGCACGAAACAGCGGTGCGTCTCACGCGGGAGCGCGTTGCCGGCGCCCCGCAGGTGCGTGTCGAACAACGCACGGTGCCGCGCGAATGGCCGACCGACGCAGGGCCGTTCGATCTGATCGTCATCAGCGAATTTGCCTATTACCTTGATGCAGCCGACCTCGAAACGCTAGCCGCGCGGATTGCCGCATCGCTGACGCCGGACGGCACGCTGCTCGCCTGCCACTGGCGCCGGCCTTTCGCCGAGGCGCTCGAATCCGCCGATACCGCGCATGCACTATTCGATACGCACTGCGGCCTGTCGCGTCTCGCGCACCACGACGAAGCCGATCTGCTGATCGACGTATGGTCGCGAGACGCACGTTCGGTGGCGCAACGCGAGGGGCTCCTATGATCGGTGTCATCGTTCCGGCGCATAACGAAGAGGCGTTGCTGGCGCCTTGTCTTGCTGCCTTGATCGAAGCATCGCGGCATGCCGATCTGGCGGGCGAGGCGGTGAGGATCGTCGTCGTGCTCGATGCCTGCAACGATTTTTCCGGCGCGATCGCGCGCGCTTATGGCGTCGAGACACTGACGCTGAAGGCACGCAATGTCGGCATAGGGCGTGCGACGGGCGCGGATTTCCTGCTGGCCGGCGGTGCCCGCTGGCTCGCCTTCACCGATGCCGACAGCCGCGTCTCGCCAGGCTGGCTGGTCGCGCAGTTGGCGCTGGACGCCGACGCGGTGTGCGGCTCGATTGCCGTCGACGACTGGACCGCGCATCCGCACAGCGTGCGCGAATATTTTCGCAAGACCTATGTCGATGCCGACGGTCACCGCCACATTCATGGCGCCAATCTCGGCGTCTCGGCCGACGCTTACCGGCGCGCGGGCGGTTTCCCGCCGCTGAAGTGCAGCGAAGACGTGGCACTCGTCGATCAGCTGATCGCCATTGGCGCCCGCATCGCGTGGAGCGCGGCGCCGCGCGTGATCACGAGCGCGCGCACGGCGGCCCGGGCACGCGGCGGCTTTGGCGACACGCTCGCCGCATGGGCGGCCGGATAATGCGTGCGGTGCCTGCTGCCCGCTCGACGTTTGCTTCGGACAACACAAGAGCAAGCCGGCGGCACGCCGCGAGGAGGGCGGCATGATGGATGTGATCTTGCTGTTGTTCGGCGAGGGCAAAAATCTCGACCCGCTGCAGATGGGCATGCGCTCGATTGCGGTGTTTCTGATTGCGTTGGTGCTGATCCGTGTGTCGGGGCGCCGCTCATTCGGGCAACGTTCGCCGTTCGACCTGGTGGTGGTCATCCTGCTCGGCGCGACGCTGAGCCGGGCGATCGTCGGCGCCTCGCCGTTTGTCGCGACCATTGGGGCGGCGCTCGTGATCGTCGTGTGTCACCGGTTGCTCGCGTGGGCCTGCATGCGTTCGCAGGCGTTGGAGCGTCTCGTGGGCGGTGTGGAACGCGAGTTGTTCAGCAACGGCAAATTCGACGCGCACGAAATGGATGCCGCGCTCGTGAGCAGAACCGATATTCACGAAAGCGTGCGGCAGAAAACCGGCTCGCGCACGATGGACGACGTGGCCGCGGCAATTCTGGAACGCAACGGCGAAGTGAGCGTGATCCGGAAGAAGGCGGAATAAGGCGCGGCTTTCACCCGCGACCGCCTCGCGAGATCTCTTCGCCGGCACCACGCGGCATACGCAACGTGACGGGAATCGAAGCGAACGAGCACAGTCCCACCACCAGAAACGCAGGCCAGAAGTCTGACCATGTGATGCTCGGATGCCCGTTCAGCACCCGCGAAATCTGCAGCATGATGCCGCCGACCGTCACGCCGAGGCCGAGCGACATCTGCTGCACGACGCTGCCGAGGCTCGTGGCGCGCCCGACATCGCGGCTGGGGATTTCCGCGTAGGTCAGCGAGTTGAGACTGGTGAACTGCAGCGCGGGAAAGAAGCCGCCGAGCAACACCACGACCCAGATGATCCAGGTCGGCGTGCCGGGAAAGAACAGTCCGCACGCCGCGATCGAAAGCCCCGACAGCGCCGCATTGACCACCAGCACCGAACGGAAACCGAAGCGATGCAGCACGCGCGAGGCGATCGTGCGCATGAACATGCCGCCGAACGCGGACGCACAGGTGATCAGGCCGGATTCGAACGCGCTCATGCCGTGTCCTTCCTGCAGCATCAGCGGCAGCAGAAACGGCAACGCGCCGAGGCCGATGCGAAAGAGCGAGCCGCCGAGCACGCTCGCCTGGAACGTCGGCACCTTGAAAAGGCGCAGGTCGAGCAACGGAAATTTGACGCGCTGCGCGTAGGCGACATAGACCGCGAGTAAAGCGGCGCCGCTCGCGCACATGCCGAACGCGTTCCGATTCGAAACGAGTTCGCCGCCGACCAGCGACAGCCCGAGCAGAAGCAGCACCGCGCCCGCCGCCGACAGAAAAAAGCCGATCCAGTCGAGTGGCCCCGGATGCGGTTCGCGCGTGTTGGCGATGTACCGGTTGGTCAGATAGACGCCGAGAATGCCGATCGGCACGTTGATGAAAAAGATCAGACGCCAGTGCAGATACGTCGTGATGAAGCCGCCGAGCAGCGGCCCGGCGGCCGGCCCGAGCATCGCGGGGACGCTCAGGTAATTCATCGCGCGGATGAAGTCGGATTTGGGGACCACGCGGAAGATGATGATCCGCCCAACCGGCACCATCATCGCACCCCCGACGCCTTGCACGAATCGCGCGAGCGTGAAGGTGGCCAGCGAATTCGACGCCGCGCAGAGCAGCGAGCCGGTCACGAAGATGCCGATCGCCGTGCGGAAGATCGTGCGCGCGCCGAAGCGATCGGCGAACCAGCCGCATACCGGAATGAACACGCCGAGGCCCAGCACGTAGCTCGTCACCGCGATTTTCAGCGTGACCGGATCGCGCCCGAAGTCGCGCGCCATGGCGGGTAAGGCGGTGACGATCACATTCGCGTCGACGCTTTCCATGAACATCGCGCATGCGACGATGAGAGGCGCAATCAGGGCTTTCTGGGCGACGGGCATGGAGGCGGGCGATCTGCGACGAAAGGTCGCAGGCAAAGGTGTGATTATTGCACCTGTTCGGTGCGGATTGTGGATGCGAGGCGCCCGATCGGCCCCTTTTCAAGATTAACCGTATCGCGGATGTGCAAGTGACGCAATATGTCCGCGACATTTTTGATATTTGTTGCAGTGCGACATGAGCGCGCTATAATCGGGTTATTGCCTAGGTATAAACCCTATAAAAGAATCCGACATGAACACCGCTACCGCCCGCACTGCTACCACCCCCAACAACACGTGGCTGAGCAAGCTGCGTGCTCTGGCGCTGCACGCGCTGAACCTGCATCTGCAAAACTGCGCCGTACTCGCCGAAGCACACCGCCGCCCGCAGTAAGCGCCGGCACGGAGGCTGCCCGGCAAAGGAGGACGCGGATAACCGCGTCCCAGCGTGCGGCTCGCCCGGATTCAGAACGGCCTTTTCCCATCAAGTGCCGACCTTTACCTGCCACCGTAATGTTGCGCCGTGCTATCGGCGTCACGTCGAATCTTCGGCTCGCACACGCTTGATAAGCGTCTAAACTCTTCCCTCCTGTCGAGCGCAGCGCTTCACACCTGCAAACAACCTAATCGGCAATATCGACCGTTTATCGGCGCAGATTGCTCTGTCAAGCCGGAAGTGCATTCCCCTTTCGCTTACGGCCTAGGTTAAAACCCTGCGAATTGCCTGACGCTGTCAACCTTTTCCACGCTTTGCCGTTATCCGTTTGTAATCGCCGAAACAAGGCGACCCCGTGGCAGACGACCCGTCGCCGCGACAGCTCCACGCAAGGTCCGTATTGACCATGTTTCACCGATATAACAATAAATTCGACCGGCTAGGCGCGATGTTCAACTGTGCATCGAAGACGCTTGGCCAACGCGGCCTCCTCTCGCCCGTGCTCGCGCTCGTTATTTGCGGGTTGCTGCTGGTCGTCTTGCAACATCTTTCGCAAGCGGTCGACTACCGGTCGGTGACGCGCCAGTTGTGTCAATTGACGGCGGACGAGTGGACCGCGGCGCTCGGCGCGACCGCGCTCAGTTATATCGCGCTGGTCGGCCGCGACGCAGTCGGTTTGCGCTACCTGGGCGCCTCGGTGCCGCGCGTGGCGTTGTGGATCGGCGCGACCGCGGGCTCCGCGCTCGGCAATGCGACCGGTTTCGGCGCGTTGACAGGGGGCGCCGTGCGCGCGCGCGTCTACGGGGTGTCGAGCGTCACGCCTGCGCAAATCGGCCGCATGACGGTTTTTACCAGCATTTCGCTGGCGCTCGCTCTGGTGCTGATGACGGCGCTCGGCATGGTGTGCATCGCCGGCCCGCTTGCGGCGATGCTGCATCTCCCTTCTGTCACGCTGCGTTGGAGCGGTGCGGCACTGCTGGTGGTGCTCGGACTCGCGGCCGCCGCCTGCCGCCGCGAAACGCGGCCGATCCGCACGCGCTGGCAGTGGCTGTCGTTCGATATTCCGGCACGCCGCGATCTGCTCGCGCAAGTCGCCCTTGCCGCACTCGACGTGGTGGCCGCGGGCCTCGCGTTGTGGGCGCTCCTGCCGCATGCGGACGTCAGCTTTGTCACGTTCATCACCGTCTACGCCGCCG
This sequence comes from Paraburkholderia sp. IW21, assembly GCF_041321145.1. Taxonomy (NCBI): domain Bacteria; kingdom Pseudomonadati; phylum Pseudomonadota; class Betaproteobacteria; order Burkholderiales; family Burkholderiaceae; genus Paraburkholderia; species Paraburkholderia sp. IW21. The sequence goes on along the minus strand of NZ_JBGGWA010000003.1, from coordinate 131,728 downwards.
CGATGCTGCTCGGCATGATCGGCCACACGCCCGGCGGCGTCGGCGTGTTCGAAGCAGCGATGGTGTTCACGCTGAACGGCAGCGTGCAAACCCAGCAGATGATCGCGGCGCTGCTCGCCTATCGTGCGATTTACTTCGGTGTGCCGCTGATCGTCTCGGCGGCACTGCTCGCCGGTTTTGAAGGCCGCGCGCTGAAAAGCCGCCTGCCGCTGCGGCATGCAGCAGGTGCATCGAAACTCGCACCGCTGTTTCTGAGCCTCGTCACCTTCGCGGTGGGCGGCATGCTGGTGATTTCCAGCGCGACGCCGGCGTTCTGGCGGCGCATCCTGATTTTGCGCGACGTGCTGCCGTTGTGGGTGCTCGAAAGCTCGCAGATGCTGTGCAGCGTGCTCGGCGTGTTACTGCTGTTCGTCGCGCGCGGTTTGCTGCGGCGTCTGGACGCCGCGTGGTGGATGACCTTGCTGCTGGCGGTGCTGAGCCTCGCGCTGTCGCTGACCAAGGGGCTTGCATTCGTCGAGGCGGGCGTGCTCAGCATGCTGATCGCGCTACTGCTTTCCACCCGCGGCCGTTTCAACCGTCATTCGTCGCTGTTCGCCGAGCGTTTCACGGCGGGCTGGCTGGTCTCGGTGGCGATGGTGCTGATGCTGGCCGTGTGGGTCATGCTGTTTGCGTTTCGCGACGTGCCGTATACGCGTGACCTGTGGTGGCAATTCGCCTTCGACGAACGCGCACCCCGCGCCTTGCGCGCGACGCTGGCGGCGAGCGTGTTCGCCGCGACTTTCTCGTTCTGGCAGTTGCTGCGCCCGGCGGCGGGCCGCTTCGTCAAGCCCGCGCCGGAAGATCTGCACGACGCGGCGCGCATTGTGCGCGCGCAGGAGCGTAGCGACGCCGGTCTCGCGCTGATGGGCGACAAGAGCTTCCTCTTTTCCGAGTCGCGCGAAGCGTTCCTGATGTACGCGAAAAATGGCCGCACGTGGGCCGCGCTTCACGATCCGGTCGGCCCGCGCGAGGAGTGGGCCGGACTGATCAGCAAGTTCGTCGCGCTCGCGCATGCGCACGGCGGCCGCGCAGCCTTCTATCAGGTACGTGCCAATGCCTTGCCGCTCTATCTCGACGCCGGCCTCACGCTGATGAAGCTCGGCGAGGAAGCCCACGTGGTGCTCGACGATTTCGACCTGAAGGGCTCGCATCGCGCGCATCTGCGCTATGCGCTCAAGCGCGGCGAGCGTGATGGCTTCGCCGTCGAGGTGATCGATCAGGCGGATGTGCCCGCGTCGCTCGAAACGCTGCGCGGGATTTCCGACGGCTGGCTCGACAGCCGCGACGCGCGCGAAAAGAGCTTCTCGGTAGCCGCGTTTACCGACGAGTACCTCGCCGCGCAATCCGTGATGCTGGTGCGCCAGAACGGCGCGCCGGCCGCTTTTGTGACCTTCATGACGACCGATATGAACACCGAAGCGACGGTCGGCGTGATGCGGCATGTGGAAAGCGCGTCGCCGTATGCGATGGAATATCTGTTTACCCAACTGGCGCTGCATCTGAAGCAGGCGGGTTTCCGCTCGCTCAGTCTCGGCATCGCGCCGCTCTCCGGCATGCAGCCGACACCGCTCGCGTCGCGCTGGCATCGGTTGGCCGGCATCGTGTGGCGCTTCGGCGGCCGCTTCTACAACTTCCGCGGACTGCGTGCTTTCAAAAGCAAGTTCCAGCCGCATTGGGAGCCGCGCTATCTCGCGGCGTCGGGTTCGGTGGGGGTGTTCTTCACGCTCGCGGACCTGTCATTGCTGGCAGGAGGCCGGCGTTCATGACCTTGCATCCATTTTTCAAGCTCGCCGTGGCGGCGAGCCTCGTTGTTTGCAGCGCGGCCGCCTTTGCTGCGACCACCACCGTGTCAGGCGGCCGTTATGGCAACGTGACGGTCACGCAGCCTGTCGGCCCATTGCGCGGCTTCGTGGTGCTTTACTCGCCGGCCACCGGCTGGAGCGCGGCGGACCAGCAAACCGCCGATGCGCTCGCCAAGGCCGGCGCGTTGACCGTCGGCGTGGATACGGCGCGTTATGCCGCCAATCTGAGGGCAAAAAAAGAAGCCTGCCATCAGCTGGTAGGCGATGCCGAAGCCTTGAGCCATCAACTGGAACGGCAATCGCAATCGAGCCACTATTTCGCGCCGATCGTCGCCGGTGTGGGGCAGGGCGCGACGCTCGCGATGCATGTGCTCGAACAGGCGCCGTCGAATACGATTGCGGGTGCGGTTTCGGTAGACGCGCAACGTGATCTCGATCGGCGCTTTCAACCGTGCCCGCCGGACCCGACGGTGATTCGCGACAAGGTGCCGGGCTTCGTCGAAAAAGCGACGACAGGCAACGCCGACCGCGCGCGTCTCGTCGCGTTGCTCACGCCGCATCTGCAGCCGGTGTCGACGAGCGATGACGACCTCTCCGACCTGCCGCTGATCGAGTTGCCCGCGGCGCATCCGAACGGTCTCATGGCGATTGTGATTTCCGGCGACGGTGGCTGGCGCGATCTCGACAAGACCATCGCCCAAGCGTTGCAGAAAGACGGCGTCTCGGTGATTGGCCTCGACAGCCTGCGCTATTTCTGGAGCGAAAAGTCGCCGACGCAGACGAGTCACGATCTCGCGCGCATCATGCAGACCTACGGGTCGCGCTGGGACGCGGAGCACATTGCACTGGTCGGCTATTCGTTCGGCGCCGACGTGATGCCGTTCGCGTATAACCGCCTGCCCGAGGCACTGCGTGCGAAGGTGTCGCTGATCGCGCTACTCGGCTTCGCGCCCGACGCCGATTTCCAGATCCGTGTGGGCGGCTGGCTCGGCATGCCGGCGAGCGACAAGGCGGTGAAGGTGCAACCGGAATTGACGCGTGTGCCACCCGCGATCGTGCAATGCTTCTACGGTGAAAACGAGGAAGACACCTTGTGTCCGGCACTGACCAAAACCGGCATCGAGGTGATTCGCACGTCGGGGGATCATCACTTCGGCGGCGATTACAACGCGCTGGAGCGGCGCATTCTCGACGCCTTCAAAAAGCAAAGCGGCGTGCGCGATTAACACGCCAGATGACTCTTGATGCAGCGAGCAGGGATTGACAAAGCCCGTCAAGTCAACGAAGATCGACCGCATGAACTGCCTCGACATCCGTATTGCGCTGATTATTAGCACCATTCATCGAATGGTGGGTTAGCGCGCGTCTGATAGCAGTGACATCAACCCGCCCCACGAGGCGGGTTTTTTTATGTCCGCTTTTCTGCCTGCCTCCTGGTGATCTCTCTGGTGATTTGTCCTTGCCGCATAGGAGCTTGCCTTGCCGTTACACGAACTCAAACAGTTTACGGATGCCGCTGACAGCGTGGCGCTGCGCCACGACTATCTAAAGAAAACCCTGACCGCGCGCGTCTACGACGTGGCCCGCGAGACCGAACTCGAACGTGCGCCGAATCTGTCGGCACGGTTGCGCAATCCTGTCTATCTGAAGCGTGAAGACAATCAGCCGGTGTTCTCGTTCAAGGTGCGCGGCGCGTACAACAAGATGGCGCATATTCCGGCCGAAGCGCTGGAACGTGGGGTGATTACCGCGTCGGCGGGTAATCATGCGCAGGGTGTGGCGCTGTCCGCGGCACGGATGGGCGTGAAGGCGATCATCGTGGTGCCGGTGACGACCCCGCAGGTGAAGGTCGACGCGGTGCGCGCGCATGGCGGGGCGACGGTCGAAGTCGTGCAGTTCGGCGAGTCATACAGCGATGCGTACGGGCACGCGGTAAAGCTGCAGGAAGAACGCGGCCTGACCTTCGTGCACCCGTTCGACGATCCGTACGTGATCGCCGGCCAGGGCACGGTCGCGATGGAAATTCTCAGCCAGCACCAGGGGCCGATCCACGCGATCTTCGTGCCGATCGGTGGTGGTGGACTGGCGGCAGGCGTTGCCGCATATGTGAAATCCGTGCGCCCGGAGATCAAGGTGATCGGCGTGCAGACCGACGATTCATGCGCGATGGCAGCTTCCTTAAAAGCCGGCGAACGGGTCACGTTAAATGAAGTGGGCCTGTTCTCGGACGGCACCGCGGTGAAGCTGGTCGGCGAAGAAACCTTCCGCCTGTGCAGCGAATATCTCGACGACGTCCTGCTCGTGAACACCGATGCCTTGTGCGCGGCGATCAAGGACGTGTTTCAGGACACCCGCAGCGTGCTGGAGCCGGCCGGCGCGCTTGCCGTGGCGGGGGCCAAGCAGTATGCCGAACGCGAAGGTCTCGAGGACCAGACGCTGATCGCGATCACGTCCGGCGCGAACATGAATTTCGACCGCATGCGTTTCGTGGCCGAGCGCGCCGAAGTCGGCGAAGCACGCGAAGCCGTGTTCGCCGTGACGATCCCCGAAGAGCGCGGCAGCTTCCGCCGCTTCTGCGAACTGGTGGGCACGCGCAGCGTCACCGAGTTCAACTACCGGATTGCGGACGCGAATTCAGCGCATATCTTCGTCGGCGTGCAGATCCGTAACCGCAGCGAATCGGCGCAGATTGCCGGCGCATTCGAAGCGCACGGTTTCGCCACTGTCGACCTCACGTTCGATGAACTCTCGAAGCAGCATATCCGCTACATGGTCGGTGGCCGCTCGCCTTTGGCGCATGACGAACGTCTGTTCCGTTTCGAGTTTCCCGAACGGCCGGGCGCGCTGATGAAGTTCTTGTCGTCGATGGCGCCGAACTGGAATATCAGCCTGTTCCACTACCGCAACCAGGGCGCGGATTACAGTTCGATTCTGGTCGGCATTCAGGTGCCGGAGAGCGAGAACCGCGAATTCGAGCGCTTCCTCACGACGCTCGGTTATCCGTACTGGGAAGAGACGCAGAACCCTGTTTATCGCTTGTTCCTCGCATAGTCACACACGTGCTATTTGCCTCGCGAAAACAGGCGTCACGTCCGTTATCTCGAAACTGGATACTGCATATCCACCATATCGCGTTGCGCGATACAGCGCATGATTGTCAAACTGAGTGCAAATCAAACGCCGCATTCAGGAGACAACTCATGCGCACCCAAGTTGGCATCATCGGTGCCGGGCCCGCGGGCCTGCTTCTTTCCCATCTGCTTCACCTGCGCGGCATCGACTCCGTCGTACTCGAATCGCGCACTCGCGAACAGATCGAATCCACCATCCGCGCCGGCGTGCTCGAACAAGGCACGATGGACTTGCTCACCGAAGCCGGTGTCGGCGCGCGCATGAAGGCCGAAGGCGCGCTGCACCACGGCTTCGAACTGGCTTTCGAAGGCAAGCGGCGCCGTATCGACCTGACCGGACTCACCGGTCATTCGATTACGGTTTACGCACAGCACGAAGTCATCAAGGATCTGGTGGCCGCGCGCGTGGCCGCCGGCGGGGCGCTGCGTTTCGGGGTGTCGGACACGTCGCTGCACGGCATCGATACCGATAAGCCGTCGATCAGCTATCGCCACGAAGGCGAGGCGTGCGAGTTGCAATGCGACTTCGTGATCGGCTGTGACGGCTCGCAAGGTGTCTCGCGCGCGTCGATTCCGCAGGCTTTGCGCAAAGACTTCGAGCGCGTCTATCCGTTCGGCTGGTTCGGCATTTTGTGTGAGGGGCCGCCGTCGTCGGAAGAATTGATCTACGCGCGGCACGACCGCGGTTTCGCACTGGTCAGCACGCGCTCGCAGAACGTGCAGCGCATGTATTTCCAATGCGATCCTAAAGATTCGGTCGACAACTGGTCCGACGACCGAATCTGGGCCGAACTGCACGCACGCGTCGATTCACACGACGGCCAGAAAATCGTCGACGGCAAAATCTTTCAGAAGAACATTGTCGGCATGCGCAGTTTCGTGTCGGCCACGATGCAGCACGGCCGTCTCTTTCTCGCCGGCGACGCCGCGCATATCGTGCCGCCCACCGGTGCCAAGGGCATGAATCTCGCCGTTGCCGATGTGCGCGTGTTGACCCGCGCGCTGAACGCGTTCTACGTAGAAAATCGCACCGATCTGCTCGACAGCTACAGCGAAACCGCGCTCAAGCGCATCTGGCGTGCCGAGCATTTCTCGTACTGGATGACGAGCATGATGCACCGCATCGAAGGCGCGTCGCCATTCGAGCAGCAGCTGCAGGTGGCCGAACTCGAATACGTGACCACCTCACGCGCGGCGGCTACCGCGATGGCGGAGAACTACGTGGGCGTCGCGGTAGCACAGTAAGAAGGAGGCGAGGGTGCGGTGCCCGCGGGGTGCCTGATTAAGCGACAAATCCCGTTGCGCCTCGGTTGACGCGCGAGCATTTGCCATTGTCGTGCCGAAAGCAACAGTGAATTCAGGAATGGAGGATTTATCCGCGCCTGTTCCACACCTAAACTGTCTTCATCGACTGCACGACGCGTCGCATCTGCAGCGCGTACCAGCCAATCTCTGGAGGTGGTGTCATGAAATCGCTCATCAAGACTGTTGTTATTGCCGTTGTTCTCGGTGCGCCGATCGCTTCGTTCGCGCAGTCAAATCAGCCGGCGCCGCAAAACGCGCAGGGTACGCAAGCGCAAGTCTTCGAACAGCAGGGCGCCGCTCAGGCTGATACCAGTGGTTATGGCTCGGGTGGGCATGGAACGTGGCAAGCCGGTCAGGGCAGCGAGACGGCAGTCAGTTCCTATTCGCCGCCGATCCATAACGCACGTTAAGGGCAAAACGAAGTACGCAAACTCATTCCGCGCTGTTCGGCTTATTCGCTATCTCGTGAGTCGAATAAAAAAATGCCGGTCACCGACATATTCCGGTGACCGGCATTTTTTGTTTCCGCAGCATGGCTGCGCCCTTTTCAACTGCGGTGACGCTGCTGATGATCCTGACGTTCAGAGGTGGCACGCGAGCATGATCACGTGCCCACCAAGGCGCTATGACATGCGCAACAGTGTCATCTCGTTGCGAAGCAAGGCGTGAAGGTCCTCGTCCGTGGGCCGCGTGCCCCAATGACGTGCGCCAGCCACCGACGCAATCGCGATCCACGAATGAGGTGGAAACCATTCGCGGAGCACGCTGCCGTCCCGGCGCAAACACAATTGACCAGTTTGTTCGCTGTATTCGGCGGAGATGAGCGTCCCGTCGACTTGTGCCGTTACACGCCGTGGATCGCTGCGTAGCAAATCGTCGCTCCTGCAAATGGTGTGGCGCGAATGCCTGCGCGGGCCGGCGTCGGTACTGACGCCGCCGTCGCCCATGCATTAGTGGTCGCCGTGCCCATGATCATCGCCGTGCCCGTGATCACCGTGATCACCGTGATCATCGCCATGGCCGTGCCGGTCGCCGTGATCGCCGCCGTGATCATGCCAGTCGCCTCGCGGGGCCTCGCGATAGCCGCGCGCGTCATGCCATTCGCGGTTGTCGTGATGGCGCTCTTCCCACTCGCGTCGTTCCCAGTAGCGGTGCCCGTCGTAATAGCGGTCGCCGTACCAGCCCGGACTCACCACCATCACCGGCTGGGGCGCGTAGACAGGCGGAGGCGGCGCATACACCGGCGCGGGCGCGTAGACGACGCCCGGAATGCCGATGTTCACTCCCACATCGACATGCGCCAGCGCGACGGACGATGCACTGATCCCCAAACCTGCGACGATCGCCACAGCCAGCCGACGGCTTCGTGAATTATTCATGTTTTATTCTCGGGTTTTACGATTGAGAGTAGACAACGCTGCGCGGACAGCGCTTAGTCATGGTCGTGTTCATGATCGTGATAGTGGCCATGATCGTGATAACCGCCGCCCTCGGGCACGAGGATGCAACCGCCCAATGCACTTCCGAGGGTGACAGCCAGTAGGACGAGCGCGAAAATTCGTTTCATGATGTTGCCTTCCTTTTAACGTGTGATCGAACTCTACTGAGCGGCTGGATTACCGGTGTGTTCGTGTGTAACAGGACGTGTCGATTCCCTGGCGCATCCGCTGTGTGTGTGACACCAGGTGAGGGGATGTCGCGGCGCTGCGATGACCTGTTCCGCCGGCGTGAAATTAGCGGGCAACCTGTTGAGCACACACTGAAAAACGTCGGACCGTTGCGCGTCCCGTGTCTTCGGGCGGGTTGAATCGCATGGGTATGAACAACTGAAATGTGCAGGACACGTCGGCTCGTTATGACTATGCCTGACGGATACATTCAGTTGCAGACTCGCAGTGCGAGCGGGTGTGATAGACCGGTAATCGCGCGTTCACTGCGCTGCCGAAGCGCTGCCATGTGACATGCGGTAAACCGACCGCCCGCGTGACATCAGCTTTTCTTAAGGATTGGTCCGTAGCATGTTTGGCGTATGCACGCAGTATGCCCGTAATTCCTGTACGTCGGCGTAAAGATGTCGCCTTCAATCGACGGCTGAACGCCTACTAACGAACTCTCATGATGATGCGATCCGACGAAGTCACTCTTTCACGTTACGCGGCCGGCTATGACGGCGTAGCCAAGTTTCTTCACTGGCTGGTGGTCTTATTGATCGTCGCGCAGTTCGTGATCGGTTGGACCATGCCGGACATTCATAAGGGCACGCGGCCCGACGGTCTGATCGCATGGCATCTCGGTGTCGGTGCAACGCTGATCGCTGCGATTGTAGTGAGAATCGTCTGGCGTCTCACGCATCCACCGGCGCCCGCATCGCTTTCACCGCTGCTCAGCGTCGTTTCGCGCGTCACGCATGGTGCTCTCTATCTCGCGCTGCTGGCTGTGCCGGTGTTGGGGTGGGCCAATGCGTCTTCGCGCGGGTGGTCCGTCAAGCTGCTCGGCCTGCTGCCTTATCCGGCCATTTCGTCGGTCGGCTCGTCACTCGGTCACGAAATGGGCGACATCCACGGCTATCTGGCCTGGGTGTTGTTCGCGCTGATCGTATTGCATGTCGCGGCGGCGCTCTTTCATCGTTTCGTGCTCAAGGATCAGGTCTTGCAGCGGATGCTGCCTTGAGCGGTAGTGCGCATGCCAGTTTGTTGTCCGCTTGTCCTCTGCTTTCAACCGGCGACAGAGCGCCGGGTGGTGGCGCTGTTGCCGATCGCGCCGAGAATCGCGAAGACCCGGCCGACTGACCACGCCGATTCGCACTTGTCGTTGCCCATGCCGCCTCGATCGTCCGCGCTGTCCGCGTCTTGCGCGTGCGCGGCCTCGTCCCTGCGCTGTTTGCCCCTTGCGAGCTAGCGCGAAAGCCATCCTCCGTCCACCGCAAGCGTATGGCCGTGCACGTAGTCTGACGCGGACGACGCAAGGAACACAACGGACCCCGCGAGATCCTCCGGCGTGCCCCAGCGACCTGCCGGGATGCGGCCGAGAATCTCGTCGTTGCGCCGCGAGTCGTCGCGCAGCGCCGCCGTATTCGCGGTTGCCATGTAGCCGGGCGCGATCGCGTTCACATTGATGCCATGCCCGGCCCATTCGTTCGCGAGAAGCCGCGTGAGACCCAGCACGCCGCTTTTCGACGCCGTGTAGGACGCCACGCGTATACCGCCCTGGAACGACAGCATAGACGCGATATTAATGATCTTGCCGCCGCTTTGCTGCTTCACGAATTGCCGGGCGACGGCCTGAGAAAGAAAGAAGACGCTTTTCAGGTTGACGTTCATCGTCGCGTCCCAGTCGTCTTCGCTGAAGTCGAGCGCGTCCTCGCGGCGGATGATGCCCGCGTTGTTCACGAGCACGTCGACGCGGCCGAATGCTTCGACAGCCGTGCCCACGATGTCGCCGACCGGCGCAATCGACGCCAGATCGGCTCGCACGTCGACGAAACGGCGACCGGCCGCTTCGACGCGCGTGGGTGTGTCGCCTGCGTCGGCGCGGCTCACGCCGACGATGTTGCAACCGGCGGTAGCGAGCGCGACCGCCATGCCTGCGCCGAGGCCCGTATTGCTGCCGGTGACGATGGCGACTTTGCCGGTCAGATCAAAGGTATTCACTGTGCGTAAGCGCATTTTTTGGTGCCTGTGATGTGTTGCGCGGCGCGCATGCTGTACGTCAACGCAGATCGCCAATCGCGATGCGATTCCTGCCGCTGAACACCTGGTTTTCGCCGACCATCCCCCAGATGAACGTGTACGCGCGCGTCGCCGGCCCCACGTCGCCGACGATGATGCGATCGATGTAATTGTAGGTGAACCGAAGCGCGTCGCGCTCGAACACCTGTTCGACGAGAAACTGCTTGCCCAGCCCTGCGGTATTCAGCGTCTTCGCGTGTTCGCTGTTGATGCGCGAGTTCTTCGGCCGCTGCGTGCATCCGCCGATTCCGTTCTTCGGTTTTGCGCTCGGCAACGGTATCGACTTGAACGTGATCGTCACGAGCGTTTGCCGGGCATCGCGCTGGGTCTTGGGGTGATTGTCGTGACGGGTATTCCGCTGATCCTCGCGGATCGCTGGATCGCGGGCGGTAATGGGGCTGCGGGGCTGGCGGCGGCGTCGACGGCGGGGGCGACGACGTCATCACCGCTCGGTGAGCGGGACGCGCATGTTCAATGGGGGCGTGCGTGGTTGAGCCGCTATTCGGCTGGCGCTCCGGACATCATCGAAGAGGGCCGCTCGGTTGCAAAAGGTTCGCCTGCTTGCGCCATCTTGCATCTGCTTAAAACGTATTGTCGATCATCGGGTTCAGTTGCGATGCTTCCCCGTAATGTAGCCACATCCAACTGGTGGCTCACCCGACGCTAAAAATTGTCCGGCAACGTCGTGTGGAATGAGATCACGGGTGAGAAGATCAGTATTTCCGACAACATCATCACAGTATCGGGCGACCCGAACGGAGACTGCGGCGGCGCAACCGTCAACGCGGGTGCGACGAACACCATCGCGATCAAGGCCGACGGCTCGCAGGACCTGATCGTGAAGTACGACGGCGACGACACGACGTACCGGCGCACGTACAACGCTGCAAATGTGATGACCGCGTTTGTGATCACCAGTCCGGACGGCTTCCATGTCGACACGCTCTACGATCCGGTGACCGGACGGGAGACAGAAATGACGTTCGCGAATGCGGACGGTTCGGGCAGCACCTACACGTTCAATTCGGACGGGCGACAGATCGAGACATTCAATTTCAACGCGGACGGTTCGGGGCGCAGGCTTTTCATGGATCCGCTGACACACGGGTGTACCGGTATCAACGAGGTCCACGCCGACGGTTCAGAGACCATCGTCTATCGCAGCCCCGGTTCGCTAACACTGTCCCTGTTCAATAGCAGCCACGCCATGAGTGACACCATGTCGTCCGCGACGCAGCCGATGATCGCGAACAGTTATGACCCGTCGTCGAATGAGAGCATCAACGCCAACGCCTACACCTCAGCCGACCATCAGGCTGCACAACTGATCGAGGCGATGGCGACTGTACGCCCCAATGCAGCCGGGAATGCGCTCAAGCGAGCATGACATCTCTCGGATTCTTAATTTCAAGCTTGTATATTCAGATTAATCTGATGAGTCAGCCGATCGAATTAAGAATTTTTAGTGGGAAGGTGTTTTACAAAAAATGACAGCATCGCTTCTATTTTTGTATTATTATTTTTAATTGAATATTAGCTTGACTGGGCGGAAAATTATCGCAACGTAGAGAAGTTCCGACAAAAAAGTTTACTATCTCAAGAATGACTAAGGGTTCAAAATAATAATTCCGGCATCAGCACGAATCACAGAGAAAATTCATGTCCTGCATCGGTTTTATAAAGGCGTTTTCAATGTAATTAAGGGGTGAGGCGGATAGGGATGCAAAAATGTTCCAAACCAAGCAACTGTGCGCCAACATGGCACGCGTTGGGGCCGTTGCAACGCCATTCGTTATGATCCTACTGGCGCTGCCTTACCAGGGGGCAACTCCACCACAGGTCCCACTAATAAAAGGGAAGGGACACTCGCTTACCTCCATGAACAATACGGGACGAAAAAATTTTCGGAGGCTTCAAAACCAATGAAGGTCGCACACACCGGTTGCAAAATTTTGAACAACTTATTCCATTGCGACAATTGATGGTAAATGAAACCACCCCAACGATTAATGTCGAAGGCTTCATCCCTGGGAATGGCAAGGGTAGATTTTGGGTAACGCAGGCCAGCACGCTTGATGGAAAAATACTCCTGGATAAGGATGCGGTTGCAAAAGAACTGGCTGTTAGTAGAAATCCGTTTGGATGGAATCTTTTCTACATGTAAATTTTTTTGATGGACTGTTCTGGATTTTTTTTCTTCAATTGACGCATTTAAACTCATCAGAAAATCACGGGAATTAAATAAATGAGCGCAATTACGATTCGGCAGGGGGTGGCTAGCCTCATCAATTGTCTCATTAACGGCACGGTAAGTTCAGGAGACGCGGCCAAGTCCGCCGGACAAGCTATAACAGAAAATGACACTAATGCGGCTCTACTCAATGGCACTAGCGGTGGCGCAAGTCTCACAGGCACAATAGCCAGTTCCGTCCAAATGCAGCAGCAGTTTGCTTCTACTTACAAAAAGGATGCGACATCGGCTCGTTTCGCCAAAGATCAAAATTAAGTCATCAACATATGCCGGCATATGCCGCGCCACCTCTTTATTCACCAATCATCTACCTAGCTCCACTGGCCCGTCGAAATACAACATATGTCAAATATAAGTTTGCTCAAAGCATTCTCGATATTGAGAAGTGGATCGGACTACCAGATAGGGGAAGGCCACCATTGGAAGCGCGGCGTCCTGAACTTGGCTATAGGTCTAGTAGTCATATTTCCGCTTCTTAATTTTTGGCGAAGTCAATTTTATGCAGGAGCAGTGCCTCCCGAAGCCCTCCTTATTCGAGGTGTCGGAAATTTTACGATCGGAAATTATAATTCACGTGGAATTACTAGAAAATACAACATAAACTTTAAAACCAATGATGGGAAAATTTTTTACGTTATAGATAATGCCATAAGTGCCGAAAAAATCAGAAAATTTAACTCAGAATTTAATCTCCAGGTGGAAGGCTTCCTGCTTCAGGATGGTCGCGGGCTTTTTTGGCCTACATTGATTATCACGTCAGACGGACATGTATTGCTTAGCCGGATGGAGTCGAGTCGAATCCTAAACAACCAGCGCCGGCCATTTGGTGAACTATTGTTGCTGGAATATGGATCAACCATTCCCTTATGGCTTATTTCTCTTTCAAATGCAATCAAGCTCAGAAAAAAATTTCCAGAGATAATTAAATGAAACCACAAAGCTTTATTGAAGCCATCGGCGATGTCGTCGCTTTTATTACCGGCTCGTCCGTCAGCGTGGCCGATGCGGCCAATTCTGCCCAGCAGGCGGTCGCCGAGCAAGCTACGTCAAAAAAAGTCATCGCTACGGCTGGAGCTGCGAATGATCTGCTCGGCGTGGTCGCGGGAGGAATGCGGCATACCTTGCAGCGGTTTTCGCCAACGTCGGAGGAGGCCGCCGAACTGTTAGGTATAGCCGTGGCAGCAACGTCCGCGTTCGGCTCACGCACGGGACATTTCCAATATGACCTTGTTTAAAGCTTTCTTGATCTTGCTGCGGGGGCCGGCCGAAATGATTGGGCCGGAATATAAATGGAAGCAGTCTATTTTGAGTGGAGCTATAATTTTTACCATAATATCGCCATTTCTTGCCTTCGTGCATTCCATGCCTTATCAGGGTGTTATACCTCCAGACGCATCTGTTTTAAAGGAGCGTGGTGTATTTGTTTTTGGCAGTGATCAACACGGGCTCAAAAAGTATCCATTTATCGATTTTAAAGCTGAAAATGGACGAGCTTATCGGCTTCAGGATTACATAGGTTATGACTCGATTTTTGAATTTAACAAAGCCAATCCTGGCAATCAGGAGGTCTACGCGGAAGGCTTCTTCCTGCGAGATGGCGTGGGTCGGTTCTGGCCAACTCAGGTAACGACCATCGATGGTAAGGTTTTGCTGGGCAAAGATAGCCAGCGTGTGGCGCTGATGAGTGCCAGAGATCCGCTCGGGACGATTTTTTATATGTACCTTATCGCCGGATTTTTTTGGATTTTATCTGCCTTTAACGTCATTAAAATCAAGAAAAAAGCACTTCAAGATTAAATATGTCAACGATTACCACTGGGCAAGGCATTGCATCGCTCGTTAATTTCCTAATTGGCGGTACAGTTAGTTCAGCCGATGCCGCCAACGCGGCGGAACAAGCTCGCGCTGAAACTGACCCAACGCTCCAACTGCTTGGCCGATTTACTGCGGCTGCAGACCTTGCTGGCATAAGCGCCAGCACCGGTCAGATGTTGCAGCAGTTTGCGTCGGATTCAGCCGAGGCGGGAAAATTGCTGGGCTCTGCCGCGAAGAAGGCGGGTTGGATAGGACTCGCGGCGGCTACCCTCACGGCGATTGAAGTAGCGCGCCAAAGAGGTCCAGCAAATGTGCCAGTTACCAACTTGGCGCCAATTGTGGCAGCGGGCCTCGGCATCGGTGCTGCTGCTGCCGTTGCGCCTGAAGTCGCAATCGCATTGGGCTTTCTTGCGGCCGGCATGACGGTGATCGGCTGGGCAACTCAAGATTCCAAGTATTCGATTTCAAACGTGCTGCAAGAACTGCAAGGCGTCGTTCAGTCATATTACGGCCAGCTCTCCGCTTCAGATCAGGCTGTATTCACAAGCACTCTGTCGAACACCATGCAGTTAACGCTATCCGGCGGCATGATGGTGCCGCAGGTAGACAATTCAGGCTGGATCGCCGGATACAAGGTGGAGATTCCGTCGCGCGTGGCTCAGCAAGGCGACGGCAGCACGCTTTACACCTTCGCATCTGGCGTGACCTATCTTGTTGGGACCGTATCTGATGACGGACCGTTGAAGGATCCGTCAGTAAGCGCGGGGAAAAGCGTCTGGACCATTCCCGAGACTGACACGAACAAGGCCGTTCCGGAAACCGACGCGAGCAAATCCCTCACGCTCAACATCTACCAGGACGGCTGCTACACCACGCACTTCACAGACTCAGAGGGCAATCTGGTTACAGAGGTGTACATCACCGGTTCGTCGGGAGCCTACACGGTTGCGCCCATGAGCAATCCGTCAGGCGGCGGCGAGTATCAATTCGTCTACGTGGTGGGAACCGACAATCAGGTTACCGTGCTGGGCGACAACAACATGGTCTCGCTGGCTCCCGGAAACCGCGCCAGCATCGAGGGTGCGGGCAATACGATCCACGCAGCCGAAGGCACGACGGTCAACCTTGGTTCCGCATCCGGCAACGTCGTCTGCAATGAGATCTCGGGTGAGAAGATCAGTATTTCCGATGGCATCGTCACGGTATCGGGCGACCCGAACGGAGACTGCGGCGGCGCGACCGTCAACGCGGGCGCGACGAACACCATCACGATCAAGGCCGACGGCTCGCAGGACCTGATCGTGAAGTACGACGGCGACGACACGACGTACCGGCGCACGTACAACGCTGCAAATGTGATGATCGCGTTTGTGATCACCAGTCCGGACGGCTTCCATGTCGACACGCTCTACGATCCGGTGACCGGACGGGAGACAGAAATGACGTTCGCGAATGCGGACGGTTCGGGCAGCACCTACACGTTCAATTCGGACGGGCGACAGATCGAGACATTCAATTTCAACGCGGACGGTTCGGGGCGCAGGCTTTTCATGGATCCGCTGACACACGGGTGTACCGGTATCAACGAGGTCCACGCCGACGGTTCAGAGACCATCGTCTATCGCAGCCCCGGTTCGCTAACACTGTCCCTGTTCAATAGCAGCCACGCCATGAGTGACACCATGTCGTCCGCGACGCAGCCGATGATCGCGAACAGTTATGACCCGTCGTCGAATGAGAGCATCAACGCCAACGCCTACACCTCAGCCGACCATCAGGCGGCACAACTGATCGAGGCGATGGCCGCTTACGCCCCGGAGCCGTCGGCATCAATGAGTCTCGCCACCATGCCGCCTGAAAACGGGCAGCTTTTACTGGCCGCTTCCACGCACTAACTACTTGACGAACCGATCGTGCGCAACCGCTTCCCGCAGCCATACGGGGGGCCGCGCATAGGTGCGCACATCAATCAACACGCTCTCCAGTTAAAACGATGGGATTTGAAGAACAACCGGCACAGCTGGAAGACGCCGGCCTGGCCGCACTCGTCGTCATCGCACGCTTTCACGGCATCGCCACCGATGCTTCGCAGCTAAGGCATGCGGCGGCCCTCGAAGGATGCGCGTTTTCCGAAGCGCAACTCGTCCTTTCTGCGCGAGAAATTGGACTGAAGGCCAGCGCCGTGGCACTTGTGCCGGAACGACTGGGCAAAACACCATTCCCTGCGCTCGCACTGGACCGGACGGGCCGGCATTTCATTCTTGCCGGTTCGGACGGAACGACCGCGCTTGTCCTGGAACCCGGCATGCAAGCGCCGCGCGCACAACCGCTCAATGAAGTGATCGACCGCTCCAATGGTCGCATGCTGCTGTTCACCTCCCGTGCATCGCTCGCAAGCAACCTGGCCCGTTTCGACTTCTCGTGGTTTATTCCCGCCGTCGTCAAATATCGGCGACTTCTTCTTGAAGTGCTGCTCGTCTCGATGGTCTTGCAGGTGTTCGGGCTAGTCTCGCCGCTGATGTTCCAGGTGGTGATGGACAAAGTACTCGTCAACCGGGCTTACAGCACGCTTAACGTGGTTTGCGTGGCGTTGCTCGTCAGCTCTGTATTCGAAGTGCTGCTTACGGGCGTACGAAATTACGTCTTCTCACACACTACCAATCGGATCGATGTCGAACTTGGCGCGCGGCTCTTCCGTCATCTGCTGGCATTGCCTCTTGCGTATTTCGAAGCGAGGCGAGTAGGTGACACCGTCGCACGCGTGCGGGAACTTGAAAGCATCCGCAGCTTTCTCACGGGCCAGGCGTTGACGGCATTCATCGACTTGATCTTTTCGGTGATCTTCCTCGGCGTGATGTGCATCTACAGCGTCTGGCTGACGCTGATTGTCGCGATCTCGCTCCCCGTCTATGCCGCTATTTCCATGACACTGAATCCTCTGCTACGGGAGCGGCTCAATCAAAAATTCGCGCGTGGAGCCGACAACCAGTCGTTTCTGGTCGAAGCCGTGTCCGGGGTGCCGACGGTCAAGGCAATGGCGATCGAGCCGCAGTTCACCCGCCGCTGGGATAATCAGCTCGCCGCCTATGTCACGGCGAGTTTCCGGGTCAACGCGTTAGGGAACGTCGGGCAACAGCTCATTCAACTGGTGGGCAAACTGGTCACGCTGGCGACACTGTTCTTCGGTGCCAAGCTCGTGATTGACAGCAAGCTGACCGTTGGCCAACTGATCGCGTTCAACATGATGTCGCAACGCGTCAGTGCACCCGTACTGAGGCTGGCCCAGCTTTGGCAGGATTTTCAGCAGGTCGGAATCTCGATGCAGCGTTTGGGCGATATTCTTAATACGCGCACGGAACTGCCGCCAAGCCGCCAGGCGCTGCCTGCGGTGAAAGGAAAAGTCAGCTTCGAGGACGTGCGCTTCCGCTACCGCGTGGACAGTCCGCCGGCGCTCAATGGGGTCAGCCTGACGATTCTGCCGGGAGAAATCGTCGGCATCGTCGGCCGGTCGGGATCGGGGAAAAGTACGCTAACCAAACTCATGCAGCGCCTCTACACGCCCGGAAGTGGACGCGTGCGTATCGACGGAATCGATCTCGCGCTGGCCGATCCGGCGTGGCTGCGGCGACAGATTGGTGTGGTGCTGCAGGAGAACCTGCTTTTCAATCGCTCGATTCGCGAGAACATCGCCGTGACAGATCAGGGCGCGTCGCTTGACGTGGTGATCCATGCTGCCAGGCTCGCTGGCGCGCACGACTTCATCTCGGAGCTACCCGAGGGGTACGACACGGTTGTAGGAGAACACGGTTCCACGTTATCCGGCGGACAGCGTCAGCGCGTTGCCATCGCACGCGCGCTCGTGACCAACCCACGCATCCTGATTTTTGACGAAGCCACCAGCGCGCTCGACTTCGAGACCGAACGGGTGATCCAGAACAACATGCGTGCGATGTGTCAGGGCCGCACGGTCATCATCATTGCGCATCGATTGAGCGCGGTGCGTCATGCCCACCAGATCATCGCGATGGACAAAGGCCAGATTGTCGAGCGCGGCAGCCACGACGAGTTGCTGGAGAAGAACGGCTATTACGCGCACCTTGTCTCTTTGCAAAACACCTGATGCCCCCACATTTCCTGACGTTGCGCGCCATTGCTGATCTATGCAGGCGCTACGGCGCGACTTTCCGTTCAGTTTGGGCGATCCGAGATCAACTCGATACGCCGGAGCGCACGGCACAGGAACTGCAGTTCCTGCCCGCGAATCTCGAACTGGTCGAGACCCCGTCGCACCCTGCGCCACGGTGGACGATGCGGGTCATCGTTGCACTTAGTGCCCTGATTTTGCTGATTGTTATATTCGGTAAGCTTGATATCGTCGCAACCGCCAAAGGCAAACTGATCCCGGCCGCACGCGTGAAAACCGTTCAACCGGCTATCACAGGGGTCGTGCGACAGATTCTGATTCGTGACGGTGAGCGTGTCACGCAAGGACAGGCGCTATTGGTTCTCGACGCGACCCAAGCCGCTGCCGATGCACACAAGGCGCGCTCCGCACGGATCGACTCCGCGCTATCGGCTGCACGTGCGCGTGCGCTTTTAGGCACGCTCAAAACGGGGCAAGTCCCGGCACTCGCGACGGTGGAGGGCGCTTCGCAAACGCAGCAGGAAGAAGCGCAACGCTTCGCTGAAGGACTGTATCGGGAATACGCCGATAGGCTCACCGTATCCCGGGCGGCGCTTCTGAAGCGCGAAGCCGAGTTGGCAACCATCCAGCAGCAAGTGGCAAAGTTGCGCGCAACCGTGCCGCTTGCACGTAGTGAAGCCAACGACTACAAGACACTTGCACGTGATAAGTACGTGGCGCAACACGACTATCTTGGCAAGGAGCAGACCGCCCTCGAACAGGAGCACGAACTCGCTGCCCAGCAAAGCCGTGCACGCGAACTCACTGCGGGCATAGCCGAACAACGTGCGACGATTGAACAGACAACCTCCCAGTTCTCGCGCGAACAACTTGACGCACTAAATAAGTCGACCGGGCAAATCGCGCAGAACAGCGACGACGAGACCAAGGCGACGACGCGTCAAGGGTTGCTGACGCTCTACGCGCCCGTCGCCGGTACGGTCCAGCAGTTGTCGGTACACACGCTTGGCGGAGTCGTGACCACGGCGCAGGCGCTGATGGAAGTGGTACCGGACGACGCGGTGGAGGTCGAAGCCAACGTCGAGAACAAGGATGTGGGTTTCGTCAATGTCGGGCAGGACGCGATCGTCAAGATCGACGCTTTCCCGTACACCCGCTACGGCTATCTGACAGGCAAAGTGATTTCCGTCTCGAACAATGCTGCGCCATTGAAAGACAGAAAGCAGCAGTTGACCTTTACGACGAGGGTAAGCCTGCCCACCAACCAGATACGAGTCAACAACAAGTCGATCAATCTGACGCCCGGCATGGAAGTGACAGCCGAAATCAGAACCGGCCGACGTAGTGTCGCAAGTTATTTTCTCGATCCGCTAGTGGAGACTGTCGGGGAGAGCTTGCGTGAGCGTTGATCTCCGGGTTGGCAAACCCTTTCGAATGCGACTGCGGCCGCGTTGGCTTCCGGGTTCCGTGTCCGGTGCGATCCGTCTGCTGGGGGTGCTATCGCTGTCGACTGGAGCACCGGGAGCAGCGATGGCTCTGGATGTGTTCAGGACTGGCAATGACGTTTCCGAAACACCGGCTGCAGGGTTTGTCTCGGCTAATGCCGGCAATGCCGGTTCGCCCTGTGTGTTCGACGCGCCGGGACAGCCACTGCGTCTCGACGAGGCCGTGAATCGGGCGTTATGCAACAACCCCAGGACACGCGAAGCGTGGGGGGACGTCAAGCTACAGGCCGCGGGCGTTGGCGCGGCAAAGGCGGCGTATTTGCCGAATGTTTCGGCTACGTGGCAGGAAGTGCGCGACGATTCAGTCACCGATGTGAGCGGCTATCCACGCCTCAGTTCAGCGAACCGGTCAACGGTCCACTCCGGTTCGGTTTCGCTCAATTGGGTGTTATATGACTTTGGCGGCAGACGGGCTGCGTTGCGCAATGCGCAGGAACTGCTTGCTGCGGCCCGTGCGAATCAGGACGCCACGCTGCAAGCCACATTCTCTTCTGTGGCGACAGATTACTATTCGGCGCAGGCTGCAACCGGGCAGTTGGCCGCCGCGCAGGAAACGGAGCGTATTGCACACGACAGCTATGCCGCCGCGTCCGCTCGTGTAAATCACGGTGTCGCGGCAATTTCCGATCAGTTGCAGGCGCAGACCTCGTACGCACAGGCTACCTTCAACAGGGCAAAGGCGGCGGGGAACCTGCAAACAGCGCTCGGTACGCTGGCCGCCGATATGGGTCTCAGCCCGACTCAATCCATCACTCTGCCTGCGGTTGAAGATGGTGTGGTGCCCGATAGCGACTTCACCGAAGCGGTCGCTGAGATGATCGCAGACGCGGAACGCATGCATCCGAGCGTCGCGGCTGCCAAGGCGACACTCGAAGCAGCGGTTGCCAGGGAGCAGCAGACGCTGTCCCAAGGTTTGCCTAACGTAAGCTTCGTTGCGAAGTACAGCCAGAACAACCAGCCTGCCAGTCTGGGGCTCGGCGAGCCGCAATTTCCTGCGACTGGACATGACTGGTACGTCGGTGTCCAGGTACAGATTCCATTGTTCGAAGGTTTCGGCCGGACCTATCAGGTCCGGCAAGCGCACGCTCAGGTGGAAGTCCAGCAATATAGGCTCGATGAAGCCCGGCAGCAGGTTGGGCTCGATGTCTGGAAGAGCTATCAGGCACTGCAAACGGGTATCGAAAACGTGGGGAACGGTATTGTGCTGCTGCAGATCGCCCAGCGTTCTTTCGACGCCGCGAAGCACCGATATGTCGCCGGTGTTGGTAACGTTCTTGAGTTACTCAACGCCCAATCCTCATTGTCGGACGCTCACCGCCGCCGTATCCAGGCGCTGACGGACTGGCGAGCAGCGAGACTCGACCTCGCGGCGAAGATGGGACGTCTGGCACTACATGATCTGCGTTGAAAGCCGCTAGAGACAGCCGCTGTTCATAGCGCTTCAGTCTAGTACGGGAAAAGCTTTCGGCGCTCCTGCGAAACTGGTGTGGCGCGTGACGAAGGTGTCAGCGTGTGGCATTTCACCATCGCCCAAGCTTCCCCTCCAACATCACCTTCACCTCCGCCCACTCCTCATCGATGATGCTAAAGCGCACCGATTTGCTTAACCACGTGTGGCCGATTTCCAGCTTCCGGTTCGTCCGGTCGATCTTCCAGACCCGCGTGCTGCCGACAATCGCACCCGTATCCCGTCTGACGATCACGAAAGGCATCACAGTACCGGCCTCGCGTCCGTCGAGCGCGGTAGCAATATAGCTGCCGATGGTTTCAGGGCCCGGCACGACAGTCAGCTTCAGGGTCCACAACTGACCGTCCGCGGCGGCGTCGAGCAGACCCTGTGCGTGTTCCTGCTGAAGCGGCCGGAGCTCCACAGAGCGTCCCGTCAGCGTTGGTTGCATAGGTTCAACGGTGTTGTCGTTCATAACAAGAAAAAGGTCCGCGAACGAGCGCTCGCGGACCTGGCACAGTGAGCCGGTAAAAGTCTAAAAACCCGCCTTAAACCGCCATCACCGAAACCGCCTTCGTGACCAGATAGCCGTCCATCGCTTCCGGACCCCCTTCCGAACCGTAGCCCGAATCCTTAACGCCGCCAAACGGCATTTCCGGCGAAGGCGTGGCAGGCTGGTTGATCCACAGCATGCCGACTTCCATCTGTTGCGACAGCAGATGCACGTTGCGGAACGACTTCGTGAACGCATAACCCGCGAGACCATACGGCAGACGATTCGCTTCAGCGATCGCTTCTTCGAGCTTGTCGAAACCGCGGATCGCCGCGATCGGGCCGAACGGCTCGTTGTTGAACACGTCCGATTCGAGCGACACGTTGGTCAGCACAGTGGGCGCGAAGAAGTTGCCTTCCGAGCCCACGCGTTCGCCGCCCGTCTCGACCTTGGCGCCGGTCTTGCGCGCGTCGTCGAGCACTTTGCTCATCGCGGTGAGACGGCGCGCGTTGGCGAGCGGCCCCAGGGTGGTGCCTTCCGCGAGACCATCGCCAAGCTTCAGGCTCTCGGCGTGCTTGACCAGCGCGGCAGCGAATTCCTCGCGAATGCTGTTGTGCACCAGAAAGCGCGTCGGCGAGATGCAGACCTGGCCGGCATTGCGGAACTTCGCGCCACCGGCCGCTTTAACCGCCAGCGCCACGTCGGCATCCTCGGCCACGATGACCGGCGCATGACCGCCCAATTCCATCGTCGCGCGCTTCATGTGCGCGCCGGCGAGTGCCGCCAGCTGCTTGCCGACCGGCGTCGAGCCGGTGAACGTGACCTTGCGGATCACCGGATGTGGAATCAGGTAGCTGGAAATCTCCGCCGGATCGCCGAACACGAGGCCGACCGTGCCCGCCGGCACGCCGGCTTCCACGAACGCCTGCAGCAGCGCCGCCGGCGACGCCGGGGTTTCCTCCGGCGCCTTGACGAGGAACGAGCAGCCGCTCGCGAGCG
This sequence comes from Paraburkholderia sp. IW21, assembly GCF_041321145.1. Taxonomy (NCBI): domain Bacteria; kingdom Pseudomonadati; phylum Pseudomonadota; class Betaproteobacteria; order Burkholderiales; family Burkholderiaceae; genus Paraburkholderia; species Paraburkholderia sp. IW21. Next base: position 109,069 of record NZ_JBGGWA010000003.1, on the reverse strand, counting down.
CCGCGCTCAGCTTGCGCACGACCTGGTTGACCGGGAAATTCCACGGCGTGAATGCCGCCACCGGGCCGATCGGCTCCTTCAGAACCAGTTGCTGCGCCGCCAGGTTGCGCGACGGCACGATGCGGCCATAGACGCGGCGGCCTTCATCGGCAAACCATTCGATGATGTCGGCCGCGGCCAGCACTTCGACCCGTGCTTCGGCGAACGGCTTGCCCTGTTCCTGGGTCATCAGGCGGCCGATGTCGGAGGCGCGCTCGCGTACCAGCGCGGCGGCTTTGCGCATGGTGCTCGCGCGTTCGTTGGCCGGGATCTTGCGCCAGGCTTCGAAGCCGCTTTGCGCGGCGGCCAGTGCCCGGTCCAGGTCGGCGATGCCGGCATGGGCCACCTTGCCGATGGCCCGGCCGGTGGCCGGATTGATGACGTCGAGGGTTTTGCCGCCGGCGGCATCGCACCACTCGCCGTTAATCAGAAGTCGGGTATCGGTATAGCTCGAGGTGGCCATGCTGGGTTCCTGTAAGTGGGACAACGATAGGTCGCGCGGTCGTGAGTGAAAAAGCTGTGAGTCAACGGGCTGGACCAGCGCGGCCAAGGATGGACTGCCGATAACAATCATCTTATCTGATTGCGCGCGATCGCATCGCTGGGTGCCCACGGCGGATGCGCGGCATGCGCCTGGCGGCGCCCGTTGCGGCAGCGCGGAAATGACTGCCTGAGCGGCGTCGCGCAAACAGGCGTAAAGTCAAGCCGCAGTAGCAGAAACCGGCGGGAGCCAGCGGCGTTAGACGGTGCTTGAAGTAAGCAGGAGCAACGCTCGAAAGCAGCAGGCGAAAGACGGCGAACGCAACCCGATCAACCCAGCTGCAAACGAGGAATCGACATGCCAACCGGTACAGTGAAGTGGTTCAATGACGCGAAGGGCTTTGGCTTTATCACACCGGATGACGGTGGCGAGGATCTGTTTGCCCATTTTTCAGAAATTCGCAGCGAAGGATTCAAATCGCTGCAGGAAAACCAGAAGGTCAGCTTCGAAATCAAGCAGGGACCCAAGGGCAAGCAGGCGGCCGACATCAAGCCGGTGTGAAAGCAGTGGCCGGTCCGCGCACGCAGGTGGGCGGCCGGCAAATTTTCGTTGCGGCAAGGGCGATTCATTCACGTTCATTATGTGAATCGCCAGCCTCTTTAAATGCAGAAGCGCGAGCTGGGCAAAGCCGGAAGTAAGCCGCTGGAACAACGCGGCAGGACGTATTTTTCTTAAGGTTTCCTTCAGCTTTGCTCCGTAGTATTTGCGCGATTCCCTGTGCCCTCGTGTATCCTGCGGGCAATAGTTCCGATCGTTTTCCGACAGAAAGCTGAAAGCGCCGATCAAAGGCTTGCTGGAGCATCCATGAAAACCCTGTTCTTGCAGGCGCCGTCGTACGACGGCTTCGACGGTGGCGCGGGTTCGCGCTACCAGGCCAAGCGTGAAGTTCGCTCGTTCTGGTATCCGACGTGGCTCGCGCAGCCCGCCGCGCTCGTCCCCGATAGCCGTGTACTCGACGCCCCGGCGGACGGCCTGTCCGTCGAAGCAACACTCGACATTGCGCAGCAATACGATCTGGTGGTCATCCACACCAGCACGCCGTCCTTTCCCACCGACGCCCTGTTCGCCGAAGACCTGAAGAAGCGCAAGCCTTCGCTGCTGATCGGCATGGTCGGCGCGAAGGTCGCGGTCGATCCGCACAATTCGCTGACGGCAAGCGAGGCGATCGATTTCGTCTGCCGCGAAGAATTCGACTTCACCTGCCAGGACGTTGCCGAAGGCAAACCGTTCGCCGGGATCAAAGGTCTGAGCTATCGCGCCCCCGACGGCTCGATCGAACACAACGAAGCGCGCCCGATCCTCGAAAACATGGACGAGCTGCCGTTCGTCGCGCCGGTCTACAAGCGCGATCTGAAGATCGACAACTATTTCATCGGGTATCTGAAGCACCCGTACGTGTCGATCTACACGGGCCGCGGCTGCCGTTCGAAATGCACCTTCTGCCTGTGGCCGCAAACGGTGGGCGGCCATCGCTACCGCACGCGTTCGGTCGAAAACGTGCTCGAAGAAGTGAAGTGGATTCGCGACAACATGCCTGAAGTCAAGGAGATCATGTTCGACGACGACACCTTCACCGACTTCAAGCCGCGCGTCGAGGAAATCGCCCGTGGTCTCGGCAAGCTCGGCGTGACGTGGTCGTGCAATGCCAAGGCGAACGTGCCCTACGCGACGCTGAAGATCATGAAGGAAAACGGCCTGCGCCTCCTGCTGGTGGGCTACGAGTCCGGTGACGACCAGATTCTGCTGAACATCAAGAAGGGGCTGCGCACCGACATCGCCCGGCGCTTTAGCGAGGATTGCCGCAAGCTCGGCATCAAGATTCACGGCACGTTCATTCTGGGGCTGCCCGGCGAGACGCAGGACACGATCCAGAAGACCATCACGTACGCGAAGGAAATCAATCCGCATACGATTCAGGTCTCGCTCGCGGCGCCATATCCCGGCACGACGCTCTACAACCAGGCGGTCGAAAATGGCTGGCTGGAAGAGAACAAGGTGATCAATCTCGTCAGCAAATCAGGCGTGCAGCTCGCGGCGATCGGCTATCCGCATCTGTCGCGTGACGAGATCTACCACCAGCTCGAGAACTTCTACAAACGCTTCTATTTCCGTCCGTCAAAGATCTGGGAAATTCTGCGCGAGATGCTCACGAGCTGGGACATGATGAAACGGCGCTTGCGTGAAGGCGTCGAATTCTTCCGCTTCCTGCGCGCCCACGAAGCGTGAGCGCCGTGCATCTGCTTGCCGTCGCGCTGGGGTACGCGTGTGCGGCGAGTGCGGTTTTCGGCGTCGCCTACACGGTGTTGGCCAGTGCGCTGATCGGCCGGTTCTTCGCGAGAGCGGTGTCCGAGCCGACCAGTTTTCCACCGGTCACGATCGTCAAACCGTTGCACGGCAATGAGTGGGCGCTGCTCACCAATCTGTCGAGCTTCTGTCGGCAGGACTATCCGGGTCCCGTGCAATTCCTGTTCGGCGTGCACGATTCGGCCGATCCGGCCTTGCAAGCCGTCGACGATCTGCGGCGCCTGCACCCCGAAGCGGACATCACGGTGGTTGCCGACGCGCGCCTGTATGGTCCGAACCGCAAGATCAGCAACATCCTCAATATGCTGCCGCAGGCACGGCACGACGTGCTGGTGTTCGCCGACAGCGACGTGAGCGTTGGGCCGGATTATCTGCGCAATGTGATCGGCGAATTGCAGAAGCCCGGCGTCGGACTCGTCACCTGCGTGTATCGCGGCGCGCCCGATCCCGGTTTCTGGCCGCGCATGTCGGCCAAGGCCACCAACTATCAATTCTTGCCCGGTGTGGTCACGGGTCTTGCGCTCGGTCTCGCGCGCCCGTGTTTCGGGCAGACCATCGCGATGCGGCGCGATACGCTTGAAAAAATCGGCGGGTTCACGCCCTTCGTGAAGCACCTGGCCGAGGACCATGCAATCGGCGAAGCCGTGCGCATGATCGGCGAGAAGGTGGTGATTCCGCCGTTCACGATCGCGCATGCCTGCGTCGAATCGAGCGCGACGCAATTGATCGCGCACGAACTGCGCTGGAGCCGCACGATTCGCAGCATCGACCCGCTCGGCCATCTCGGCTCGGCGCTGATTCATCCGCTCGCGTTTGCGCTGCTCGCCATGGTCTTCTCGGGTGGCGCGTTCTGGTCGTGGCCGCTCGCGCTGGTCGCCATCTGCGCTCGGCTCGTGCTGAAACGGCTGTCCGATCGCGCGTTGCGTCAGGCACACGGCGACCTGTGGCTATTGCCGATATGGGATATCGTGTCGTTTGCGATTTTCGTGGCAAGCTTCTGCTCCTCGCGCGTGATCTGGCGGGGTTTCAGCTTCAAGGTGGATGGCGACGGCCTGTTGTCGGCGGCACAGGACGGAATGACGGATGAACAGCAGGTTGGGTAAGCCATGATGGGTGGGTCTTTCGAACAGGACGGTGTCAGCAGGGCGGCGGGAGTCAGGCACGCGCGAAGGATGGCCGCGTGATGAAGCATCTCGGCCGCGTCGCCGCGCTTGCCGGCTTACTGGTGTCACTGTGGCTGGTCTGTCACGACAACCCCGGCGCCGTGCTCGACGCGCTGCGTGCCGCGGGCGCGGGTCTCTTGCTGGCAGCGATCGCGCACGTGCTGCCCATGCTCGCCAATGCCTGCGACTGGCGCTCGCTGATTCGCGGCGCGAACCGGCCGGGCATCGCCAATATGCTGCATCTCGTCTGGGTGCGCGAATCCGTCAATAGCATGTTGCCAGTGGCCCGTATCGGCGGCGAGGTAGTGTCGTTCCGGATGCTCAAGCGTTGGGGCGTGCGGCCGCCCACGGCGGTCGGCAGCATCATCGTCGATATGCAGCTCACGGTGATCAGCCAGTTGCTGTTCACGATGGTCGGCATCGGTTTTCTGTTCGCGCACGCCCACTCCGACACGCTGCGGCTCGCCGGGCAATTGGCGTGGGGCGTCGTGGTGCTGACGCCGCTGCTGGTGTTGTTCGCCCTCGTGCAGCACGCCAGTCCGTTCGAGCGCATCACGCGCATGCTCAATCGCATGACGAGCGGCAAGCTCGCCGCGCTCGTCGGGCAGTCCGCGCAGATCGATCAGGCCATCAAGCTGATCTGGCGGCGGCGCGGCGTGGTGTTGCGCTATCTGTTCTTCTGGCAACCGCTGCAATGCTTCCTGACGTCGCTGGAAATCTGGCTCGCGCTGTACTTTCTCGGCGTGCACGTGACGCTGGTCGAAGCGGTGGTGATCGAATCGCTGATCCAGGCGATCAGCAGCGCGGCTTTCTTCGTGCCCGGCGGCCTGGGCGTCCAGGAGGGCGGTTTCATTCTGATCGGTGGCGCGCTGGGCCTCGATCCTTCCATCTGCCTCGCGCTTGCCGGCGCGCGGCGCATTCGTGACCTGCTGATCTTCGTGCCCGGGCTCGTGGCGTGGCAATTTGCCGAGTCGTCGAATCGCGCGCCGAAGCGGGCGGAACGCGCAGGACAGACCGCGGTGAGCGAGGCAGGTCAGCGCTAGGGCGGCACGAACGCGAAACGCTTCCCTTGTTCGCCCGACTCCGCAAAGGTCTTGTCCGCGGTTTCCGCAGCAGTCGTATCGGTTGCCTCAGCGACACCCAAAGGACGCCCTCAGCGCCCGCCCGCATAAGCAGGAAACGACACTTCGACCGCGAGGCCGCGCTCGTCGATGCCCGCGCCGAGACGCAGGCTCGCACCGAAATGTTCCGCGATCCGCGCCACGATCGAGAGGCCGAGCCCGCTGCCGGTTGCGTGAGCGCCGGTCGCGCGGAAAAATCGATTCGTCAGGCGAGCGAGATCGCTGGGTGCGACGCCGGGACCGTCGTCGCGTACGGTCAGCTGAACCCGGTCGACGTCATGCTGTACCGCCACCTCCACGGTGCCGCCGGTGTGCCCAAACTTGATCGCGTTATCGAGCAGGTTATCGAGCAGGATGCCGATCAGCACGGGCTCCGCCTTGATCTCGGCGCGCAGGTCGCCAGTGAGCGTCACACGAATGTTTTTCTGCCGCGCGTTGCGTTCATTGGCAAGCAGCGCGTCTTTTGCCACCGCTGCGGGCCTGAGCGGCGCCGTCGACATTTTTTCGTGCGCGTCCAGACGCGCAAGCAGCAGCAATTGCTCCGCGAGCCGCGCGCTGCGATCGACGCCTTGCACCACGCGTTGCATTGCCAGCTGCCGTAGCGCCGTGTCCGGTTCGGCCAGTGCGACTTGCGCCTGCACCTTGATCGCGGCAAGCGGCGTCTTCAGTTCGTGGGCGGCGTCGGCGGTAAACGCGCGTTCGCGCTCGATGGAGTGCCGCAGGCGCGACAGCACGAGATTGATTGCATCGACGAGCGGCCGCACCTCGGTCGGCGCCCGGCCGATGTCGACCGGTTCCAGCCGGTTGATATCGCGCGCGCGGATTGCGCCCGAGAGGAGCTTCAGCGGCGCGAGACTCCAGCCGATGCTGAACCACACCAGCAGCGCCAGCACCGGTAGCGCCAACAGCGTGGGCCGGGCGATCCGGCTCGCGACGCCGCTTACCAGATCGCTGCGCGTATTGGCCGGTTCGAACACGCGCACGGTGTGGCCGAGCGGGGTGTCGCGCAAGGTGAACGAGTGCCACAGCTGACCGCCCAGCGTGATGGTTTGCGCGCCGCTTGCGGCCGGCACGGGCAGGTCCCACGCCTGCAGTGCATGCAATTGCGGGCTGCCCGCCAGCACCTCGCCGTTCGCGTTGCGCACCTGGAATAGCGCGTCGCGCGGCAGGGAGTCGTCGTCGTCGCTATCGTTGGCGCCGGGCTCGCCGCCTTTTTCTTCCTCGCGCACGTCGATGCGCGCATTGGCAAGCGTGGTCAGATTGCGCTGGTCGAGCAGTGCGAGGATTTGCGCGAGCTCAGCGAGGCGCGCCTGTTCCCATTCGGCGACTTCGCGCGTGGCTTGACCGTAGCTCGATATCAGCGCGATGCCCCAGATCAGCACGATGCTGGTTAAGACCAGCAGCATCAGGCGCCGGCGGATCGATGCCGACATCAGGCTTTCTCCACCACATACCCGATATTGCGCACGGTTCTGATCAACTTGGCACCGAGCTTTTTGCGCAGATTGGACACGTGCACCTCGATCGCATTGCTTTCGATTTCTTCCTGCCATCCATACAAACTCTCTTCAAGGCGCGAGCGCGACTGGGGGATCCCCTGATTGATCAACAATTGCATCAGGATCGCCCATTCACGCGAGGTGAGGGACACGCGCGTTTCGCCAACTTCGACGGTTTGCGCGGCGGGATAGACCGTCAGGTCCTGATAGCGGATGATCTCGACACTGCGGCCTTGCGCGCGGCGCAGCAGGGCCCGGCAACGGGCGATCAGTTCGGTCAGGTCGAAAGGCTTGCCGAGGTAGTCGTCAGCGCCGGCTTCAAGGCCGTCCACGCGGTCGGCCACCGTGCCTTTGGCGGTCAGCACCAGCACCGGCACGTCCTTGCCGGCGTCGCGCAGCCGCCTCAGAAGCTCCATGCCCGACACCCGTGGCAAGCCGAGATCGAGCAGTACGAGCGCATAGGCGGTGGTGTCGAGCGCGAGACCGGCCTTGTGGCCGTCACGCGCCCAATCGACGGTGAAACCGGCTTGACGGAGTCCCGCTTCGATACCGCAGCCGATCAGGTCGTCGTCTTCTACGAGGAGTACGCGCATGGATAAGAGATTCCGTTCGATGTTTATTGCATGGCGGCAACCGCTTTTAAGCACGCGCCGAACCGCGCATTCGAAGTGTAACCAGCATATTGCTTACATGCTTTATACCTCTTTCTTCCTTAAGGTTACCTTCAGCTTGAATCGATACTATCGGCATTCAGCGGTTTAATGCCGCGCGCTCATCCTGGGCGCGCAAACTACGTCGTGTAATCAGAACATCGCGACTTAATCGTAAGCACATCGATGGAATGTACGGCCGGTGCTGGTGACCGGAAAATCGCGCTGCTGCGTATCGCCGTGCATCCCGTCAGGTCACGAGGCCACGCCATGAAGCCAGTCACTGTCGACATGCTGCGAGCCCATCTGATGGCGGCTTCACTCACGGCTATGGGTACCGAAGTCTTCGCTTTGCTGGCGCTGCTGGTCTTGCCGGTGTCCCGGCAGGTCTTCGGTTCCGCAACGTTCCAGCTCCTTGCGCTCGCGCTGATTATCGGCGGCGTGATCGTGATGCGGCGATTCGCGTATGCCGCCTTCGAGCTCGCCATTCAGAGTCGTCATGCGATCCCGCATATCGGGCCCACGCGGCCAGTGTCGGTCGCGGCGAATTGTCCGAGGCGCTGGCTCGTCATTCTTCATTTGCGCTTTACGGGCAGACCGTTCGTGCTGGCCGGGTACTGACGGAACCAGGCGATGGCAGCGCACGCATTGACGACATGCCAATGGGTTCTGCTAGCCGGCTGCATGGCGGCTTCGCTTTACGCGATGCTGGCGGCGGTGGCCATGCCGTTCTTCGCGGCGCGCCGCGCCGGTGCCGCGAGTGCCGCCACCCGGGCGTCGCATCCGCTGCATCCCTTCGCCAATGTGGGCGTGAGCGTGCTCAAGCCGCTGTGCGGCGCCGAGCCGCGTCTTTACGAAAATCTCAGGACTTTTTGCGACCAGCGCCACGGGCATTTCCAACTGGTGCTCGGGGTGTCTTCACCGGACGATCCCGCCATCGCCGTAGTGCGCCGTTTGCAGGCCGCCTTTCCGATGCACGACATCGAGCTCGCGGTCGATACCCGCGTGCACGGCAGCAATCTCAAGGTTAGCAATCTGATCAACATGGCGGAGCGGGCGCGTCACGACGTGATCGTCGTTGCCGACAGCGACATTGCTGTCGAAGCCGATTATCTCGACACCGTGGCCGCGCCGCTCGCCGATCCGCGTGTGGGCGTGGTGACCTGTCTTTACGTGGCGCAGGGCGTCGGCGGCTTCTGGCCGCGAGTGGGTGCGCTCTTCATCAACGAGTGGTTCGCGCCATCGGTGCGCGTCGCGCACGCGGCCGGTTCGCGCCGCTTCGGTTTCGGCGCGACGCTCGCTTTACGTCGAGCGACACTCGAGCGTATCGGCGGTTTCGACGCGCTAAAAAATTGTCTCGCGGACGATTACTGGCTCGCCGAACACGTGCGCGCGCTCGGGCTTCGCACGGTGCTCTCGCGCGTGATGGTGGCCACCGATGTCATCGAGCCAAACTTTTCGGCCTTGTGGCAGCGCGAGACACGCTGGCTGCGCACGATCCGCTCGGTGAACCCGCTGGGCTTCGCGTTTCTGTTCATCACGTTCCCGACGCCCTGGCTCTTTGTCGGCGCATGGCTCACTAGCGGCTTTGCGGGAGGGGCGTTTGACGGAGTACACCTGTGGGCGGCGCTTGCGAGCGGCGCCAGCACGGCAGCGGGTTTTGCCGCGCGCATGCTGCTGCATCTGCGTGCCGCGCGTCATGAACGCACTTTCTGGCGCGACCTGCCGCTTGTGCCGTTGCGCGATACGTTGCTGACATTCCAGTGGCTTGCCGGTGCGTTCGGCTCGTACGTGGTGTGGCGCGGCGCGCGCGTGCCGGTCGAGGCATCCGCGTCGGCGGCGCGCGGTGCGGGGTTGGGTGTGATGGATGTCATGGAGACTTCGGATGGCGGCTAAGCCACGCGGGCTGATTGTCACTGCCGACGATTTCGGCCTGCATTCACGGGTCAATCTGGCAGTCGAACATGCGCACCGGCACGGGGTGCTGACGACCGCGAGCCTGATGATCGGCGCACCTGCCGCGCGCGATGCGGTGGCGCGCGCCCGCGCACTGCCAGGGTTGCGAGTCGGGCTGCATCTGGTGCTGGCCGACGGCGATGCGGTCGCGCCGCGCGCGGACATATCCGCATTGCTCGACGGGCATGGCCGCTTTGGCGACAACATGGTGCGAGACGGGGTACGGTTTTTCTTTTTGCCGCATGTTCGGCAACAATTGGCGCGAGAGATTCGCGCGCAGTTCGAGGCGTTTGCCAGGACCGGTTTGACGCTCGATCACGTCAACACGCACAAGCATTTTCATTTGCATCCTACGGTGCTCGGATTGATTCTGGAGATTGGCCGGGAGTATGGGATGCGGGCCATGCGCTTGCCGTTCGAGGTTAGCGCGCCGCTGTGGTTGAGGCCGTGGATTTCACAGGTGCGGGCGAAGCTGGATCGTGCTGGGGTTGTGCACAACGATTATGTGGTTGGGATTGCTGATAGTGGGCGGATGGATGAAGCGGTGTGGCTTGCTGCGCTCGCCAGTTTGCCCGATGGAGTAGGGGAGATTTATTGTCATCCTGCCTTTGCCGGCGATCGGGCGTTGAGTCGGGGGATGCTGGAGTATCGGCATGCGGATGAGTTGCAGGCGCTCTTGTCGCCAAGGGTCGCTGCTGCGATTCGGGGGGTGGGTGTTAGGGTGGGTGGGTTTGGGGATGTGTTGGGAGTGTAAGTTTTTTTTTGCCTGCTCGGCGTTTGTTGGTGGTGGTTTTTATGGCTTTGGCCTTTTCTTGTTTTGTTAGTGGTCTATTGGCGTTGCCCCTGTGCGGGGCGGCACTTACTTCTCTTTGCCGGCTGCAAAGAGAAGTAAGCAAGAGAAAGCAGCTCAAACCGCTAATGCTAAGCGGCTCCCGCAGCCCGCAAACGGTAGTGGCTCCGTGGAATCCGTGTTCTCGCACATTCGGCGTTAGTGACAAAGGCGTCATACTTCCGGCGGCGCTGCGCGCGCCGAAGGGTGCTTCATCAAACCACTCACTGCGTTTTTACGCTGGCGTTTCGCTTGGTGCGGTAACTCACCGTTGCGTTGCCCCTGACTTTGCGGGGCGTCCCCCTTTATTCGATATCCGAAATTTTCATGGGTATGCGCAACCTGGCGGCAGCTCGTGGGGCAACGGCACCTCGAAGTACGGCCACATTTCAGCGCCTCGCCGAGGCGAAGCCGACGGCCCTCGCTGCGCCGAGGCGAAGCCCCTGGTTTCCCATGCAGACCGGTCCGCGACGCACGCAGTGCGGAGTGGGAGCTGATGACACCTTTGTCACTCGGGGTTGACGGTACGAGAGCCCGGATTCCACGGGGCCACTACCCCCTCCAAGCCAAGGGGGCCGCTTAGAATTAGCGGTTTGAGCCGCTTTCTTTTGCCTACTTTTCTTTGCGGCGGCAAAGAAAAGTAGGTGCCCCCCCGCACAGGGGGAACGCTAATAAACCACAACCAATTCAAGGAGAGGCCAATGCCATAAAAACCCCCACAATAAGCGCCGCCGCCAAAGGCAAAACCCCCCTTTATAAAACCCGCTTCGTCATCAACAACTTCAACAACACAGGCAACAACAACAAAACCAACGGCAACTGCACAATAAGCCCAGAAATAATAGCAATCGCCAGAGGCTGCTGCATAGCCGACCCTTGCCCAAGAGCAAACGCCAGCGGCAACAACGCCAGAATAGCGGCAATCGTGGTCATGGCAATCGGCCGCAACCGATTCCGCCCAGCGGCGATCAGCGCTTCCTCAAACACCGCGCCTTCATCCCTGATGAGCCCCTGCAACTCGGATACGTAAAAAATCGCCACCTCGGTCACGATACCGATAATCATCGTCATCCCCATCATCGCGGAGATGTTCAACTCGATTCCGGTGATCCATAACCCAATAAACACCGCGCCCGCTCCCAGCAACGGCATCGCCATCACCGCCAGCGCGACGCGGAAGCGCTCGTACAGAAACAGCAGCAACCCAAACACCAACGCAATCGCAGCGCCGAACACGGTCAACAAACCCTTGAACGCAATCTGCTGTTGCTGGTACAAGCCGCCCAATTCGTAATACACGCCGCTCGGCAACAAGCTCTTGTCGCTAAGCGTCTTCTGCACGTCGGCGATCGTCGAGCCCAGATCGCGGCCATCGATACGTGCCGTGACGGCCACCATCCGCTTGAGGTTGTCGCGGCTGATTTCCGGCTGGCCGGTCACGGTCACCTGATCGGCGACACGACGGAGCGCGAACAGATGGCCGTCAGGCGCGCGAATCTGCAACTGGCCCAGTTGCGTATCGGTCAGCTTCAATGCGCCGGCCACGTGCACTCGCACGCCGACTGTCTTCGGCCCGGTCTGGAATTGCGTCGCCACGTTGCCTTGCACCATGTCGGCGACCGCCTGCGCAATCGACTGCGGGTCCATGCCCTCGGCCGCAGCAGCGTCAGGCCGGATGTGCAGTTCGAGCGCGTCGCCGGCCGGGTTGATGCCGTCGTTCACGTCCACCACGCCTTGAATCTTGCCGATCTGCGCGGCCACTTTGCGTGCAGTCGTGTCGAGCGTGTTCTGGTCGTCGGAATAGATCTTGATCTGCACCGGCTGCGGTACCGCGGTCAGGTCGCCGATCAGGTCCTCCATCAACTGCGCGAGTTCGATACTCACGCCAGGCACCTGTGTCTCGATCTTCGAGCGGATTTCTTCCATCACCGTTGCGATCGGCTCTCGACCGCTCGACTTCAAGCGCACGAAAAAGTCGCCCCGGTTGGGCTCGTTCAGGTCGCCGCCGAGACCGGCGCCCGTGCGGCGCGAGTAAGTCGCGACATTCGGGTTCGCGCTGATGATGCGCTCGACCTGTTTCATCAGCCGGTCGGTTTCGGTGATCGAGGTGCCCGGTTCGGTGTGGTAGTCGAGCACGAAACCGCCTTCGTCCATGCTCGGCATGAAGCCGCTGCCCACCCGCGTGAAGGCGAACGCGGCCACCACGATCAGCGGCACCAGCCCGAACAACACGAGAATCGGCCGCGCCGTGACGCGTTCGATCAGAAACGCGTAGCGCCGGTTCATCCATGTCGCGAAGCGGGTTTCCTTGTGCTCCTCGGCGTCTTTCGGTTTCAGCCAGCGGTCGCACAGAATGGGCACCGCGAGCCAGGTGACGAGAAACGAAATGAACAGGGCGCTTGCCATCGTCACCGAGAGTGCTTTGAAAAACGCACCTGTCACGCCCGACAGAAACGCGAGCGGCACGAAAATGATCAACGTCGCCGCCGATGAACCGGCAAGCGGCCGCGTGAATTCGAGCGCCGCCGCCATCACGCGGCCGTGGAACTTGTGCGCGCCGGCTTCGCGCATGCGTCGCACGATGTGTTCGATCATGACGATCGCATCGTCGATCACGAGGCCCACCGCCGCGGCCATCCCGCCGAGCGTCATGATGTTGAAGCCCATGCCGAACACGTCGAGCAACAGGATCGTCGCCGCCATCACCACGGGCACCAGCGCGACGGCGATCGCGGTGATCTTCCAGTTGCGCAGGAAGGCAAACAGCGTGAATGCCGCCAGCACCACGCCGATCATGATTGCGTCGCGCACGCTGGTCGCCGAGGCGACCACCAGTTCGCTCTGGTCGTACCAGTTCGAGAGATGCACGCCCGCCGGCATCTGATGCTGGAAGTCGGCGAGCTTCGCGCGGATGCCCTTGGCCATCGTCACGCTGTTGGCGCCCGGCTGCTGATAGACGTTGAGCAGCACGGCGTCCTGACCGTCGGCGGTGACGCGCATCCACTGCGGCACCACGCCCTGACGGACCGTTGCGATGTCGCCGAGGCGTATTTGGGTCGCGCCGTTGGCCGACACCACCACGTTGCGCAGTTCGTCGAGTCGCGTGATGGTGCTGTCGGCAATCACGAGGTACAGCTTGTCGTGATCTTCGATGCGGCCAGTGGCCATCAGCACGTTGCTCGCGCCGATCGCCCTGGAGACATCGGAAAGCGCGATTTTGTACGCGGCGAGGCGCGCCGGATCGATCGCGACTTCGAACTCGTCCTGCGCCCCCCCCATCACATCGACGCGCGCCACGCCTTCCACTGACGACAACAACGGCCGCATCTGGAACTGCGCCAGATCGTGCAACGCTGAGAGCGACTGTTGCTTCGAGGTGAGGCTGTAGGCGAGGACTGGAAAGACCGTGGGGTCCATGCGCCGCACCTGCATCGAGGTGCCTTGCGGCAGCTTCGCGAGAATTTCGCTGATCGCCGACTGGGCCTGCAACGTGGCTTGCGCCATGTCGGTGCCCCAGTCGAAATTGATCGAGATTTCGGCCGCGCCGCGGCTCGTTTTCGACTCGACGTCGCGTACGTTCGGCACGCGGCGCAAGGCTTCCTCGACCGGCATCGTGACGAGCGCCGCCATTTGTTCGGCGGGGCGGTCGCCCGCGTCGAGCGCGACCACCGCGCGCGGAAACGCGACGTTGGGGAACAGCGAAATCGGCAGGCGAAACGCCGTGAGCGCGCCCGCGAGCGCCAGCAACGCGATCACGAACAGCAGCGAGCGCCGGTGCTTCTGCATCCATTGACCGAAATTCATCGCGGCGCGCCTCCGCGTGCTTGCACCGCCATGCCGTCCTTCAACTCATAGTTGCCGCTGACAACCAGCCCTTGCGCGGCGTCGATCGGACCGTCCACGCCGTACTGATTGCCGTTCTCGACCTGCGTGACGACCGCCACGCGGTGCGCCTTGTTTTGCGGCGTGATCTGGAATACGTAGGCGCCCTTATCGTCCTTCAGCACGGCGGCGCGCGGCACGACCCAGTGCATGCCGCTTTTCGTGGCGATGTCGGCGCTGACACGGGTGCCCGGAATGAACGCGGTCTGTCCGAGCGGGACGTTCGCGCCAACGTTGACGAGCTGGCTTTGCTGATCGACCGATGCGCCGACCAGCACCACGTGGCCGTCCGCCGCGGCCTTCGCGAGCGAGGTGGACAGGCCGTGCAGCGTGACCATGTCGCCGGCGTGGATGGCGGTGACGTCCGACGGCTCGACCCCGAGCATCACGTTCGCACGGGCATCGCGGCCGTTGCCGCCGGCCAGTTGCAGGATCGCGGCGCCGGGCTGCACCTGATCGCCCTGAGCCGCCGAGATCTGCAAAACCACGCCGTCGAGCGGCGCCACGATGATCTTGTTGCCGCTTGCGACACCCGTCTGGTTCTGCGCGGCGAGGGCCTGCTGCGCGTCCTCGGCGGCCTTGCGCGCGGTGGCGAGCTGCGATTGCGTGGCCAGGCCCTTGTCGTACAGCGATTGCGTGCGTGCCAGTTCGCCTTGCGCCAGCGTGACGGCGCTTTTCGCCTGCGTGGCGGCAAGCACCACGGCAGGATCGGCTTGCACGACGAATAGCGGCGTGCCGCGCGTCACGCGCTGGCCGGCCTGCACGCGCATCTGCACAATGCGCGCGATGTACGGCAGATTGATGGTGGTGAGGTTCGATACGGAGGCCGCGACGATGCCATACGCACGGACCGGTTGCGCGATGGTGGCGCGCTGCACGCGTACGGTTTGCACGGATACGACGGCTTTGTCGGCGGTATTGTCGGCAGCGGGGGCACTGGCTCCGCTGGCCGCACCGGCTGCATGGACGACGGCGCTCATCAGCAAAGCGCAGGCAAGCGTCATCGCATACGAGGCGACGCGCGGCCGCCGCGTCGGAAGTTGACTATTTCGCATGAGTTTCCGTGAAGGTCTGAGCGGAAGAAAAGGCGTCGGGAATCGCGCTGCCCAGCAGCGCCTGCAATCCGACGCGTTGTTCGGCGAGCGATTCGCGCAGCGTGGCGACGTCGATCCGTTTGGTGAGCGCGGCGCTTTGCGCGTCCGTGTAGGCGCCGAGCGTGAGGTTGTGTTCCGCGTAGGCCGCGGCCGCATGCTGCGCGGCGACATCGACGTCGGGCAGCGCGGCTTCGGTCTGCTGCAATTGCCGCGTGAGAATGACGCTGTCCGCGCGCAGATGGGCGACATCGGCGTAGGCCTGATTCAGGCGCGTCTGATATTCGTCACGCAGACGCTGACGCGTCGCTTTTTCGATCGCGACGTTGCCCTGGTTGCGGTTGAAAATCGGCAGGCTCAGATTGATCTGGAAGCCGGTGGTGTAAATGTTCGACGTGTCGCGCGCGCGCACGAAACCCACCGACAGGTTCGGGAACTGGCTGAGAATGGCCGCGCGGTATTTCTGCTCCTGCGCTTCATAGCCCGCTTGCAGGGCGATCAGGTCCGGGCGGCGCTGTGCGAGCCTGGCGAGCGCTGCGTCGAGCGTCGTGTCGGATAGTCCGGTGGTGTCTTCGTTGCCGGTGAGCTGCAGTTGCACCTCCGGCGAAAGACCGAGCAGCGCGTTCAGATCGTGATGTGTCTGTTCCGCCGCGCGCTCGGCGTCGATATATTGCTTGCGCGCGTCGCTGTAGGCGGTGAGCGCGGCCGTCAGTGTGTCGTCGGTCAGATCGCCGTCGCGGTGCGCTTGGGCCATGCGCTCGTAGCGCGTGCGCGCGAGATCCCGCTGCTGTTGCAGGAGCGGCAGCGCGTCCTGCTGGAAGCGTGTCTTGATGAACAGCTGCCGCGCCTGGGCGACGATCTGCCATTCCTGCCACAGTAAGCCGAGATCCGTCCTGGCCACTGTCGCGTCGGCGGATTGTTTGTTCGCGCTGCGCAGCACGATGGCCATCACGTCGATGCTCAAGCCGTAATTGAATGCTCGAGTGGTGCCGGTCGCGCCCGGATAATCGCTCGACACGCTCAGTTGCGGATCGGGCAACAGCCCGGCTGAATAAGCCTGAGCGCGGGCGATGCCGAGGTCGTCGCGAGCCACCTTCAGATCGGGATTGTTCGCCACTGCGAGCATCGCGACTTCCTCGATGTCGAGTCCGTCGGACGGATCGAAACGATGCGCGGCCAGTTCGGGCAGCGGCATGCTCGACGGGTCCACGCGGATGCGTTCGAGCGAACGGGCCGAGGTCGACGTATCTTGCGGCGCCAGCGGCTCAGGGTGATACCACGTGCAGCCGCCGAGCAGCATCGCGCAAATCGGTGCAAGGACGCGCAGCCGGGCCGCGGGGGTGGCCGCCCATCTGGCCGCCAGCGCAGCCACCGGCGTGGCCGGCCGCCTGGCTGATGAGGTCGCCGCTGAAATGGCCGCGGGTGCGGCGTTGAAAACGGGCAAAATCCGGCTCCTGAACAAAAAGGGGGGGCAGCCGCGAGCGGATGCCGCAGAGGTGCCGATTCTGCTGATCGGGAGCTTAAGGAACGCTTAACGGAAATTAAGCGTCCCATAAGTATCCCTTCAGCGTTGCTTAAGCCTCCCATAATGAAGGCATAAGGAAACGTTAAGCTGACGGGCCGGATAATGCGGGCAAATTGAAGAGAGGAGAGACCATGCGTCTGCTACTGGTCGAAGACGACGACATGATCGCGGAGACGGTATTGGGCGCGATGCGGCGCTCGGGCTACGCGATCGACTGGGCCGAAGACGGCCGCGCGGCAGAGTTGTCGCTGGGTAACGGCGTGTACGACCTCGTGCTGCTCGACCTCGGCTTGCCGAAAAAAGACGGCATCGACGTACTCAATGCCTATCGCAAGAGCGGCGGCGCCGCGCCGGTGATCATTCTGACCGCCCGCGACGCGGTCGACGAACGGATTCGCGGCCTCGATGCCGGCGCCGACGACTACCTGATCAAACCATTCGACCTCGACGAACTGGCCGCGCGCGTGCGCGCCCTATTGCGGCGGCGTACCGGCCAGAAGCAACCCATCTACGCGCACGGCGAGCTCACACTGGACCCCGCGGCGCACGAAGTCACCAAAGATGGCGAGCCGTTGCCCCTCGTGCCGCGCGAGTTCGCGCTGCTGCAGGCGCTGATCGAAGAGCCCACGCGGGTGTTCACCAAGGCCGAACTGGAAGAAAAGCTGTACGGCTGGGGCGAGGAGGTGGGCAGCAACACCATCGAAGTGCACGTGCACAGCTTGCGGCGCAAGATCGGCGCGGAGCAGGTGGTGACGGTGCGCGGCGTGGGCTATCGTCTGAAGAGGTGCTGATGACGTCGATTCGCCGCTGGCTGCTGGGCTGGCTGATTTTTGGGCTGGCAGCGGCCTCGGGCGTGGCCGGCTACGGCATCTTTCATACCGCGCGCGAGGAAGCCAGCGAACTGTTCGACTACGAGCTGCGCACGGTGGCGCTGTCGTTGCCGTTGAATCTCGCGAGCGCCGGCGACGGCGAACACCGCAGCCCCGACATGGGCGATCTGGCCGACGACCGGGTCGTCATCGAAATCTGGGACCGTACCGGCAAGCTCGTCTATCACTCGATGCAGGCGCCGGTATTCGCGCGCTTACCTGCGGGCTTCAGCACCGTCGAGCGCGGCGAGAACCACTGGCGCACGTTCGGGTTGGAGCAGCAAGACCGTTACGTCCAGGTGGCGCAGCCGATCTCCGTGCGCGAGGACCTGGCATTGCAACTGGCGCTCCATACGTTATGGCCGCTCGGTGTGCTGGTGCCGGTGACGATCGTGCTGGTGCTGCTGGTGGTGGCACGAGGGCTGGCGCCGATCGGCGGACTGACGCGCGCGTTGACGACCCGCTCGATCGATTCCCTGGAGCCGTTTCATCTGGACGGCGCCGTGCCGATCGAAATCAAGCCGCTGGTGGAAGCGCTCAACGATCTGCTACAGCGGCTGAACGCGGCGTCGCAGGCGCAGCGCACGTTCATTGCGGATGCCGCGCATGAGTTGCGCTCGCCGCTCGCCGCGCTGAAGTTGCAATTGCAGGCTGCTTCGCGCGATGGCTCGTTAAAGGGCGAAGGGCAAACCCTGGAGCGTGTCGAGGGGCGGGTCAACCGGATCATTCATCTGGTGCAGCAGTTGTTGACGCTGGCGCGTGAGGATGCGCATCCGGTGACATCGAGGGTGCCGGTGAGTTTGCGCCGGATCGGCGAGCAGGCCGTGGGGGATTGTTCGTTGCTGGCGGAGACTAAGGAGATCGATCTCGGGCTTGAATGTGAGGGCGCGCGCAGCGGTAATGATGCTTATACCGTGCTGGCTGAGCCGCATGGGATGAGTGTTTTGTTGGGGAATCTGATCAACAATGCGATTCGGCATACACCACGGGGTGGGCGCGTTGATGTGATCCTCAAGCGGTCCGGCGAGCGGGTGGGATTTGACGTCGTGGATAGTGGCTCCGGAATACCGGAGGCTGAAATCGAGCGGGTTTTCGATCGGTTTTATCGCGGGGAAGAGGCTCAGGGCGAAGGTAGCGGGCTCGGTCTTGCCATCGTGTCCCGGATCGCCGCGCGGCATCAACTGCACCTTTCCATGCGGAATAACGATGGACGGGCTGGGTTGTGTGTGTCGGTTTTTGGCCTGACGGCGTGTGAGCTTGCGGGTCCCGTTCCGGTTAAAAGTTGAGTGGACGCGGTCGCCGGGCGCGAGCGTGTTTCCACACGCTGATACAATCTCATCTTTCTCGATTGATTGTGCGCTATGGGTTTCGAACAACTCGCTGAATTGAAGAAGCAACTGGCCGCGGCCCGCGCCGAAGCTGCGCCGGCGGCCAAGCCTGTCGCCAAGCCCGGCGCGAAGCTTGCCCGCAAGCCTTCGCCGCCGCGCCGCGCCGCGCCCGCTCCCAAGGTTGACGCGAAGCCTGTGGACCCGGTCGTGAAATCGATCGGTAAGCTGCAAAAGCGCTTCCCGAATGCCTTCCCGAAGAATCCGGCCCCCAAGCTGCCGCTGAAGGTCGGCATCTTCGAGGACCTCGTGGTTCACGCGAAGGAACTGTCGTTGACCGAAGCCGAACTGCGCGACGCGATCAAGACGTGGTGCCGTGGCAGCCGCTACTGGAAGTGCCTGGTCGAAGGCGCCGCGCGTGTGGATGTCTCGGGCGGCGAAGCGGGCAAGGTAACGGCGCAGGAAGCGGCCGGCGCACAGCGTCTGCAGGCGCATCGGGCGAACAAGGGTGCGCCTAAAGCGGCTGCCTCGCTGGCCGGCGCGTCCGCCGTTGCTTCGGCCGAAGCAGCAACCAACGCCCCAACCAACGCACCAACCAACGCACCAACTGAAGCACCAACTGAAGCAGCGGCCACCCCGCAAGGCGACCCGGATAGCCAGCCGCAGGGCGGCTCGACGGACACCCCGGCCGTCGATTCGACCACACCGCCGGCAACACCCCCGGCCACCACCGAAGCATAAAGAGGCCCCCACCCCGTCTAGGGGTGGCTGTCTTGCCGCGCCGCCCCCAACCGGCTGCGCACGAAGCCGACGTGCTCGCGCAGCACATAGAACGCGTCGGCATAGGCAAGCGGCATGCGCAAGCGGTTAAGCGACGCCTCGATCTGATCGAGTTCCTCGAAAAGCTTCTTGCGCTCTTCCTCGGTCGAATCGGCGAGTGCGCCGCGTTCGATCGCAATCAGCGAACCGTAATAGCGGTAAATGCGCGAACGCACGCGCCACCGGTACAACGCCGGGATCAGCCGCATTGCCGGAAACAGCAGCACGGCCATCGGCAGCAGCAGAACGAGCGTGCGGTCGCCGATGCTCGCGAGCCAGAACGGCAGCGCGCGGTATAGAAAGCTCTTGCCGGTCTTGTAGTAGCGCTGCGCATCTTCACTGATCTGATATTCATGGGCGACCGGGCTCGGGAATTCCCCCGCGTGCTGCAACAGCCCCGGCATGCCGTGCACTTCCTGCGCGGCCTCGATCAATAAGTCGGAAATGGCCGGATGCAGATGGGTCCGGGCCACGAGTTCGACCGTCGGGCTGATCAGATGGATGGTCTCGGGCGGAATTCTGCGCTTGAGATCCAGCACGCCGGGCGGCAGGTCGATCTCGTCGAGATACGGAAAGAGGCGCGTATAGGCGCTGGCTTCGTCGAAATTCATGACGGAGATGCCGGGCACTTTCAGGAGCCGCAGCATCAAACCCCGTGTGGCCGAGTCGCCGTTCAGGATCGCTGCGTCGACATTGCCCGCCACCAGTTGCGTGGCGGCCTGCAAGCCATCGCTTGGCACCAGCACGGTGTCGCCATCCGGTTCGATGCCATTTGCATCCAGCAGTTTGAGCGCCAGCAGGCGCGTGCCGCTGCCTTCGCGGCCAATTGCAATGCGTTTACCTTCCAGTTGTGAAAGCTGGGTGATACCCGTGCCGCGATAGAACACCACTACCGGAATATAAAAAACGCTGCCGAGCGACATCAGCGAAGACGTATCGAGACCATCGGCCACGCCGCCTTGCACGAGCGCGAGATCGACATGTTGTTTCGGGTCCAGCAGACGACGCAGATTCTGCACCGAGCCATCGGATTCGAGCACGTTCAGCGTGATGCCGTTCTGGGCGAGGATCTTCTTGTACTGATCGGCGGCAACGAGGAAGGAACTGTCGTGCGGGCCCGCGCTCATCGTGATCGTTTTCGGCGGTGCCGGATCGACCACCCAGACGATCAGCGTGGCCATCAGCACAACGAACGCGGCCACGATGACGTAAGGCAAGGTGTGATCGCGCCACGCCGCATGCAATGATCGCCGGGAAAGTGCGGGGGACGCGGGCGATGCGCTTTCATGGACACTCCATGCCGATGCCGGGATGACGCATTGTCCACTGTCCGCAGCGGGTTTGCCGTTGGCAGTTTGCTCTATTGCGGCGTCCGCCTGAATGCACGATAGGCCATGGCATAATCCGCGACAGCTTCGAATCGTGTTGCCGAGCGCATCTTGGGTCGTTTCCCTCGAAAGATTCGAGTCGCACTGGCGCGATGCCATGAACGCATCGCGATGTCGCCGTATGTCTTTTCGACTGTGGGCTCCGATGTCGTCACTCTTTCAGTAACCGAGGAGCCACGCGATGAAAAACGATCGACATGACGGGCTGCGTGCCGCACGGAATGTGCCGATGCTGATCGCAGGGCTCGCGTTTGCGAGCGCCGCTTTTGCGCATGTGTTTCCGCAGAAGCAGGAGCCTCGCGCGGGCGCGACGGTGGCGTCGCCCGCGCAGGTCCGCGCAGGTCCGCGTGATTTTCGACGGGCCGCTCGAGCCGTCGTTCAGTTCGCTGACGGTCACGGACGCGAGCGGCAAACAGGTCAACACGGAAAAATCCGGGGTCGACGCGCATCAGGCGGCGGCGATGGCGGTGCCGCTGCCGCCGCTCGCGCCTGGCCACTACATCGTGCACTGGGTAGCCGTGGCCTCCGACGGGCATCGCACGCATGGCGATTATGCGTTCGATGTGAAGTAGTCTGAAACAGTGGTGCGTTGCGTCATCGCCGGGGGCGATGACGCAACATGTCCGATCCCGCCTGGGATCGAACGCACGCGAAAAGTACTATCATCGAAAACAGGCATCAAGGGCCACGCTGTGCAACGCAGCAGCTTTTTGCCTCAGGGGAGAGAACTCATGACGGAGTTTGTGAAGGCACTCCTCGGCGAGGAAGGCGGCCATCAGCGCCGGCAGATCGCGTGGCTCTACGCGTTACTCCTTGCGTTCAATATTGCGGCATGGGTGGCGGCCTTCGTGGCGTTTCGCGGCTACCCGCTGCTGATGGGCTCCTGCCTGCTCGCATACTCGTTTGGTTTGCGGCATGCGGTGGACGCGGATCACATCGCGGCGATCGACAACGTCACGCGCAAGCTGATGCAGTCCGGCCAACGCCCGGTGACGGTGGGGCTGATGTTCTCGCTGGGACACTCCACCATCGTCGTACTGGCGACGCTCGGCATTGCGGCGACCGCCATGGCATTGCAAAGCCGGATGAGTGGTTTCAAGGAAACCGGCGCCATGATCGGCACGCTCGTGTCGACGTTCTTCCTGTTTGCCATTGCGCTCCTGAATCTGATCGTACTGCGCTCGGTGCTGCGCGCTTTTCGTCGCGTACGCCGGGGCGAACCTTACGTCGATGAAGATCTCGACATGCTGCTCGCCGATCGCGGCTTTCTCTCACGCATCTTCCGGCCGCTCTTTCGCCTGATTACCCGGAGCTGGCACATGTACCCGCTCGGCTTTCTGTTCGGCCTCGGTTTCGATACCGCAACCGAAGTCGGACTGCTCGGCATTTCCGCCGCCGGAGCCGCGCAAGGCATGTCGATCTGGTCGATTCTGGTGTTTCCCGTGCTGTTCATGGCCGGCATGACGCTGATCGACACCACCGACAGCATCCTCATGCTGGGCGCCTACGGCTGGGCCTTCGTGAAGCCGGTCCGCAAGCTCTATTACAACATCACCATCACGACGATTTCGGTGTTGGTGGCGCTGCTGGTCGGCGGCATTGAAGGACTCGGATTGCTGGCCGACAGACTGCATCTGAGTGGCGGATTCTGGCAGGCGGTGGGTAGTCTGAACGAGAACTTCGGCATGATCGGCTACGCGATCATTGGCGTGTTTCTGGCGAGCTGGTTATTGTCGGCGGCGGTTTACAAATGGAAGCGCTTCGAAGAAATGGAGATCCGTTCCTGAGCGTTTCGAACTCGCCCGCACGCAATGACATAAACCCTTAAGGGCTATTGTCAGAGAATTGCGGAACGCCCAATGGCCGGTAGGTTGGACCGCGCTACGCTGTGTGAGCGGGTGACGAAAATTGGGTTATTTCGCATCGCTGAACTATACTCCAACAAGTTTTTCGGGCTCATCACGGTGGGCACCATTCGAACTAGAACATGCAGCCAATCCGATCCTTTTGTCCGCGTTATGCGGAAATTTTTGCGGATCGATTGCTGGACACGTGACTGCCGTGCGGCACTCGCCACGTATCTTTGCCTGACGAAAAAGAACGCGGTTCGCAGTGGAGACACATCATGGCAGAAGCAGACAACGTCCCCTATGGGCGCAAGACTCAGCACGCGCCGGCTCTCAAGGAAGTGCACATCATCTGGATCACCGCGGGCCTCGGCTGCGACGGCGATTCAGTATCGATTACCGCGGCGACTCAGCCGAGCATCGAGGACGTCATTCTCGGTGCGATTCCCGGTTTGCCGAAGGTGCATTTGCATAACCCCGTACTGGCGTATGAAAACGGCGATGAGTTTCTCAAGCCGTTTCATCAGGCCGCGCGCGGGGAGCTTGAGAACTTCGTGCTGGTAATGGAAGGCTCGATTCCAAACGAACGTATCAATCGCGAGGGATATTGGGCCGCATTGGGCACCGACCCCGATACGCAGGAACCGATCACGATTCCGCAATGGCTTGACCGGCTCGCACCGCGCGCCCTGGCGGTAATCGGCGCGGGCACCTGCGCGACTTACGGCGGCATTCACGCAATGGAAGGTAATCCGACCGGCTGCATGGGCCTTGCCGATTATCTCGGCTGGGACTGGAAGTCGAAAGCGGGCCTGCCGATCGTCAACGTGCCTGGGTGTCCGGTGCAGCCGGACAACTTCATGGAGACGCTGCTCTATCTGCTGTATCAGCTAGCCGGCCTCGCGCCGATGATTCCGCTCGACGAAGCATTGCGGCCGAAGTGGTTGTTTACCCGCACCGTTCACGACGGCTGCGACCGCGCGGGCTCATACGAACAGGCGATCTTCGCGACCGAATACGGCAGCCCGAACTGCATCGTCAAGCTCGGCTGCTGGGGGCCGGTCGTGCAGTGCAACGTGCCCAAGCGCGGCTGGATGGCAGGCATTGGCGGCTGTCCGAACGTGGGCGGTATCTGCATCGGCTGCACGATGCCGGGCTTTCCCGACAAGTTCATGCCGTTCATGGATGAGCCGCCAGGAGCGGTGCTGTCGTCGAATCTCATCAAGAGCTATGGTCCGCTGATTCGCAGCCTGCGCAAGCTGACCAAAAACACGCTCAACGACGAGCCGAAATGGCGTCACAACCGTTCGGAACTCACCACCGGCTACCGTCGCTGATCCGGCGGCGTATTGGGCTGAATTCGACTTGTCAGCAGGGAGAAGGTCATGGCCGTTAGCACTGCACCTGAAGCGACCACAAGCACCCAGGCAGCGCCGGGCAAGCTGGTCGAAATGAATTGGGATCCGATTACGCGGATCGTCGGCAGTCTGGGGATTTACACCAAGATCGATTTTGCGAACCGCCGTGTGGCGGAGTGCTACAGCACGTCGTCGATCTTTCGCGGCTACAGCATTTTCATGAAGGGCAAGGACCCGCGCGACGCGCACTTCATCACAAGCCGCATTTGCGGGATCTGCGGCGACAATCACGCAACGTGCTCCGTCTACGCGCAGAACATGGCGTACGGCGTGAAGCCGCCGCCGATTGCCGAGTGGATCGTGAATCTGGGCGAAGCGGCCGAATACATGTTCGACCACAACATCTTCCAGGATAACCTGGTGGGTGTGGATTTCTGCGAGAAGATGGTCAAGGAGACCAATCCCGGCGTGTGGGACAAGGCGCAGAAAACGCCCGCGCCGCATGCGGACAAACATGGCTATAAGACCATCGCGGACATCATGACCGCGCTCAATCCGTTCACTGGCGAGTTCTATCGCGAGACCTTGATGGTCAGCCGCTATACGCGCGAGATGTTCTGTCTGATGGAAGGGCGCCACGTGCATCCGTCGACGTTGTATCCCGGCGGTGTCGGCACTGTGCCGACCATTCAGTTGTTCACCGATTACATCACGCGCCTGATGAAGTACGTCGAGTTCATGAAGAAAGTCGTGCCGCTGCATGACGATCTGTTCGACTTCTTCTACGAGGCGCTGCCGGGTTACGAAGAAGTAGGCCGGCGCCGCGTCCTGCTCGGTTGCTGGGGCTCCTTCCAGGACCCGAACGTGTGCGACTACAGCTACAACTCGATGACACAATGGGGCCGCGGCATGTTCGTCACCCCCGGCGTGGTGGTGGACGGCCAGCTGGTCACGACCGATCTCGTCGACATCAACCTGAACATCCGTATTCTGCTGGGCAGTTCCTATTACGACGACTGGGATCACGAAGAAACCTTCGTCAAGAACGATCCGCTCGGCAATCCGGTGGACCGCAAGCATCCGTGGAATCAGACCACGCTGCCACGTCCGCAAAAGCGCAAATTCGACGGCAACTATACGTGGGTCATGTCGCCGCGCTGGCTCGACAAGCGTACCGGCGATCATCTCGCGCTCGACACCGGCGGCGGTCCGATCGCACGCTTGTGGGCGACGGCGCTGGCCGGGCTCGTCGATATCGGCTATATCAAGGCGACCGGCCACAGCGTGAAGATCTATTTGCCGAAAACCGCGCTCAAGCCCGAAGTCGAATTCGAATGGAAGATTCCGAAGTGGAGCAATGCGCTGGAACGCAATCGCGCCCGCACGTATTTTCAGGCGTATTCAGCCGCGGCGGCGCTGCACTTCGCGGAGATGGCGCTGGGCGAACTGCACGCCGGCCGCACTCGCACCTTCAGCGATTTCAAGGTGCCGGAAGAAGGCATCGGCTGTGGTTTCCATGAAGCGGTACGCGGCGTACTCTCGCATCATCTCGTGATCCGCGGCGGCAAGATCGCCAACTATCATCCGTATCCGCCCACTCCGTGGAACGCCAATCCGCGCGATATCTACGGCACGCCTGGACCCTATGAGGACGCGGTGCAGAACACACCGATCTTCGAAGAGAACGGGCCGGACAAGTTCAAGGGTATCGACATCATGCGCGCGGTGCGCAGCTTCGATCCGTGTTTGCCGTGCGGCGTGCATATGTATGTCGGTAATGGCAAGACGATCGATACGACGCACTCGCCGACCTTCGGCGTGATGCAGGGAGCGCACAAGTGAGCGACGAAGGCGCGGTCGCCGCCCAGCAACACCGCATCGACGAACTGATTGTGGCGCTGGAAGCGCTCGACGATCCGCGCGCGCGCGAGCCTGCCAGGGAATTGCTGCAGGTGGTGCTCGATCTGCACACGAACGGACTCGCGCGCCTGATGGAGATCGTGTCGGCGGCGGGCGTGATGGACGAGGCCATGATCGAAGCGTTCGAGCGCGACGCCGGCGTGTCGGCGTTGCTGCTTTTGCACGGCTTGCATCCGCAGGATCTGCCGACCCGCGTCTCGCGTGCGGTGGAAAAGATGCGGCCATTGCTCGGCGCACAGGGCATTCAGATCGAATTGCTCGACGCCGCGGAAGAGGCCGTGCGCGTAAGGGTGGCCGGCCGCTTGCAGGGCAAACATAATTCTGTAGGCGAGTTGCAGCAGGAAATCGAACGCGCGATCTTCGAAGCGGCGCCTGAAACGATGCGCGTCGACATTGCAGGTCTGCCGGACGTCAATGTGCATGAACTGCACTTTGTGCCGCATCACACCGAGACAGCAAGCCGGACCGAGGCCGGCGCGCAATGACGCCCGCCGCCGCTACGACACGCGGCTGGGTCGCGCGGTTACGCCATTTCGTGCGCAAAGCCGACGACATGCAGTGCGAGTTGTGCGGCCTGCCGCTTTTATCCGATCATCAGCATCTGTTCGAAACCGCCAAACGGCAGCTCTTTTGCTGTTGCCGTGCGTGTGCGCTGCTGTTCGGCAGTCAGCAGAACGCGCGCTATCGACCCGTGCCGCGCGACGCGCATTATCTCGATGGCTTCCGGATGAGCGATTCGCAATGGGATGCGTTGGCGATTCCCATCGATATCGCTTTCTTCTTTCATGACAGCGCCGCGCAACGCGTCGTGGCGCTTTACCCCGGCCCGGCCGGCGGCACGCAATCGCTGCTGGCGTTGCAAGCGTGGGACGAGCTGGTTGCCGACAATCCGTTGCTCGCGCAACTACAACCCGACGTCGAAGCACTACTCGTGAATCGCAGCGAAGGTGCACGTGAATATTATCGTGTGCCGATCGATCAGTGTTACGCGTTGACCGGGGTGATCCGCGCGCGTTGGCGCGGACTTTCAGGCGGCAGGGAGGCGTGGGATTCGATTCATCGCTTCTTTGCCGCGCTGAAGACCCATGGTCGTGTACCGGAGGGCTTGCTTCATGCCTGATCTCGGGTTCACTGTCGAATCAGCGGAAGTCGTCCCGTTCGCCGCAGCGCCGCTGCTGACGTTCAGGTTGCACATCGCCAATACGCCGGCGCAGGAAGAGATTGCCAGCATCACCTTGCAATGCCAGATCCAGATAGAAGCAACGAAGCGTCGCTACGCGCCCGCCGAGCAATACGGACTCGAGGACCTGTTCGGCACGCCGCCGCGTTGGGGCGAGACGCTACGCACGCTGCTATGGACACATACCACGGCAATCGCGCCACCGTTCACCGGCGAATGCACGCTCGATTTGCCGGTACCGTGCAGCTACGATTTCAATGTGGCCGCAACCAAATATTTTCACGGCCTCGAAGAAGGCGAAATTCCACTCATGCTGCAATTCAGCGGCACGGTGTTCTATCGCGAAGCCGACGGTGCCTTGCAGGCCGCGCCGATTCCGTGGCACAAGGAAGCGCCGTACCGGCTGCCGGTTGCGCTATGGCGCGACATGATGACCCACTACTACCCGAACGGTACCTGGCTGTGTTTGCACCGGGAAGTGTTCGATCGCCTCTCGCGTTTCAAAAGCCGGCGGGGTCTCACGAGCTGGGAGCAGGCGGTGACGAGCCTGCTCGACGGCGTCGAGGAGGACATATCGTGAACGCGGTCGAGAGTGTGGTTCAGGCGGTGCTGTACGAAGGCTACATGCTGTACCCGTATAGGCCGACCTCGGTGAAGAACCGGCAACGTTGGACCTTCGGCGGCGTGTATCCGCGCGCCTATGCCGAGGCGTCCGGCAGCGATCCGTGGGTGACGCAGACCGAATGCCTGCTGCGCGGCGATGAGCGCACCCGCGTGGCGGTGCGGCCCGGTTTTCTGCAGGTAATCGAGCGGGCGGTGCTGGATGTGGCGGATGGGGCCGCCGCGCGGCCGGAGTCGGGTGAGCCGTCGTGGCGCACCGTGCCCGCGCTCGATATCGACGAACGGCGTTACACCGCGTGGCAGGAGGCGGCCGAGCGGCACATCGCCGTGCCGATTCTGATCGTGGGCGAATTGCTGAACACACCGTTGGAGATTGCGTTTTCATTTGACGCCGGCAGTGAACTCGAACCGCTTGGGGACAAGCACGGCACGCTACGTGGCGCACTGCGGCGTACGCGTGCTTCGCTGCGCGGCCATGTCGAACTGTGTGCCGTTAGCGTGGCGGCCGGAGTCTATCGTTTGAAGGTGCGCATCGTCAACGAGACGCCGCTCGACAATGCACGCAGCCTGAAGCGCGATGCGGCGTCGCTGTATGCACTGGTGTCCTGTCATACGGTGCTGACCATCGAGGGCGGCACATGGATTTCGTCGATCGACCCGCCCGACGAACTGGCGGCGGCCGCTGCTGCATGCCGCAACATCGGCGTATGGCCTGTATTGGTGGGCGATGAGCAACAGCCCGACACGATGCTCGCTTCGCCGATCATTCTCTACGATTTCCCGCAGATCGCGCCTGAAAGTACCGGCGATCTGTTCGACTCGACAGAGATCGACGAGATCCTCACCCTGCGCATTCTCACCATGACCGACGACGAAAAGCGCGAAGTGATCGCCACGGACGAGCGTGCGCGTGCGTTGCTCTCGCGCACCGAAAGCCTCGGCGCCGAGCAGATGGAGAAGCTGCACGGCACCTTGCGCCAGGTGCGGGCACTCGACGCGGCGAGCGTGGATGCATTGACACCGCTGGACGATCCCGCCATGCCGGTCTCGCCATGGGCCGAGCTCGACGCACGGCCGCATCTCGCTTGCGTGCGGGTGGCGGGCGTCGAGATTCGTATCGGCGATCAGGTGCGCTTGCGGCCACGCGGCCGGGCGGACATCTTCGATATCACGCTGAGCGGCATGGTGGCCACGGTCGAATCGATCGAACGCGATTTCGACGACCACGTCCACGTTGCCGTCACGATCGACGACGACCCCGGCAAGGATTTCGGCATGCAGCGCATGCCCGGTCATCGCTTCTTCTTCGGGCCGGACGAGATCGAGCCGCTGGGCGAAGCGTCCAGTCCGGCCGGCCCATCCAGTCGCAAAGGAGGCCACGCATGAGTGCGGTTCTGGTGGCCGGTATCGGCAACGTGTTTCTCGGCGACGACGGCTTCGGCGTCGAAGTGGTGCGCTGTCTGCGGGAGAAACTTGCCACGGGTGAGTTGCCGGCCTTGGGCGACGGCGTGAGCGTCGCGGACTTCGGCATTCGTGGCATCGATCTTTGCTATGCGCTGCTCGACGGCGTGGACAGCGCGATTCTGATCGACACGACGCAGCGCGGTGGTGCGCCCGGCACCTTGTATGTGATCGAGCCGTCTGTTGAAGATGCCGTGAGCGATGAGCCGGGCGATCCGTACGCGGTGCCGATTCTGAGGTCGCCGCACGAAATGGATCCCGCCAAGGTGCTGCAAACGGTTCGAATGTTGGGCGGCAGTTGCGACGACATCGTCGTGCTCGGTTGCGAGCCGCAGGATTTCGGTTTTGAAAACGGCGAAGAAGGACGGATGGGGTTGAGCCGCGCGGTGGCGGCGGCGGTCGAGCAGGCGGTTGAACTGACCGTGAAGCTGGTGACCGCAAGGATGGAGCGGCTGAGTTCTTGTGAGGCAGGCCGCCATGGATACGGTGTGAAATAGCTGAAGTGGGAGGCGTCATGAAAGGCTTTCTGAAGTACCTTTTATTGCCGGCGCTGGTAGTCGGCGTGCTCGCGAATATGAAGGACATCAAGCGTTATATCCGCATCCGCAACATGTAAGCGGTAGCAGCCAGGGAGTTGGCGATGAGCACGCACGCACAGTCTGCCGGGCCGTCTTCGACCCAGCGTTCGGCGGTCCCCGCACCCGTCGGCGAGGAAATCCGGGTGCGTGGACTGGTGCAAGGCGTCGGCTTCCGGCCGACCGTGTGGCGCATCGCGCACGCGTGCGGGGTGGTTGGCGACGTGCGCAACGATAGCGACGGCGTGCTGATTCATGCATGGGGCGACGCCTGGACGTTGCAGCACTTCATCGATAGCCTGAGCGCGGAGTGTCCGCCGCTCGCGCGTATCGACGCGATCGAAAGGCATCGACTGAGCGAAGCGGCGGCGGACAGCGACTTTCGGATCGTGGCGAGCGTGACCGGCCATGTGCAGACTGGCGTCACGCCTGACGCAGTGATCTGCGCGGACTGTGCCGCCGAGATTGCCGACCCGGCGAACCGCCGCTACCGTTATCCGTTCACGAACTGCACGCATTGCGGTCCGCGTCTTTCGATCATTCAGGCCATTCCCTACGATCGCGCTAACACGACCATGGCCGCGTTCGACATGTGCGACGCGTGTCGCGCCGAGTATGAGAATCCCGCCGACCGCCGCTTTCATGCGCAACCGGTGGCGTGTCCTTCATGCGGCCCGCGTGTCTGGCTGGAGGGGCGGCACGGCGCGCGGAGCGATGGCGACGATCCTTGTCGCGCGGCGAGTCTCCTGTTGCGCCATGGCGCGATCGTCGCGATCAAGGGACTAGGTGGTTTTCAGCTCGCCTGCGACGCCTGCGATGAAGTCGCGGTCGCACGTTTGCGTCAACTGAAGCGGCGCGAGCGCAAACCGTTTGCGCTGATGGCGCGCGATCAGCAAGCAGTACGCCGCTATTGCACGCCCGATCAAACAGAACTCGCACTGCTGCATGGCACAAGCGGACCCATTGTCATCATGCGTGCCGACGGCGCCGAGTGTGTCGCGCCGAGCGTTGCGCCAGGTGTGGGCACGCTCGGCTTCATGCTGCCGTCCACGCCGCTGCATTGCTTGCTGATGGAGTCGGTCGATTCAGCGCTCGTAGTGACAAGCGGCAACACCAGCGACGAGCCGCCATGCATCGACAACGCGGATGCCCGCGCGCGTCTGGGCCGGATCGCGGATGCCTTTCTGATGCACGATCGCGACATCGCGCGGCGGGTCGACGATTCGGTGACCCGCGTGGTGCAGGGTGAACCGCGCGTATTGCGGCGCGCGCGAGGCTATGCGCCGGCGCCGTTGCTATTGCCCGAGGGTTTCGCGGAAACGCCGGCTGTTCTGGCGATGGGCGGCGAGTTGAAAAACACTTTCTGTCTTGCACGCAACGCGCAGGCCATCGTTTCGCACCATCTGGGCGATCTGGAAGACGCATTGACTTACGCGGACTATCGCCGCTCGGTGGCGCAGTATCTGCGCCTGTTCGAACATGAGCCGCAGGTGGTGGCGCTCGACTTTCATCCCGAGTATCTGTCGCGCAAGATCGGCTACGAGCTTGCGCGGACATGGCAAATTCCCGTGGTCGAGGTGCAGCATCATCACGCGCATCTGGCCGCGTGCATGGCCGAAAACGGCGTCGCGTTCGATGCGCTGCCGATGCTGGGTATCGCACTCGATGGTCTTGGTTATGGCGACGACGGCACGCTATGGGGTGGAGAATTCATGCTGGCGGATTATCGTGGCTTTACTCGTCTCGGCATGCTCAAGCCGGTTGCGATGCCCGGCGGCACGCGCGCCATCGACGAACCGTGGCGCAACGCTTATGCGCATCTGCTGGCGGCATTCGATTGGAATGGCTTTACGCGTCGATACGCCGGACTCGACGTGCAGCAGTTCCTGAGCAGCCGCCCGCGTGCCGCGCTCGATACGATGATTGCGCAAGGCGTCAATAGCCCGCTGGCAAGCTCGGCGGGCCGCCTGTTCGACGCCGTGGCCGCCACGCTCGGCGTGTGCCGGGAACGTGTGCTTTACGAAGGGCAGGCCGCCATCGAACTGGAGGCGCTGGTCGATCTGCAGGCGCTGCGGAACGACAGCGACGCTCACAGGTATCCATTCGAAATCACCCGCACCGTGCCGGACGGTTTGCACTGCATCGAGCCGCGGCCAATGTGGGAAGCCTTGCTCGACGACCTGCAGCGCGGCACCTCCGTGCCGGTGATCGCGGCGCGGTTTCACAAGGGGCTGGCGATCGCGATCGTGCGAATGGTCGAATGTCTCGCCGACCTGCTGACGGGGTCGGTTGACGCGCGCAGTGTCGCGCTGTCCGGCGGTGTTTTCCAGAATCGCATCCTGTTCGACCAGGTGGCCGGCCGGCTCGGTGCGGCGGGTTTTCGCGTGCTGACGCACCGGCAGGTGCCGGCCAACGATGGTGGCGTGTCGCTCGGGCAGGCGGTCGTGGCGGCGGCGCAGCAATGCGATGGCGCCTGAACGCGGTGCGCAAGCAGCGGTGCGGAAGTAGCGGTGTAAAAGCGGGTTAAGGGGAGAACACCATGTGTTTAGGCATCCCAGGGCAGATCGTCGAAGTAACCGACGCAGCGAACGACCTCGCGCTCGTCAACGTGGGTGGCGTGCGGCGCGTGATCAACATCGCCTTCGTGATCGACGAAGGACGGCCGGCGAGTGCGTGCATCGGCCAATGGGTACTGGTGCACGTGGGCTTCGCGATGAGCCGGCTCGATGAGAGGGAAGCGGCGCGCACGCTCGCGTTATTGCATGAACTGGGCGTGGCGCAGGGCGAGATGGACGACATGGACGAACAGCGCGCCATGAACGCGCGAGCGCAAACCAACGGAGACCGGCATGCCCGAACATGAATCGCTGCAGGCGTTGTATCCGTTCCTGCATGGCGCTCGTCAGGACCCCGACAAGCTCGACGCGGCACTGCTCGAATCGGTGCATCTGAAAGCACAGGACAGCGCCGACACGAAGCGGCGCTTCTTCGACGAAAGCGGCCCGGCGGTGGTGCGGATCGCCCATGCGCTAGCCGACATGTACCGCCGCGACGGCCGGCTCTTCGCCATGGGCAACGGCGGGTCGAGCTGCGATGCGGCGCATATTGCCGTCGAGTTTCTGCATCCGGTGACCACCGGCCGGCCGGCGCTGACCGCGATCAATCTGGTGGCCGACATGGCCATGCTGACGGCGGTCGGCAACGATGTCGGCTTCAGCCACATTTTCGTGCGGCAGCTGGTGGCGCAGGCACGGCGTGGTGATGCGCTGATCGGCGTGTCGACCAGCGGCAATTCGGAAAACCTGCTGGCCGCCTTCGCGAAGGCGAAAGAGCTGGGCCTGCTGACCATCGGGCTGTCGGGCCACGACGGTGGACGCATGGCGACGAGCGCCGCTGTCGATCATTGCCTGGTGGTGGGGAGCGACAGCATTCATCGCGTGCAGGAGACCCACGTCGCGATCTATCACATCCTGTGGGACCTCGTGCATACGCTGCTCGCCGACGACCGCGGCGGCCTCGCCGGGTCGGCTGGCCTGGCAGGCTCGGCAGACGGAGGCGCGCCATGAAATACGTCGATGAATTTCGCGACCCGCACAAGGCAAAGGCGCTGGAGAAGGAAATCCGCGCGCTGGTGTCGCGCATCGAACGGGCCAAACAACGGCCGCTGCAAATCATGGAAGTGTGTGGTGGCCATACCCATACGATTTTCCGCTACGGCATCCAGCAGTTATTGCCCGATGCGGTGGAGTTCGTGCACGGCCCAGGTTGTCCGGTGTGCGTCCTGCCGATGGGCCGCGTCGACGATTGCGTCGCGTTGGCCGAGCGGCCGGAAGTGATCTTCACGACTTTTGGCGATGCGATGCGTGTGCCGGGTTCGAAGAAGAGCCTGCTGAAAGCGAAAGCCGACGGCGCCGACGTGCGGATGGTCTATTCGCCGCTCGACGCGCTGAAGATCGCGCAACTCAATCCGGATCGGGAAGTGATCTTCTTCGGTCTCGGCTTCGAGACGACCATGCCGAGCACCGCGATGACGGTCCTGCAGGCGCATGCGCAAAAGGTCCACAATTTCTCGCTGTTCTGCAATCACATTACGATCATCCCGACCATCAAGGCGATTCTCGATTCGCCAGATTTGCACCTCGACGGCTTTCTCGGCCCGGGGCACGTCAGCATGGTGATCGGCACCCGGCCTTATGAGTTTATTGCGCGGCATTATCGCAAGCCGATCACGGTGGCGGGATTCGAGCCGCTCGATATATTGCAGTCGATGTGGATGGTGTTGCGGCAGATCGAAGAGCGCCGCTGCGAAGTGGAGAACCAGTACGGCCGGATCGTGACGAAGGACGGCAATGCGCAGGCTTTGTCGGCGGTGGCGCGCGTGTTCGAGATGCGCGAGTTTTTCGAATGGCGCGGCCTTGGCTCGATCGATCATTCCGGCGTCAGGATGCGTGAGGCGTTTGCCGGCTTCGATGCGGAGCGCAAGTTCGACGTCCCGAACCTGAAGATCGCCGACCCCAAGGCGTGCCAATGCGGTGAAGTGCTCAAGGGCGTGATCAAGCCGCATCAATGCAAGGTGTTCGGCACTGCCTGCACGCCGGAGTCGCCGCTTGGTTCGCTGATGGTGTCGAGCGAAGGCGCGTGCGCTGCTTACTACAACTATGGGCGTATCGATACGTCGCGGATCGATGCGCGGCGCGTCGCGCGGCAAACGGTGCGTACGGAGGAGAGGGGCGCGCCGGGTTGCCTCGGTGCGAGTGGTGTTGATGTCGCGATTGCGCCTGCTGCTGCCGCCCCCGACACCGCCGACGCGGTCGCCACGTCTCTCACGCGCGGTGCGCTATGAACGACCGCGCGTCCGATCCTTTGCAGCCCACCACGCCACGGCGCGTCGCTCGCGTGCGCGACGTCTCCGTCAATCTGGCGCACGGCAGCGGCGGTCGCGCGATGCACGATCTGATCGAAGACGTTTTCGTTTCGGCCTTCGACAATCCCACGCTGGCCGGACTCGAAGATCAGGCCGTATTCGCGCTCGCCGATCTTGCCACGCGCGGGGACCGTCTCGCCTTTACGACCGATAGCTACGTGGTCGATCCGCTGTTCTTTCCGGGCGGCGACATCGGCACGCTGGCCGTATCGGGAACGGTCAACGATCTGGCTGTGTGCGGGGCGACGCCGTTGTATCTGTCGTGCGCGGTGGTGATCGAAGAGGGGCTTGCCGTCGATATCTTGCGGCGCGTCGCCGCGAGCATGCAGCGGGTTGCGCTCGAAGCCGGCGTCGCGATCGTGACGGGCGACACAAAAGTGGTTGAACGCGGCTGCGCGGACAAGCTGTTCGTCAACACCGCCGGCATCGGCATAGTGCGCCGCGACGTGTCGATTTCGGCGCGCAACGCGCGTCCGGGCGACGTGGTGATCGTCAACGGTTATCTCGGCGATCACGGCGCGGCGATTCTCGTCGCGCGCCGGCAACTCGCACTGGAAGCCGATGTAGAAAGCGATTGTTGTCCGCTCAATGGCCTGATTGCCGCGATGCTCGACGTGTGCCCGCGGATTCACTGCCTACGCGATGCGACGCGCGGTGGCGTCGCGACCGTACTGAACGAGTTCGCGCAGAGTTCAAACGTGACGATACGGCTGCGTGAAGCGGACCTGCCGTTGCGCGAGCAGGTGAAGGGCGCCTGCGAGATCCTCGGACTCGATCCACTGTATCTGGCCAACGAAGGCAAGCTGGTGGCCGTCGTGCCCGCCGACGCGGCCGAACGGGTACTCGCGGCCATGCGCGCGCATCCGGCGGGACGCGAGGCGGCGGCGATCGGCACAGTGGAGACGGGCGACGCGGACACAGGCGGTCTCGTCGTCATGCAGACGGCGTTTGGCGGCCAACGCATCGTCGACATGCTGGTAGGCGAACAATTGCCGCGCATCTGCTGACCGTTGGAGGCTCTCGCCATGCATGAGTTGAGTATTGCCAACAGCGTCGTCGAAATTTGCGCGGAACAGGCCAACGGTGCGCGCGTGAGAAGTGTGACGCTGGAGATCGGGAAATTGTCGGCGGTGATGCCGGATGCGATCCGGTTTTGTTTCGACGTCTGCGCGAAGGACACGGCGGTAGAGGGCGCGAGCTTGCAAATCGTCGAGATACCAGGGCAGGCGCGTTGTCTTGCATGCGGCGCGACGCTCGACATCGAGGTGCCGTTCGGGCAGTGCGATTGCGGGAGCGAAAATATCGAGCTGATTTCCGGGCAGCAGTTGAAGATCCGGCAGATGGAGGTGGTGTGATGTGTACGACATGCGGATGCTCGAATACGCAGGGCGCGGCGGTGACCGATCTGGATGCGGAGGAAGCGGCGAAATCGCAAGCGCAGGCGCAGGCGCCGCAGGAGGCCGGCGCGATCGGCGCGCATGAACCCGCTTACCGGCGAGTGACCGAACATGAACACGGACATACGCATCCGCACGGCCATTTGCATTCACACGACCACGCGCATTCAAATGACGCGCCACATTCACACGACCACGCGCACCCGCACGAGCACGTGCATGACCATGATCACAAGCACGGCCACGATAGCGAACGCGGCACTTCAATCACGCTGGAGCAGGACATTCTGGCGAAGAACCAGTTGCTGGCTGAGCGCAATCGCGGCTGGCTTGCGGGTCGTTCGATTCTCGCGCTGAACTTGATGAGTTCGCCGGGCGCGGGCAAGACGACGTTGCTCGAACGCACGATCCACGATCTTGGCGAGACGTTGCCGCTCACGGTGATCGAAGGCGATCAGGCGACGCTCAACGACGCCCAGCGAATTCGCGCCACCGGTGCGCGCGTGGTTCAGATCAATACTGGCACGGGTTGTCATCTCGATGCGGAGATGGCGTCGCGGGCGCTGACGCAGCTCGATCCGCCGATGCATTCGGTCGTGATGATCGAAAACGTCGGGAATCTGGTGTGCCCCGCGCTATTTGATCTTGGCGAAGGGGCTAAGGTGTTGATTCTTTCCGTTACGGAGGGTGAGGATAAGCCGATCAAGTATCCGCATATGTTTCGGGCTTGTTCTTTATTGTTGTTGAACAAGATCGATCTGCTGCCGCATTTGCGGTTTGATGTCGAGCAGTGTGTCGGGTATGCGCGGAGGGTCAATCCTGGGATTGAAATTCTGCAGGTGTCGGCGCAGAGCGGAGAAGGAATGGACGCATGGTATACGTGGCTTTGCGCGATGCGCGCGCCTGGAGGGCGCGCCGAGAGTTGATGTCGGGTGCTGCCCGGAGTCGGAAACCCGGACCGCAGGCGTTAAAAGAACACCGCTCGCACTCGTCTGACCTTTGCTCGTGCGTTCTGCACTCAACACCTTCCCGATTGTTCGGCTCACCCGACGTATCTATTCGCTTTCAGCCGCTTTATCCGTACGGCTTGCGTGCCTACATTGTGTCCTGTGACAGCGCCATTGCATTGTCCGGCTTCATCGACGTCTGCCCGCGAATCTTCGCGGCAGGACGTCGGCGCGAAACCCCATCCAAAGGAATCGATCATGAGCAAGCTCACAGGTAAAGTTGCTGTTGTAACGGGCGCATCGAAAGGTATCGGTGCCGCTATTGCGAAGGCACTGGCCGCGCAAGGTGCGTCGGTGGTAGTGAACTATGCGTCCAGCAAAGCGGGCGCGGACGGCGTGGTTGCCGCAATCACCGCGGCGGGCGGCAAGGCGGTGGCCGTTGCCGGCGATGTCTCCAAGACAGCCGACGCGAAAGGCATCATCGACAGCGCGGTCGAAACGTACGGTCGTCTCGACATTCTCGTCAACAACTCCGGCGTGTATGAATTCGCGCCAATCGAAGAGATCACCGAAGAGCACTTTCATAGGCACTTCAATGTAAACGTGCTCGGTCTGTTACTGGTCACGCAAGCGGCGGTGAAGCATCTGGGCGAAGGCGGCAGCATCGTCAATGTCAGTTCGGTTGTCAGCCGTATCACGCCGCCGGGCAGCGCGGTCTATACCGCCACCAAGGGTGCGGTGGACGGCATCACGGGTGTGCTCGCCCGTGAACTGGGCCCGCGCAAGATTCGCGTCAACTCCGTGAATCCAGGCATGGTCGCAACCGAAGGCACGCACAGCGCCGGCATTGTCGGCTCGGACTTCGAAACGTGGGCCGTCGCTCAGACGCCGCTTGGCCGGATTGGACAGCCTGACGATATCGCCGACGTCGCCGTGTTCCTCGCGTCCGACGACTCGCGCTGGATGACCGGCGAGAGCCTGATCGCCAGCGGCGGTTCGCGCTAACAGGTTGCGCGCAGCGGGTATTGAGGTGATGCGTGCAGCGTCGCGTCTGCCGCACGCAATTCAACCGCTCAAGCCTGCGCCGTTGCGCGCGACGATGCGGCCGTTGGCGACCACCAGCTTGCGCGGCGGCCGCGCGACGATCGCCTGGGCGACCGTGTCCGCATCCAGCAGGACAAGGTCGGCGCGTGCGCCGACGTGCAAGCCATAATCGGTGAATCCGCAGCCGCGGGCGGCGGCGGCGCTGACACAGTCGAACGCGATCGCGAGATCGTCGTCGCGACGCAGGCCGTAGCGCATGCCGATCAGCATGGCGCGCTCGAGCATGTCCGGAGAACCATAAGGCGTCCACGTATCACGCACGCCGTCGTTGCCGCCGAAAATCGTCACGCCTTGTTCGATGCTGGTCTTGAGCGGCGGCACGGGTGTCGAAGGCGGGGCTGTCGTCAGGAGCGCGACGCGCAGTTCGGCAAGGCGCGCGAGCAGGGCATCGCGTTCGCGCTCGGGCAACGCGCCGAGACAGAACGCGTGACTGACGACCACGTGCCCTTGCATGCCGAGCGCCGCGACACGGTCGAGCAGAAGGCCCAAGGTGAACGCGCCGATTTCCCCGGGCTCATGAAGATGGATGTCGATCGGCTTGTGATGACGCTCGGCGAGCTCGAAGGTCAGGTTCAGCGACGCAACCGGATCGCCGTCGATCAGTGCGGGATCGAGTGCGCCGAGCACATCGGCGCCCACGCTCAGCGCACGGTCGAGCAATGCGTCCGTGCCGGGACGGCCGAGCACACCCGACTGCGGGAACGCGACGATCTGCATATCGAGCACGCCGCGCAGCACATCGCGGGTGGCGAGCACGCCTTCGAGGTGACGCAGGCCCGCGTCGGTATCGATATCGACGTGGGTGCGCAGCCGCGTCGTGCCCGCATGCACGAACGCATGGGCGAGCGCGAGCGACTGTGCGCCTGCGTCATGACCGCTTTCCGCGCGCCAGCGCCGTTCGTTTTCGATGCGATCGGTCAGTTTCGGGCCGACCGCGTTGCGATACCAGCTCATGCCCCATGTGGTTTTGTCGAGGTGCGTATGACCTTCGACGAAACCGGGCAGCAGCAGCGCGCCCGCGCCGTCCTCATGGGCGACGCCGGGCGCACGCGGCAGATCCGGGCCGATCGCCGCGATGCGGCCGTCGGCGATCGATACGTCGACGGTCGTGCCGTCAGGCTGACGGACGTTGATGATGAGCAGGGCGTTTGTCATGGGATGATGGGTTGTCGATGTCATCAGCGTGTTCGGCTGCGGGGCGAAAGATCCGGGTTGCGTCATGGCGGGCTGCACGGGTCTGTTTAACTGTTCGTTGCCACTATCAGCTTCAGCCCCGCGGGCAGCGACTCGCCGAACACGCGGCCTTCGTCGGCATTGTCGAGCTCGACAGTCTCGCTGACCATTGTGATCCACGCACGCGGTGCATTGGTTGCTTCGAGCTTGCGCACCACCGCCTGGCGCACGTCCTCGGGCAACTCGCGCGTGCGGTCGCCGGTCATGCGGGCGATCTGCACGGCAGCGAATGCCGCGGGGTCGACCTTCTTCCAGTCGAGCGCGAGGATCGTGTTCAGCCAACGCGCTGCGACCTCCGGCGGCACGACGCCATGCGCGCTGCCATAGAACGGCCGCCGTGCGCCGATGCGGCCCACCGCCCACCAGCTCTGATGATTTTCAGCAGGTTTCTTCAGCCGCGTGAGCACCGATTCGCCAAGTTCGATCTTGCGTTCAACCGGGATGCGTTCGAGCGACGCGCTCAGGCGGACCATGTCGGTAAAGCCCGTTTTCGCCACGTCGAACGGGAGCTTGTGACGCGATTGCGCGGCCGTTTGCAGATACGCCATCGCGTCGAGCACGCGCAGTTGCGCGCTTTCGTCGAGGCCGCCCGCGGCGCGGCGCCATAACGTCCACCACTCCGACCAGACCTGGCTTTCGTTGACGTACTGAATACCGTCGTCGAAGAGCGACCAGAGTTGCTCGACGCGCCATTCGTCGAGCGGATAACCGAAGCCAGGTCTGACGCAATAACCGGCCAGATTCAGCCACAGCCGTTCGTGATCCGCCGAACGCCGCCGACGGCGCGCGCGTTCCCACAGCGCGCCGAACAGTTCGCGCAGCAGCGCGCTGTTCCAGCTTTCGCGTGGCCCGAGCAGGTGTTCGAGTTGCGAGCGCAGCCGTTTGACTTCTTTAGGGCCGACATTTTGCGCGCGCGAGCCGAAACTGCGATCGATATGGTCGATCGCTTCGTCGAGCGCGGGGTGCCGGGCGTGACCTTCACCGGCCGACAGATTCACCTGCGCGTCTTCACGGCGCAACTGGAATTCGAGCAGCCAGCGTTGCGCGGGATTGTCGAGCTCGATGCAATGCACGTCGAGCGTGCCCACTTCCGTGAGCGATGTCGCGATCCGCACCGCTGTTTCGCGTGCGGTGCTCGCACCACGCGATTGCACGATCGTCGCGATGGGCGGCAGGCGAATGAAATCGCCTTGCGCGAGGTCCGCCAGTTCGCCGGGTCGATAGACCGTGTCCGCGCTCGTGGAGGCCAGGTGAAAGCGCACGGGATGGCCGAGGCGCAGCGCGAACGTGCGGTCCTCGATGAGAATCTCGTGGCCTTCTTCGGTGCCGCGCGGCAGCAGGCAAATGCCCCGTGGCGATGGTTCGGTGTCCTGCTCGCCGCCGCTGGTTGCGTCGAGCACCAGGAAGTAACTGCGCGCCGAGCCGCCACCGATTTTCGGCGCGTGGCCGGCGCGGGCGAGGGCATAGGCGACCGCGCCGCGCGCCACGGCGACGTCGGGATTGTCGTTGTGCAGAACGTTGAGCGGTTCGCCGCGCCATGCGCCCAGGGTGCTGGACAGACGTTCCGTCAACGCTTTGGCACGGAACACGCCGCCGTTCAAAAGCAGCGTGTCGGGCATTGGCAAAGGCGCGTCTTGACCTTCGCCCGCGTCCGCAGAGCCCAGCGCTTGACGCGACTGCGTCGCGAAGCGGCTCAGAAAGGCCGCGATATGCCGCGTGACTGCCGCATCGGTGGCATAGGGCAGGCCGAACTCGACGATCGCCCCACGCGGCCTTCCGGGCCGTTCGTTCGAGGCGACCGCCGGAAAGAATCCGTCGACGATGATCTGCTCGATTTCCTCACGCGTGACCTGCGCGGTACGCGCGCCGCCGATCAGCTTCGAGCCCGCGCCGAGCAGCGTGATCGAAGCCGACTCCGGCGCTTGCGGGCCGAGCAGTTGTTCCTTCGCGCCGCGGCAGCGCTCGACCAGTTGCGACAGACTCGCCGCCGACAACCGCGTCCGTTCGCCACCGGCTTGCGGCAAACGCGCCTCGACTAGATGTGCGAGCGCGAGATCCATGTTGTCGCCGCCGAGCATCAGATGGTTGCCCACGCCGATGCGCGTGAGCTCCGGCTCGCCGTCACGCATGTGGACTTCGATCAGCGTGAGGTCGGTGGTGCCGCCGCCCACGTCGCAGATCAGTACGAGCCGTGTGTCCGCGAGTTCAGCCGAAAGGCGCTCCCGATGATGAAACAGCCAATCGTAGAACGCGGCCTGCGGTTCTTCCAGCAGTCTTAAGGTGGGCAGGCCCGCCCTACGCGCCGCTTCCACCGTCAACGCTCGCGCGCCTTCGTCGAAGGAAGCCGGCACCGTCAGCACGACGTCCTGATCTTCGAGCCGCGCCTCCGGAAAGCGCTGATTCCAGGCCGCTCGCACGTGCGCCAGATAGCTCGCGCTGGCTTCGACCGGCGAGACCTTGCGGACATCGTCGGCGGCGCCCCACGGCAGGATCGGCGCGGTACGGTCGACGGATGCATGGGACAGCCAGCTCTTCGCGCTCGCCACCAGCCGTCCCGGTACCTGGCCGCCGAGCGCGCGAGCGAGCCGG
The DNA here is from genome assembly GCF_041321145.1 of Paraburkholderia sp. IW21. NCBI lineage: Bacteria > Pseudomonadati > Pseudomonadota > Betaproteobacteria > Burkholderiales > Burkholderiaceae > Paraburkholderia > Paraburkholderia sp. IW21. The sequence continues at coordinate 66,912 of NZ_JBGGWA010000003.1, read as the reverse complement.
CCGATCACCACCGGCTGACTGTCCGCGCTATCGGTCGAATGATCTGCAACCCGCCAGGGCAAGTGCAGATCGCCCGCGCTCAGTTCGCCCGGCGCCGCCTGATAGCGCACCGACGGCAGCAGCGGCCGCGCCGCCACCTCGCCGAGACTCACCAGCTGATCGATCTCGAAGACGCGAATCTCCCGCGACCCCGTCGCGGGATTGCCCGCCGCGGGTTCGCCCGCCGCGGCATAGGCGAGCACCGTGTTGCTGGTGCCGAGGTCAATGCCGACGCTGTAGCGCTTCATCGCACTCATGCATGGGCGCTGCCGCGCACGTCGAATTCGACCTTCCAGTGTTCGTCGGTGCCGCGCGGCATGGCTTCGAGTTCGAGCGTGCCGGCTTCGGTGACGCGCGCATGCAGCTTCACGGGCACGACTTCACCGGCGGTGCGGCCGGCGGATGGCAGCGTCGCCTGGATTTCCTCCAGTTCCTGCAATTCCTCGGGGCTCCAGAAGTCGAGCAGCGTGCCGACCTGATCCTGACGACGCACCGACGATCCGAAGAAGCGGAAGTGCACCGGCTCGCCGACGACGAGCCCGAACTCCTGCGCCGGCAACTCGGCATCCGTGCCTTCCTCCATGCCGAACGGTGCGACGCACAGCGCCTGCACGGGCGGTTCGAGACCGGGGACCGCCGGCATCGCCGATTCGATCGCGATGTAGTACGCGCGTGCCGTGCCGCCACGAATACGCACGCCCTTGCCGCGCCGCACATAGCCGTAATACGCAGCGCCGCGCGCGACCGCAAGGTCGAGATCGGCGCCTTCGAGCAGGCGTGCTTGCGGCGCGCCTTCAGCGGCGAGCCAGTTATTGAGCGTGCCCATGATGCGCTCGACCAGCAGCGGCGACTTGAACACGCCGCCGTTGAACAGCACTGCCGTGGGGTGCAGAAAGGTCGCGCCGTCCGCAGTGGCGATATCGCGCAAGCCTTCGAGTTCGGCCAGCGCGCCGACCTGACGGCCGAGGAAGGCCGCCAGATGCCGCGTGATGCCCGCGTCCTGCGCATACGGCAGGCCGAGTTGCGTCAGACCGGCGCGCGCACGGCTTACCGGACGGGCCGCGCTCTCCACGTGCGGGAAGAAGCCTTCGAGGATGGTCTGGGTCAGTTCGGCGCGCGTCAGCTCGGTACGGATCGACCCGCCGATCAGTTTCGAACCGCGGCTTGGCACGACGAGCGGCACGGTGTCGGTGGTGGGATCGCTGAGCAGCGTTTCTTTCGCCGAGCGGCATGCATAGGTGAGGGCGCGCAGTTGCCAGGCGTCGGCCTGGGTGCCAAGCGCGGCGAGCTTGCGTGCCACCCCGTGCGCGAGCGCGAGATCCATGTTGTCGCCGCCCAGCAGAATGTGTTCGCCGACCGCGACGCGATGCAGTTCGAGATTGCCGTCGCGCTCGATCACGGCGATCAGCGAGAGGTCGGTGGTCCCGCCGCCCACATCGACCACGAGGATGATGTCGCCGATCTTGACCTGCTTGCGCCACTGGCCGCCGCTTTTTTGAATCCAGCTATACAGCGCGGCCTGGGGTTCTTCGAGCAACGTCATGCGACCGTAACCGGCAGCCTCGGCGGCTTCGGCGGTCAGCTCGCGGGCGGCCGGATCGAACGACGCGGGAATCGTCACCGTGATGTCCTGCTGGCTGAACGGCGCCTCCGGATGCGCGTGGTCCCACGCTTCGCGCAAGTGGGTCAGATAGCGCACCGAGCTTTCGAGCGGCGAGACGCGCGCCACTTCAGGCGGCGCGTCGTTGGGCAGAATCGCCGCGCGGCGGTCGACACCCGGATGGCACAACCAGCTCTTGGCGCTCGACACGAGGCGGATCGGCGTGGCCGCGCCGCGGCTGCGGGCGAACTCGCCGACCGCGAATTCGCGCTGGCCGGTCCACGGCAGGTACAGGTCGCCCGACGCGAGTTCGTCGGGATGCGGGAGGTAGAGGAACGAGGGCAGCAGATCGAGGTTGTCGATCGCGCCGGGGCCGGTGAGTTGCACGATCGGCAGCACGCCGTGGGCGGTCTTTTCGCCATCGCTGGCCGCGGTGTCCACGTAGGACAGCGCGCAGTGCGTGGTGCCCAGGTCGATGCCGATCGAAAAGCGTGCGTCGCTCATAGCTCCACCTCCGCCGGTGCGATCACCTTGGCGTTATGGCTGCCGGTCAGCTTCGGCAGACGCACTTCGTCGACACGCCAGCCGCGGTGGCTGATGCTGCCGTTGAACGGCGCCTGGCCGACGACGTTGCCGGTCAGGCGAATCGAGGTGGCGTCGAAGCCTTCGGCCAGCGTCACCCGGCTGCCTTCGGCTTCGTCGCGCACCGGGCGGATCGTGAAATGCTCGCGCAACGTTGCGCGGCAGCCGTCGTGGACGAGGCGCGCGGCGGCGCCGATGTCGGCGTCGCTATAGCCCTTGATGTCTTCTTCGACGAAGTCGATGAAGCGTGCGTCGCGTTGCAGCAGGCCGAGCAACTGAAGCGCGGCGTCGGGGCTCGCTTCCTTCAGGATCGGCGCCGGCTGCGGCGCAGGGGCAGGTGGCGTTGCAGGCGCGGGCGCCGCGCTCGCGGCAGCGGCGTCGCCATTACGCAGACGCAGCACCCCGGCGGCGAATTCGCCGTCGCCGAGGATGCTGAAAAACGTGCTGACGGCAAGTGAAATTCTGCCGAGGAAAGACGGGTTCGAGTCGGTCATAAATGCTCCTGAGGGGCTCTCTTAAAGGACGAGCTGTCCTGGCTGCGCCGCACGCGATGGGCCCAACGTGCCTGATTGGCTTGCTGGGCCGTCGTCATGCGTCTGGGCGAAAGTCGGCGGCAAGCATGCCGCCGAGGTCGAATTCATCGAATCTTGCGGCGCGCTTTGCACGCGCAAACCCGTATTTTGCCTTGTGGCGCGCCCGAAGCGGGCAAAGCCGGCAATTCTAGCGGTCAACGGGTGGAAATTGGCGGGTGGCGGCGGGTGCTTTCAGGCGATGCCCAGCGCGTGATTTCACGCGGCGGCCGGCCCGAATTCGGTCGGTACCAGGTCGATAAGCGCCTGCAATTTCGGCGTGATGCGGCTTGCCGGAAACCCCGGATGCATGGGGCCCGGCGGCGCTGATCAAGCGGTACGGCTTGCAAAGAGACCCGCGGAGTACAGCAGCGTGTTCACCATTCGGCATCGGCGCAGAACGGTTGCTGCTTGCCCTGCGGGCTCAGGGTGCCTGACGATCGTCGCCGATCAGCCATCGGTAATAAGCGTTGCCCGGGTCCATGCGCAGAACATTGCCGAGGTTCCGTGCCCAGGCATCGCGGTCGCCTCTGTAGGCGTCCAGGCCAGCTGTGTAGAAGCTCTGCAAGGCACTGCGCGAGTGCTCCACGGCGGCGCGGAACGCGTCGTCGGCAGCCTGCAACGGCGGCTCGGTGCGAAGCGCCAGCAGGTGCGTCAGCGTCGTAGGGAACGCGGCGCGGCGGACCCACGTCGCATACTCAATGCGAGGCTGGTCGTCCGTGACCGGCTGGGCGTCGGCGGCGTAGTACTCGAGGCCGGCGCGATCGGTGATCCATGTAGCCAGCAGGGCCGCCGGCGATGCAATGCCAACTTCGCGCAACGACGCCGCGACCTCCGGTTGAGCAAAGCGCGCCTCGATACGCGGCACGTCCAGTTCAAGCGCCTGCATCGAACCGACCAGCATCATCTCGTGCAACTCGGTCGTCCACAACGTGGCGTGAGGAAACACCTGGATGAAGCTCTGGATCAGCGAGCGTGTGTCCTCTTCGTTTTGCGTGGGCAGCGGCAGCCATTGCGCGACGATGCCGCCCGGCTGCAAACGTGACGCCGCCAGCCGGTAGAAATCCGTCGAGTACAGATTGACGACGCCCGCAGCGGACGGTGGCGGCGGCTCCAGCGTAATGAGGTCGTAGCGTTCGGCGTTGTGCAACAGTTCGCGCCGACCGTCGCGCTGCCGGATGTCCATCCGCGGATCGGTGCTCATGTTGTAGTTGCCTTTGAACTGCGGTGCGGCGCGCACCACCGCCGGCAACAGTTCGGCGACCACGCGTTTATCCAACCCCGGCCAGGTCAACAGCGCCCCGCCGGTAATCCCGGTGCCGAGCCCGATCACCAGCGCCGTACGCGGCGCCTCACGGTGGATGATCAAGGGCAGCAGCGCTTGCAGACGCATATATCGCAGCGACGTCATCGTGTCGCCGGAGTTGGAGACGCCCTGGATATAAAGGCGCCGGAAGTGCCTTTGGCCCGCGTTCTGTTCGACTACCGCGACCGTGCCGCCCGCACTTTCTTCGTAGAAGTTCAGGGTGCCCCCACGTGCCTCGGCGAGCAGGGTGGCGAGCCGGTCGGACGGCGTCAGCACCACCGTGACCAAAGTCAGTGCGGCGAGAACGGGGACGCTCCAGCGCGCGACCGGCCGCACGTCCGATCCGCGTAGCACGGCGATCAGACTCAATACGCCCGCGAGGACGGCAAGCGCGGCGAGTGCGTGAACGAGACCCAGCTTCGGCACGAGCACGAAACCCGCGAGCAGGGTGCCGGCGATGCCGCCAGCCGTATTGAGCGCCACCACCGTGCCCACGTCACGCCCTGTGTGCCGGTTGTCCACGTTAAGACGCAACGCGAAGGGGAATGCGGCGCCTAACAACAGGGTAGGGACGAGGACAACGCACATGGCCGCCACCGCGAAGCTGGCGCACATGGCCGTCAGCAGGCTGCCCGTGACACCGAGCACGGCTTCTCGCGCAAGGCTTTGCCAATGCGGCAACCAGCCGCCGAGGACGGCGATCTCCAGCAACGCGACCAGTCCGGCCGATGCGATCAGCACCGCAAACGCGCCCCACGGATCGCGCACCCGGTCGACGTAGCGCGATGCCAGCGCGCTGCCGAGCGAGAGGCCCAGCAGATAAGTGGCCAGCACCACGGCGAAGGCAAAGCTGCGCGTGCTGATGAACTGGACGATCACCTGCGACCACACCACCTCGTAACCCAAAGCGACGCCGCCGGCGATCGCGTAAAGCACGAGTGCGAGGCGAGCCTTCGAGGCGGGCGTGGCGTGCGCGGTGTTGTTCGCGGCGGGCAGGGCGGCCGCTTCGCGTGCGCTGTCCGTCGGAACGTGCGCCAGGGCGGCCGATTCGGTCCCCGGCACCAAGGGCGGATTCACGCGGCCGAGAAGCGCGGCGCTGAGCGCTGCGACGGCATTCAGCGCGGCGGCGGCCCACGCGCTGCCCTGAACGCCGAGCCACGGAATCAGAACAAAGCTCGCAGCCAGCGTGCCGGCAATCGCACCGGCCGTATTGGCCGCGTACAGGCGGGCGCCGAGGCGCCCTACACGAGCAGCGGCGGGACGCAACGCACGCATCAGCACCGGCAGCGTACCGCCCATCAGCACGGCAGGCAGCCCGACCAGTGCAAAGGGCAAGGCCCACGCGAATGGCCCGACGTGATCCTGTAGCAACGCGAACGGCGCCGCCGCCCGTGGCAGCATCCACGTGCCGCCGACGGCCAGCAACAGCACCCCGGCTTCGAGCAGCGCGTACAGGCGCAATGGTCGTGCTAACCGGTCGGCCAGCCTGCCGAAGAGCCAGCCGCCCACTGCAAGGCCGGCAAAAAAGGCGCTGACGCCAGTGGTAACGGCTTGCACCTCGACGCCGACCACCAGCGCGAGCTGCTTGATCCACAAGACCTGGTAAATCAGCGACGCGGCACCCGATGCGAACAGAAGCAGCATCGGCCAGGCGATCGACAAGGTTGGGGTAGCGGCTTCGCCGAGCGGTTCGTGCTCGTGTGTATCGGCGCGACGCTGTGCGCGTTCATGTGCACGGCGCTCACGGCGTGTGCTTTTGACAGGGTCGGCCAGCGTTTGGGTCATCGGATAAATTGCGTTGCGGCGGTGTGAACCGCTTCGATCGGCTCGAAGCGGTTCACACCGCCGGCCGGCACGGGCCGGCCGGCGCAACGACACTACGCTTTACTCAAGTCCGCGCTTCTTGAAGGACTCGTCGATCTTCCTGTCGACCTGCCTGCGCACGCCGTCCACGCTGAAGCTCGCGGGCCGCTGGCTCGGCGGATAGTTGACGAAGGTCTGCAGGAACGCCGACGCTTTCAGTGTGGCGATGCCGTTCAGGTAGACGTTCCTCGTTACCCAGTCGTTGTACTGGTCCGACGTGATGTCCGCGCGTTCATAGGGATCCATGCGCAGGTTGAATAGCTTGGGCAGACGCAGGCAGACAAGCGGGTCCTGCCAGATGTTCAGGTTGCCCTTGGCGCGCTGCTCGCAGAAGACCGCCTTCCAGGCATTGCCGTCCTGATCCCAGCGCATTGCCACCAGATCGCCGTCGTCGTCGAAATAATAGAACTCGGTTCGTGGGTCCTTGGTGGTCTGTCCGGTCAGGAACGGGAGCTGGTTATAGCCGTCGAGGTGATTCTTGAAACTCGCACCGCCCGCCTTGGGCGCCCATCCTTTCAGGAGCCGGTCCTTGATGCCGGTATCGCCTGCCGCGGCGAGCAGCGTCGGGAACCAGTCGAGCCCCGAGAACATCTCGTTCGACACTTCTCCCGCCTTGATATGCCCCGGCCATCGCACCATGGCCGGCACGCGAAACGCGCCTTCCCAGTTGGAGTCTTTCTCGCTGCGGAAGGGGGTGGTCGCCGCGTCCGGCCACGAGAACTGATTCGGCCCGTTGTCGGTCGTGTAGATGACGATGGTGTTGCTGGCGATTTTCAGGTCGTCCAGCAGCTTGAGCAGTTTGCCCACGTCCTGATCGTGCTCCCACATGCCGTCGGCATATTCGTTGCCGGGCATGCCGCTCTTGCCTCTGAATTCAGGCCGCACGTGCGTGAAGACGTGCATGCGCGTGTAGTTCATCCAGACGAAGAAAGGCGTGCCGTTCTTGACCTGCTTGCGGATGAATTCTTCCGCGTGCGCACCGGTTTCGTCGTCGATGGTCTCCATGCGTTTGGCCGTCAGCGGGCCGGTATCCTGCACCTTGCCGTCCGAGGTGCTATGAATCACCCCGCGTGGCGAGAAGTTCTTCACATACGGGTCGTTCTTGTCCTTCGGCCAGTAGGGACGCTCGGGTTCTTCCTCGGCATTCAGGTGGTACAGGTTGCCATAGAACTCGTCGAAACCGTGGTTGGTCGGCAGGTACTCGTTCTTGTCGCCAAGATGGTTCTTGCCGAACTGGCCGGTCGCATAGCCGAGCGGTTTGAGCGCCTGGGCGATCGTGATGTCGGTCTTCTGCAGGCCGACCGGTGCGCCAGGCGCGCCGACCTTGGAGAGCCCGGTACGCAACGGCGTCTGCCCGGTGATGAAGGACGAACGCCCCGCCGTACAGCTGTTCTCAGCGTAGTAGTCCGTAAAGATCATCCCTTCGTTTGCAACGCGATCGATGTTCGGCGTCTTGTAGCCGACCACGCCGCGCGTGTAGGCGCTGATATTCGCCTGCCCGATGTCATCGCCGAAAATCACGAGAATGTTGGGCTTTGCCGAGTTTTTGGCGGCAGGTGGGGGCGGGTTCGCCGCCGCCGGTTTGGGCGGCGGCTGAGTCTGCGCGGGCGCGTTGATGGAAGGAAGAATCAACGCGCTGAACGCGGCGAGGGCGATGACTGTCGCCCCGGCTGCGTAGCGCCCCTTTCGCAGGAACATTCTCATCGTGTCGCTCCAATGGAGTTGACTTCGGTTCACCCGTTGCACGCTCCTCGTGCCCAGGTTGCCTCGTAGCGGCCGCCTGATACGCGCGGCTCGCGCTCTCCCGCATCCGTTCTATTGCTTCGGCGCGGGGTAGATGGTTTGCCAGTCGTCCTTCATGCTGATCACGGTCCAGCCGTCGGTGATCGCTTCGTCCCATGCGCGATCGAGCTTGCCGATCTTCGAGGTGCGGTCGTAGGCGAATTCGCGCACGGCGTCGTCGTGATGCACCAGCAATGCGAGGTGCGGGCCGCTGCCGGAGACTGTGTACTGAAGCATCTGCAGATCGCCGTCGGAATTGCCGAATGCGAGAATGGGCTTGCGACCGATGTTGCGATAGATGCCGACCGGTTTGCCGGGACCGTCATCGACGAAATCGATTTTCGGCTGGCGCACCAGTGCCGCCTGACCGTCGCGCAGCTGGTACTGCACGAGCTGGCTGGAGCCGATCACCTGCTCAGGCGGAATGCCATACGCTTTCTCGACCCACGGACGCATGAACTCAATGGTGCCGCCCGAGACGATGAAGGTCTTGAAGCCGTTGGCGCGCAGATAAGCGAGCAGTTCCAGCTGCGGCTGATACACGAGCTCGGTGTAGGGGCGGTTGAATTTCGGGTGACGGGCGGTGGCCAGCCAGTCGCGGATCGTCTTGTCATAGTCGTCCACCGTCATGCCGCTGTTGGCGACAGCGACCAGTTGCAGCAACTGCTTCTGCTGGCTCGCCAGCACGCCGTAGTTTTTGGCGGCCAGCGCCTTGAAGGCCGGATTGGTCTTCCACTCAGGATGCTTCGGCGCCGCAGCCTTCACCTGGTCGAGCATGAAGACGAACTGGAAATAGAGCGGCTGCTCGCTCCATAGCGTGCCGTCGTTGTCGAATACGGCGATGCGTTCGGCCGGCGGCACAAAGTCAGGCGAGCCTTCACGGGTGACATCGGCGACGAATTTCTCGATCGTCTGTTTGGCTGGTCCGTCGCGCCAGGACGGTAACGCGGCGGCCGGACTGACTGCGGCCGGGGGCGTTGCGCTGGTGCCGCCGGGCGCCGCGCAACCGGCGACACACAGCGCGACCAGCACGGCGCCGAACACCGCCCCCATCAAACCAGCGGCACGCCTCGACCCACTCAGTTGGCAACGCGATTGCATCCAACCTCCGTTTTGATTGCACCATTCGATGATCGCCCCCGAACCGCAGAGGGGACGTATACAGCGCGAAGGAACGAGGCGCGCTAGCTGCCGTCGGCGCCGGCAGCGCGGGCCGACGCCTGACGTGCGAGGGGTTCCTTCCAGGTGCCTTCGTCCATCACCAGCCGGAAACCGAGATGCGACATGCTGTTGTAGGGGTCGGTGCCGCGCCGCGCGCTCGGCCGGTAGCTCAGGCAGTAGTCTTCATTGCAAAGAAACGAGCCGCCGCGCGTCACGCGCTTGGGTGCGTTCACGGGCACGCCCTGATCGGCCGGATCCCACGAATCGCGCGGACCGACCGGGTTGTCGATCACGCTGGTGCTCACCGCCTCGCGGCGGAACTGGTCGGCGCGATACCAGTCGGCCACCCATTGCCACGCGTTGCCGGTCATGTCGGAAAGCCCATAGCCGTTGGCGGGAAAGGTGCCGACCGGGCTCGTGCCGAGCGCGCCGCCCGCTTTCGGGCTGACCACCGGGAACGACTGCGGATGCTCGCCTTGCCATACGTTGGCCATCTGCTTGCCGTTCGGGGCGAACTGATTGCCCCATGCATAAGTGGCCTGTTCGAGACCGCCACGTGCGGCGAACTCCCATTCGGCTTCGGTGGGCAGGCGCTTGCCGGCCCATTTCGCATAGGCCTCGGCATCTTCGTAGGACACCTGAACCACCGGGTGATCGTCTTTGCCGACGATGTTGCTGTCCGGGCCGCCCGGATGACGCCAGTTCGCGCCGGGCACATAGCGCCACCACTGCGAATAGTCTTCCAGCGGCACGGGATGATTGGTGCCGACGAACACCATGGCACCCGCCACCATTGCGCTGTCGGGCGGACGTGGCGTGCCGGGCGGCAATTGCACTTTCAGGGTGTCCCAATCGGGCTTCTTCTCTGCCGTGGTGACGTAGCCGGTGGCTTCGACGAACTTGCGGAACTCCGCGTTCGTCACGTGATGACGGTCCATCCAGAAACCGTGGACACGCACTTGGTGGGCGGGACGCTCGTTGGGTTGCGCCTGTTTCGAGTCGCTGCCCATCAGGAACTGTCCGCCGGGAACCCATGCCATGCCGAGCGGACCATGCGTGCCGTCGCCATAGACAACTTGCGGATGAGGCGGTGTGCGCGAAGAGACGGCCCAACTGACCGCCGCACCGACGCATGCAGGAAGCATAACGAGCAGTACTGCCCAAAGCAGCACCTTGCGATAGCGGGTCGCGGGTGTTTTCGTTACAGAGGGCGTGCCGGTAGAGTGGGCCGCCTTTACCGCGCCACGGTTTCGTACATTCATCATCTCTTCTCTCACGCCGATGAAGCTGCCAGCCCTTTAGTCAAACATGGGCCAGTTCTCTTTTGCACAGAAGAAGCTTAGCGATACGGAATAACGAAACTACGTCGGTAAGAAATGCGCCAGATGCAGGCTAACAATTTTTTAAACACATTTCACGCTTTTTTTCATTCATGCGTGAAACTTTGACGGAAAGGCAGTCGTGCATTAACGTATCTGGCGGCAGGCATCCGCATCCACGTCGTCCAACCACGAAATAGATCGGGAAAATCGAGAGCTATGCGCGAAACTATCATGCGCTTTGAATCAAGCGTCAATGAAGCGATAGTAGGCCAGCAAGCGGTTGTCCGGCAGGTATTGATCGCGCTTCTCGCGGACGGCCACGTGCTGCTCGAAAGTCTGCCCGGACTCGCCAAAACCCGCACCGTCAAGGCCATTGCAACGCGTCTGGCGGCCTCGATGAGCCGCATTCAGTTCACTCCCGACCTGTTGCCGTCCGACATAACCGGCGCTGAAACGCTGTTGCAAAACGGCACGGAGCGAATGCTTGGTTTTCAACCCGGCCCTATCTTCGGCAATCTGATTCTCGCGGATGAAATTAACCGCGCGCCTGCAAAAGTCCAATCCGCATTATTGGAGGCGATGGAAGAGCGGCAGATCTCCGTTGCCGGCAAAACGCATAAAATGCCGGACCTCTTTCTGGTGATGGCAACCCAGAATCCGATTGAACAGGAAGGCACTTATCCATTGCCTGAAGCGCAGATGGACCGGTTTCTTCTTAAAGTACTGATTAGTTATCCGTCGCCGCAAAGCGAAGTCGATATGTTGAAGTTATTGCGGCGTGAAAGCAACGACATTGCAGGCGCGCCCGGTGTTCTCGCACAAGACGTCATTTTCGCGGTGCGTGAAGAAATCAGGCGGATTGCGGTTGCCCCGGCAATTGACGACTACATTGTGTCGCTCGTCAATGCTACCCGGCACGGTAAGGACATCGATGCAGATCTCGGCAAATGGATCGAAATCGGTGCGAGCCCGCGCGGCTCGATCGGGCTCGACCGGGCGAGCCGCGTGCAGGCCTGGCTTGCCGACCGCACATTCGTCACGCCCGACGATGTGCGCGCCGTCGTTCATCCGGTGCTGCGGCATCGGCTGATCCTCTCTTATGACGCCAATGCCGAAAACATCAGCGCGGACGCGGTTGTCGACCGCCTGATCGAAAAGGTTGCCGTGCCGGCCTGATAGACATTGCAATCAGCGTTTTCGCATCATCGCAGGGGGATCGCCGTGGCTGGAGTGTCCGAATCTGCGGAATCTGCGGAATCTGCAATTGGCAGTGTGTATGTCGACGCAGCGTATCTGGCGAAGCTCGAGTTTCATGCGCGCGGGCTCAGCTTTGTTGCGCCCGCACCGGTCAGGAGCGTGCTGTCCGGCAGCCATGCATCGCGGCTGCGCGGACGTGGACTTAATTTCGAAGAAATTCGCGCGTATCGGCCTGGCGACGATGTCCGTCATATCGACTGGAAGGTCTCGCAGCGCCTGGGCAAACCTCAGGTGCGCGCCTATACCGAAGAACGTGACAGGCCGCTGCTGGTCGTCGTCGATCAGCGCATGAGCATGTTCTTCGGGTCGCGCCGCGCGTTCAAGTCGGTGGTTGCCGCTGAAGTCGCCGCGCTCGCGGTGTGGATGGGGTTCAGCGCCGGCGACCGGGTCGGTGGCGTGCTGTTCGACGACAGCCGCGTGGTGCGGGTGCGGCCGCTGCGCAGCCGCACCCGGATCAAGGTGCTATTCGGCGCGCTGGCGGCGATGAACAACGCGCTGCACGCCGATAGCGAAGCGCGCACCGACTACGCTCAACTCGACGCGGCACTCGAAGGCGTGCTTCAACTGGCGGGCCACGACTATCTCATCTGCATCGTCAGCGATTTTGCCGGCGCGAGCGAACGCACGCGCCGGCTCTTGCGGCAACTGTCGGCGCACAACGACGTCGTCGCGGCGATGATCTTCGATCCCTTGTGGCAACAGATGCCCGAACACCGCGCGTTGGTGGTCAGCGAAGGGCATCTTCAGGTCGAACTGCGGATCGAGCAGGCGCGGGTGCGGGCGCCGCTGTCGAGCCTGTTCAGCGGCCGCACTGCCGAAGTCGCGGAATTGCTGCGTTCGAGCGGCGTGCCTCTGATGGCGCTGTCGACCGCGGAACCGGCGGTCGCACAAGTGCGGCGCCTGTTCGGTGAGCGTGCCCGGCCTGCCACGGGGAGCGGCCTATGAGCGGCGCGGTGCTTGTGCCGCCTGACTCGTCAGGGCAACTCCAGCCGTTGCAGGAACTGCCGTTGCCTGAAGCGGTGTCTTACGTGCCGCACACCATCGGTTGGGCTGTCGTCGGCGTCGTGCTGCTGGCGGTGGTCGTGCTGGCGATCCGGCTTGTCTGGCGCCGCCGCCGGATGCAGCGCTACCGGCGGGTCGCGCTCACGGAGCTCGCGGGCATCGAAGCCAGTCTTGCATCCGCGCAGGCGGATGGCGTGCAACGCGCGAACGCGCTTGCCGCCATACCGCGTCTGATCAAGCGGACTTCGCTCGCGGTTGTGCCGCGCGAGCAGATCGCGGCGCTCACCGGCGACGAATGGCTTGCATTTCTGCACCGCACGCGTGGCCGCTTCGACGCGAGAAGCGGGGCGCTGCTGGCGCTCGCGAGCTATGCGCCACCCGCCCAGGTCGCCGCTATTTCAGAGGATGACGCGGCGGCGCTCATCGGCCACACACGCGACTGGATCGCACATCATCATGTGGAAGTTTGATTTTCCGTGGATGTTCGTGCTGCTGCCGCTACCCCTGTTCGTGTGGTGGCTGGTGCCGGCTTATCGCACGAGAGCCTCCGCCGTGCGCGTCCCGTTCTTTCACGAAATGGCCCAGGCCGCCGGCGAAAAGCCGGCGCCCGGCGGCGTGCGGCTGCGCCGCAACTGGCTGCAACGCGTGCTGATGCCGCCGCTCTGGGTGCTGCTCGTGATCGCCGCCGCCAAGCCGGTCTACGTCGAGGCGCCGGTGGTGCGCGAAGAACCCGCGCGCGATCTGATGCTGGCCATCGACCTGTCCGGATCGATGGCCACGCGCGACTTCGTCAACGCCGCCGGCGAGCGGATGGACCGGCTGAGCGCAGTTAAACGGGTGGTGGCCGATTTCATCGCGAAGCGCAAAGGCGATCGCATCGGCCTTGTCGTGTTCGGCGATGCCGCCTATCCCCAGGCGCCGCTGACGCTCGATCATGATGCCGTGCAGGTGTTGCTCAACCAGATGCAGATCGGCATGGCGGGGCCGCGTACCGCCATCGGCGATGCGATCGGGCTGACCGTCAAGCTGATGGCGAGCTCGCCGGCGCAGGAGAAAGTGCTGATCCTGCTGACCGACGGCAACGATACCAGCAGCGCTATTCCGCCCGAGCGCGCAGCCGAAATCGCGAAAGACCACAAACTGGTGATCCATACCATCGGCATCGGCGATCCGGATGCGACCGGCGAAGACAAGGTCGATCTCGATGCGCTCGCGCGCATGTCCAGCATGACCGGGGGCCGGGCGTTTCGCGCTCTCGGGCGCCAGCAGGATCTCGTCGACATCTATGCCGCGCTCGATACCCTCACGCCCGAGAAAGTGAAGCGCGAAATCTACCGGCCGCAGCGCGACTTTTATTGGGTGCCGGCCGCGATAGCGGTCGCGATTTTTGCGCTCTATCACGTGCTCGCACTGCTGACCGCGGTGTTGCGCGCGCCGCGTCGCGAGCCGCCGCCGGCGCGCGCAAAGATCGCGGAGGCCGGTCATGGAAATTGATCTGACGGCCTTCCATTTTTTAAGGCCGGGATGGTTGCTGCTGCTGATTCCCGCGATTCTGTTGCCGCTTTTCTGGCTGCGCCGCCACAACGTGCGCGCGCGTTGGCGCAACGTCATCGATCCCGTGTTGCTGGAACATCTGATCGTCGGCGAGACGAAGCGCCGCGTGATTCAGCCGGTTCATACATTGGGGCTGCTGCTCGGCGTCGGCGCTCTCGCCGCCGCGGGGCCGACCTGGCAGCAGGAGCGCCCGCCGTTCAATCAGGACAAGGCGCCACTTGTCGTCGTGCTGGAACTCGCCCGCTCGATGGACGCGACCGATGTGGCGCCCACGCGGCTGGAGCGCGCCAAACAGAAGGTGCTCGACCTCGCGAGGGCGCGTAAAGGCGCGCGCACCGGACTGGTTGTGTTCGCCGCCACGGGACACCTCGTCGTGCCGCCCACCGAAGACCCGACCATGCTCGAACTCTATGCGCCGGCGCTTTCGCCCGCGTTGATGCCACGCGACGGCAAGAACGCCACCGCAGGCCTCGATGCGGCCGAGCGGCTTCTGGCCAACGATCCCGCCGCGGGCACGATTGTTTTCATGAGCGACGGCTTCGATACGAATCAGGCGGACGCGTTCGTACAAAAGGCCAGGGCGATCCGGCATCAACTGCTCTGGCTTGCGGTCGGCACGGAAAACGGTGGCCCGATACGCGGGCCCGACGGCATGATTGCCATGGACCCGGAAGGCCACCCGCTGATGGGCACCTTCGACGCCGACGCGATCCGCAAGGTTGCCAATGAAGCCGGCATTCCGCTCGCCAGCATGCGTGTGGATGACGACGACGTGGTGTGGGTCCAGCACCGTGCGCAGGCCTATCTCGCGCAAGTGGAAGAAGCGAAGATCGTGCCGCGCTGGAAAGAAACGGGCTACTGGCTCGTCATGCCGTTGCTGCTGCTGGCGCTATGGGGTTTCAGGCGGGGCTGGACCGTCAAGTGGCTACCTGTGGTGCTGATCTCGCTGGCCTTCGGCGCCGTTCCCCGTCACGCGCAAGCGGCCGAGTGGCGCTGGATCGATCTGTTCGCCACGCACGACCAGCAGGGCCGCTGGAATTTCGAGCACGGCAACTATAAGGCGGCTGCGCAACGCTTCGACGATCCGATGTGGAAGGGGCGCGCGCAATACCTCTCGGGTGACTATGCCGGCGCCCTCGAAAGCTTTTCGCGTCTGAAGACGGCGCCGGCGTATTTTTACATGGGCAATACACTGGCGCATCTCGACGATTACCCCGCTGCGATCAAGGCGTACGACAACGCGCTCCAGTTGCAGCCTGCCCTACGCGAGGCAGCCGCCAATCGTGCGTATCTGCAACGGCTGCTTGCGAAAGACCAGCATGACGACGCCGACCCGGAGGAGGATCCGCCCGATCAGGTACAGACCGACAAGAAGAAAGGGCGGGGCACCTCGGTTGTGATCGAAGGCGCGCCGCGACCGAGCGAAGAGGTCTGGATGCGCAATCTGAATACGTCGCCGGCGGTGTTTCTGCAACAGCGGTTTGAAGAGGAATCCGATGCAAAAGGAGCCGCAACACCATGACAGCGGTTTTCGTGCGGCTTCTGCTCATCGTGACGTGGCTCGGTTCGGCGAGTGCCGCGGCCTTCGCCGATCCCGCGCCTCAGACTAGGGTTCGCGCGCATCTCGAACCGGCCGGGCCGGTCGTCGCGGGCAGCGAGGTCAAGCTCGTCGTCGACCTGTTGACGACGACATGGTTTACCGAAGCGCCGAACTGGCCGCTGTTTACGGTTGCCGACGCGATTGTGAGCCTGCCTGACGAACAGGCGGACAACCTCTCGGAGGAGATCGACGGGGTGCACTGGTTCGGCGTGAGCCGGGCCTACCGCATTGCGCCTCAAGCGGGGAAGACGTATGACATCGCGCCGTTTGCGATCACCGTCTACCCGGGCGGTACGAACACGCCGGTGCAAGTCATGACGCCCGCATTGAAACTCGTGACGACCTTGCCGCCAGGCGCACAAGGCATGACTTCATTCTTTCCGACCTCCGGACTCACGGCCACGCAAAAAATCGAACCGCCGAAACAGCAGCTCCGCGTGGGCGATTCGATCACGCGCACGATTACACAAAGCGCCGCCGGCACCGAGTCGATGCTGATTCCGCCGGTGAGCCTAGGGGAGGTCGATGGCTTGAAGCGTTATGCGAGGCCGTCAACGACGCGCAACATCGTGCGGGACCGAGTTGGTCTGGTCGCGGGCGAACGGACCGACAGCGTGACCTATATCGCCGATCACAACGGCCGGTTCAAACTGCCGCCGGTCACGATCGAATGGTGGAACACGGCGACCCAAAAAAGAGAGACGATCGTGCTGCCGGGCGTGACGTTTTCCGCGGCCGCGGCGCACGAAAAGCCTCTCTTCGATATACCGGTCGATGCGATGAGCCAGGGCTTCCCACACAGAATCATCGTGATCCACAGCCGGCAGTTGATCGCCGGCTTTGCGATCGTGCTGGGCCTTATCGGGGTGGTGTGGGCGCGCGTGCGCATCGCAACGTTCTTGCGTCGCATGAGGATGGGCGCGAGCGAAGTACACAAGCGATACCTCGAAGGCGACGCCGTTGCGTGGCGCAGGCTTTGCGCGATTGCACGTCAAGGCGACTGGCGGCGAACCATTCCGGCTTTGTATCGCTGGATGGACAGAACCCGCGACTTCGGCCATCCGGCACGGCTGGCAAGCATTCCTCGCGCGGACGACGCCGGAGTCGCGGAACTGGTCGAGGCTGTGACCGCGCACTATGCCGGAACCGCCGCGCCCGACCTTCGCTGGGAGGATGCGGAAACCGCGCTGCGGCAGGCTGGGAAAAGGACAAGGTTGCAGCGGGAGGAAATGTGCCCGCTTCCGCCGCTCAATAATTATTGAACCGGTTCGACCCAATTCCGGCTGACGCGTACTAGTCAGCGGTTTCTTCGTCGTGGCGCTCACCCGTTAATTTCCGCTTCCTTTGAAGTGACGGCGGCCGTTCGGTCAAGCGAGCCGCTGCGTCCTTATCCGGAGACCCCGCGGCCGCGAACAGCCGTCGATATTCCGCCGGCGTCGTTTGCTTTGCGGCCCTGAACTGCCGATTGAAATTGGCGACGTTCGCGAAGCCCGAACGAGCAGCGATGACGGCAACGGGCAGCGAGGTGTCAGCCAGCATTCGGCACGCATGCCCGATGCGAACCCGGGCGATATACCGCCCAACGCTCTCACCGATATGTTGAACAAAGTAACGCGTGAGCGAGCGTTCCGACAGGCTGGCGGCCGCACAGAGTTCTGACAGCCGCAGCGGTTCGGCAAAGCGCGCGTCAATCATCGAAAGAACTCGGTTGATCCGTTCGGGCTCGTGGCCGGATGGGCCCGCGGCTCCCTGGTTGAAAGCAATCGGCGAGGCGAGGGGCTGGCCCGGCGCGTCGGCGAGCGTGCACAAAATATCGAGGGCGGCGCCAAGGCGGTCGCGTGCCCCGCTCGATAGCAATGGATCCAGGCGGCCGCGCACCGCTTTGCCGGCCGGCGGCTCGAAGGCCAGCCCGCATGCGGCCCTGCGTAACAGCTTGCGCAGCGGTTCATATTCGGGGCAGCAATCCGCCATACGCCGCGCCCAATCGCCGTCGAACCAGATAACGATGGCGACCTGCGGCGAGGATGGCTCGATGGAACGATTCGACGCCCAGGTGTGCGGGAGATCCGGCGGCACGAGAACGAGATCCTCAGCCACGTATTCGTTGACCGAGTCGCCGATGTAGCGCTTGCCATGACTGTTCATGGTCAGCGTTAGCTCGTACTCCGGATGGTGATGCCACTCGAACGGAATACGCGGGAGCCGGCGATGGTAAACCCGGACCGAACAGTCCTCACCGAACTCGACGTGTTCATAGGCGGGTTTCATGGCTGAAAACGCAAATAAATTGCCTGAATAGTATCACCAAGGTCCGCGTGCACGTCCTATCCTCGGGCATACGAGATCCCTACGGAGACAATCATGGCGTTGAAAATCGAAGATTTGCCGACGGCAATCCGGCAAGCAAAAAAGGCGTTGCGCGCGGCGTTGCCGAACTACCGGGAGGTTTTCGCCGAAGTCGAAGAAGCGATCAGCACTGAGGCGAAGCGAATCGCCGGGCAACGTGATCGTGGAGAAGACGTCATTCCCGAGATCCAGTTTTCCGACATCACCGAACAACGCGTCACCGCGGACCAAATTGCCGTCGTCAAGGCGCGCGGCGCATGCGTGATTCGGAATGTCTTCCCTCGCGCGCTGGTGCAGAGTTGGGACGAGGAGATTGCCGGCTATGTCGAGCGCAATGATCTCGACAAGCGCCTCGCGAACCGCGCCGAGGACAACTACTTTGGTCAGTTGGCGTCCAGCAAGCCGCAGATCTATGGTGTGTACTGGTCGAAGCCACAAGTGCTGGCCCGTCAGTCAGCTTCGTTGACTGCGGCGCGTGTGTTCCTGAACCGGCTGTGGCGCCATGAGAGCGAGGGCCGCCTGCACTTCGATCCGGAGCGCGTGCCTGTCTATGCCGATCGTCTGCGTCGCCGGCCGCCAGGCTCCGAATCGCTCGGCTTGTCGGCGCATTGCGACGGCGGGTCGGTCGAGCGCTGGATCGAAAGCAATTTCCGAAAGGTATACCGCCACGTGTTTGCTGGGAACTGGCGCGACTATGACGCGTTCGACGCGGCGTTCCGACCTGACGTGCAGGAGATAGCGTCGCCCGCCGTATGTTCGATGTTCCGCACTTTCCAGGGCTGGACTGCCCTGACGCCGCAAGGCCCGGGCGACGGCACGCTGCAACTCGTACCCATCGCCAATTCGATGGTGTACATCCTGCTGCGCGCGCTTCAGGACGATGTCGCAGAGGACGACCTGTGCGGTGCAATGCCCGGACGGGCGCTGTCGATCAAGCCGGAATTTCATGCGCCATTGTTCGAGGCGCTGTCGTCGATTCCCAAAATGGAAGCGGGCGACACCGTGTTCTGGCACAGCGATGTCATCCATGCGGTCGAAGACGAGCATCAGGGCGCGGGTTACAGCAATGTGATGTACATCGCCTCGGCGCCCGCGTGCGCCAAAAACGACGCTTATCTGAAGCGCCAGTTGCCGAGCTTCCTGAAGGGTGAAAGCCCGCCTGATTTCCCGGCTGATCATTTCGAAGTCGATTTCACCGGACGCGCGACGGCTGACGACCTGACACCGCTCGGCAAAGCGCAACTCGGGTTCGACCTGTAGATCCGCAAAGATGCCTGACCTGCTCGGGCGCTATCTCGCGGGTTCGTGTTGGGCCTGATTGCCGCCGCCTGCCCCCGCTCCCGTCAGGGCAAATTCTCGCGTAAGACGATACTGAACTGCACAGGTTTCACATCGCTCATTGCGTCGCGTTTTTCCCGGACGTTGCGGAAAATGCGCAGACAGTTGCCGACCATTGCCTGCGGTGTCTGCGTAATCAGCGCATCCATCGTCCCGTCGATCAGCAAGGCTCGGGTATCGGGCGTCAATCCATGCCCGACAAACAGGATCTTCTGTTCGGAGCGCGCTTCGACAATCGCGCGTGCCACACCATCCGAGCCGCCGCCGCTGTTATAGATTCCAGCGAGATCCGGATGTTGCTCCAGCAGCTTCCGGGTCTGCTCATAATTGCGCTCGCTGTCGTCGTGCCCTTCACGGAGTCCGATGACGCGTACCTGCGGAAACGTGGATTCGATCAGATGGAGAAAACCGATTTCGCGTTCCTCATGTCCGCGATAGTTCAGGCTGCCCGCGAGCATCGCAATCTTTCCGCTTGGCCGCGGTCCCATGAAGCGCCCCAGCAGCAACGCGGCGGTCCGTCCGGCAGAACGATTGTCGATGCCCACATAAGCGAGCCGCCGCGCATTCGATAAATCCGAAATCAGCGTGATGGCCGGTACACCCTGGTCCGCAAGCGCATTCACCGCATCGCGCACCACAGGATGTTCGAGCGCCATGAAGACTACGCCGTCCGCACGCTGCCCGTAATGCAGCAGACGATCGGCGAGTTCTTTCGGGTTAAAACTCTCGACGTAATGGACGCGGCATTTCATGTCCAACGCGTTCCACTGATCGTGCGCGAAGTCGATATAGTCGCCGAGCATGTGCAAATAGCGATTGGTGCCGGCAGGCAGCAGAAACGCAATGCGCATCGGCTTTGAAGCAGACGCTGCCGGCGCCTCCGGCGTCAGCAGATAGCCGAGCTGCGCCGCCGCCTGAAGGACACGGTGCGCGGTGACGGCGCGCACCCCTTCGCGGCCGTTGAGTACGCGATCCACCGTGGCGGTGGAGACGCCGGCGGCGCGCGCAATGTCGGGAATGCGCGCCCGTGCAGCGGCGGGGAGGAAAACCGGATCGGACATACAAGCCCTTCGCAGAGTGGAAGTCCATCAAAAACCATCAAGCTCGCGGTTTGACGTAGGGACTGCGCACGCCTAGTCTTGCAGCTATTGCACTGCGACTCAACACCTGGCGAATGGAAAGCAGGGCTGGTCAGCGTGCGATGATGGTTTTTGATGGATTGAACAGTCACATCAATTATAAGCAAGGAGACACTCAAATGACCAATCTCGCGAGACGCACGTTGCTGCGTGCCGCTGCCGCCGTGCCCGTAGCCAGCGCGCTGGGCTTTCCGGCGATCGTGCGCGCGGCGTCCGGCCCGGAGTTCGTGTTCAAGTACGGCAACAACCTGCCGCTGACGCATCCGCTGAACGTGCGCTCGCAGGAGGCGGCAAATCAGATCAAAGAGGCGTCGAAAGGGCGCATGGAGATCCGGATATTCCCGAACAACCAGTTGGGCGGCGACACCGACATGCTCGCGCAAGTGCGCAGCGGCGGCATCGAAATGTTCACGCCCTCGGCGCTGGTGGTCTCGACGCTCGCGCCGTCTGTGGCGATCAATGCGGTCGGCTTTGCCTTCAGCGACTACAACCAGGTGTGGAGCGCGATGGACGGCAAGCTCGGCGCCTACGTGCGCGCCGCGATGCAGAAGGCCGGGCTCGAATCGTTCGAAAAGATGTGGGACAACGGCTTTCGTCAGACGACCACCAGCACCGGCCCGATCACGAGCGCGCAGACCATGCGCGGACTGAAGATCCGTGTGCCGGTGAGTCCGCTCAGCATCGACATGTTCAAAGGCCTCGGTGCCTCACCCACCAGCCTGCAATTCAGCGAAGTCTATTCGTCGCTGCAAACGCATATCGTCGATGCCCAGGAAAATCCGCTGCCGATCGTGCAGGTCGCGAAACTCTACGAAGTGCAGAAGTACTGTTCGCTGACCAGCCACATGTGGGATGGCTACTGGTTCGTGTTGAACCCACGCGCGTGGCAACGCTTGCCGAAGGACTTGCAAGGCATCGCCAGCGACGCATTCAATCAAAGCGCGCTGAAGCAACGCGACGACGTCCGCAAGCTCAACGACGCGGCCGTTGCCGATCTGCAGAGCAAGGGCCTCGCGATCAACCGGCCGGCACCGGACACGTTTCGCGCAGCGCTGCGTCAAGCGGGCTTCTACGCCGAATGGAAGAGCAAGTTCGGCACGCAGGCGTGGGATCTGCTCGAACAATCGGTCGGCAAGCTGGCGTGACTGTAGGCCGTGAACCGAACTCCGACCGTGCAGCGCACCGGTGAGCATGAGACGAAACGCGGCGAGCGGCCGCGAGGGGGCATCCGCATGTCGAATCACGCATTGAATCCTGCAGAGGCGGCCGTTGCATTGCACGCGGCGAGCACGCCGCGCCGCTGGCTGAGAACCTTTGATCGCGGCCTGATTGCGCTTGTCGAGGTGGGTGCGGCGGCGCTGCTCGCGGTGGAGATCGTCGTGATGCTGGCGGGCGTGATCTGCCGCTACGTGCTGCACCAGCCGCTAGTGTGGTCGGACGAACTCGCCGGGATTCTGTTCTTGTGGCTCGCCATGCTCGGCGCCGTGCTCGCGTTGCGGCGCGGCGAACACATGCGGATGACGGCGCTCGTCAGCCGTCTTTCGCCGCAGCGGCGCGCATTCGTCGATACATTGGCGATTGCCGCATCGATCGCATTGCTCGGACTGTTGATCGGACCCGCCTACGACTATGCGTCCAGCGAGGCGGCGATCGTCACGCCCGCGCTGGAGATCAGCGATGCATGGCGCGCACTCGCGTTGCCGATCGGCGCCGCACTCATGCTGCTGGTCGGTCTGATCCGTCTCGCGCAGGTGAGCCGCATGCGCGATGTGCTCATCGTGCTGGTGATCGCCGCGGTGCTGGGGGCGGCGGCCGTGTTCGCGGGTCCGTGGTTGCAGACGCTCGGCAAGACCAACCTTGTGATCTTCTTCGTCGGCGTGGTGGCGATCGGTATTTTTTCGGGCGTGCCGATCGGCTTTTCTTTCGCGCTCGCCACGTTCGGCTATCTCGGCCTCTCGACTTTCACGCCGCTCGAAGTGGTGGTCGGCCGCATGGACGAGGGGATGTCCCATCTGGTGTTGCTGGCGGTCCCGCTGTTCGTATTCCTCGGCTTGCTGATCGAAATGACCGGCATGGCGCGCGCAATGGTCGAGTTTCTCGCGAGTCTCGTCGGTCACGTGCATGGCGGTTTGTCGTTCGTGCTGATCGGCACGATGTATCTGGTGTCGGGCATCTCCGGTTCGAAAGTTGCGGACATGGCGGCGATCGCACCGGTGCTGTTCCCGGAAATGAAAAAACGCGGCGCGTCTGAAGGCGATCTCGTCGCGCTGCTCGCCACTACGGGCGCGCAAAGCGAAACCATCCCGCCCAGCATCGTGCTGATCACGATCGGTTCGGTGACCGGCCTGTCGATCTCCGCGCTCTTCACGGCCGGGATGCTGCCGGGCGCCGTGCTCGCGTTGATTCTGTGCGTGGTGGTGGGGTGGCGCTACCGCAAGGAAGACCTGAGCGGCGCGCAGCGTTTCAGCAAGCGGCAGATCGGGCGTCTGTTCATCGTGTCGCTGCCCGCGCTCGCGTTGCCGTTCGTGATCAGGATGGCGGTGGTCGAAGGCGTGGCGACAGCGACTGAGGTGTCGACCATCGGCATTGCGTATTCGGCGGTGATCGGGCTGCTGATCTACCGCCGGTTTGAATGGAAGCGCCTTGGCCGCATGCTGGTGGATGCGGCGACCTTGTCGGGCGCGATCCTGTTCATCATCGGCTGCGCGACGGCCATGGCGTGGGCGTTGACGCAATCCGGCTTCTCGCAGGACCTCGCGCAATTGATGGGCGCGATGCCCGGCGGCGCGTATGGTTTTCTTGCGGTGTCGATCGTCGTGTTCGTGATGCTCGGCAGCGTGCTTGAAGGGATTCCCGCCATCGTGCTGTTCGGACCGCTGCTGTTTCCGATCGCGCGGCTCGCGGGCGTCAATGAAGTGCACTACGCGATTGTCGTGATCCTGTCGATGGGCGTCGGTCTGTTCTCGCCGCCGTTCGGCGTCGGCTACTACTCGGCGTGTGCGATCAGCAAGGTCAATCCCGATGCGGGCATTCGTCCGATCGTCGGCTACATGGGCGCCTTGATTGTCGGCCTGATCCTGGTCGCGGCGATTCCCTGGATTTCGATCGGGTTTCTTTAAGGTCTCTTTTTAGTCTCTTTTTTTATTCTCTTTACAGGTTCGACCTTCGGGCGCTGCGTTCTCGCCGCGCCGGGGCGTCGCTCGCCTTTTAAAACTGGCAGCATCGGGAGAGTTTCATGAGTCGTTTCTTTGGCGAGATCCGTCAGGCCGGGTACGTAGTGCGCGATATCGAGGCCGCAATGGACTACTGGAGCCGTGTGCTCGGCGTAGGCCCCTGGTTCTACAACGAACGCGTGCCGATCGAGAACTACACCTATCGCGGGCAATCGTACGACGTGCATAACTCGGTTGCCCTGGCGAACTCGGGATCGCTGCAGATAGAACTGATCCAGACGCGTAACGATGCGCCCTCGATGTATCGCGACTTTCTTGCCGCGGGCAATACCGGCTTGCAACACAACGCGTATTGGACCACCTCGTTCGACGCGGACCTTGCCCGTTTGCAGGAGCAGGGTTTCAACGTGGCGATGAGCGGTGAAGTAGGACGCAACGGGCGCTTCGTCTATTTCGACACTGAGAATCATCCGGGCACGGTGATCGAGTTGTCGGAAATCGCCGGGCCGAAAGGCAAACTGTTCGACATGATCTATGCAGCGTCGCGCGATTGGAACGGTCGCGAGCCGGTACGCCGGTTTCCCGATCTGAGTGCGCTATGAGCGCGACGCCGCAACGGCCGTGCGTCAACGACGATCGTCTCGAAGCCGACTATCTGATCGAGACACCGCTCGATCCCGCGCGCGTCGCCGACGTGATGGCAGGCGAGCAGTCGAGCGGCACCTTTGTGCGGGTTGCCAACGAGTCCGATACGCTGCGCGCGCGCAGCCGCGCGAGCGTGCTGCGCATCGAGGAACTCGAGCCCGCCGCCCAGCC
This sequence comes from Paraburkholderia sp. IW21, assembly GCF_041321145.1. NCBI lineage: Bacteria > Pseudomonadati > Pseudomonadota > Betaproteobacteria > Burkholderiales > Burkholderiaceae > Paraburkholderia > Paraburkholderia sp. IW21. Next base: position 42,463 of record NZ_JBGGWA010000003.1, on the reverse strand, counting down.
GAGCTTGCCGAGCGCATGGCTGGCGCGTCAGGGCACGACGGGACCGTGGCGGCGCGCGCGCGTGACGCTGTCGTTTCCGCTTGCCAACATCGGCGCGAATCTGCCGACACTTGCCGCGACCGTCGCCGGCAATCTGTACGACCTCGGCGAAGTCACTGGCATGCGGCTGTTGTCGCTGCGCTTGCCGGCGTCATATCGTGCGCGCTTCGAATTGCCGCGTCATGGCGTAGCCGGTACGCGGGCACTGACGCAAGTCGCGGGCAGGCCGATGATCGGCACCATCATCAAGCCGAATGTCGGCTTGACTGTCCCGGAAACAGCGGCACTCGTGCGCGAGTTGTGCGAAGCGGGCGTCGATTTCATCAAGGATGACGAAGTGTGCGCGAATCCCGTGCATGCGCCGCTCGCCGAACGCGTGCGGGCAGTGATGTCGGAAGTGCGCAGCTACCGCGAACGCAGCGGCCGCCCCGTGATGGTCGCGTTCAATATCACCGACGATCTCGACGCCATGCGCCGTCACGCGCACATGGTCGAGCAGGAAGGCGGCAGCTGCGTGATGGCGAGCATCAACTGGTGCGGCTTCTCCGCGATCCAGTCGCTGCGCCGCGCGACGCCGCTCGTGCTGCACGCGCATCGCAACGGCTACGGGATGATGTCGCGTGATCCGGCGCTCGGCATGTCGTTCCAGGCGTATCAGACGCTTTGGCGGTTGACCGGTGTCGATCACATGCACGTGCACGGCCTCGCCGGTAAATTCGCACAGAGCGACGCCGAGGTGATCGAGTCGGCGCGCGATTGCGCGATGCCGCTTGCGTCCGGTTGCGACGACGCCGTGCTGCCGGCGTTTTCGTCAGGGCAGTGGGCCGGCACCGCGCCAGCCACATTCGATGCGGTGCGCTCCACCGACTTGCTGTTCATGTCAGGCGGCGGCATTCTCGCGCATCCGGACGGCCCCGCGGCGGGCGTCACGAGCGTTCGCCAGGCATGGACCGCGGTGCAGGAACATACGCCGCTGCCAGCGTACGCCGAGCACATGCCGGAACTGCGGCGCGCGCTGGAATTTTTCGGCGGCCGCACGTGAGCCGCGTTGGGGACGTCAATTTCATGGCCGACGTAAGCGATATGGGCGACACGAACGAGTCGAACGACAGGCGCGGCGACGGCCCGAAATACGCCTTTTACGGCGACGACTTTACAGGCGCCACCGACACGCTCGCCCATCTCGCCCGCGCTGGCCTGCGTACCATGCTGTTCCTTGACCCGCCGAACGCCGCGCGTCTTTCAACGCTGGGCAGGCTCGACGCGCTCGGCGTGGCAGGCGCCGCGCGGACGATGCCGCCGCCCGAGCAGCAGCTCGAAGTCGCTCGCGTCGGTGCTGCATTTGCCGCGCTTGGCGTGCGCGTGATGCATTACAAAGTGTGCTCGACTTTCGATAGCGCACCGCAGAGCGGCAGCATCGGCGTGGCGATTCGCACCTTGAAGGCGTTTTGCGCGAATCCGCTCGTGGCCGTGGTTGGCGGTCAGCCTAATTTGCGGCGCTATTGCGTGTTCGGCGCACTCTTCGCGGCAGCTGGCGCGGACGATCATCATCAATCGATCTACCGGATCGACCGTCATCCGACGATGAGCCGCCATCCCGTGACGCCGATGAACGAAGCGGACTTGCGTGTACATCTGCGGCGCCAGGGGTTGGAAAACGTGCAATCGATCGATTGGCGCTGCTTTGCAGCCGGCGAGGCCGCCTTGGAAATCGAGGTGCAGCGCCGGCTCGAGTCGAAACCCGACGCGTTGCTGTTCGACGTACTCGACGACTCGCACCTGAGGGCGATAGGCCAGGTGATCGCACGTCATGCCGCGGCATCAGCGCCACTGCTTGCGGTCGGTGCGAGCAGCGTGGCGCAGGCCTATGCCCTGGCGCGTGATGATTCCGCTGACCACGCAGCCGTGCCTAAGTCCGCGCTGCTGGCCCGCGCGCGTGGTCCCGTGTTCGTGCTGGCCGGCAGTCTTTCGCCCTTGACCGCAGTGCAGATCGCAGCCGCGCATTCCTATCTGCGGGTGGAATTGGACCCTCTGCAAATGACTGGCGATTCTGCGTCGGACTATCTGGCAACGCGCGTTGCAGCGATTGCAGGGCCGTTGCGTGACGGACGCAACGTGCTCGCCTTTACAACGCGCCGCGCGACAAACGCAGCAGGCAGCGCGGGCGTGGGCGGCGCGTTGCCGCAACTCGCGCACGGCTGCGCCGCGCTGCTGCAACAAGTGGTCAGTACCGTGAGATTGCAACGCATCGGCATCGCGGGCGGCGATACCTCGAGCTTCGCCGTGCGGGCGCTCGGCGCATGGGGCTTGTCCTATCTCGCGCCGTTATCGGCGGGCGTCACTCTGTGCCGTCTCCACGCCGATCGCACTGAGCTGGACGGCATGGAGATCATGCTCAAAGGCGGGCAGATGGGCGATGCCGATCTGTTCGAGCAGCTTCTCGGCTGGTCATGACGCCGGGCCGTCGCCATGGCTTTTGTGCTGCGACGCCATCCGCACCTGCTGGGCGGGGGGCACCGGATCGTAGTGGCTGAGCTGGATGCTGTAGTGGCCGTGCCCGCCGGCGATAGCGTTCAGACGCGACTGATAGTCGTTGAGTTCGGACAATGGCACCTGCCCCGCAACGACGACGGCGTTGCCGGCGGCCATGCGTGTGCCATGGAGCTGCCCGCGCTTGGCGGACAGGTCGCCGATGATGTCACCCATCGCGGCTTCCGGCGTCATCACCTCGATGTCCACGATAGGTTCGAGCAGGATGGGCTGGGCTTTCAGCACGGCATCGATGAAGGCCTTGCGCCCGGCGGAGACGAATGCCACTTCCTTGGAGTCGACGGAGTGGCTCTTGCCGTCGAAGACGGTGACGCGTACGTCCTGCATCGGGAAGCCGGCAAGCGGCCCGCTGTCGATGACCTGCAGGATGCCTTTTTCCACGGCGGGCATGAACTGGCCGGGGATGGCGCCGCCCTTGACGGCGTCGACGAACTCGAAACCGGTGCCTCGCGGCAGGGGTTCCACGCGCAGCATCACTTCGCCGAATTGGCCGGCGCCCCCGGTTTGCTTCTTGTGGCGATAATGCCCCTCAGCCTTGGCGCCAATGGTTTCCCGATAGGCGATCTTTGGTGGCCGCGTCACGACCTCGAGCTTGTACTGCTCGGATAGCCGCTCCAGCATAAGGCGCAGATGCAACTCGCCCAGACCTCGCACGACCGTCTCGTTGGTGCCGACCGGGTGTTCGATGCGCAGGCACGGATCCTCCGCACTCAGCTTTTGCAGAATCTCCCAAAGTCGCTGCTCGTTGCCGCGGCGCGCCGGCTCGATCGCCAAACCATAGACGGGCGTGGGGAAGTCGAGCGGGGTCAGGTGGATATTGCCGTCCTCGGGGGCGTCATGCAGCACGGCATCGAACCCGATCTCGTCGATCTTGGCCGTGGCGCAGATATCGCCTGGACCGGCTTGCGGGACATCCACGTGCTCCTTCCCCTGCAGCATCATCAGATGGGCGACTCTGAATGGCTGGCGAGCGTCACCGATATAGAGCTGGCTATCGCGCTTGACCGTGCCCTGATGGATGCGGAACACGGCCATCTTGCCGATGTAAGGGTCCATGACGATCTTGAAGACGTGGGCCAATACGTGCTTGTCGGCGACCGGTTCGGCGCGCATGACTTCGTGGCGGCCGCCGGCATCGCGGTAGAAGAGCGGCGGATTTCCTTCCATGGGATTGGGCAGGAGCCGGACGAACACGTCGAGCAATTCCGCGATGCCGGCGCCGTTGGCCGCTGACGTGAAGCAGATCGGCACCAGATGACCTTCGCGCAGCGCCCGCTCGAAGGGCTCGTGCAATTGCTCCGGGCTGATGGCCTCGCCTTGCTCCAGGTAAAGCTCCATCAAGGCGGAGTCGATCTCGACCACTTGATCGACTAGCGCATTGTGCACGGCCGCAACAGACAGGAAATCGGCGTCGCCGGCAGGGTTGAAAAAGCAATCCACCACCTGGCGGCCGCGCTGCGCCGGCAGGTTGATGGGCAGACATCCCATGCCGAAGGTCTCCTGAATTTGCGTCAGAAGCCCCGGAAGATCGACCTTTTCGCCATCGATACCGTTCACGATGATCATTCTGCAGAGCTTGCGTTCCTGCGCCCACGTCATCATGCGCCGGGTGGTCATTTCGATGCCGGTCTGTGCGTTGATGACGATAGCGGCAGTCTCCACAGCGGGCAGGGCGCTGATCGACAGTCCGGAAAAGTCCGGATAGCCGGGCGTATCCAGAAGATAGATGCGTGTTTCCCGGTAGTGCAGGTGGACGATCGCGGCGTTCAGCGAGTGGTGATATTTGCGCTCGAGCAGGTCGAAATCGCAGACCGTCGTGCCGCGCTCCACGCTGCCGGGCGCGTGTAACGCGCCGCCCTGGTGCAGCAGCGCTTCGACCAGCGAGGTCTTGCCGCACCCGGCATGTCCGACCAGGGCGATGGTACGGATGGAATCGGGGCTGTAACGCATGGTCGCCCTCGTCCGGTAGTGGATGTGGGACCATTATTGGCGAAAACGGACCCGTGTGCCATACGCGGGAATCGTCTCATTCGTCGCCACGCGCGCGCAGTCAACGTGCTGCCGCCAGCATGTTTTTCACACCGGCGCGAAAGCGAACTATCCTTAAGGAGTCTTGCGCAATAATCTCCCGTTTCCTTCCACCGGAGGTGCGTCATGTCAATGTCTGCCACTCTCCAAGACTGCCTGCGCAGCAAGGGTTGCCAGTACGAAATCGTGCATCATCCGTATAGCCATTCCAGTGTCGAAACCGCGGCGGCAGCGCATATTCCCGGCGACCGCCTCGCCAAGACAGTGCTTCTTGAAGACGAGCATGGGTACGTGGCGGCTGTGCTGCCATCGACCTACGCCGTGCGGCTGTCCGAGCTTTGGGCACAGACCGGACGCCAGCTCCGGCTGGCCAAAGAGGTCGATCTGCGCGAACTGTTCAAGGACTGCGACGCGGGAGCGCTTCCGCCGGTTTGTACAGCCTATGGCATGCGAACCTATCTCGACGAGAGCCTCGCCCAGCAGCCGGACGTCTATTTCGAGGCCGGCGATCATGAAGAGCTGATTCACATGGGCTCGCGTCAATTCCTGGATCTGATGGACCGAGCCGAGCGGACTCGCTTTGCCCGGCGCATGCAGGGTATGCCAACCTGAGCGGTGCTCGCCTGGTGCGGCAAGGATTGCGCAGTGCGGCATAAAGGGCACTGCGCCACCCAACCTTTGTGCGAGACGGATCATGCAAAGCGGCGATACGGTCTTGAAGCAGGTGATGGCAGTCTTCGAACGCGAATCACACCTGAAGCTTCACAATCATCCCATTCATATGAGTTTCGACGGCAGTGCCTTGATCGTGGCAGGCGAGGTGCCGGATATCGCATCCAAGAAACGTCTTCTTCAGTTGACCCGGATGCACAGCGAGGGGCAGCGTCTGGTCGACCAACTGCGAGTCACCGTCAACCCGCCGGTCGGCGATGGCGAGTTGCGCACGCGTATCGGCGAGCGGCTGGCGCAGGCGGCGGAGTTCCGCAACTGCGTGATTTGTGCGCGCGTCAAGGGTCAACTCGAAGTGCTGCGCGGCACCATGGATCAGGCGGGCAATGACGGCAGCGGCGTCGTTGAAGTGACGGTCGAGGACGGCGTGGCGACCTTGACGGGGCAAGTGATCAGCTTGTCTCACAGGCGCTTGGCGAGTGTGACTGCCTGGTGGGTCGGCGGCTGCCGCGACGTGGTGAACCTGCTGGAGGTGGTGGCCGTCGAAGCGGACGGCGACGATGAAATTTCCGAGGCCTTACACCTGGTGCTCGAAGCCGATCTGCGTGTGCGCGCCGAGCAGATCACCATCAATGTGAAAAACCACAGGATCACGTTAGCGGGTTGGGTGGCGAGCGAAGCCGAAAGACGGCAGGCGGAACAGGACGCCTGGTGTCTGGATGCTATCGGGGGCGTCGTCAATCGCATTCAGGTGCGGGCTTGATCTGACTGCAACAGCATCTGCGGCGAACCAGGCTTTTACGAAGCTCACGGCGACAGCGAGTTAATAGTCGATGTCGCTGACGCCTGCCTTGGCCAGCCTCATTGACCCGCTAGACACTGTCAATCGGTCCTCGCAACCCAGTGACGGGCCGCTCTTTCGTTACGGCGCTGCCGCCCAGATATGCGGCGCGGACGCGGCTATCCTGCGCCAGTTCCCCAGCCGGGCCGGCGAGCGCAACGCGGCCGCTTTCGAGCACGTAAGCCCGATGAGCGATGCGCAGCGCCTGGCGTACGTTCTGCTCGACGAGGAGGATCGATGTGCCTTCGTTGCAGATATTGGCAATCATGTCGAAAATCACGCGGACCAGCTTTGGCGCCAGCCCCATGGACGGTTCGTCCAGCACGACGAGGCGGGGCTGCAGCATCAAAGCGCGGGCGATCGCCAGCATCTGTTGTTCGCCGCCACTGAGCGTCCCGGCCAACTGGCTACGCCGCTCACCAAGCCGCGGGAAGGTCTGGTAGACCCTGGCCATTCTCTGTTCCAGCGCGGCGCTGTCGCGCCGGATCAGATAGCCGCCGAGCCGCAGATTTTCTTCGACTGTCAGCGCCCCGAACATGCGGCGGCCCTCCGGCACGTGACCGAGACCAAGCGCCACGATCTGGTGGGCCCGCAATCCGGTGAGCGGCTGCCCGGCCATCATGATCTGTCCCGCACGTGGGCGAATCAGGCCGGAAATGGCCCGTAGCGTGGTGGTCTTGCCCGCCCCGTTACTGCCGAGCAATGCCACGATCTCACCCTCCGCGACGTCCAGCGATATGCCATGCAGAACCTCTACGTTCCCATAGTTAACATGTAGATCGCGAATTTCTAGGAGTCCCACAGCGATGTCTCCCCGCCGGCATCGTCGGCCGCTTCGTCTATCCCTTCCGTGCCGAGATAGGCGTCGATCACACGCGGGTCGGCCTGGATCTCGGCTGGCGGACCCTCCGCGATGATGATGCCGTGGTCCATGACGATGATCCGGTCCGACACGCCCATCACCAGCATCATGTCGTGTTCGATCAGCAGCACAGTCACGCCAAGATGCCGGATACGCCGTATCAACTCCATGAGCGCGTGCTTCTCGGTCGGGTTCATCCCCGCTGCCGGCTCGTCCAGCAGTACCAGATGTGGGTTGCTGGCGAGTGCGCGGGCAATCTCCAGCCGACGTTGATCGCCATAGGGCAGGTCGGCCGCGCGTTCGCCCGCCCGCGCCCCGAGACCAACGAAACCGAGCCAGCGCAGGCCTTCTGCTGCGTGATCCGCCGCCTCGGCACGAGCAGAGGGCAGCGCCAGCAGTTCGGCGACGAGCAGCGTCCGGAGCCGATGATCCATTCCGACCAGCACGTTCTCGAAGGCAGTCATGTTGGTAAACAGGCGGATGCCCTGAAAGGTGCGCGCCATCCCGCTATGGACGATGCGATGCGGCGCCCCGCCGGCCAGCGAAGTCCCGCGCCAGAGAACCTGACCGCCGGTCGGACGGATCACGCCAGTGAGGCAGTTGAAGACCGTGGTCTTGCCGGCACCATTGGGGCCGATAAGGCTGAGGATTTCACCGCCGCGCACCGTGAAGCTGATACCGCCGACCGCCTGTACGCCGCCGAAGCGGCGCTGCATATTGCGCACCTCGAGAAGATTTTCATGGGTGACAGTTTCCCGGAGCGCGACCGTATCATCGCCGCCGGCATCCTTGCCCGGTGGCGCCACGCGGCGCAGCGGGGCCGGCCACAGCCCTTGCGGCCGAAGCAGCATCAGGATCACGAGCCCGATTGCGAAGGCGAAGATGCGCCAAAGGTTGAGGAACCGCAGCATCTCGGGCAGGCCCGCCACGATGACGGCCCCGAGGATCACGCCAGGAATGCTCCCTCGACCGCCGAGCACGACGATGATCAGGATCGTGACGGACTGCAGATAGGTGAAGCCGGTCGGGTCGATGGTCCCAAAGCGCGCGGCGAACAGGCTGCCGCCAAAACCCCCGATCAAGGCGCCCATGACGTAGGCAAGCAGTTTGACGCGCAGCGTCGGCACGCCTACAGCCTCGGCGGCCGCCTCGTCCTCACGGATGCTGGTCCAGGCGCGGCCGAGGCGCGATTGGCCGAGCCGGAGCGCAAACACGAGCACCACAGCGAGGAACGCGATGCCCAGTTCGTAGACCGCACGCGGTGAACTGATTTCATAGCCGAACAGGCTTGGGCTGGCAATGCCGTAGATGCCGTTCGGGCCGCCCGTGATGCGGAGATTGGTGGCAACGATGCGGGTGATCTCACCGAACCCTAGCGTGACGATCGCCAGATAGTCGCTGCGCAGGCGAAGGGTCGGGTAGCCGATAACGATGCCCGAAGCCGCCGCAAACGCAAGGCTGAACGGCAGCGTTTCCCAGAACGAGAAGTGCAACAGCGTTTCCAGCAGCGCTGTCGTGTATGCGCCGATTGCAAAGAAGGCCGCATAGCCCAGATCCAGCAACCCGGCATAACCCACCACGATGTTCAGCCCAAGGCCCAGGATCGAATAGGTGGCGATGGTCAGGCCGACATCGACGATATAGTTGCTCGCGATAGCAGGCAGCGCCGCGGCGGCGGCAAGAAGAACGATGCCGACCGGACGAGACCACCGCGATGACGCCTGCATCGTGCTCATAGGCTACATTCTCTCAACGACGCGTTCGCCGAACAACCCGGTCGGTTTGATCACGAGTACACCGATCAGCACGCCGAACACGAACACATCGGTCCACCGCGAGGAGACATAGCCGGCGCCGAAGGCCTCGAGCAGTCCAATCAGAATGCCGCCGGCCATCGCGCCCGGAATGTTGCCGATGCCACCGAGTACCGCGGCGGTGAAGGCACGCAGACCCAGGACGAAGCCCATGAAGAAATTGATCTGCGTGTAGTAGAGCCCCTCCATGACCCCGGCCACCGCGGCCAGCGCCGAACCGAGGAAGAAGGTTAGCTGGATCAGCCGCTCGACATCGATACCCATCAGACGCGCCGCGTCCTGATCGATCGCCAGCGCGCGCATCGCGGTGCCGACGAATGTGCGGTGAACGAAGAAATACAGCGCGAGCATCAGCCCAAGGCTCGCCGCGATAATGCCGATCTGTGTGAAGGTGACCTGCACGCCCTGGAGATCGAACCCTGCCTGGCTGAGCACGTGGGGATAGGTGTCGAAACCGGCGCCGTAGATCAGCAGCACACCGTTCTCCAGCGCCAGGGAAACACCGAGCGCCGTGATCAGAATCGACAACCGCGGTGCGCGCAGCAACGGCTGATAGGCGAGGCGCTCGATAGCGAGGCCCAGTGCGCCTGTGACTGCCATCGAGGCCACCAGGGCAATCAGCAGCGCCAGGGCGAGCGGCAGGTGCGCTGCAGCAAGCACGGTCAAGCCGGTCCAGCCGATGAACGCACCGACCATGAACAAGTCGCCGTGAGCGAAGTTGATCAGCCGGATGATCCCGTAGACCATCGTGTAGCCGAGGGCGACGAGGGCATAGAACGAGCCGATCGTCAGCCCTTCGACGACGAACTGGAAGAAGGTGCTCATGGCCGGGCGCGGCGCGCGACAGAGCCTACTTCATCGCCACCCAGTGTCCGCTTGCATCGAGCCGCTGGTAGGGCGTGAAATTGCCGCCGCGCACGATAATGACGATATACACCGCGTTGCTCCGGTCACCTTTCGGATTGAAGCTGATCGTCCCGGTGACGCCCTGGTAGCCCGAGATCTTGTGCAGGGCAGCACTGATCGCCGCGGGCTCCGTCGATTTGGCGTTCGCGATCGCTTTTGCGGTGACCCCGACGGCATCGTATTCGTAGACCGAATAGGGGCCGGGCCCTTGCCCGTACGCCTTCGTATAGTCATCGACATAGCCGTGCGCGGCGCTCAGGAACTGCGCCAGCGGCGCCGTGGTGATGACCATGTCGTCGGCGGCGGGGCCGGCTGTTTTCATCAGGGTGGGGTCGTTGGTCGCGTCGCCGCCCATGAGCGTCATCTTCAGGCCCAGTTGCCGCGCCTCCTTCACCATCAGGCCCGCTTCGGCGAAATAGCCGGTGTAGTAAATGACGTCCGGCTTCAGTGAGGCGACATGAGTCAGCGTCGGCGAGTAGTCCATCTGGCCGGGCGTGATCGCATCGTCGTAGACGACATCGACGCCGTTTTTCTTCAGGGCTTCCACCGTGTTGTCAGCGAGACCCTTGGAATAGGTCGTGTTGTCGTTGATGACCGCTGCGCGTTTCGCGTGCAGGAAGTTCTTGATGAAACTGGCTGCAAACGGACCTTGCTCGTCGTCACGGCCGATCGTGCGGAACACGTTCTCGTAGCCCATCTCGGTCAGTTTGGGATTGGTCGACGCGTCCATCACATAGGGAATGCCGACACGGTGAAATGTCGTCAATTCCGGCAGCGCTGCGCTGGAGCAGTAGCCGCCGGCCACCGCGACCACGCCCGCATCAACAAGTTTCTGCGCCGCCTGCACGGCTGTCTGCGCGTCGCAGGCGTCGTCTTCCGGCACCAGCTCGATCTGCTTGCCGAGCACGCCGCCAGCCGCATTGATCCTGGCGGCGGCAAGCTTGGCGCCGTTGACGATGTCTGTGCCAGCATTGGCAGAACTGCCCGACAGAGGCACGGGCACGCCGATTTTGATGGTGGCGCTCTGGCTTTGCGCCGAACCGGGGGCCATGCCGGCGAGCACGGCTAGCGCGGCCATTGCCGCGACTGTCGTTTGCCGCAAGACGCTCGCTGCGGCGGGCGTGCCATTCTTCCGAGCAATCATGGTGGTGACTCCTTATTTTTGAAAGGGATCGAAGCGATCCGTCACATGCTTGTACCGGCGACATCAGAAAACGGACGTTCGCGTGCAACGCATAGCCCGTTAGATCAGTAGCTTGCGGATCGGGCTCATCGCGGCGTCGTTACAAAAGTGCTCCTTTCATGATAGGTCTCGCCGCACATTGGACGGGTATCCGCGTAGAAACCACCCTTCAAAAGCGTCGACGGCACTATATTTGAAGGACGGGCAGGGGAGTCACGCATGAAAATCGTTGTGCTGGGGGGCGGAATCGCAGGCGTCACGACCGCCTGGTACCTCGCGAAAGAAGGACGCGAGGTAACGGTGATCGACCGCCGCCCGGGCGTCGCGCTCGAGACCAGCTTTGCCAACGCCGGTTTGGTCGCGCCGGGACATTCGTATACCTGGGCATCGCCGCGTGCGCCAAAGATTCTGCTGAAGTCACTTTTCGTCGAGGGGCAGGCGCTGCGGCTCAAGCTCAACGCGGACCCGCGCATGTGGATCTGGTGCCTCCAGTTCCTGCGAAACTGCACGGCGGCGCGCTCGCGCGTGAACACGACGCGCAAGGTCACGCTCTGCCGCTACGCGCAGACGCAACTGCAACGGCTGACCGCCGCCGAGAACCTGCAATACGATCGCATCAGCCGCGGCTTGTTGTATCTCTATCGCGACGAAGCGTCTTTCGCGCGCGGCACGCAGAACATGTCGATCCTCAAGGACAACGGCCTGCCACTCGAAACGCTCGATGCGGCGCAGGTCGTCGCGCGGGAACCGGCGCTCGAGCATGCGCGTGACAGGATTACCGGAGCAATCTATTGCCCAACTGACGAAAGCGGCGATGCGCACCTGTTCACCCGCGCCTTGAAGGCAGCGTGTGAACGCCTCGGCGTGCGTTTCGAATTCGATACACCGATTAGCGCGATCGAGGCGTCCGGTGACCAGATAGTCGGCGTGCACACGCCGGCGGGACTCGTGCAAGGTGACGAGTTCGTGCTTGCGCTCGGTTCCTGGTCGCCGATTGTTGCGCGTCGCTTGGGTTATCGGCTACCGGTGTATCCGGTAAAGGGCTACTCAGCCACTTTCCCTGTCGGGCCGGGTCACCGTCCGCCGGAGCTTGGCGGCGTCGATGAGAACAATCTTGTGGCGTGGGCGCGTTTTGGCCAGCGGCTGCGCTTTACTGCGACCGCCGAGTTCGCCGGCTACGACACCCGCCACACACCCGCTGACTTTACACAGATGCTGCAGGCCGCACGCGAGCTGTTCCCCGACGGCGCCGACTATGAGAGCCCGTCCTACTGGGCCGGTCTGCGCCCGATGACGCCCGAGGGTACGCCGTTGATCGGCCGCACGCGTCATAGGAATCTGTATCTGAACACGGGTCACGGGCACATGGGGTGGACGATGTCGTGCGGCACCGCGAAACTGCTGGTCGACATCATGACCGGTCGCCAACCCGAACTCGACATGACAGGGATGACACTGAAATGAGCACGATTGCACTGCAGGATGACGCCTACACAAAGCTCGATTTCGTGCTGGACGACGGCATCTGCCGGCGTGCCGCCATTGGCCTCGTGGTGCTCGCCACCGATCATACGATCGAACACGAATGGCGCAAGCTGCTGACGCAGGACGGCGTGGCGTTCTACGAAAGCCGCGTGTACAACTCGGCGGACATCACGCCCGAACGGCTGATGGAAATGGACGCGCGCATTGCCGCGGCGGTGGAGCTGATTCGCCCTGCCGAGCGGATCGATGTCGTGGCGTTTGGCTGCACGTCGGCATCGATGGTGATCGGCGAGGAAAAGGTGTTCGCACGCATCCGTGAAGCGCGTCCGGGCGTCGCGTGTACCACGCCGATCACCGCTGCGCTTGCTGCGCTGCGCGCGCTCGGCGTCCAGCGCGCCGCACTGTTGACACCCTATGTGCGTGCGATCAATGACTACATGCGCGACTACATTGAAGCGCGAGGCGTCAAAATTACTCGCATGGCGTCGTTCGAGCATGCGAACGACAACGAAGTTGCCCGGATTGACGCTGCATCTTTGCGATCCGCCGTCGAGCACCTTGCACAGAACGCCGACGTGGACGCTGTTTTCGTGTCATGCACAAGCTTGCGCGTCGCCGGGCTGATTCCAGAGCTCGAGGCGAGGACCCGCAAGCCAGTGATATCGAGCAACTTTGCGATGGCCTGGCATGCGTTGCGGCTCGCCGGTGTGGAGGATCGCGAGCCTCTTTCTGGGCGGTTGTTCGCGCTGTGATTGTAGATACAGCGTGTGATCCGAGAGCAGTCAGAACTGCTGGTTGTCCTCGTGTTCGTGGAGCGGGTCAGGGCTCTTCTGGGTGGAACGCAGCACGCCGGCACTATCGAAATAGAAGTGGAAAAGCTGGTACCACACGCCGTCTTCCAGATAGCGATAACTCCATACTTCGCGCTTCATCAAGGGGAAGTAAGCCGTTTCCTCCGGTCGGCCGAAGTTGACCAGGACGTCATTCTTCGTCCACGTGCCGGGCTCCGCGCGATAGAACTCGCTCGGCTGCAGCACTTGCCGGACGCTGATCACCTTGCCGGTCGCGTCAATGTCCGCAGCCGTGGTGACTTCACCCATAGGCTGCGTCGGCCACATCAGCCGCTTCGAACCGTCCGGGAGGTCGTAGATCTCGCGCGGTGGACCCAGCCTGGCGATGACGGCGGATTCCCGTTCGCCCGCCTGGAAGCCCTGCCACGACTGCGCGCAGGCGCCCAGTGCGAGCGCTGCCGCGCAGACCAGCGCGGTACGCGTGCTACAGGTCCGACGCAATCGAAGGCTGGCTATTCTCGATCGGAGGGATGCCATGTCGGACTCCTCGCATGAGGTCGCGCATGGCGTTTTGACTGGGGGCGCAGAAAAAGATTTGGGCAGATTCCGGACGCGTTCGCCGACGGCCCGTCGACGGAATTTACCGGGCTCAGCTGACGGCTTTTGCAAGCCGGTGTTCCGCCAAAAAATAAGGGTATTCACTTAGCAATCCAGCGGTTTCCTTTGGCATTTACCTGGTTAGAATAAATACTCTAATATTTATTTCTATGTGAATACATACATTGTGACCCCTGCAACGGAGGCTGCCCCACTGGTGAAACGGCTGGACCAGGCAAGTGTCCACCTCAACCGTTGGCCGTGACGCGATCGTAGAATCGCGCCATTTTTTAAGCCAGATGTGGGGTCAAGAGGGTCCGCTCTGAATTGGGCTGCCTTCCACTCAATTAGTCATACTAATTTCGGCCCCAGAACAAAGCTCTGCCTGCCCGGCAGGCAGAAAATTTGTGACGCACGCACCCGGCGGAGCGGGCGTTTCGAACATCAATCCAGGAGAGGCAATGAACGAATTTTCGTCTGAGGATCTGACGCACTTTTACAAGTCGAACATGTCGACCTTCTTTTCGCTGGCCAGCGAGGCGTTTGAGGGGGCGCAGAAGCTGGCCGAACTGAACTTGCGGGCGGGACGCACCGTTCTGGCAGAAAGCGTCGCGCATCTGCGGGAAATGAAGCCCGACCCGACGAGCGCAGAGCGGCGGCCTTCGCCATTGCACGTTGTCCAGTCCGCTGCCGGCAAGACGCTGTCATACCAACTGCATGTCTTTGACATTGCGGTCGCGACCCAGTCCGCATCGGCGAAGATCGTCAATGCGCAGTACGACCAGTTCAGCGGCGACGTACTGGCCCGCATCGACACTTGGGCCAAGCATATGCCGGCGGGTTCTGAGACTGCTGTCGTTGCCGTGAAATCAGCGCTTTCGACGGCCATCAACGCGGCGGAAACAGTGCGTAAGTCGGTCCACAGCGTAGTAGAAGCCGCGCAGGCCAATGTTTCCGCGATGGCCGCCGGCGCCAGCAGGAACGCTGCGTCGCAACCCGGCACGCGCGCCTGATTTTTCGGGACATCTGGAAACTTCGAGCAGTGCGCCGGCGCCGCAGAAGTTTCTAGTTCACTGGCGCACCAAACTCCGTTCGCGCAATACCACAAGCCTACAAAAATCCGCGCAGTTCCAATCAATGCTGAAGCCGTTGTCTCCCGCAACTCTGGGGACGGCAACGAATTGCAGCGAAGCAATGGCGGGTTTTGCGAGGCGGCCATTGGGTATTCATGATCCTCGCAGTTATTACGATCTCGGATGGAAAGGATGACGAAACGAATCGCTGTAGTGACGGGCGGTATGGGCGGCCTTGGAGAAGCGATCAGCACGAAGCTGCATGACGAAGGTTATGCAGTTGTAGTAACGCATTCGCTGAACAACACCGGCGCAGCCGAATGGTTAGCGAACATGGAGACTCAAGGCCGGAACTTTCGCGCCTACCCGGTTGACGTGGCCGACTACGACTCATGTCAGCACTGTGCGGCCAGAATTCAGGTTGAAGTCGGCCCGGTCGACATTCTGGTGAACAACGCCGGGATCACGCAAGACATGACGCTCAGGAAGATGGACAAAGTCAACTGGGACACGGTCATTCGCACCAATCTGGACTCGGTATTCAACATGACCAAACCGTTGTGCGAAGACATGGCCGCACGCGGCTGGGGGCGCATCGTCAACATTTCCTCCGTCAACGGTTCCAAGGGGTCAGTCGGCCAGACTAACTACGCTGCGGCCAAGGCTGGCATGCACGGCTTCACCAAATCGCTGGCGCTGGAAGTGGCGCGCAAAGGGGTAACCGTCAACACGATTTCACCGGGCTACCTGGCGACGAAGATGGTCACGGCGATTCCGCAGGAAATCCTCGATACCAAGGTCCTGCCGAATATCCCGATGGGACGTCTCGGCAAGCCCGAAGAAGTCGCGGCGCTCGTGTTTTACCTGTGCTCGGACGATGCCGGCTTCGTGACCGGCTCCAATATCGCGATCAACGGCGGCCAGCACATGCAGTAACGCGACGCGCGCGCCGGCCGGTTCGTGCAGGGACACCGCACGAATCGGCGTAAATCATTCACGCAAAATCCCTGTACCTCCATGAGAGGAAAGTGCCATGGGTGAAACCTGGGTGGGCCTGATCATCGGAGGCTCGGCCCTCAATATCGCAATCTTCATGACGATCGGTCACTATCGCCGTGAGCATATACGGGCACGAATGCTACGACATCTGAATGATCAGCAGCAGGGGCATCAAACACGTGGGTGAAGGTGATTGCACCGCCCGCGCGGCTAACAGGAAAAACACATGAGAGAGAGGGCTGGAGGATGACACCAGAAAATGCCGGGCTGCTAACGGCCAAAGGGCATCAGATCACGATTCGTACGAGATGCGGGGGTATGAGGGTCGCCGCGGTCTGGCAGGTGCTGATGCCGGTCGCCCTTGACGTCGAGCGCGTCTGGATTGCGACCAACAGCGATCGTGGTTTCGAGGACATGACGATATCGTTTGCCGAAACGTTCCGTGGGTCGCTGAGCGCCGTTCTCACGCAGTTCGAGAAGATGACGTGGGTAGCCAACGCAGAGCTTCGCTAAGCATATTCGGTAACCCCATGAGAGAAGCGGATGAAAACAGCAACCAGAATAGGGCGTGGAGAAATGGAGAGCTGTTACACGGTTCGAACTGCTGAAGATGCGATTTCCCATCTCGAACGGATCCTCTCGGCCGATGGTGCCGATTCATTGTTCAGCCAGACCTATTGGCGCACACGCGTTCAGCAGGTGAGTGCTACACGAGGACTGACTCCGCAGCAGCGAGCAAGGCTGGTGAGACTGCTTGAGTCTCTCCCTTTACCGGTTGGCGGCGAAGAGCCTTCGTAGAGCCGCGCCGTCGAGCGTTCGCGCAAACACCATGCTGTGCCCGTAGCGAATCGCCGACGAACAGCAGGTGAGCCTCGCGGCGTTCTTCCACCATTCTGCGCAAGAGGATGCGTTTGTTCAGGCTGTCACGATTCATTCGAACTAGTCGCGCATCGTCAGCGCGGCGGCCTACGCGACAAAATCGCAGTAATATTGTCGAGGAGAATTAGGGGCGTCCTGGTGTAAGCCCCAAGGGTCCGAGATGAATCGTGAGCAAAAGCTTGCCATCGTCCGCCGAGCGTATGCGAGGCGGGTCATGGCTTCACTCGGTCTCATCCATCCGGGCATCGAAGCGGCGTTCGCTACTGTCGAACGCGAACGCTATCTCGGTCCTGGGCCGTGGCCAATCTTGCGTTCCCACGGCTACAGACCTACGCCTGATGCCAATCCCGTCCACCTCTATTCCGATGTTTTGATCGGCATCGTTCCGGAGCGCGGACTTAACAACGGCATGCCGTCCTACCACATGCCGCTCATGGCCAGCGCTGACATTCGAGCCGGTGAGCACGTTGTTCATATCGGAGCGGGTGTCGGTTACTACACGGCCATCATGGCCTATCTCGCAGGCCCGACTGGCAGGGTGACCGCCATTGAGTTCGATGCCGCGCTAGCCACGCGTGCGGCTACGAATTTTTTGAATGCGACGAATGTCCGCGTTCTTCAGGGGGATGGGTTCTCGATGCCGTTTGATATGGCTGACGTGATCTATGTCAACGCTGGCGCGACGCATCCCGCTGACATCTGGCTCGATCGCCTGAATGACGGTGGCAGGTTGATTCTGCCGCTCACGGTGGAGAGGATATGGCTTGCTGGCGCCGATCGTCCGATTGGCGGGCACGGCGTGGTATTTCGAATTGAACGCAACGGTGGTGAATATCTAGCCCGTTGGATTTCCGTGGTCGGCCTCTATCCGTGCGAGGGAGGGCGCGATGATGCGTCGGAAGCCGCGCTTGGCGCAGCCCTTCAAAAAGGAGGCTGGCGTTCCGTGACACGTCTGTATCGCACCGGTGATCTGCCAGATGACCGATGCTGGCTGCGTGGCGCTCACTGGGCCCTGACGTACGACTGATCTGCCCGACAGGCCAAACAGTCAGTGACACGCAGAACGCTTTTGAGCGGCACGACCGCCCTAGCGATCGCGGTCGAGGAGTTTTACCTATATTTCGATACTTAAAATAATATGCGAGCCGGTCATAATCAGGGCGGCGGGTTTCGTCTTGACAATCCGCTGCCGCAGCGATCAAAGCGCCTGCATAGGGGCTGCCTCTCGGCACTGCGTCAGGGCGACTATACTCAAAGAGGCCGCCTCTGATCCAGGTTCGCCGGGCTTAGGTTGGAGAGGCGCCGAGCCGGATTTCAACGCCAACCGGTCTAGTCGCGGGAGAGATGTATGTTCAAGCATCTGCTGGTGCCGACCGATGGTTCGGCGCTTTCTGAGGCCGCCATTCAGATGGCGGTAACACTCGCGGTGGAAAGCGGAGCCAAAGTCACGGGTCTCCATGTCATCCCGGAGTTTCGTGTCTTCGCATATGGCACCGAGATGATCGCGGACAACGAGGATCGAATCATTCAGACCGCCCGACGACGTGCGGAAGACTACCTCGCGGTGGTCAAAAAAGCGGCTGTGCAGGCCGGTGTCGAGTGCAATACGGTTGCCATGAACCGCGCCCATCCCTATGAGGCGATTATCAGCGTTGCAACACAGGAGAACTGTGATCTCATTGTGATGGCGTCCCATGGTCGAAGCGGCATGAGGGCGTTTTTGCTCGGCAGCGAGACCCAGAAGGTCCTGACGCACAGTCACATCCCGATCCTCGTCGTCCGGCAGTCGACGCCAACCGGCGCACCTCCAGGGCGATAACCCAGTCAGTGATTTTGATTGGCGTCTTTGCATCAAGCTTCGTCGGCGCGTATTGCATTGAGGTGGTCTCGCAAATTCGAAATGAACGCCGCAGGTGTCGGACTTCGTCCGCCTTGATCTTCGCGGCATGCCCGGGAGCTGACAACACGCGCTGTTGCGCCGACGCGGCGATGTCGAGGAACGGTCGCGGTTCAATCAAAGCCTATTCCGGTTTGAACCGGACGGGAGCAGACCATGCAGAATGTACTGGTAGGTTATGACGGCTCGCCGTCCGCGCGACATGCTGTCACTTTCGCGGTCGACCTCGCGAAGCGCTTTGATGCGCGCCTGCATGTCCTCGTGGTGGCGCGCGAGCCGGATTGGGGTGCGATAGAACTGGAAAGAAGGGAAATGGTCGACTACGAGTTGCGCCACGCCAACGAGGTCCTCGCCGACATCAAGGCGACGCTCACCTCTTATGGCGAACATCCCGAGTTCGATCTCGCGGTAGGGCAGCCCGCGAAGGAGATCGTGCTCTACGCGGAGCAACACGATATCGATCATCTTGTCGTCGGGCATCGCGGCCATACGCCGTTCGATCGCTGGCTGATCGGTTCAGTCGCCCGCCAGGTTCTCGCCTATGCACCCTGCGCCGTTACGATCGTGCGCGATCCTGCGACGATTAAAAGAGGTCACGCGAAGACCGGGCAATAGTCGACAGACGACGCTCCGCTTGCCTGAACCCGGGAGGGGAGTGGATTGCATGTAAGGCTTGCGCGAAAAATGGAATAGACCGCGGCGCCGAACCGTTTATACGGCATGTCCTAACCCGCGGCAGACTTCGATGAACATTCGCCAGCAGCGCGTTATTCGATCCGTCGGCGGACTGCTGCTGGCGGCGTGGATCGCGTCGTTTGCCGCCTGTGGCGGTGGAGGCGGCAGTGGTGCAAGCAGTGTGTCCACGGTCGCGTTCACCGGCACGGCAGCAACTGGCAAGGCGCTGGCAAACGCGACGATCAACATCAACTGCGCGCGGGGCTCGATGTCGGTGGCGGCAGATGCGCACGGCAACTACCGCGCGACCTTCGGCGCGGTGACGCCATGCGTGATAGCAGCAACATCGGGGGGCACGTTGCTGCGATCGGCTGCGTTCGCCGGCGGCACGTTCAACGTCACGCCGGAAACGGATCTGCTCCTCTCGTATCTGGCGGCACAATTGGGCACGAACGAAAGCGGACTCATCGCCGGCTTCGCGGCGAATGCGCAGTTTCAGCAGGCGATGCAGAATCAGAACGCCGTGCTGACGGCTCAGGCCGCTGTCGTACAGAATTTGCAGCAAACTTATGGAGTCGTGCTGTCCATACCCAATTTCCTTATCACGCCTTTTACCGTGGGTCAGCCAGGCGTGGACAGCGATCTCGAAGCGCTCCTTGCCCGCGGCGCAATCGACACCAGCGGCCAGCCGAACGCCAGCGCGGTGGCGCTTATGGAGAGGATGGGCGCCGCCCATCCGATTTCGGCTTCGCCAGGTACGAGTACGGGTGGGGTCGGTGGAACCTCGTCGGGGGGCACCGGAAATCCAGGCGGAATCGGCGGGATGATGTGACACAACGAGATGCAACGCCCTGAACCCGGGGTCACCGTCGCAGGTATTGCTCCATAAGGGATGTCAGGTGCGACCACCGTTCACCGTCGTGAGCAGTGTGACAGACCGACATGCCCGATTTGACGCTGGCAGCGTGCCATATCCGGGCTCCGCGACTGCATGCCGAATTACGAAGTGAACAAGTCATCAACAATACGTCGGCCCGCGCTATATCCGCCCATCAGCGCTTCAGCTTCGCTGGTGAATGGCTTCCCCAGTGATTCGGCGAAACGCAGCGGGGAGAAGACTGCTACGGCAGCACCGGCCTTGAGGATTCGCACGATTGCGACGTATCCTACGCCGCGGTGTACATCGCGTTCGGCTCCCTTCCAGCTAAAGTCCGTCTCCACGGCGACTTCAATGTCGAAGCCGTGATAGTGATAAGTACGGCTCATGAACTCACTCGCTCCACTTGCTGCGAATCCGTCGGACGGCGTCCGATTCCGGAGTCCGGATATAACGGAAGAGAACGCCACGATTCCACGAGTCGGCATGCTGGCGGAAGGCGTCGCTATCTTGACCGGGGCGAACCCCCTCACTTGACGATTTCGTTGCCAGGCTGCGCGGCAGCGTGGCGCACCACGCGTGATCTCTCGCACATCAGTCGAAGCCGGCGGTGATGCAATATCGCCGGGTTTTATCAGGCATTGTAATTCCTGTCGAAAATACCACGCTGCGGCCTTACGGGTGCCGCACCGACAGGCACCGATGCGGAATGCGGCAATCCGTAAAGAACTGTTGTTTTCCGCTCCAACGGTCGGCAGAGCGCGCGTTAGACTGATCAAGGATGCGGTCAGGCACTTTTTTGCAGCTACAACGCTGCGTGCGAGCCACGCGCCGGATAGTTGAGGGTCAACCATACTCAAACGGGTTCGAGTCGCCTGCGTCGATTCGCCGTGACGCTCAGCCGCTTAATGGGCGGTGGCGAAGTTGCACGTGCAACGATTGGAGGCCAGGGGGAGTTCGATTCATGATAACGACGTTCACGCTGATCGATCTCGCAGGCTCCATTGCGCTGCTGTTGTTGGGCACCCAGATGGTTCAGACCGGCATGCACCGGGCATTCGGCGCCGGTCTTCGATCGCTTCTCGGCAAATCGCTGCGCGGACGCTTCCCGGCCTTTTTGGCGGGAATGAGCGTGACGGCGGTATTGCAAAGCAGCGCGACGACCGGGCTCATGATCGAGGGCTTCGCGAGTGAGGGCCTCGCCGGGCTTGTCCCGGCCCTTGCGGTAATGCTGGGCGCAAACGTCGGTGTGACATTGATTGTGCAGGTACTCTCACTCGACCTCGCGGCAGCGGTTTCGCCGGCCTTGATCCTTGTCGGCGCGCTGATGTTCCGCAAGGTATCGAACACGCGTGCGCACGACCTGGGACGCATGTTCATTGGTCTCGGCCTGATGCTGCTCGCGCTGCATCATCTGCTCGAGTTGATGACCGACTACGAGGATGCCCCCAGCCTGCGCATGCTGCTGGGCACAGCTTCCACCGCACCCATCGTCGATGTTCTGCTCGCGGCCGGCTTGACGTGGGCCGCGGATTCGAACGTCGCGGCCGTTTTGCTCATCACCTCGCTTTGCGCGCGGAACGTGGTTCCGCCCAATACCGCGTTTGCTCTGGTGATGGGCGCGAACCTCGGCATTGCCATCAATCCCGTGCTGGCAGGTACGGCACCATACGATCCCGTAGCGAAGCGGCTCCCGGTCGGAAACCTGCTTACGCGTTTAACCGGTGTTGTGGTGGCGCTCGCAGCGCTCGGACCGATCGGCCGCTTCATGGTCACCATGGAACCGGACAATGCGCGTGTGGTCGCGGATTTTCATACGCTGTTCAACCTGGTTTTCGCCTGCGCCTTTCTGCCGTTGCTTCCCCTCTATGCGAATCTGTTAAACCGATTGTTGCCCTCAGTCGCGGCGGTCGCCGATCCGCAACGGCCGCCTTACCTCGATCCCACTGCGAAGCAGATTCCGGCACAGACGCCCGAGACTGCGGCATCCACGCGACTTCGATTCTCAGATCACTTTGACGAGATCTTGGCGGGCACGCGTGCGGCACCGACAGATCACGAGCGAAAGCTCATTGTGGAGATCCGGACGCGTGACGATATTCTGGACAGCCTGAACAGCGCGGCCAGACCTTATCGGACCTCTCCGGATGCCCGGCAGCCTGGGGCGCCCCCGCATCCGCGCCTCGGTGAGAAAGTGGACCTGGCCTGTCGCGAGGAGAGCCGTGGAATTGTGAAAGAGTGCAGTGGCCACTCGCTCGAGCAAGTTGGGGCCGATGGCAAGACGAAGACGTATTACCCGGCCCGGTCATTATGGCTAACCCTGCAGGATCTCCAGATCGTTCAACAATTAGAGCCCACAGAGGGAGAAACGCAATCCACGCTTTCCACCAACGTTCGCGGGACCGCCTGCTTCGATGACGTTCGCCTGTCGATTATTGGTGAACCCGGGAACAGCACGCGCAAGGTCCAGGTTTCCTTTGCAGCCAGGGAAATCCATGCTGCAGACCGGCAAGGCCTGCGAGAATGGCAAGACGAACTGGGGACTACTTTCTCGGACGTCCCGCTGGGGGTGGCAAGGCTGGGCTATAACCGCGCGGACGGGGAGATGCAGGAACCGGATCAGTGGTGGGCGACTTGCCTCGTACCGGAAAGCAGCATGAAGGCGCTCATCCAGGGCGTGGAAGCCGGCCGGCTCACCGCGGTCAAAGTTGGCCTGTGTCTGAGGGACGTATACATGTTGCGGCCGGTCCTTGCTGATTTGCCGGATGAGTCGTGTCTGTTCCTCAGGCCGGGCAGGGAAAACAGTGCCACGGAATCGCCGGAAGTAGCGGTCGGATACCTCGTGCATCTCGCACTCGATCTGGGGAAAGTCAGTTTGCGCCCCCCCGAGCCAGGCGACAGCTTACGGGACGGGCAGCAGCACACACCCATTAGTGAGGCAAATGCGATGGGTGCACTGGTGGCGAAGCTCAGCAAGCTTATCGACAGCCTGAAATGGCTTGCGGCGCTCATAGCAGTCCTGGTTATCGTTTTCGCTTTTAAAAATCGATGATCATCAGATGCCCGCTCACGCCACCGATAAGCGGCCGTTCGCATGCCTCTTGGTGAAAACCCGCCCCCGCTCACTGGCGCGGTGGCTTTCACGATGTCCGCGCCGGAGGCACTGTTCAGACCGATTGCTCTTGAGGGAATATAAAGTTTTTTGGTCTCGTGAAAAACATTACTGCGTTTTTCTTTATCGAGCCCACGAGCATAATGCCTTGGGTCGGTACGGCCCGCATGACCCGACATGCTGTGCGAATCACGTGGCGACACCCTTTCCGGCAATGCTGATTGCTACACCGACGAGGCCTTTTCCCGATGATTGCCTGGCTGCATGCGCAAATGGAACTCGCCAGTACTAAGTCCGTTTAATGACCGGCGGGTTAATCGTCGACAATCCGCTGCAGCGCGCTGTCGGCGATGATCTATACGACCCGATGAAGTGGCTCACGCGGGCGTCGTCCGACTACCGCATACTGCGGACTGCCGGTCACCACAGCGGCAGCAGGCTTGCTGGTCGGTATCATTCTTTCGTCGTCTTCGGTTGTTCGGGTTGCGGGTCACGTCCGCGTTGCGTCGGTGCCCTCGTACACGCATCCGGGGGCGTCACATAGGGCACGTCGTCGCAGCAGCACGCATAGACCGGAAACCCGTATGCATTCGTGCGGATGATTTTCGTTGGCCCGTGCAGCGGGCACACTGCGTTCATATCGTCTCCTTAGGCTCGACCTGGTAGATGCGGCTCGTCAGTTCGGGACGGCCAAACACCGGTTCGATTCGTCGACTAAGTCGTGCGAGGTAACCGTTGCCGGTCGGGCGCTCGAAGAGGGCGCCGGAAAACGATCCACAGCAATATTCTACGACTCTCTTCGCGTCGTGGAGGCACGATGGATGTATGGCGCGAATGGCGTCCGTTCACACAGACCGCAATAAATCATTCACTGGCGAGGGCCGGTCGGCCAACTTCGAAGGGAGTCGGAACGAGATCGAGCTGGAAGGCGTGAGCGTGAAACTGCGCACACGGGAACAGGGCAGGGCAGACGTTGTAGCACCGTCCATTTCAATCCGGTAACCGCCGTTCGGATCGTACTCGCGCGTCGATGTCGAAGTGAGCGTTACCCGATAAGGCGCACGCCCGTCACGCTGACACGCCGTCCGCCGCCGAAGAAACTGCCCATCTTGCGCAGCGTGGTCATCGGCGGCTTCCGTTCATGTCGCTGCTTCGCTCCTTTCCCGCTTCGCGCTTATACGCGCACCACGCTGAGCGTTTCAGCAGGGAACAATTCCTCCGGCTTCAGCAGCCGATGGCACACGCCCTGCTCGTAGCCGAACTTGAGGAACGCTTCGAGCGTCGTGCGGTTTGGCTCGAGCCCGTACGGCCAGATGTCGGCGCCAAAGAGCGCCTGCGCTTCGGCGACGCGCGACGGCATCCACGGCAACGGAAAGTGCGAACAGGTGATATCGCTCAGGCGATCCAGGCTGTTGCGCTTCGCTTCTTCAAAAGCTTTCAGCAGATTGCCCGCAATCCATCGATGCTTTTCGAAGGTCTCGCGGCGCAGCACGATCAGGTGCATGATCGGAAAGATACGCGTCGCCTCGTAGTATTCGCGCTCTGTGTCGGCGAATTGGGAAAAGAGCCGCACGATCTCGCCTGCGCGCTCACTGCCCGGCTCGGGCGGGCGCGCGCTCAGCACGGCATCTATTTTGCCGTCGAGCAGCAGTGACGTCAGCGAATGCGACGGTTCCGAGCGATATGACACACCCTCGGGCACCTGCACATTCACCTTTTCCTTGCGGCCCGCCTGGTTCACGCCGGCCTGCACCCATTCGATTTCGGAGAGCGCAATGCCCAGCGAATGCGCGATCCAGCCGCGCGAATAGATCGCGGCCGTTTGCGCCCATTCGGGAATGCCGATGCGTTTGCCGCGCAAATCCTCGGGACGTGTCACGGCACCATCGCGGCGCACGTAGAGCGACGACTGCCGGAACGAACGCGACGGAAATACCGGCAAGCCGACGAGCCGGTCGTCGCCTTGCGAGCGCAGCGACGAATACTTGCCGAACGACATCTCCGAGATGTCCCACTCCTGGAAATGCGTCGTCCGATAAAAAATCTCCTCGACGTTCAGCACCGAAGGCAATAACTCGATGCCTTCGGCCTGCACGCGCCCGGTCACCAGATCGCGCACGTGGTCGTAATCGCTGATGGCGAGGCTCAAGGACAGTCTGGACATAGTGGCTCTCGTAGAAACGGAAATTCAATGGGCGTTGGTCACGACGGCATGCGGTTGCGAAGGGCTCACAGTCAGCACCAGCGCAGCCGTCATCAGCATGGCCGCGCCGATCGCGGCGAACATGATGCCGGGACCGCCCGACCACTGCTGCAGGATGCCGGCCACAGCCGGCCCGAACATCGCGCCGACGCGCGCCAGCCCGAGGAACACGCCCACGCCTGTCCCGCGCATCTCGGTAGGATAAGCGGAGGCGACGAGGTTGTTGAGCACCATCTGCGAGCCGACCACGAATGCGCCCGCGCCGGCCACGGCAACGAGCGTGGTGGTACGGTCGGTCGCCCAGGCCAGCAACGCGACCATTGCCGCGCCCAGCAGATACGACAGCGCGAGAACCCGGCGGCGGTCGCCGACGCCGTCGGCGGCGAAACCCGCAATCAGTCCGCCCGCCACCGCCATGCCGGCGAACAATGAGCCGTATGCGAAGCTCGCCGACAGATTCTCGCCGCGCTTGAGCATGATGGTCGGCAGCCAGCCCGACAGACCATAAGCCGAGAACAGGCTCAACGCGCCGGCACCCCAGAAACTCAATGTGCGCAGCCGGTAATCGCGCGCCAGCAGCAGACTGAGCGGACTCTTATTCGAAAGCGTGCCGCTCGTGGCGAACTCGCCGACGTCATAGGCCGCGGCGCGTTCCGGACGCAGCTTGTAGAGCAGCGGTTTCACTTCTTCCCAACGGCCGCGGCTTGCGAGAAAGCGCGGCGATTCCGGCAGCCACCACTGAATCGCCAGGGCGAACACGAGCGCAATGCCGCCGACGTAGTAAAGACTCTGCCATCCGTAATGCGGCGTGAGCCACGCCGCGATCAGCCCCGCCGACGACGATCCGCTCACCCATCCGAGCGAGAAGAACACGATCGTAAAGACGTTGGACGAGCGCGTCGGTGCGATCTCGTTGATGTAGGTGATGGCGAGCGGCATCAGCAGGCCGAGTGCGAGCCCCATCGTCAGACGCAGCGCGATGTACGACGCGAGATCGTGCGCGAACAGCGCGATCGCGAGACTCATTACGCCGGAGCCCCAGCAGCCGAGCAACAGGATCTTGCGGCGCCCGAAGCGATCGCCGAGCAGTCCGCTGACGGCCGAGCCCGCGGCGAACCCGGCAAGCCCGCTGGACAGCATGATGCCGATACGTACCGGCGACAGACCCCACGGTCCCGCCACGTAGTGAACGATATACGCCGAGTTGTACAGATCGTAGCCATCGAACAGCAGGATCAGCGCGATCAGGATACCCAGGCGAATGTGGAAGCCGCCGAGGCGTGCTTCCTCCAGCTCCTGACGAACATCGATGCGGCTAGCGGGCATCGACACTTTATGTTGAGCCATGATTTTCTCCGCTCTTAGAAGATGTGTTGGATGCCGGCCATTGCGCTGGTCCGGTTGCTGTCCGTCGTCACGTGCGTAATGCCATCGCGTGTTACCGAACTTTGCGCAAGGGCGGCCGGGACGACGGCGCATGGCATGGTGAACGTGGCGAGATTGCGGCGCTTTTTCACTATCGAGTCTCCAAAGTTATTGTATTCGTGTGTCTATTTATTCGGATTCCAAACCGGCTTGCCAGGACACCGCAAACCGATTGTGAGCGGGCCCGCGCACGAAGCGGCACGCGCGATGCTGCCGGGATAAAAGCGTTGTCAGTTCAGGTGCGGTGGCTCGCGACGCGGTTGCGGCAGCGGCGTACCGAACCCGGCTTCGCTCGCGAGCGCGTATAGACGCAGGCCGAGCGCGAGATCCGACACGCCCATGCCCATCGCCTTGAACACCGTGATGTCGTCGGATGCCGTGCGCGCGAGACGTTGCGCGACCACGTCGCAGAGCGGCATCACCTCGTCCCAGCTGTCCCGCGCGCCGTAGGCGCGCGCGAATTCCGTCGAAAGCCGCTTTGCCGCGCCGAGATCGTCGACCACGGCGCGCGTGCAGCGGGCGAACACATCGTCGGCAAGTTCGATTCGCTCTTCCGTGATCGCGCCCACCGCGTTCACGTGCGTGCCGTACGCAAGCGCCGATGCCGGCAGAAACGCTTCCGTGGCACGCGTCACTGTCGTGACGATCGGCGCGTCAGCGACAGCGGCTTCCACCGAACCTGCTTCGACGATTTCGATATCGAACTTGTCGCGTGCCCGTTCGACGAACGCGCGGCGCTTGTCGGGCGTCGGACTGTACACGCGCACCAGTTTCAGGCGTCGCACCGCGGCGACCGCCGCGAGTTGCGCGAGTGCCTGCTTGCCGGTACCGATCAGCGCGAGCACGTCCGCATCGGGCCGCGCGAGCCATTTGGTGGCGACGCCCGAAATGCCGCCGGTGCGCATCTGGCCGAGCGCAAATGCTTCGAGAATCGCCTTGAGCCGGCCGTTCGCGCTATCGAAAAGAATCAGAAGCGGACATGCGCCGCCTTCCGTATGCGCCCAGGTCTTGGTACCGGCCATTCCGGCCTGCTGAAACG
This sequence comes from Paraburkholderia sp. IW21, assembly GCF_041321145.1. Lineage (NCBI taxonomy): Bacteria > Pseudomonadati > Pseudomonadota > Betaproteobacteria > Burkholderiales > Burkholderiaceae > Paraburkholderia > Paraburkholderia sp. IW21. Next base: position 14,519 of record NZ_JBGGWA010000003.1, on the reverse strand, counting down.
CCGCGCCAATCGCGTGCAGATTGTTATGCCCCCAGGCGACGTGCGTCTTGCCCATGTTCCGCGCGGTCCCGCTCGCCTGTTGCGCGAGCCCGTCTTCGAGCGCTTCGATGGCGCCGGAAAGGTTCATCAGCGAAACGATCTGTTGTTCTGAAATCCACACGGGTGTGCTAGTCGCGTTCATAGTTAGCCCTCGAAAATGGACGGCACAGGCGGCTCGAGCCCCAGCGTATTGACGGCGATCGCGTGCGTGACGTAGCGGCCGATCAGCATCACGAACGCGACTGCCTCAGCGGGCGCCAGCAGGCTCGCGAGCGTGTCGAACTCCGCCTGCGCATCGAGCGCCCGCGTACGCAGCGCCTTGAGTGCATAGGTCTGCGCGGCCTTTTCGACGTCGCTCAGTTCCGTCGCGGCGGATGGATCGAGCCGGTTGACCTGCGCGATCCATGTGCGCGGAAAACCGAGCTTTTCGCTCAACCGTTCGTGCTGATGACGCTCATAACGATTCTCCATGTAGCCCGCCACCGTCAGCGCGCCGAGCTCCGTCAGACGGTCGGGCAACGCGTGCTTGAGCGCATCGGTGAAGTGCATGAAATGCAGCGTCACGTCGGGCGCATGGCCCACGCACTTGAACAGCTCGCCGAGATAGCGCAGCCGCTCGACGCGGGGCGTCAGATAGGCGGCCAGATCAGGCCGCATCTCGGCCATCTCCAGCCTTGGGATCCTGTCGCTCATCGTTGTCTCCGGATCGTTGTCGCTCGGGTCATCGGAGCGCGCTCACAGCAAGCCGGCGCGATCGAGCACGCCATCCAGTCGTGCTTCGAGTTCACGCGTGGCGGCCATCATCGGCAGCCGGTGCTCGTTAGCGGGAATCAGGCCCATACGCTTCATCATGTACTTGATGGGAATGGGATTCGTGTCGTAGAACACCGACTGGTTCAGCTCGAAGAGCGCGAAGTGCAGCTTGCGGGCCGCCGCATAGTCGTCGTGCTCGACGGCTTCGACCAGATCGGCGACCTTGCGTGGCGCCAGATTGCCGACCGCGTTCATCAGGCCGCACGCGCCGACCGCGAGCATCGGATAGCTGAGCTCTTCGAGACCGACGAACACGCGCCATTCAGGCCCGAAAGCGTCGAGCATGTGCGTCACGAAGCCCATGTCGTTGACCGCGTGCTTCATGCCGGCCATGTTCGGTACGCGTTCCCGGATCGCCTTCACGGTAGCGAGATCCATGCTGACCGCGGCGCGCCCAGGGATGTGATAAATCAGCAGCGGCCGATCCGTGCGCGCGCCGATGTCTGCGTAATACTCGACGAGGCCACGCTGTGGCGGTCGGATGTAGTAGGGCGTGACCACCAGCATCGCGTCGACGCCGGCCTTGTCGGCGTGCTGCGTCAGCTCGACGGTTTCGGCATGCGATTGCGAGCCGGTTGCGGCCAGTACCGGGACACGGCCCGCTGCCGCCTCGACGGCCACGTCGACCAGACGGTTGCGTTCGGCGACCGTAAGCAGGCTCGGTTCGGCCGTCGTGCCGTTGACGAGCACGCCGTGCCCGCCGTTGACGATCTGCCAGTCGACGAGCCGCGCATAGGTTTCGTAATCAACCGCCTGGTTGCGGAAGGGCGTGACGATGGGCGTGATCGAGCCCTTCAGCCATGAGATATCGCGCATAGTTCGGATTCCTTGTCGATGACGCCGCTCACGCGGCCTTGGAGTTCGCGCGATTGGTCGAAAAGCCGGTCTGCGTACCGAGCAGCGCAGGCGGCTCCTTCAGGCTCTCCTGCCACAGCAACGATTGCATGTAGATGTTGAGCGGCTGGTCCTGGATGGTCAGCTCGTACACGTAGTCGTCGTACGATGCATGGTTATGCACGGCCCAGCCGGGCGCCGACAGCATCAGGTCACCGGCTTTCCACTCGTAGCGGTTGCCTGCCACCATGCTGTAGCCGGAGCCTGAGAAGTAGTAGTTGATGGCCGAGGACACATGGCGATGCGGGCGGTCGACGATCTTCGGCGGACGGATCGTCATTGTCGCGAAGAAATTCGGCGTGATGCCGTTGGTGCGGCCCGTTACCGGGTTGTACATCATGTACAGCCGGCGGCCAACGTACTCGCTGCCGAGCGCCTCGAGCTTGTCGAGTTCGCTCTTCACCTGTTGCCACGGAAAGTGCAGCGGACGCGATTCAACCACCTGCGGATTGATCAACGTTTCGTACGGCATCAGCAGACCGCCCTCGTCGCCGATCGGAAACGTGCCGAACGGATTACGGCGCTTCGGGTCGTCGCTTGCATGCGCGGTTACCGTTTCAGTCGGTGCTTCGAGTTCGACACCGAACTCGGGCACATAGACCTCCATGTGCTGCAGCAGCGGTATGTTCGAATAGACGAGCCGCACCTGGATGTCGTTCGTGTCGTTCTTATGCGAGTAGGCGACGAAGGCCGGATGATTCCAGACATCGTATTGACGGAACGCGATGGTGCGGCCCGCAACGCGCGTCGAACCGCCCCCGCGTATGCAGAAGTTCACCTCGGTTGCGTTGTGCCGCATCGACTCGGTGGATTCGCCCGGCAGCAGCACCTGCAACGACACCTGAATGCCGGGCGCAAGTCCCGGCGAACCCGCTCGCGCGGACGGATGAACGATCAACGAATGACGGCGGCCGTCCTGCGGCCTGGGCAAAGCGGCAAGACGCGCCACTTCTGCGTCAATCTGCTCGCGGCTCACGATGACGGGCGCCCAGTAATGATTGTCGCGGGGACGCTGGCCCGTCTGATCGACGAAGCTCGCTTGCGCCGGCCCGAATTCGCGTCTCAGGTCATGCATCGGAAAGTCTCCTCAAGGCAACCATCCGAAGCGGAGCCGGACGGGTGCGGGAATGAAATCGAGGACTGAAAATTACTCCGCACCCGTTTATCAATCAAGATTGATATTTCAAATCAATATAAAATAAGCCAAGTTTCCATGCTGCGCTGAAAAATTGATTAAGAGCCCGTAATCTCGGCATTTTGTAGACTTTTTTCTGAACGTCATCTACGCTTCGATAGCGAATTTATATTGATTATATTGATTTCATGACGACCAAAGATCTGATGACCCGCGAGGAAGTGCTGGCGCGACTCAACATCAAGCCGGCCACGCTTTACTCCTACGTGAGTCGCGGGATGATCGGCACCGCGCCGCACGACGACGGCCGGCGCAGTCTGTACGTGCGCGCCGACGTCGAACGCGTGGGCAGCCGCAAGCGCGGACGCATGCCGAAGGCGGCCGCGGCGGAATCGACGATGCGCTGGGGCGAGCCGGTGCTTGCATCGGCAATTACGCACATCACGCCGCAAGGGCCGCTGTACCGTAACAAATCGGCCGTCGAGATGGCGCAGGCAGGCTCATCGTTCGAATCGGTTTCGCAGCTGCTGATGACGGGCGTTTGGCAGGACGGCGTCACCGCATGGGGCGTGCTCGACACGCCTCAAACGGTGCTGCCGCTATTCGGCGCGTATGCCGGCAAGCTGGAGGGCAGCGACATCGCCAATCTGCTCGGGATGGTGCCGCTCGCGCTAGGCATGCAAGGGCGCGGCGCCGCAGAAATCTCCGACGGCAGCGCCGTGCAGGCCGCGCGCCTCATCATGCAGACGATGGCGGGCTGCCTCGGCTTCCTGAGCAACGAACGTGCGTTCGTGATGCGGGAGCGCGGCGAGAGCCTTGCGGCCTATCTGCTGCGCGCGGCGGGGGGCACCTGCACGCCCGATGCCGTCTTTGCCGTCAACGGCGCGCTCACCGTGCTCGCCGACAACGAACTCGCCCCGGCCACGTTCGCCGCGCGCGTCGCGGCGTCGACAAATGCGGACCTCTACAACTGCATCGCAGCGGCGATCGGCTCGCACGTCGGCTTCTCGACAGGTACCGCAACCGAGAAAGTGGAGACCCTGCTGTTGCACGACGTCTCCCACGCCGATCCAATCGCTCGTCTGCAACTGGTTCGCGAAGTCGGCGCGAGCCTCTTCGGCTTCAACCATCCGTTGTATCCGGCGGGCGACGTGCGCGCCAATCTGGTTCTCGAACAGGTGCGCGCGCTCCGGCATGCGACGCCGGACACTGCCCCAACGCTGGAATTCCTCGCACTCGCCGAAGACAAACTGTCGATGCATGCGGGCGTGGCAATCGCACTCGTCGTGCTGGCGCGCGCCCTTGGACTGCCGGACGGCACCGCTACGGCCATCTGGATCATCAGTCGTACTGCCGGTTGGGTCGCGCATGTTTTGGAACAACGCGCGCAGGCCTTCTTGCTACGGCCACGGGCAAAGTACATCGCGGGCTTGCGCATGTAACGCGCGCGTGAATGTCGTGTGTGCCGGATAGGCGTGCCTGATCGGCGTTACGCGCCGAGTTGCAGGCGCTGCTCGAACGCGCGAGGCCATGTCGGCTCGTTCATGTCGGTGGTCGGTCCGCCCGATCGCGTTCCGGAGGCGACCCGGGCGTTTTCGGGTCGTTCTCCACGGATATCGGATAGCAGGTCGAATAGATGAGTTATCGATCGTCATCGTGAGCGGAGATTACCGGGTGCGAGCCGCGTTCAACCCCGCATCACGCGCCGTTTTCCGCGAGAGCAAATCCTGCTTCAGCATGAGTGCCTCACTATTGCCCGGCTGCAACGAAAGCGCCCAATAGATCCCTGATCGGGCCATAGCCAGATCATTTTTCTCGAGACCGCTGTGCGCTCGTGCAAGCGCGAGCGACATCAGCCTGTCTTTCCTGTCGCGATAACCCTTGTTGCTCGCTGACGAGCTCGGTGACGAGGCTTTTTCGTCCTGCGAATGTGTCTCGCGATCGGGGATTGCAGGCGCAACGGGTTGGGCGGACGCCACCGAGGAAGCACTTGCAGCAGGCGCAGCCGAAGAGGCGATCGCCGCTGCCGCGACACTTGCGGTTCTCGCCGGGTCTTGCACCGCCGTCGGACTTTGCGGCGTGATCGAGCCTTGTGCTGCCCCGGGGCCTTGGACCATCATCGGCACCTGCGGCGGCGTGGAGCCGTGGTTAGCGTGGCTCACGCCGTTTGTCGTGACGCTGCCTTCCACCGCGCTCGACGTCGTCTGCTGTTCACGCGTGGCGGAGTCATCCTGGTGCAACAGTACCGCTCCAACACAAAGGGCCACGCCTGCCAGCAGCGCCAGCGCTACGCTCGCTTTCAATCGCCAAGGACGGGCACCGCCAGGCGAATGCGGGCGCGTGTCGCCGTGGGGATGGGCATAGGCCGACGCGAATACGGGTCTCGACTGCGACGGCCACCGCAGCTTGTCATGCGGAACGTGCGCACGCGCGTGCGCTGCGCGCGGCGCGGCTGCATCGGGCTTCTTCGTCCACGGACGATTGCCGAACGCAAGCCACGCATGCGCGCCACAATGCGGACAGAAAGAAACCGCCTCCGAAACGCTGCCGCCGCAGCGAACGCAGGTTGCCGGAAAAATCGGGTCACGTTTGATTTCATCGCCCATTGTTGAACCTTCCGTCATACGAAAACGTGAACGGTGCGTGGGGCGTGGACGAGGGAGTCGAAAGGACAGGTACAAGTACCCGCTCGGTTCGACGTGGGTAAGTATTTATTGCCATGACGACAGGACCCAATCGAACTAATTGGCCAATATAGGTCAGCGACGAACCAGCGTCAACCCGCCATTGGAAGATTTGCACGCTCAATTTGCTTTGCATTCCTATTGATATGATGGATTGCGCGGGCGACCTGCGAATGGGGAATCTGAACGCGCCGGAATCGACTCCTGTTGTGCTTCGGGCGCTGGTTTCTTCGTGCTACGGGTCAGAGTTGGACAGGATGACAAGTACTACTGTGCATTCAGCGGAATCGCGGATCAATTCACGACTACATTTGAAGGGCGCGGAGCCGGGCAGGCTCGCGTCTAGGCCGCCCAGCGCTCTCATCCAAACCGAACACAATAAACAGGCGGCAGATGCGTTGAAACCAAATGCCAGCTTTCGCCGCCGTCGTCGGACGTCCACAGCGCGCCAGTGGTCGACCCCATCGCGAGGCGCGTGCCGGAGTCATCTACAACGAGCCCGTGCCGATACACGAGGTCATACGCCGGTGCCGGCGGCAACCCGTTCGAGAAATGCTCGAACGTGCGGCCGCCGTCGCGTGTGCGCGTGACGACGAACCGGCCGTCTACCGGGATCCGGCACTGGTCTTTCACGGCGGGCACGAACCACGCGGTGTCCGGCTCGCGCGGGTGCACGGCAACCGCGAAGCCGAAGCTCGATGGCTGCGCTTCGATCCGCTGCCAGTGCGCCGCGCCATCGGTCGAGCGGAAGATCGCGCAGTGATGCTGCGTCCACAGCACATCAGGGTTTGCCGCGCATTGCACGACGCGGTGCGGGTCTTGCACGTTGGCATCGCCGCGCCGCTCCGGCGGCATGTAGTCGGCCTCCATGCCCTCGGCACTCACACGCCAGGTCGCGCCGCCGTCGACGGTTTGCCAGACGCCGCCGCACGACACGCCGATCGTCACGTGCCGGCTCTCGCGTGGATCGACCATCACGGAATGGATGCCGGGCGCGTCGTAGCCGCCTCCGAACCATTCGCGGCACTCCGGGCGATCCCACAGCGCACGGTTGAGCACCCATGTGTCGCCGCCATCGTCGGAACGGAAGAGGCCGCCGGGAATCGTGCCAGCCCACAGGACGCCCGGCTCGTCCAGGCCGCCGGTTTCGAGCGACCAGATTTGCTGAAGCGTGCAGGGCGGCGGGGCGCTGGGCGCGGTGGCGCTCGCATTGTCCGCACTCGCGTTCGCGCCGTCACCGGTGCGCGTCTCGTCGGCAGGCTGCGGCGGGTAGACGGGGACCGCGCACTCTTCCCAATCCGCCATGCCCGCGCGCCGGCGATGCAGCTTCACGCCGAAGTGGCCGAGATTGAGCGCGGCATAAAGCGATCCGTCGCGCGGATCAGGCAGCACCATGCTTACCGGCTCGCCGACGAAATACGGCTCACCGAGCGTCCAGCCGCTCTCGCCGTCGGCTTGCAGAACGAACAGGCCCTTGCGGGTTGCGACAAGCAATCGGTCGCTCATGTCGAATGTCTCCTCAAATACCGACGGAACCACCTTATCCGCCCGACAGCGCCTGTACGACGTAAACCCGGCTTTCCTCGCCGAGCGCATCGGACAGATGGAGTCGGTCGCGCACCGGCAGGCCGTCGACAAACACGGCGAGATGCCGCCGCAGTGAACCCTGATCGTCAAGGATGTAGCCGCGCAGTCGAGGTTGCGCGGCGAAGACGGCTTCGAGCGCTTCGCCGAGCGTGCGCGCGTCGATTTCGCGCTCGGGCGTTGCGATATGCCGCTGAATCGAAGCAGCGAAGAAGATGTGCGCCATGGCGGGGGAGCCCGCGAGTAGCCACGCGGGAATGCTGTGTCCTGTCCGTTGGTACTGTAGTTTAGGCGATCCGCTGTGTGTTTCGGGGCATCGCTATACAGCGGACGATAGATTGCGCCTCCGACGCGGCAGTTGTGGGGTCGCGAGTCGGAATGGCCGTTCAGGGTCGGCGCGCTCGGTTCGTGTGTCGCCGAACCGCCCGAGCGGCGCGGCGGCGTCATCGGTCGGGGTCTGTTTAGGGTGGGTCGATGCCTGACCATCGTCAGCAGGCGTGTGAGTGCGCCGCTGCGCGTTGCTGGCAAGCTTAACGATAAGAGGAGTCAAGTCATCCCGACAGCGACCGTTCACGAACCCGGCGATGGGCCCATAGGATGTGAGGTCCCGGTCACAAATATGCTTGCTGACCGGCCCATTAAGATGAGTATCATTATCACAATAGCAGCATTGTTGTGCCAAACTGGCGCCTATGAAAACGCGCCTGACCCCGGCACCTTCGCCTGAACCTCGCCCGGTGGAATTTCCCGATGCTGACGAGCTGGCCATGCTGCGCGCCTGGTACGCCGGCATGCCGGTTCGCAAAGCTGTGGAACGCTACCTGCCGGAGTGCATCGGGGCAGGGCAGTCGGCGCGCGGCGTCCTTGGCGGAATTCGCCGACGGCTGGGAAAAATCGCACGGTAGGTGGGCCGGCTGGACCTCGCGACGGTTTTTGAACACGCCGAAGGTGAGCGTTTACGGGAAGCGAGGGCGGTCGCAGACGCGATCGAGGTGCTGCGGCACGCGCGCATGCCGACTCCGCAGATCAGTGATGACATCGGCATCTGGCTGCCGGCGCGAGCGGTCGCCACCCTGCGCGTGCACGCCATCTCGACGCTGGCAGACCTGACAGTACGGATTCCGCGCCGATGCCAGTGGTGGAAATCCATTCCCGGGCTTGGCCTCGCCAGTGCGCGGCGCATCGAGGCGTTCTTCGCCGCGCACCCGGCGCTGACGGAGCGGGCGAGGGCGCTCATCGCCGTCTCGCCAGCCAGCGATCGTGCCGTGGGAGCAACTGCGGCTACCGCACGAGGTCGACGGTTCTGCCGGCGCCTATCGCGCGCTGCCTGCACGCTCGATGCGGACAACGATTACCAGGCCGTTCAGGCTTGGCTGTCGCTACACGAGTCTGGCGCGACGCAGCGCGCGTACCGTAAGGAAGCCGAGCGCCTCATCCTGTGGGCGATCGTCGAGCGTGGGCGGGCACTGTCGTCGCTCACCACCGAGGACGCCGTCGCCTATCGCGCGTTCCTGCGCCGGCCGACGCCGCGGGAACGCTGGGTGGGACCGGTCCGGCCGCGCAGTGCACCCGACTGGCGCCCGTTCTCGGGCGGCCTGTCGGCCCGCTCGACCGCCTATGCCCTGTCCGTGCTGGGCGCGCTGTTCCGGTGGCTGATCGAGCAGCGGTACCTGCTCGCGAATCCGTTTGCTGGCGTCAAGGTGCGGGGCAGCGCCCGCGCGGGCGTGCTCGACACGTCGCATGTATTCACTGAAGGAGAATGGCTGCTGATCCGGGCGATCGCCGACGGCCTTGAGTGGTCATACGGCTGGGCACCCGAGGCGGCACAGCGACTGCGCTTCATCCTAGACTTCGGCTATGCGACGGGCCTGCGCGCGAGCGAACTGGTTGGCGCAACGCTCGGCGATATCGAGACCGACGCGCGCGGCGACCACTGGCTCAAGGTCGTCGGGAAAGGACGCAAGGCGGCCAGGGTCGCCTTGCCACCGCTCGCCCGCACGGCGCTCGATCGTCATCTCGTCGAGCGCCGGCTACCCGTGACGCCCAGCCGCTGGCGCCCGGACACGCCGTTGATCGCGAGTCTCGCCGAGGACGGTGCAGTACCCATCACCAGCGCGCGGCTCTGGAACGTGCTGCAACGGTTCTTTGCCAGAGCCGCAGACCTCGTCGAAGCCGATAGCCCGGCGGTTGCACAAAAACTGCAGCAGGCCAGTCCTCACTGGATGCGCCATACCCATGCGACCCATGCGCTCGCGCACGGTGCCGAACTGACCATCGTGCGAGACAACCTCCGCCATGCCTCGATCTCGACGACCTCGATCTACCTGCATGGCGATGACGTCAAGCGGACGCAGCAGATCGCAGGGGCGTTCGGGAGCAAATGATCACCGGGACGGCAATCGCGAGCGATGAGATCGACGGGGCCGACGGGTCATTTACCCGTCCGACTTGATCCGGCCGAAAGCTCACGTCCTTTCAGTGCAGGGGATTTTCCGAGAAAATGTGAGGCACATGGGGCGATATTCTGGAAAGGAGCGCCCAACGTTTTTTCTCTCGTAACAGGCTCGATTTTCGAGCGTATTCCGAGACAGGAAACATGGAACCCAAACGCGCCAAAGTCCTTATCCCCGCCAAATTTCGCCATCTGCTGCGCGTTACCGAAGCGACCCGCCAATTCCCCGAACGCGACACCTTGATACTTCTACTTGGCGTGACATGCGGTATGCGTGTCACAGAAATCGCGCGCATCGAAATCCGTGATGTGCTCGCCAGATCAGGAGCACGGCGCGAAGAAGTCAGCTTGCGAGGCTCAATCACGAAGGGTTGTCGCCCTCGATGTATCTACCTGTCGCACGAGCGCACGATTGCCGCGTTCGACCGCTACATTGAATGGCGCTATCAACGCGGAGCGGGCGCTGCCCTCGATCGCAGGGAATATCGCGGTCTCATGCCCCACACGCGGCTGATTCTCACGCAAAAGGGCAGCGCATTCGAGTTGAGTGATAAGCGACGCGTCAGCTTTGATGGCGAGACGGTCGAATACCTCGCGGCCGATAGCCTCCAGAGCTATGTCACCGGCCTGTACCGTGCCGCTGGTCTCGGTGCAGGACACAGCAGCCATAGCGGGCGCAGGACTTTCGCGAGCCGTCTGGTAGCACAGGGCCATTCGCTTGACACGGTGCAGTTGCTGTTCGGTCATTCGCACCTCGATCACGTTTTTTCGCCATATCTGGAAGTATCCGCCCGGGAGCAACGGGAAGCCGTTGCCGCGTTCGATGACGGATTCGACTAAAGCGGACGCATCGTCGCGCCGGTAGAACCGGATGACTAAGGCCAGCCAGCGGGCGTCGCTGCTGACGCGTTGAAGGAGGTTGGACGGTCGAATGTATAAACGCGTTGAAACCATCTGCAAACGCGTCTATACTTGTTTATACGTTAATGGAGGCTCGCATCATGGCAAAAACGGCAACGCTTACCATCCAGCAGTGGGGAAACAGCCTGGCTGTCCGCATCCCCGCTGCCGTCGCCCGCTCGGCTCACTTTGAGGCTGGCCAGGAAGTCGAAGTGACAACTGATGAGGTTGGTGTGACTGTGAAGCCCGTTGGTCCGCGCAAGCTCACGCTCGCGGAGAAACTGGCGAAATTTGACCCGGTCACGCACGGTGGTGAGGCGATGGCAACGGGTCGTATTGGTGCGGAGGTTTTCTGATGGCGGGAGCTTTGTGGGTGCCGGATCGGCGCGACATTATCTGGATTGATTGCAATCCGCAGGTCGGCCGTGAGATGAAGGATATGCACCCGATGCTGGTCCTGTCGCCGAAGCCGTTTAATGAACGCACGGGCATCGTCATTGGACTGCCGATGACGACGGCTCAATACAACGACACCAATCCCTTTGCGATCAAGTTTCAGGGGCCGAAGAACGTCACGAGCTACGTGCTTGGACACCAACCCAAGTCGTTCGACTGGCGAGCGCGAAGCGCAAAGGCACATCCGTGGAAGCGCGTCCCTGATGATGTTTTCGCGGCTGCGTGTGAACAGTTGAACCAAATCATCGCAATCTGCGACTAGGAAAAGCCGGTTACGCGCCGGAGAAACCAAGCCAAGAGCAAGGACCGTTTTGACTCACATCGAAGGAGCGTAGATTGCACAAGGTTATTTGCCTGAACTTCACTTGTTCCGGATCGTTGGAACAGCTTGCCGGACGTCGAGGGGTTGAAGAGGCAACTTGCGAGCGCGGCAATCGCATAGCGAGGTTCACGGCGTCGAGCTTGGTTTGTATGTGCCACCAGAGCAGGTGAGGGAGGTGAAGATCTCAGCCGCTGCGGCGGACCAGATCCAGTGTATGTGGCACGGCCATCGTGGCAAAGGGCAAATCTGTCCGCCGGTCATACCGCTCAAAATCTTCGTATTCGTTATGGGGCAAGACGCGCAGGGAACGTGGGTCGCTATAGAAGTTCACCCCGGCGTAGATGACTGGGAAGCTGATGAGCTATTGACAACGGAAAACAGCGCAAAGGAATATCTAGAATGAGCCGTAAAAAACAACGCGAGGCCTACGCAAGATCATTGGGCCGTATCGTTGACAATATCAACGCTCAAACTCCCGAAGTCCAACACAGGATGCTGTGGCAATGGTTTTTTGTGAAAATTGGCATGGCCATAGTTTGTGTGACTCCGATCATGGCCGCGTTGCTATCATGGCTAGGCGAGCTGCTTCTACGACCGTCTATCACTGCCTCGCCGTACTTTGAATATCTCGCATTCGTTGGTCTTTGCGCTTTAGCCCTTTTCCTGTATTGGTTGAAGGGGAGGCTTAAATATCTTTACGGCGCGATGGAAATGGCCTTCGCATTAGCAGTTATCAGTCAGTCTGTACGACAGGTTCAAGACCACGGCGTAACGGCGTGGACAGTCGCCGCAGCAGCAGTATACGTGCTCGTTCGGGGACTGGAGAATCTGGTAGCTGGATACCGAAATCCCCCCCCGTTTGTGGCCGTGTCCAACGAGAAATCATCTGCCTGAACGGGATAGGAAAACAGAAATCATGGGAAAGAAACGGATGCCTAGGGTCCGAGTTCACAAGGTCATCGCGCGCAATGTGCACAATCATACTCGCGAGTACATTGTTCCTGCCCCCAGCGAAAGCGCAGCATTACAGCAATTTAACGATCCTAACCTGCACTACGACTGCAAATTCGTCGGTTACAGTGACCCCGAGATTCATTGGGGTGCGTCGGGTATGACATTCCATTTGCTGGGCGTCGTGATCGAGCACGGGCATCCTAGCTACGAGTATATGTATGCCTATTACGCGCGAGACATCGGAGCATTCATTGCCGATCTTCAGCGGACCGGTCACATGTTGCCCGACGACCTAACCTAGACTGACTCGACGCTAGTTTAAGTCGCGACTATGCAACGGAAAAGCGGACCAACATGAACAGAAACGCTATGGACAAGATTGAGGTGGAAGCGTCGCAATATCTGGTCGATCTTTTCGGCAAGGTCGCTGGTTACGAGCTGACAGACGAAGAGCGCCGAGCCGCTTTCAAGGTCGCGTGTACTCTGCCCGATCATGCGACGCTGAAAGACTTCATCGCCGCTTGCGATGAAGGTGACGCGGTACGCGCCGGTCTACCGGTAGAAGTGGCCAGCACGCTGAAACCGCTGTCTTCGGCACTCGCACTACACGTCTCGTATGCGGGGAAGTACGCCTCACTGTTCAATCAACGGACGTAACGGAAAAGCCGCAAGGCCGTTTGAACAAAAAGACAGTTTCGCGGGGGAAAATTGAATGGCGACAATAAATCAAAATGGACACGTGCAAGCGCATTGCCCGACATGCAGCGGTGCGCTAACCTCGTTCCAGATCGGCGATCCTCAACGTGGGCACTACGGGCAGCTGTTCCGGCAGCTGGAAGGCGGGGGCGTTGAAACCTACAGACTGGCGTGCTGCTCTGGATGTGGCGCTGGTGCATTGATCACGCTACTGAACGACGGACGCCACACGACGCTCGAAGATTTTTACCCCGAAGCCGAAGAACGCCAAACTTTGCCTGCGAGCGTGCCGGACGGGATCGTCAATGAGTTTCGAGAAGGTGAAGAGTGTGCGGAGGTCAAGTGCTATCGGGCTGCCGCTGCATTATTTCGATCTGTCCTCGACAAGACGCTGCGGGCTAACGGGTACAAGCTTAAAAAGGGAACGCCCCTTGAGCAACAAATTGACTTGGCCGCTGAAGATGGTGTGATAACTGCGTCGCGACGCAAGCGTGCCCATGATGAAATTCGTACGCTTGGAAATGATGTTCTGCACGATGAATGGCGCAAGGTATTACCGGAAGAAGTGCAAACGGCCAAGGAATACGCGGCGCGTCTGCTGCATGACTTTTACGATGACCGTGAGACGGTACTATCCGTGCTTCGTGCGAAGGGGCGTGTTTCTGATGACGACAAGGCCGTCGAGCGCGATCTCGACTAACCACGGACACGGCTTGTTGGAGGCTATCGCTCGCAGCAACGCTCCAGGCAGAGGTTGATGGTGTCGACAGGAACGAAAGAACATGCCGGAACATAAAGAACACAAAGGGCGATCAGACCACGAGCTTTATGGTGTTTTCCTTCATGGTAAGTGGGTCTCGCACGCCCCTGTTTTTACGGAAAAACCGGCCGCCGAGGTTTGGTTGGCGAAGCGAAAGCCACCGGACGGCTACAAGGGGGCAGTGGTCAAAGGATTGAGAGCGGAAGCAAGCGAACTGCGCAGAAATGCTGGGAAAGTGTTGGCGGATGCGAAACTGGAATCGGACCGCTTACTTGAGGAAGAACCGCCCAGCGACGATCTATATCACCTGTTTATTAAAGGCAAGCTGGTTGGGGATGCGCCTGTCTTCGCCGATAGGATGACCGCCGAAATTTGGTTGTTGCTGCAGAACTCACAGGACTACAAGGGCGCGGCGTTCAAAAGCCTAAAGTCGGACGCGAAGCAACAGCGAAACCGAGCTGCGAGAGCATTGGTGACTGCCGAGCGGGAGTCAGTCCATTTACTTACCGCTGCGAAACAGCTTGATGCGGTGCCAGTACCGCTGCCGGGAACCAATTTCGTCAGCGTCGAGTTGGTACGGCCGAAAGCAGACAAGGGCTCATACAGTTCCTTTGGTCGGGAGAAAAACATGTTAGGGAAAGTCTGCAAAAGTCCTGGCATTGACGTGAGCGTGGACTATCCTGGGAGCAGGAGAATTTAAGGGGTGAGTGATGGCACAACTTGGCCTTGGTCTGGATCTGTCAACGAAACGCACGCGCAAGCGGGAATTTCTCGAAGAGATGAGGCGCGTGGTGCCGTGGTCGCAGCTGATTGCCCTGATTGAGCCGCAC
>NZ_JBGGWA010000029.1:0-3243 GCF_041321145.1 Paraburkholderia sp. IW21 | reverse complement strand
CCAGATTCGCGGCGCGTTTGCGCAAGGTCTCGGCGCGGCGCTGATGGAAGAGTTCCGCTACGGCGTCGATGGCAGTTTCCAGTCGGGTACGCTCGCCGACTACCTGATGCCGACGACCTGCGAGGTGCCCGATCCGGTGATTGTGCATCTGGAAACGCCGTCGCCGTTCACGCCGCTCGGCGCGAAGGGGCTTGGTGAAGGCAACAACATGAGCACGCCGCCGTGCATCGCGAATGCGGTAGCCGATGCGCTCGGTATCGAGGATATCCGCCTGCCGCTGACGCCCGCGAAAGTGATGGCGCTGATTGGCATCGACGATCCAGAGCCGTCGCGGCCCGAGTGGCGCGAGGCGGTGCCCGCGAAGCCGGCGTTGCCGGGTGGCAAGGCGCTGACCGCGCAAGGCTCCGTCGATTTGCCCGCCAGGCCCGAAGCGATCTTCGCCGTGCTGCTCGATCCGACTGCGCTAGCGAAGGTCATCCCTGGCTGCCACGCGCTCGAAGCAACGGCGCCGAACCAGTATCGCGCGGATGTGACCGTCGGCGTCGGCATAATCAAGGCGCGTTTCGAAGCGCGAATTGGATTGTCCGAGATCGACGCGCCGCATCGGCTGCGCCTTGCAGGCGCGGGTATCTCGCCGCTGGGCAGTGCGAGCGGCAATGGCCTCGTCGAACTCACGCCGACCGACAACGGCACGCGACTCACGTACGACTACGAGGCGCAAGTGTCGGGCAAGGTCGCGGCCGTGGGTGGACGCATGCTCGAAGGCGCGGCGAAGGTCGTGCTCAAGCAGTTGTTCGAATCGCTCGGACGGCAAGCCGCCGGCGAGTCCGTGCAAACAGGCGGCTCGTGGATCACACGCCTCTTCGCTCGCTTCAGGAGACATTCATGAAACCAGCGCCGTTCGATTATCTGCGCGCCATGACGACGCAGGACGCGCTCGATACGCTCGCGCAAACCGGCGAGGACGCGCGCATTCTCGCGGGCGGTCAATCGCTGATGGCAGTGCTCAACATGCGGCTCGCGCAGCCCCGAGTGCTGATCGACATCTCGCGTACCGACGAACTGAATGCGGTGCGCGTCGATAACGAAGCGGGACATCTCGTCGTGAGCGCGGCGGCGACGCAGGGCAGCGTCGAGTGGCGTAAGTCGCTGCGCGATGAAGTACCGCTGCTCGCGATGGCCTTCCCTCACATCTCGCATTTCCAGGTCCGCAATCGCGGGACCGTCTGTGGCTCGGTCGCGCATGCCGACCCGAGCGCCGAACTGCCGCTCGTGCTCACCGCGCTCGGCGGCGACGTGATGTTGCGCTCAAAGAAGAAAAAGCGCGTGCTCGCCGCCGCCGATTTCTTTCAAGGCATGTTGACGACGGCGCGCGAACCCGACGAACTCGTCGAAGCCGTGCGCTTCCCGCTGAAGAGGCCCGGCGAGCGCTACGCGTTCACGGAATTTTCGGCGCGCCACGGCGATTTCGCGATGGTGGCCTGCGCCGCGATCGTGACGGACGATTCGATACGCATCGCGGTCGGGGGCGTAGCGGACCGGCCGATGATCGAGCGCTGGCCGCGCCTGCACGGCGACGACTTACGTAGTGCCTTGAACGATTTGAGCTGGAAGCTGGGCGCGCAGGACGACGCGCATATCAGCGCGAAGTACCGCCGGCATCTGGTCCGGCAACTCGGATGGCGCGTGATCGAGGAGGCGAAGTGAGCAAGACAACAATGCATATCATGCGGCAGGGCGAAGAGCGGCGGGTCACGTTGACGCTCAACGGTTGCGAACGAAGCGGCCACTGCGAGCCGCGCGAACTGCTGTCGGATTTCATCCGGCACGAACTCGGCGCGACGGGTACCCACGTCGGCTGCGAACACGGCGTGTGCGGTGCGTGCACCGTGCATATCGACGGCGTCGCGGCACGCTCGTGTCTGATGCTCGCGGTGCAGGTGGACGGGCGCCGTGTCGATACGGTCGAGGGCCTTGCGCCCGAACAGACGCTCGGCGACCTGCAGCAGGCGTTTCAGCGGCATCACGCGTTGCAATGTGGCTTCTGCACCGCGGGCATTCTGATGTCGTGCGCGGACTATCTGCAACGCGTGCCCGATCCGAGCGAGGAACAGGTGCGCGAGATGCTCTCGGGCCATATCTGCCGCTGTACGGGCTACACGCCGATCGTCGCGGCCGTCCTCGACGTGGCGGCACGACGGAATCAGAAGAACGTTAGCCGGGAGGCCGCTCATGCTTGATCTCGGCCGGACCTTTCTGCAAAGCGTGGAGCGCAGCCCGAACGCGCTCGCACTCGTCGATGGCGATCTGCAACTCACTTACGTTCAGTGGCATCGCATCATTCTAAACGTCGCCGATGGCCTGTGCGAACTCGGCCTCGTGCGTGGCGACCGTCTGCTTGTCGTGCTGCAAAACCGCTGGGAAATGGCGACGCTGCATTGGGCCTGCCAGTTCGCGGGCATCGTGATCGTGCCGCTCAACTGGCGCGCGAAGCCCGAGGAACTTGACTACTGCGTGACCGATGCAGGCGCGAAGGCGATCGTCTACGAACCGGTGTGCGCCGATGCCGTCGTTCAGAGCCCCGCTGCGCAAAGCGTGCCGCGCATCGGACTGGACGACGCGCAGGGCCACACGACGACGCTCGATGCGCTGCTCGTCGAACGCGAACGTTCGGGCCCAACGACCCAAGCCACGGAGGCAACCGCCGACGACTACTCGCTGATCCTCTACACGTCGGGCACGACGGGCAAGGCGAAGGGCGTGCCACGCCGTCATCGGCATGAACGGGCCGGCGCGCTCGCACACGTCGCGCAGAACCTGTATCGGCATGGCGAGCGCACGCTCGGCGTGATGCCGCTCTATCACACGATGGGCGTTCGCTCGCTGCTTTCGATGGCGATGGTCGATGGTCTCTTCGTCTGTGTGCGCCGCTGGAATTCGCGGCTCGCGCTCGAATCGATTTCGAAGCACAAGCTGACATGCCTTTATCTCGTGCCGACGCTTTATCACGACCTGCTCGCCGATGCGGAGTTCGCGAAAGTCGATACCTCGTCGGTCAAGAAGCTCGGCTTCGCCGGCGCTCCGATGAACGACGGCCTGTTGAAGCGCCTGTCGGCCGCGTTCAAGCCCGAGCTGTTCGTCAACCACTACGGCTCGTCCGAGGTCTACACGTTCAGCATCGACCAGGACGCGACGAAGAAGCCGGGAAGCGCCGGACGTGCGGGCATCAATACGCGGCTACGC
>NZ_JBGGWA010000028.1:1383-3337 GCF_041321145.1 Paraburkholderia sp. IW21 | reverse complement strand
TTCAAGCCCGAGCTGTTCGTCAACCACTACGGCTCGTCCGAGGTCTACACGTTCAGCATCGACCAGGACGCGACGAAGAAGCCGGGAAGCGCCGGACGTGCGGGCATCAATACGCGGCTACGCGTCGTGAAGCTCGACGCGAAATCGCCCGACGATTTCACGCAAGTCAGCGAAGAAGGCCAGATCATTGCGGACCTGCTCGGCGACGAAGCATTCGAAGGCTACTGGAACCGTCCGGACGCGAACGCGAAGTCCTTGCGCGACGGCTGGTACTTCACCGGCGACACCGGCTACTTCGACGAAGACGGCGACCTTTACGTCTCCGGCCGCGTCGACGACATGATCATCAGCGGCGGCGAAAACATCTCGCCGGCCGACATCGAGTCGGTGCTCTCGCTGCATCCGTCGGTCGATGAAGTCGCGGTCGCTGGCGTGAACGACGAACGCTGGGGACAACGCGTCGTCGCGTTCATCAAGCGGCGCGAATACGTCGATGCCGAAGCGCTCGACACGTGGTGCCGCACGTCGGACCTCGTCAACTTCAAACGGCCGCGCGACTACGTATTCGTCGACGACATTCCGAAGTCGCCGGTCGGAAAAATCCTGCGCCGCAAGCTGTCCGCGGGCGAGTATCAACGCGATGAAACCACGCCCATCGCTCAACACACGGAAACCACGAAGGAGTAACGCACATGACTGACTTGACCCATCGCGGCCAGACGCTGCTTCAGGACCTCGACGGCTTCTCGATCGAGATCGACGCCGAACGCGAACGCGCGGACATCATCCTGCATCGCCCGCCGCTCAACGTGATTTCGATGCACGCGCGGGATCAATTGCGCGTGGCGTTCGAGGCGCTCGACGAAGACGACCGCGTGCGCGTGATCGTCGTGCGGGCGAAGGGCGAGCACTTCTCGAGCGGCGGCGACATCCGGGGCTTTCTCGAAGCCTCGCCGGAACACGTGTCGAAGCTCGCCTGGAACATCGCGGCGCCAGCGCGCTGCTCGAAGCCGGTGATCGCGGCCAATCGCGGCTTCTGCTTCGGCGTGGGCTTCGAACTGTCGCTCGCGTGCGACTTCCGCATCGCGACCGATACCTCGTTCTACGCGCTGCCGGAACAGAAGCTCGGCCAGATCCCGGGTTCGGGCGGCTCGGCGCGCTTGCAGCAGATGGTCGGCGTCGGCCGCACGAAGGACATCGTGATGCGCTCGCGCCGCATTCCGGGCAAGCAGGCGTACGACTGGGGCATCGCGGTCGAGTGCGTCGCCGATGCGCAGCTCGAAGCCACGACCGACGCGCTTGTCGATGAACTGCGCGCGTTCTCGCCGCTCGCGCAACGCACGGCGAAGAAGCTGCTCAACGATTCGGAAGACGCGCCGCTCTCGATCGCGATCGAACTCGAAGGGCATTGCTATAGCCGTCTGCGCACGTCCGACGATTTCCGGGAAGGCGTGGAAGCGTTTCATGGCAAGCGCAAGCCGGTGTTTCGCGGTTCCTGATCAGCCAACAAAAAAAGGAGACAGACAATGGAGCGCTTCGATTACGTGATCGTGGGTGGCGGGTCGGCGGGGTGCGTTCTCGCGCATCGGTTGTCGGCGGTGCCGTCGCTGCGCGTCGCGTTGATCGAAGCGGGCGCGGACACGCCGCCGGGCGCCGTGCCCGCGGCCATCCTCGACAGCTATCCGATGCCTGTCTTCTGCGGCGATACCTACATCTGGCCCGATCTGAAGGCGAAGGCGACGAAGCACGCGGCGCCGCGCGTCTATGAGCAGGGCCGCGTGATGGGCGGTGGGTCGAGCATCAACGTGCAGTCGGCGAATCGCGGGCTGCCGCGCGACTACGACGAGTGGGCCGCGAACGGCGCGACCGGCTGGGCCTGGAACGACGTGCTGCCGTATTTCCGCAAGCTCGAACGCGATCTGAATTTCCCTGAGGGCGAGTTGCATGGCAGCGA
>NZ_JBGGWA010000028.1:0-1283 GCF_041321145.1 Paraburkholderia sp. IW21 | reverse complement strand
CTCTTCTTCCTGTGGTGCAACCGGCCTTATTCGCGCGGCCGCGTGCAACTCGCTTCACCCGATGCAGCGGTCGCGCCGCGCGTCGAACTCAACCTGCTCGACGATGAGCGCGACCTCGAACGGCTTGCGGTCGGCGTGCGGATGCTGGCGAAGGTCGTCGCGGCATCGGGCCTCGGTCACGATCAGCGCGACTTTTTCCCCGCTGCGTTCTCGCCGCGCGTGAAGGCGCTGAGCCGCGTCGGCCAGGGCAATGCGCTGCTGACGTCGATGCTCGGCATGCTGCTCGAGACACCCGCGCCGATCCGCCGCGTGCTGATCGGACGCTTCTTCACGCGCGGGCTGCAGATGTCCGCGTTGCTCGCCGACGAGCGCGCGCTCGCGGACTTCATCCGCGCGAATGTCTTCGGCGTATGGCATGCGAGCGGGACATGCCGCATGGGCGACGCGCGCGAGCGCGGCGCAGTCACGGATACCGAAGGCCGCGTGCATGGAACGCAGTGCCTGCGCGTCGTCGATGCATCGCTGATGCCGCGGCTGCCGTCGGCCAACACGAATATCCCGACCATCATGATCGCCGAGAAGATCGCCGACGCGATGGTCACGAAGCAACGCGCAGGGAGTGCATCGAGTACGACGCCGCTCGCCGCCGCGCACTGACAGTTTTCTTTAACGTCAACAAGAGCACGCAAGTACAACGTGCCTTCAACACGGGGTCGATCGAGAGACGGCTCGGTGACATTCAAGGAGATGGAAATGTCCGTAGCAGCGCAAAATGGCGCAGCCGTGCCCGCAGTCGATCAGCGGCAGGTGATGGGCGCAGTGGCAGCATCGTGTTTCGGTTGGGCACTGGATTTGTTCGACCTGTTCGTGCTGTTGTATGTCGCGCCAGTGGTGGGGCGTCTTTTCTTCCCATCCGAGCATGCGATGCTTTCTCTCGCGGCAGTCTATGCATCGTTCGCCGTAACACTGCTGATGCGCCCACTCGGCTCCGCGCTCTTCGGCTCTTACGCCGACCGCCGTGGCCGTAAAGGCGCGATGATCGTCGCGGTGGTCGGCGTCGGGCTGTCGACGGCCGCGTTCGGCTTGCTGCCGACCGTCGCTCAAGTCGGACTGTTCGCGCCGATTCTCTTCCTCCTGCTGCGCCTGATCCAGGGCGTGTTCGTCGGCGGCGTGGTTGCTTCGACGCACACCATCGGCACGGAATCCGTCGCGCCGAAGTATCGCGGCGCGGTGTCGGGGCTGATCGGCGGCGGCGGGGCGGGACTCGGGGCGCTGCTCGCGTC
>NZ_JBGGWA010000027.1:0-5447 GCF_041321145.1 Paraburkholderia sp. IW21 | reverse complement strand
GCGCAGATGTCATGAGTTTCGGCAAACGCACGTTGCCACGGTTCGAATAAAACTGTGATCGAGGTCCCAGCATCTTCGCCGCCACTACAACGCGGGCAGCAAACCGCGCGACGTGCAGGAAACCGGTTGTGCAGACCTTCCTTAGTGGTGTCCGGTGGACTGCCAGGGTTGGGAAAGAAGCGATGAATGCTCGAAATCTGCCAATCAGTTAGGGAACATGCGGCTTTTGAAGCATTTTCGTTGACACAATATTGAAACATCGGAAAACATCAAGAACATGGAATTGAACGTTGGGTTTGCGTGTCCCTGTGGTGCATTTGTTGATCAAAATTTGCACGTCACCACGGAGGAGCCATCTGCCGACACGGCAAGCGACCGTGAAGAGGAATTCTATGCATCTATCCAGTGCGACGGGTGTGGAAAAGACTTTGAAGCACAAATTAGACGCAAGTTTGGTGAGGCCAGTGTGTCAATCGATGGGGCCGTGTCACTGACGTTTGATGTGTTAACGGACGATGCAGATGACGAGTTGCGGTGGGTAATAGAGTTTTCGGAACAACTCAATACGTATCGGGATGTTGTCCGCAACGTCACAAGCGCCGGTGGCCGACGATCTAAAGATGACTCTGTGCAACATGATATACGCCTAGGTGGTCACTGCCGTTGAGGCATACCTTTCGGGCACTTTCATTCGTACAGTTGTTAATTCCGACATGTTGATTCGAAAGTTGGTGGTGACCGATCCCGCGCTGGCGAACCGGCCGTTAATATTGAAGGAGATTTTCAGCCACCTCGATGGACTAAAGCTGACGGTCGCTAAGTATCTGCAGGAACTGATCTTCCATGATTTGAAGAAAGTGAAGCCGATGTACGCATCCGTTCTCGAAATTGACTTCGGTGACATAGGATGGCTATTCAAGGCGGTTCTAACAAGGCACGACTGCGTCCATAGGAATGGCGTCAGCAAAGATGGCGTGCCAACGGGCGTGGACGATGCAGCAATCGTTGAACTCACAAGGAATTGCACTTCGCTGGTTGTGAGTATCGACGAGCAGGTGCAGTTTTCGACGCAAGATGCTGGATAGGAAAAGACTGTGAGTGATAACCGAAAAGGCTCCGAGTTCTCAAGCGCAACGAGAAGTCGTCTCGCTATGCGGGCGGGTTATGGCTGCTCAATGCCGAGTTGCCGTGCTCTTACTGCGGGACCGAGTGATGACTCGCCTAACTCGGTTATCGATGTGGGTGTGGCTGCGCATATCAACTCCGCGGCGAAGGGACGCCGTCATGCCCCGGATATGAGCCCCGAGGAGCGTAAAGACATCCGTAACGGTATCTTGCTATGCGGAACCCATAGCGTCGAGATCGACCGCGACGAAGCTAAGTACACGGTGAACGTACTTAGGCAAATGAAAGAAGAACACGAGCGGTTTATAGGTGCCGAACTGAATGCGGGACGTGGGTGCTTCCGTGGGTCCGACCTCGTTGTTCTTGGGCCCGAGATCGTTGGCGTCGGAGACGCTTCTGGGATCCAGCGGGAAACAGTGGTCGGTTCGAATTGATCACTTTGTCGAGGGCAATTTGCGAGCGCTGATTGAATTCAGCGAACATTTCGATACTGTATGATCCATACGATCGCTACTTGCTAGATAATTCGCTTGGCGATGGCAGGCACCTCGCAAAGGAACCTGCGTGGCGGCGGGTAGGGTCGTCGATTGAGCTTATCTGTACGGTATAGGAAAGTTTCCCTCGCGCCAGCGCTCACGACCTCGGGCAAACGATGGCGACGAACGCGGCTAATGATCTGTTCGTTCGGAACGGTGATATTGCCATGGTCTCCGGACTCGACTCATTGCCGCAGCGGATCAAGAATACGTTGTCGATGTTGCAAGGCGAGTCACCGTTTCACCCAAAGGCGGGTTCTCGCCTGAAGGAATATTTCGACGCGTTTGAACAGTCGCCGTGGCTCCAACGCTGGGTCAAGCTTGAGGTCATTCGATTGACATGCGTCCCGTACTATGACGCCGTACAAAAGAAGGCTTATCCGTTGGTTCCGAGTGTGTTGCAGGTTCTGGAGGTTGACCAAATAGCTTCGGACCGCTCGGCTCAATGGCTGAACTTTAGATTCAGACTTGATGTACAAGGGGTCGGGTTGTGGGAGCACGTAATTCCTGTTCTTGTGCCGAGAGGCGAGCGACCTTTACGGCCGCCGGGCTGGGACCAGTTCCGGCCTTGACGAGGGATGCGGCGGGAAAGCGCTCGCGCGAATCGCGCGGGTCACACAGGAAAACATAATGATGAAGATGGCAAACGGGGTGGGTCTGGTCACGAGAGTTGCTATGCTCTCTACTGCTGTTTTCATCGGCGGGTGTGCCAGCACCCATCCAACGAAGATCGGCGGAGATACCTACTATTCGTCAAAGACGAATACGGCAGGTATCTTCGGGGACGTGGGCGCGGTGAGCGGAAAGTTGATGGTTGAGGGCAATCAGTTTTGCGCTTCCATGGATAAAGAGTTCGAACTGGTGACGCAAACAACTACGTCTAATATTCCTGGTGTTCGGTTGGGCGGGGCGTCAATCACGTTCAGATGCGTCGTGCATACTAACGACGTTCATATACGCCCGGACAACGGCGTCGCGACAACCACGACTCAATAGACCGTCGCTGCAACGTACTAAAGGCATAGGAAAGGTTATGGTTACGTATCCAGTTAGTGTGCGTCGCAACAGTTATCGTGGAGCCGACGCAAGAAAAAGGGCTAAGGCAAACAGTGAAACCCGGGATGCTTCGGTGCTTGAAGATTATGCGAACAAGTTACTGCTGGAGCAAACGCAGCCTATTCAAGTGTACTTTTGAATGGAGTTGGCGCAAGGCGCCGGTCTGCCGTATGAGACGGTTGCTCGACTCGGTTTTTCCATTGATGGGGGAGCGGCGGGTTTACAGCTTGGCGGCATGACATGACATACGAAGCGGCGATGGCCGCGAACAGTCAAGCGCGCGCTACATCCGATAAAAGCGGGGGCGTTTAAACGCCAAGGAAAAGGAAAATATGGACCGGCAAGTTCGACCGTCCCTCAGCCGTCGAGACATCGATGAGGTGAGGGACATATTAAAGCAGCTTACCGTGCGAAAGCGGCCGGTACGTCCCCAGAGCCCTTGGGTGTCGCGCGTTGAAAATGCGGAAAAATTGGTCCGCACGCTAGCTCTGGTTGGTCTAGCTGAGTGCGCGATAATGGCGCTCATGAGCAGGGTGTTCGACAGTCACCCACTTGCCGAAACTGTGATTGCCATGAGCCTGCTGATCACGCTGCTCGGTACCGCAATGCTAATTTCACCCGTCGTGCTCTCAGTGCCGTTTTTCCGGACGTTGTATCACACACCTTTCGAACCATTGTTCGAAGCACTGGACGATGCATTGTCGCTCGATTTGCCCTCAGTGCACGAGCTCGCCGGATGTGAACGCGAGGCTCTGGAATATACGCTCACCCAATACCGGCATCAGAGGCAGGCGTTCGAGAAGCGCGGAGCGATGTTGGCCGGTTCGCTAGACAAGATCGGGTTTTTTCCGGCTCTGGTCGCGTTCGCGATGCTTATTATTCCAGCGTGGTCGCATCTCGACGCCTGGGTTAGGGACTTCGCGCTGCTCGTTCCGGCATTCCACTTCCTGAATTTGCTCAGTTATGGCCTGACCCAAGAGATGGATCGTGCCATAGCCTTGCTCGAATATAGTGTAGTGGCGCATGACCGCGCCGGACCGCAGCCGACCTAAAATTCGCCACTGACCTCAGCGATGGAGACTACCTTCGTCGCCGGATGTGGTCTAGCGCAGAGGCTGAGCGATTACGCAGTCGGCCACTAGTAGGAAAAGCCGCAAGGCGGTTTGAACAGGAAAATATGGTTGTGGTGCAAATTGGAAAGCAGGTTGAGAAGTTTCCTATAGGCAAGATAACTTATCGAGTGGACAAGACCGCGTTCCATGCGGCGGGCGCAGTGGCTTCCTTGAGGCCGAGCTTCGTGAGATCGAACTGGCCCTTGCGAATGCGATGCGTCAATTCGATACCTGAAATTGTGGTCGCGGCGCTCCTGAATCGCTTGATTCCAAGCATCACGTTCGTTCTGGACTTGATGTGACGATGGTCCTGTTCGATCACGTTGTTCAGATATTTTGAGGACCGGACCTTCGTGTCTGCAGGCAGCAGACCATCGACCTTCATCTCGCGCACCGCGCGGTGCGAGGCAGCGTAGCCATCGAGCGTGATGGTCTCCGGCGACTGGCCCTGATGCCTGATAGCCTTGCTGAAAAAGCTTTGGCCGCGGCCACGTTGCGCCCTGAGCATGAAGTCCACCGTCTGGCCAGCCCGACCCACCGCCCGGTACAGGTAGACCCATTTGCCGCGAATCTTCATGTAGGTTTCGTCGACGCGCCACGAGCGACCGGCTGGCGTAGCAAAGCGGTTCCAGCGTTTTACGAACTCGGGCGTATAGCATCTCACCCAGCGCAGGATCGTCGTGTGAGCCAGCCGTAATCTCCGTTCGGCCATCATCTCGACCAGATCGCGCAGGCTGAGCTTGTAGCGCAGATACCAGCGAACGCACAGAATGATGATCTCTCGATCAAAATGGCGTCCACCGAACAACTCCTCCAGACTCTTCAGCTTGCTCATCGCGGGTCATCAGTTCGGTTTGCTCCGACAACTTTAACCGATTCGCCGATCCTATTTGCAACAGAGCCTGCGGCTGAAGGTCGGCCGAAATGAGTACAATCATTCATCGTCTGCTCACCCTGTTCCCGCTATGCGCCTGATCCGGAAGAAAACCCCTCACCCTGCCGCGCGAGAACTAGGCGAGGACGAAGTGGCGTCCGTGCGCCGCTTCTGTTCCGCGGGCGGCGACACTGAACCGCACGATGCGGCGGTCGTGGCGGACATCCTCAACGAGATGCGTGACGGCAGATATCCTCAGTGCTGGCTTGAATGTGATTGTCGTGACACCGAGGTCGGTGGTAGCCGCCAGCCGCGGTTGACTGCACGGGTCAGGGAGCAGGGGCCACCGCAT
This sequence comes from Paraburkholderia sp. IW21, assembly GCF_041321145.1. Lineage (NCBI taxonomy): Bacteria > Pseudomonadati > Pseudomonadota > Betaproteobacteria > Burkholderiales > Burkholderiaceae > Paraburkholderia > Paraburkholderia sp. IW21. The sequence goes on along the minus strand of NZ_JBGGWA010000027.1, from coordinate 392 downwards.
TTTGTGCGGCTCAACCGGTACGGTGCACACGCATGCTCTTTGCATTCTTTCCGGACAGATCCCGATGAAGATGAGGACGACGGTCCGTCGCCCGAACCGGGTAAGCATCGACCACTGCGACCTGTCAACGATACGCTGGACTATCTCGACGACGAACGCGAGCCGGGTGCCGGCAAGCCGACCGGCAGGCATACCGGGGCTCGGGGCGTTACCTGTTAGCGCCGATGTAAAAATGACCCCATCGCCGCAGTAAACCTGACCCACCTGGGAGACGATGGCGGCTTTTGCCGCCGATGCTGACTCAGGAGCAAGCAGTGGAAATCAAGGTATTGGCCCGGCGCGGGACGGCGGTGCGGGAGATAGCGAGGCAAACGGGTTTATCGCGTAACACC
>NZ_JBGGWA010000026.1:0-9280 GCF_041321145.1 Paraburkholderia sp. IW21 | reverse complement strand
GGGAGCCGCTTAGCATTAGCGGTTTGAGCTGCTTTCTCTTGCTTACTTCTCTTTGCAGCCGGCAAAGAGAAGTAAGTGCCGCCCCGCACAGGGGCAACGCCAATAGACCACTAACAAAACAAGGAAAGCCGCGAAAGCCAGAACCACAGTAAGACAAGCGCCGAGCAGGCAAAAAAAACCTTACAACCTAAACTTCCCAACCATCGCCTTCAACCCCCGAGCCTGATCATCCAACGACCGAGCAGCCGCGGTAGCCTGCTCAACCAGTGCAGCATTCTGCTGGGTCCCCGAATCCATCTGTGTAACCGCAAGGTTAATCTCTTCAATCCCAGCACTCTGCTCGGACGAAGCAGCCGAAATCTCACCCATGATATCGGTGACCCGCTTCACGGCCTTCACGACTTCATCCATCGTCTGCCCGGCGTCCTGGGCCAACGTCGACCCATTACTCACCCGCTCGACAGATGTACTGATCAACCCCTTGATCTCCTTAGCCGCAGCCGCGCTCCGCTGAGCCAGATTCCGCACTTCAGCCGCGACGACAGAAAAACCACGCCCTTCCTCACCCGCCCGCGCAGCCTCCACCGCGGCGTTCAAAGCCAGAATGTTGGTCTGGAACGCAATCCCCTCGATCACGCCGATGATGTCGCCGATACTCCGCGCGCTATCGTTGATCTCGTTCATCGTCGCAACCACGCGGCTCACTACGTCGCCGCCCTTTTCAGCAATCTCCGAGGCGTTATGGGCCAGCGTGCTCGCCTGCTTCGCGTTGTCGGCGTTCTGCCGAACCGTCGAGGTCAACTGCTCCATGCTGCTCGCGGTCCGCTCAAGCGCCATCGCCTGTTGCTCGGTGCGCTGCGACAGGTCCAGATTGCCCATCGAAATCTCGCCCGATGCGGTCGCAATCGCATCCGCACTGGAAGCGATGTCGGACACGGTCGTCGCGAGGCCGCTTTGCATGTCGTGCAGCGCGTATAGCACGCTCGACTTGTCCTTGCGCCCCAACGCGATCTGATTCGACAGATCACCCGCCGCGATCCGGCTGGCAATTTCCTTCGCGTACGCCGGCTCGCCGCCAAGCTGGCCGGCGAGCCGCCGCACCACCCACTCGCTGATACCGAACGCCAACGCGATCAGCCCGATCGTCATCACCGCGATCATCACGAACGACGACCGGTAAATAAATCCCGATGCCGCGATGGTCGCCTTCGCAGCCGTGCCGCGCTGCGCGACGAGTTCGTCGACGAGTTTTTCGAGCTTGCCGGTTTCCACCAGCAGCGACACGTCCTGCATGCCGACTTGCCAGTTCATCTGCGACAGATCGAGCGGCTGCGCTTTCACAAGCTTCACGAAGTCGCGCAGATGGCCGCTCCACGCCGCGACGGCAGCCGCAAATTTCTTCTGCTGACCGACGGCCGTAGCGTCGGATGCGTCGACGTATTGCTGCAGCGTGCCCAGTTGCGCGGCGAGGCCGCCCAAACCCTTGTCGATGTCGGCGCCAAGCTCGTCGCGCTCCTTGGCCGTGGTCGCGGTCAGCAGCATCTTTTGCGCGCGGCTCGCGCGCAGCATGTAGCCCCGCGCCTCTTCGGCCGCCTGGCTGGCAACGTGCCCCTGGTCGAAGATCGATTGCGCGGAGGCGTTCAGGCGACCGATCTGGGTCAGCGAAAACACGCCGATCGCGAGCGTGCCGATCAGCAGCACGGCAAACGCCAGGCGCAACATCGCCTTCACTGACAAGCCCTTGAGCCGCACGGCACGCGAGCGGCTGCCCTGTCCACGCGATAGCGACGGCTTGCCTGCCGCGTCCCCTTCCGATACGAACCCCGCGCCCGTCTGGCCGCCTGGCGAAACTGCTTTCATATTTCTCGTCCCCACGTTTCGAACTGCCGGACAGGTCGGTTCCGGCACTGCTGCATATCTCCGGGTCTACGGCATAAACGTCTGCGATCTTTAACGCCGCTCGCGTGATGCCGACCGTCGTGCCCGGTCCTCGACGCTTCGCTTTGTAAGCTTCGCGCCCGCGACCGTTTTATACATGGCCAAAAATCCGCCAACCGCTTTTATCGGACGACTTGCCAACTGCGAGTGGCAAATGGCGGCACACGCGCCGCAAGCAGCATCGCGGCGCACCCAATGCACGACAGCTGGACAACGCCAGAAGTGTCCGATTCGCGACAAAACTTGTCCTTACAATTCGTGGGAGCCACATTAAACTTCGATGATTAGCTGACCACGCCGGGTGCCACGTCGACATGCCGCGGCACTCAAGTCGGCAAGCGAACAGGAAAAACGACGACGCGCCGACAGCTTTAACTCACTACCCGCCCTTTTTTTTCTCTCATCTAGCGTATGGAAACAAGCCTCGATAAAAGCGCCCTCGCTGGCGCCTCCGCCGGAACCACGGGTTCTGCCGATCCGGCCGGCGCCGCGCAACCGGTCGCGAAGGTGCAGCGCACGGTCTACTCCGTGCTGGGTGCGATCAGCTTCTCGCATCTGCTCAACGACATGATCCAGTCGTTGATTCTGGCGATCTACCCGATGCTGAAAGACAACTTTTCGCTGTCGTTCGGGCAGATCGGCCTGATTACGCTGACCTACCAGATCACTGCGTCGTTGCTGCAGCCGCTCGTCGGGACTTACACCGACAAACATCCGAAGCCGTATTCGCTGCCCGTCGGCATGGGCTTCACGCTCGCCGGCCTGCTGCTGATGTCCGTCGCGCCGAGTTTCGGCGTGCTGCTGGTAGCGGCCGCGCTGGTCGGCTGCGGCTCGTCGGTGTTTCATCCGGAATCGTCGCGGGTGGCGCGGATGGCGTCGGGCGGCCGTCACGGTCTCGCGCAGTCGCTGTTTCAGGTGGGCGGCAACGCGGGTTCGTCGCTCGGACCGCTGCTTGCCGCGTTGATCGTGATTCCGCATGGTCAGCGCAGCATCGCGTGGCTCTCGGTGGCGGCGCTCGTCGCGATCGTCGTGCTCACGCAGATCGGCCGCTGGTATAAGGCGCATCCGGCGGTGAAGAAGGCGCGCAGCCAGGCCGGTCACGCGACGCTGTCGCGCAACCAGGTCATGTTCGCGATGGGCGTGCTGATCCTGCTGGTGTTCTCGAAGTACTTCTACCTCGCCAGCATCAACAGCTACTTCACGTTCTATCTGATCGACAAGTTCCATCTGCCGATACAGGCCGCGCAGGTTCATCTGTTCGTGTTTCTCGCCGCGGTGGCGGCGGGCACGGTGATCGGCGGTCCGGTCGGCGACAAGATTGGCCGCAAGTATGTGATCTGGGTGTCGATCCTGGGCGTCGCGCCGTTCACGCTGCTGCTGCCGTACGCCAACCTGTTCTGGACCGGCGTGCTGACGGTGATCATCGGCGTGGTGCTGGCCTCGGCGTTCTCGGCGATCCTCGTCTATGCGCAGGAACTGATTCCCGGCAAGGTGGGGATGGTGGCGGGGCTCTTCTTCGGTTTCGCGTTCGGCCTGGGCGGGATCGGCGCTGCCGTGCTCGGGCAGTTGGCGGATGCCACCAGCATCACCTATGTGTACAAGGTCTGCTCGTTCCTGCCCCTCATCGGCGTGCTGACGGTGTTTCTGCCGAATGTCGAGGGCAAGCGCGCGAAAGCTTGACGGGTTTGTCGGAAGTTGCATTCAGGAGAAAAGGCGCTGCGGCGCCTTTTTCTTTGCGCGGCCGAATCGCATGACTGCCGGCCGTCGCTCGGCTCGCCGGCCGGATCCGCAAGCGGCCGCTTATGGTGAACCCGCGTTGTCCGCACAGCCGTGCGTGCTCTATGCTTGTGCGGATAACGCACCCCCGGCTCTCGCGCCGTGCCGACCGGCCGTACGACTCGACATCCGTTCACTCACGCAGCAGAAGGATCGCCGCAGATGACCCGCTACCGCGACTTCCACCGTCATTCGATCGAGCAGCCCGAGGAATTCTGGCGCGAACAGGCGCAGCGGATTCATTGGGAGACGCCGTTCGATACCGTGCTCGACCGCTCGAATCCGCCGTTCGCCCGCTGGTTTGTCGGCGGCCGCACGAACCTGTGCCATAACGCGGTGGACCGGCATCTGGTCGAGCGCGCGCAGCAGAACGCGCTGGTGTACGTGTCGACGGAAACCGGCATCGAGCGGCGCTACACCTACGCCGAGCTGTACGCGGAAATCAACCGGATGGCCGCGGTGATGCGCTCGTTGGGCGTCAAACGCGGCGACGTCGTGCTGCTCTATCTGCCGATGATTCCCGAAGCGGTCTTCGCGATGCTTGCCTGCGCGCGGCTCGGCGCGATTCACTCGGTCGTGTTCGGCGGCTTCGCGGCGCCCAATCTGGCGGCCCGCATCGACGATGCGAAACCCGTGCTGATCGTGACCGCCGACGCCGGCGCGCGCGGCGGCAAAGTGATCGACTACACGCCGCTGGTGGACGAAGCGCTCGCGCGCGCGACCCACAAGGCGCCGCATGTTCTTCTGATCGACCGGCAACTCGCGCCCGAGCGCCTGAACGCAAGCTATCTGGTCAGCTACGAACCGCTGCGCGCACAGTTCTTCGACGCACACGTGCCGTGCGAATGGCTCGAATCGAACGAGCCTTCGTATGTGCTTTACACATCGGGCACGACCGGCAAACCGAAGGGCGTGCAGCGCGACGTCGGTGGGTATGCGGTGGCGCTGGCGGCATCGATGGAACACATCTTTCAGGGCAAGCCCGGCGACACGATGTTCACCGCCTCGGACGTGGGCTGGGTGGTCGGCCACAGCTACATCGTCTATGCGCCGCTGATCGCGGGCCTTACCACCGTGATGTACGAAGGCACGCCGATTCGCCCGGACGGCGGCATCTGGTGGCGCCTCGTCGAGCAGCACAAGATCAATCTGATGTTCACCGCGCCGACCGCGTTGCGCGTGCTGAAAAAGCAGGACCCGGCGCTGCTGAAGAGCGCCGATCTGTCGAGCTTGCGCACGCTGTTCCTGGCCGGCGAGCCGCTCGACGAACCGACCGCGGCATGGATCGCCGACGCGCTCGGCAAGCCGGTGATCGACAACTACTGGCAGACCGAAACCGGCTGGCCGATGCTGGTGATTCCGCGCGGCGTCGAAGCGCTGCCGACCCGGCTCGGCTCGCCGGGCGTGCCGTCGGCCGGCTTCGATCTGACCTTGCGCAACGAACTGACCGGCGAGCGCTGCCCGCCCGGCGAAAAAGGTGTCCTCACGCTGGGCTATCCACTGCCGCCGGGCTGCATGTCGACGGTATGGGGCGACGACAAGCGTTTTGTCAGCACGTACTGGTCGAGCATTCCGAACCAGCAGGTCTACTCGACCTTCGACTGGGGCATTCAGGACGAAGACGGCTACGTGACGATCCTCGGCCGCACTGACGACGTGATCAACGTCGCCGGCCATCGGCTCGGCACGCGCGAAATCGAGGAAGCGTTATCGGGCCACGCGGCGGTCGCGGAAGTGGCGGTGGTCGGCGTAACGGACGCGCTGAAGGGTCAGGTGGCCATGGCGTTCGTCGTGCTGCGCGACGCGCAAGCCTATGCGGACGACAAGGCGCGCGCGAAGCTGGAGGCTGAACTCACCGCGACGGTCGACCGCCAGCTCGGCGCGATTGCCCGGCCGGCGCGGGTGGTTGCGGTGTCGATGCTGCCGAAGACGCGCTCCGGCAAGCTGCTGCGCCGCGCGATCGCGGCGTTGGCTGAAGGACGCGAGCCGGGCGATTTGCCGACAATCGAAGATCCGGCGGCGTTGCAGCAGGTGCGCGAGGCGCTCGCGGATTCCGCGAAGGGATAGCGCCGCGATCCGACCCAATTCAAGCCGCGCGGCGCGCCGCTAAAAACCGCGTCAGGATCGCATTCGAATACGTCCCGGCGATTTCCGTCAGAAACGACACGAACGACGCCGGCGCGTGATCGTCCGCGGTATCCGAAATGGTCCGCACGACGGCGCATGGCACGCCGTATTCGTGACACACCTGGGCGATCGCCGCGCCTTCCATCTCGACGGCCAGCGCATCCGGCAGCGCATCACGCAGCGCCCCGACGGCCACCGCGCTGGCGACGAACTGATCGCCGCTGATGATCAAGCCGCGATGCACGCGCGGCTCCCGCGTGCCGAAGCGCGCCGCCGCAGCCGCGCCCTCCTCGGCGACAAAGCGCTCACATGCCGCGGCAAGCTGATTCGCCAGCGCCGCATCGGCAGCAAAACGCGACACGCCGAGCAAAGGCACTTCGAACCTCGGAAACAGCGGCGACGCGTCGAGATCGTGTTGCATCAGCGCGCTGGCGACGACGATATCACCGACCCGCACCTCCGGCCCCACGCCACCCGCGACCCCCGTAAACACGACCGCCTCGACATCGAACGCATGGATCAACGCGCTGACGGTGGCCGCCGCCGCGACCTTGCCGACGCGCGCCAGCGTCACGACACACGGTGTGCCGTGGACGATACCGAGGTGATAGTCACGCTGACCGTGCGTGATGGTGCGTACACCGGATTCGGCGCGCATCGCTTCGATCAGGTCGCCGAGTTCCTGCGGCAGGGCCGCCAGAATGCCGAGCGGACGATGCGAGACAGGCACACCGCTTCGCCTCGGATCGATACCGGCCGCGTGCGACCCGGCCGTACCCGCATCAGCCGCGCCTGAGCCGGCTGCTCCTACGCCGGCCGCGCTCATTCAACCGCCTGCAATTTAGCCACCGCTAGCGCCAGCCACTTCTCGCCGTGCCGTTTGAATTTGACTTGTGCCTTGGCATCCGTGCCGCCGCCTTCGAGCGCGGTGATCGTGCCTTCCCCGAACTTGGTGTGAAACACCTGCTGGCCGACGCGAAAACCCGTTTCCGCCGCGCGCTGTTCGTTCGCGAAGGCCGGCAACGGCGCCGGCGTGGACGACGAGGCGCCCGTATAACCGGGCCGCGCAAACCAGTCGCGCCCGTAGCCCGCATTATCCGAGCGGCCGCCCCAGCGCGCCCCCGCCTCGACCTTCGGCGTGAGCCACTTGAGCGTTTCCTGCGGCAGTTCGTCGAAGAAGCGCGAACGGATGTTGTAGCGCGTCTGGCCGTGCAGCATCCGGCTCTGCGCGAACGACAGATACAGCCGCTCCTTCGCCCGCGTGATCGCCACGTACATCAGACGGCGCTCTTCTTCCAGGCCGTCCGTTTCCATCGCGCTGTTTTCATGCGGGAACAGCCCTTCTTCGAGACCGGTGATGAACACCGCCGTGAACTCGAGGCCCTTGGCCGCATGCACCGTCATCAACTGCACGGCTTCCTGGCCGGCTTGCGCCTGGTTGTCGCCCGCTTCCAGCGAGGCGTGCGACAGGAAACCCGCGAGCGGCGTCATGGTGTCCGGGTTTTGCGCCGGGTCGGCGATGCCGGGTGCGTCGAGCACGACCGTGTTCGGATCGTCGGTCGCGACCGCCAGTTCGGGGGCGGTGGTGGCACCCGGGCGCAGCGGAATCGAACGCGCCGGCGTATCCATGCCGTAGCCTTCTTCGCTGACGAAAGCCGCCGCCGCGTTGACCAGCTCCTGCAAGTTCTCCAGCCGGTCCTGGCCTTCGCGTTCGTTCTGGTAAAACTCCGTGAGACCGCTCGTACGGACCACGTATTCGACCGTTTCCGGCAGGCTCATCTGCTGCGTTTCCGCGCGCATCCTGCCGATCAGATTCGCAAAGCTCGCGAGGCTCGACCCCGCCTTACCCGCGACATACGGAATCGCCGCGGCCATCGAACAGTTGTACAGCCGCGCCGCATCCGCGAGTTGCTCGATCGAACGCGCGCCGATGCCGCGTGTCGGGAAATTGACGACGCGGGCGAACGCGGTATCGTCGTTCGGATTGTCGATCAGGCGCAGATAGGCGAGCGCGTGCTTGACTTCCTGACGCTCGAAAAAGCGTAAGCCGCCGTACACCCGATACGCGATGCCCGCATTGACCAGCGTGTGTTCGATCGTGCGCGACTGCGCATTGCTGCGGTACAGGATCGCGATTTCGCTGCGCGACGTGCCGGTGCTGATGAGCGCCTTGATTTCCTCGACGATCCAGCCGGCTTCCTGCGTATCGGTGGCGGACTCGTACACGCGCACCGGTTCGCCGTGACCCGCATCGGTGCGCAGATTCTTGCCCAGACGCCGCGAGTTGTTGGCGATCAGCTGATTGGCCGCGTCGAGAATATGGCCGTGCGAGCGATAGTTCTGCTCGAGCTTGATCATGTGGCGAACACTGAACTCGTGCTCGAAGTCGCGCATGTTGCCGACGTTCGCGCCGCGGAATGCATAGATGGACTGATCGTCGTCGCCGACGGCGAAGATCGAGTTGGTCTGTCCGGCCAGCATCTTCAGCCACGCGTATTGCAGCTTGTTGGTGTCCTGAAACTCGTCGACGAGGATGTGCCTGAAGCGCGCCTGATAGTGAGCGCGCAGCGGCGGATTGTGCGCGAGCAATTCGAAGCAGCGCAGCAGCAGTTCCGGAAAATCGACGACGCCTTCGCGCTGGCACTGCTGGTCGTAGGCTTCGTAGAGCTCGACGAATTTGCGGTTGAAGTTATCCGTGGCGTCGACGTCTTTCGGGCGCAGGCCTTGTTCTTTGGAATTGTTGATGAAGTACTGGAGATTTTTCGCCGGGTACTTTTCATCGTCGATGTTGAGGCCCTTCATCAGACGCTTGATCGCGGAGAGCTGGTCCGCGGTGTCGAGGATCTGGAAAGTGGCGGGCAGGCCTGCGTCGCGATGATGCGCGCGCAGCATGCGGTTGCACAGGCCGTGGAAGGTGCCGATCCACATGCCTCGGGTGTCGATCGGCAAGAGTGCCGAAAGACGCGACATCATTTCGCGGGCGGCTTTATTGGTGAAGGTCACCGCCAGGATGGTGGGGGGCGAGGCCAGCCCGTGCTGGATGAGCCACGCGATCCGCGTGATGAGGACGCGGGTTTTGCCGCTGCCCGCGCCGGCAAGGATGAGCGCTGGCTCGTTGGGGAGCGTGACGGCGGCGTGTTGTTCGGGGTTTAGATTGGCTAGCAGATCGGGCATTTTTTGGGAGGACGGCAGGTGCGTTCGACATTATATGCCCCTGCGGGGTTGGGGTTTTTTTGGGGGTTTTTTGCCTGCGCGGCGCTTGTCTGACTGTGGTTCTGGCTTTCGCGGCTTTCCTTGTTTTGTTTGCGGTCTATTGGCGTTCCCCCTGTGCGGGGGGGCACCTACTTTTCTTTGCCGCCGCAAAGAAAAGTAGGCAAAAGAAAGCGGCTCAAACCGCTAATGCTAAGCGGCTCCCCCGGCTTGGAGGGGCCAGTGGCCC
>NZ_JBGGWA010000025.1:0-16312 GCF_041321145.1 Paraburkholderia sp. IW21 | reverse complement strand
GTGCGTTTCGTTGACAGATCCAGACCAAGGCCAAGTTGTGCCATCACCCACCCCTTAAATTCTCCTGCTCCCAGGATAGTCCACGCTCACGTCAATGCCAGGACTTTTGCAGACTTTCCTTAGTGTTATTCCAACGGCTTAGGGTATGCGCGGCCTCGGCCAATAACGCTACGGTCGTCATAGCGACTGCGAACAGTGCCCGGTCCTTTCGCCATGCCGAGAAGACGAATGCCAATATGGGCGCAAAACGAGGTCTCGTCGAAAAAGCACGCTGCGTGGGCGGTCACATGAAGCGATTGTGGTGCTCGACGCAGTCCCGTCGGCGCCACGCTCGCGTAAATTGCTGCCTCAAGCCCATCCAGCGCCATGTTTGCGATCGCCTGCGAGCTGATCCACAGCTCGCTACCAACTCACGACAGATCCGCCAGCCGACCGAACCACAGACCTTCAGGCACATTCCGCTCGAGGAATATGTTGCTGGCGAAGTCCGGGTTGCGCTCAGGAAAGTCTTCGCGGTAGTGGCCGCCGCGACTCTCACGCCTGGCAAGCGATGCCAAAACCATCAATTCACCGACCTGGATCAAGTTCGCCAATTCGATGCCCCGCATGAGCTCAGCCGGCGTGCCGATCACCGTGTCCTGAAACAACTGGTCTCGCGTCTCCCTGCAAACCCGCCTGAAAGTCTGAAGCCCGGCTTCTTCGCGCACGATCAGCAAATACCGGTTTGCGCACTGCTGAATCCGAGCTTTCAGTTCGTCTAGCGTGTGCCTGCCCTTTCGGCGGAATTGCGTGGCGACCGTGCGGTTGTCGTCCAAGGCCCCGGTAGTCGCGCGGTGCGTCATCTTTTTCGCGCGTTCGGCCGCGGCGAGGCCCGCCCGGCGGCCGAAGACCTGGCACGTCAGGGCCATATTGCCGCCGAGACGGTCGGCGCCATGTGGACCCGCTGCCACCTCACCCGCGGCGAACAGACCCTTCAGATTCGACTGTGCGTTTTCGTCTATACATAAACCGCCGTTGATCGCATGCGCGGAGCAGGTGATCTGCACTCTATCCTGATAAAGGTCGACGCCGTGCCCCCTATACCATTGGCAGGTTAGCGGCCACATCTTTGCGATGCTTCGGCTCTTGTCGGCCAGTATCGATTCGAGATCGCATCCGGCGAAGTCGAGAAACACGCCGCCTTCAGCCGTGCCGCGGCCATCGTTGAGCGCCTTCTGAATCGAAATTTCGACGTAGCGTGAGATATCGCTTGAGCTGAATGGAAAGTGCCGCTCTTTTTGCCGAATGACATCAGCCTGAGTGGACCCCGTCGGCAGATAGTCAGGGACGAACGCCCTGCCATCGCGGTCGGTGAGATTCGGGTGCGCGTCCCACAGGTAGTTGCCGAACAGGTTGACGAAAGGCGTCAGCACGCTCACACCGGCCTGCATGAACTCCATGTTGACCAGTCGCGCGCCCGCGCGATAAGCCATTGCATAGCCGTCGCCGGTAATGTCCGATGGATACAGGTTTTGGGCGAACAGCTGACTTGCACCGCCGGTGGTAAGAATCGTCGACTTGGCACGGATCAGCATCGGGTTTCCATCCGTATCGATCGCGTATGCGCCGAGACATTCGCCGTCCTGCGAAAGCAGGTCGACGATCATCAACCGGTCCATGACCTTGATGCCGCGCCGGGAGGCTTCAGTCCCCAGGGATTTCACGATTGGTTTGAAGTGCTCATGAATCACATGCGAGCGCGGCTTGGAAGAAAAGCATGCGCGAAAAACCAGGTAATGGTCATCCTCGCGCTCAAACTTTACGCCGTACTGTTCGAGGTAGCGCAGGGAGTCATGCGCTTCGTTCGCGAGAATCGCGCTCAAGCGCGGGTCGGCCATGCCTTGAGCGGCATGCAGGATATCGGCAAGAAAAACATCAGGATTATCGCTGGGATCCCCTGCTCCGTCGGGCACATTGAAGGCGCCGACTTCAGCTACGCTATGAAACGTCGCGCCGCTTTTGCGAAATTCGCCTTTGATCACAACCAGCACGTCAGCGCCGCTGGAATCCGCCTCGAGCGCAGCCCGCAGCGCAGCGCCGCCGCTGCCAACGACCAACACATCCGTACTGACTTCCCTGTACCTGTCACTCATGCCTGCTTCTCCTGTTTTCATCGACACGTGCGGCACGCTCGCCGCATGGATGGCTTCATCCTCGCTTCACGCAACTCCGCCTTTTGCCGCGTCCGCCGCAACGGCCTCAGCGTCCTTGGCAACGCCGATTACGCCGTCCGCCAGCAGCGAGTCGATCATCGGCCGGTTCATTCCCATCCCTGACAAGATGTCGATCGTGTGCGCGCCCAATTGTGGCGGCGGCGTGCGGATAGCCGGCGCGCTGCCGTTGTAGCGCACCGGGTGATTGACGAGCGTCACTGGGGTGCCGGTTGCACCTTCGACTGTCTCGAAGCTCTTCAAGTGGCGCACCTGCGGATCGGCGACCACCTGCGCATAATCGTTGACGCTCGTGTGCCAGACATGATGCCGCTCGAACAGCGGCAACCAGTGCGCCGTCGTGTCCTGCGCAAGCCGGCGCTCAAGCAGGCCGGAGATTTCTCGCTGCTCGTCGAAGGCACGCTTCGCGGGAATCCGTTCCTTTTCCGGGATCTCGAGGATCTGATAGATGATGTCGAGAGGACTCAGCGACAATGCGATGAAACCATCCGCGGTTGCGTATATGCCGTACGGTGCGGGGAAGTACCAACCTGATACACGCCCCGCCTGTCGCACCTCGTCATGGCCGTCGCCGTTCAGGAAACACGTGAGAGACTCCTGTTGCAGATCGAGCGCAGCCGCCAGCAAGCTTACGTCGACCCGGCAGCCCTCGCCCGTACGCTCGCGGTTAAACAGTGCCGTCAGGATGCCGTTCGCATACAGCGCAGCGCCGTGATGATCGACGACGGACACGCCCACCGCGCGCGGACCGTCCTGCCGGGTTCCGGTGATTGTCGCGATACCCGACATTGCCTGAATGATCAGGTCCTGCCCCGGCCGGCTGGCATAGGGTCCATCCGGACCGAATCCCGAGCCGGACGCATAGATGATGTCCGGCTTGACTGCCTTGAGTGCCTCGTAACCCAATCCCAGCTGTTCCATCACACCGGGACGGTAATTCTCGGCGACCACGTCGACTTGAGGCAGCAAGCTCATGACGATATCAATCGCCCGCGGGTCCTTGAGATTCAGCGCCAGACTGCGCTTATTTCGATTACCCATCAGAAGCAGCATCGTCTGTCCATCGATGGCGCGGTTCGCGTCGCCCCACTTGCGCTGGAATGCGCCGTCGACAGGTTCGACCGATATGACGTCGGCCCCGCAATCGGCGAGGTGCTGCACGCCCAAAGGCCCCATCAGAAAATGATTGAAGCTGAGAATGCGGATACCATTCAGCCCGTTCATGCAATCTCCGTTACGTCGTGCGTCCGGCTATCTGGTGAGGTGGACCAAGGCCCTACTGAACTCCGCGTTGGCCCTGAACATTCGGAAGACCGCGGCGTGGATACCTGCATCGATGCCGGTCAGAACTAAAGGCAAGCGTTGCCCATCGCCGTCGAGAGGCGCATGCGCGACGCACCGGTGGTCAGCGACCCTTGAAGTGCGGCGGCCGCTTTTCGACGAATGCGCGGTGGCCTTCGGCGCGATCCTCGGTCTTGAACACGGCGAGATTCGCCTGATGCTCGCACTCCAGGCCTCGTTGAAGGTTGGTCTCGAACGAATCGAGCACGGCGCGCTTGGCCAGTCGGACCGCGAGCGGCGCGCGGGCGGCGATCAGCGATGCGATCTCAACAGCGCGCGCGATGCTGCGTGCCGGCGGTACGACCTCGGTCACAAGACCGTGGCGCTCGGCCTCGGCTGCCGTCAGTGGCTCGCCGGTAAGCACGAGTTTCATCGCCAGTGTCTTGCCGAGCACCCGCGGCAGGCGCTGGGTGGCGCCATCGCCCGGGAGGCCGCCGATGACGATCTCTCGCTGCGAGAAGGTCGCGTCGTCCGCCGCGACGACGATATCGGCCAGCATCACCAGCTCGTGGCCACCACCGATGGCGAAGCCGTTGACCGCGGCGATCAGCGGCTTCGGAAAGGTTTCAATCGCTTTCCAGCTCGCGAGGCGCATCGGGTCCGCATACCCTGCGACCCCGCGTGCCGCCATGTCGGCAATATCCGCCCCCGCGCTGAAGAAACGCTCGCCGCCGGTGAGCACGACAGCCCTGACTTCGTCGCTGACTTCGGCTGCCGCGAGCACGCGCGCCAGTTCCGCCAGCAGCGGCACACACAGCGCATTGCGCTTGCCGTGATGATTCAACGTAATCACCCACACGAACCCAGTTGGTTGTTCCAGCTTCAGGTACTGCAGGTCCTCGAATGCGGCAAGCGGGACCGGCGCCGCGCCGCTTCGCTCGATGTGAGCCGTGTTCATGATGAGCCTCTCGGTAATTCGATCGCTTTTCGCGTGCGAACATTCGACGCATATGGGGTCGTGGAGATTGGGCCAGTGGCGTGCAGCCCGCGACCCATCGTCCTCGTGTTATTTGATTGCCAGCAAGTTCGGCAGGAAGCGTGGGATATGCGGGAAGACAATGATCAGCAGCAGGTCGACCGCCAGCGCGAAGATGAACGGCAGGATCGCCCGAGTCGCTTTTTCGACGGACACACCGCCGATCGACGCAGCCGTAAAGAGGCAAAAACCGATCGGTGGCAGGTTGATGCCGATGGCCGAGTTGACCAGTACGATGACGCCGAACACGACCGGGTCGATATGCATCTGCACGACGAGCGGCAGAAACACAGGGATCACCACCGCGATACTCGAGATCGTTTCCAGTACCGTATGGGCTACCAGAAGAAAGAGATTGATCAGGATCAGCAACACGAACGCGCTGGTCGTCACGGCGAGGAAGCTGTTGGCGACGTGCAACGGAATTTGCGCCTCAATCAGATAGCGGCCGAGCACGAACGCGAGCCCGAGAAGAAACGATACCCGCGTGGTATTGATGGCCGTGCGCGTGAGTATTTCCCTGAAGTTCGACAGCTTGAGCGACTTGAAGATGAAGGCGCTCACCATCGTCACATAGAGCGCCGCGACGACGCCTGCTTCAACCGGCGTGAAGACGCCGCCGAGGATGCCGCCCAGAATGATCACGGGAGTCAGCAATGCCCAGATCGCCTGTCTGAACGTGATCCACAGCCGCTTGGCGGAGAACGCCTCGACCGCCGTATAGTTCTGCCGCACGGCAGTCACGTAGTTCACGAGCATGAAGGAAACGACCACCAGCAGCATCGGCACTATCCCCGCGACGAACATCGTTCCGACCGAAACGTTGGCGGTGTAGGCGTACACCAGCATGCTCATCGACACAGGCGACAGCAGTCCGAGTGAGCCCGCTGCCGACTGCAGCGCCACTGCGAACGCGCGTGAATATCCCTGCTTGACCATCCCGGGGATCATGACCGAGCCGATCGCCGCGGTATCCGCAGTCGCCGAACCGGAGAGGTCGGCGAAGAACATGCTCGCAACGATCGTCACCTGCCCGATGCCGCCGCGCATAAACCCGACAAGCGCCTGCGAAAAGTCGATGATCCGGCGCGAGACGCCGCCCGCATCCATGATTGCGCCTGTCAACATGAAGAACGGGATGGCCAGCAGGCCGACGTTATTCAGGTTCGAAAACAGCTGCTGCGGAATCACCAGCAGCGGGGTTCCATTCAGCGTCAATGCAATCGTCGCCGCAATGCCGATGCAAATGGCCACCGGTACACCCAAGCCGAGAAACCCGGCGCCTAGAGCGAGTGCCCACATGTTGATTCACCTCAGATATGTTCGGAGACGCCCTGCAACAGAGACGGCCTCGTTTGCGCGCCGGGCGCGAGATGGGAAACCGCGATTCGCACCGCGGAATGAAAGACCAGCAACGCGCCGCAGACGGGAATCGAGAGATACGGGTACACCATCGAGATCGGCAGAGAGGTCGCGGTTTCGGTGCCCATCAGATACAGCATGTCGCCACCGTACATAACGAACACCACTCCGAGCCCGAGGACGACACAGTCGGTCAGGTCCGCCAGTGTCTGCGCGAAGGCGGGTGGACAACGGTCGGCCAGTACCCGCACCTCCGGATGAACCCGCAGCTTGGCTCCTGCCGCCGCACCGAGGCACGTGAGCCACACGAACAGATAAGCCGCGAGCTCGTCGGACCACGACAGCGAGTTGTGCAGGATGAAGCGAAAGACCACACCGAGGCCAGCGACGAGCACCATCATGAGAAGTAGTCCACCGCAGAGGAACAGCGTGATCTTCAGGACCAGGTCGTCGATCAACAGGAGACTACGGGCAAGCTTTTCCATCGCACTCTCCCTTCATTTCGAAGCGACAGCGGACTTGTCGGCCGCCTTGATTTCCTGATAAAGCGCCTGGCCATCGGGAATGTCGCTGAGCAGGCTCTGGCGCGCCCTTTCGGTCGCGGCGGCCCACGGCGCTGTGTTGATCCCGGTCACCTGGGTGCCGTTCTTCTTCATCGTGGCGAGCGCGTCGTCGTACTCGTGCTTGTATTCCTTCACGTCATAGTCCGCGGCGACGGCGGCAGCTGCCTGAAACGCCTTCTGTTCGTCAGGCGAAAGACGCGTCCAGGCGCTCTTGCTCATTGCTAGCACCACGGGCAGGTAGTTCACGTGGGTCAGGTAATAATACTTGGCGACATCGGAAAATTTGTCCTGGATGAACTGCTCCGGGGAGGTATCGCCGCCGTCGACCAGGCCTTGCGAAAGCGCCAGAAATAACTGGTTATAGGGCAGCGGCGTCGGGTTTGCGCCCAGTGCCTTATAGCCCGCGATATAGCCGCGACTCTGCATCACTCGCACTTTCATATCCTTCATGTCACCGAGCGAGCCGACGGGCTTTTTCGCCGTGAACAGATTGCGCTCGCCCACCGACAGCCACGTCAGGCCGATCATGTTGACCGCCGGCATCATGTCGAGGAACTTGCGGCCGACCGGTCCTTGCAGAACCCGGTTGGCGTCGTCGATGCTGCTAAAGAGATAAGGCGTATCGAAGATCTGCCACTGCCTGATCGTGTTTCCGATCGGCGCCTGTGCGGAAATCATGAGCTCCTGGGTACCGGTGCGCAGCGCTTGCGCCATCTGCACTTCGCCGCCGAGCTGTGACTGCGGGAAGATCTCGATCTTGACCTTGCCGTGGGTTCGCTGCACGACCTCCTTTGCGAACACCTCGGCAGTCAGCTGATAGTGGTTGTCCGGAGCGAGGGTGTGGCCCAGCTTCATGACGATCGGCTCGTCGGCACGGGCAACGCTTGCGACAACGACGCCTGCTGCGAGCAGCGTACCTACCATCACGGCGCGTCCTGCGCGGCGCGCGCTAAAGAATGATTTCATTTCGTCTCCTTCCGTACTGGAATGTAATTTTCGCGCCGCATCAGGTCGATCCGTCTGCAGGCGCTTCAAGTATTCGTGAGTGCACGCAACGGGCGTTAGGACCGGTCGCCCGATTTCTTGTACTTTTTTACGGCGTCTTCGATAGCAAGCGTTTCCCGGACTGTCTGGCGATTTATCCGGCGCACACGGGGTGGAGGAAAACCCTTGGCGATACTGACGAATGGCTGACCGGGAGCTATCCGCGGGCTCCTTGCGGATCGGGCGAAGACTGAAATCACTGCGTGCGTGCAGTCAAAAAAGTCCAAGCATTCGCCCAAACCGTCCTAACGGTCAGCAACCCGCACTGATTAAATTTGAGTCACGCCCGCCGGCCCCAATCAACAAGGAACAGGCCGGCTCCTCAACCGACTCTCACTTTCAGAACCACCATGGCCAAACGCCCGCACATGGATTGTTACGCGGTCGGCGACACTGCCGATTTCGCCAAGACCGTAACTGAATTCGATATCTACGGCTTCGCCGGGATCGTCGGCGATTTCTATGCCGTGCATTTGAACGAGGAATTCGCCAAAACCACGCGCTTCGAGAAGCGCATCGCGCAAGGATGTCTGTCGGTCGGCTTCTTATCGACTGTGATGGGCTACATGGCGCAAAAGGCGCCGAGCCCCGGTGCGGTTTCTTACCGCTACGACATCACGTTCAACGCGCCGGTATTTATCGGCGACACGGTCACTGCCCGGCTCAGGCTGCGCGAGAAGGACGACGATCGCAACCTATGCGTGTTCAGAGCAGAGGTCACGCGTCAGGGTGGCACGGTGGTTGCATCTGGCGATACCTATCTGAAGGTGCTGTAACACAGCGCCCTGCCTTTAACCCCTCTCCCGCTTTTCACAGAGTCGAACATGCCGCATTGGGTAAACGAACAACACACCGCGATACGCGACGTCGTGCGCCGTTTCGCGGAAAACGAAATCGCTCCTGTCTCGGAAGAGCTTTGGGAAGCGGAAGCCTTTCCTTACGACATCTGGAAGCGTGCTGGCGAGCTCGGCTTCGCCGGCCTGCCCTATCCGGAGAGTTGGGGTGGCGGCGGTGGCGAATGGCTTTCCTATGTGATCGTGTTGGAAGAACTCGCACGGGTAGATTGCGCAATCGCCAACTCGCTCATGGCCAATTCGACGGTCGCGAGCCTGCTCTCCAACTATGGCACCCATGAGCAAAAGGACCACTATTTACGCCCTATCCTCGACGGCCGCAAGGTCGGCGCGATCGGATTATCGGAGCCCAACGCGGGCTCCGACGCGGCCAACATCGCGACGCGTGCGACGCTGGAGGGCGACCGATGGCTCATCGATGGATCAAAGACCTTCATTAGCAACTCCGGCACGGAAGTGACCGGACCAGTCGTCATCGCCGCGGTAACAGGCACGCGCCCTGACGGCCGCAAGGAAATTTCCAACTTCATCGTGCCCAACGGCACCCCCGGTTTCAGCTACGGACGCAAGCTGCGCAAGATCGGCTGGCGCGCATCGAGCACCTACGAGTTGTACTTCGAGCGCTGCGCGATCCCGGCCGCCAACCTGCTCGGCGAACGCGGTGCGGGCTTGCGACAGACGCTCGCCCAGATCAGCACGGGCCGAATCCTGATCGGCGCGCTCGCGCTAGGCATCCTGCAGGGTTCACTAGATCGGTCGATCGCGTACATGAAGGAGCGGCGCGCATTCGGCAAGCCGATCGCCGAGTTCCAGGCGCTGCAGTTCAAGATCGCGGACATGGCGGCCCACGCGCACGCCGCGCGGCTGATGCTCTACGATGCCGCCGCGCTGAAAGATGCGGGCGTTCTCTTCGATCAGCAGGCGTCGATGGCCAAGCTCTTCGCCACCGAGCGCGCGATGGAGGCGGCTCATCAGGCGTTGCAGATACATGGCGGTTACGGCGTGATGAGCGAGTACCCGGTGTCGCGCGCATTCGGCGACGCCAAGGTGCTGGAGATCGTCGAGGGGACCTCGGAGATTCAAAGAATGATCATTTCGCGAAACCTGCTTGCCTGAGCCCTCAGTCAAACAGATACGGACACGCGGTCAGGAGACAAGTCATGCTGGAAGGCATCAAAGTGTTAAGTTTTACTCACTTCTTGCAGGGCCCCGCCGCCGTGCAGATGTTGGCCGACGTCGGCGCGGACGTGATCAAGATCGAACCGCCGGGCGGCGCGTTCGAGCGCAGTTGGACCGGCTTCGATGCGTATGTCGAAGGGGTGAGCATGTTCTTCCTGCTCGGCAATCGCAATCAGCGCAGCATCTCGCTGGATCTGCGCGACGAGCGCGCGCGAGAGATCGTCTGGCGGCTGATCAAGGAAGCCGATGTCCTGATCGAAAACTACCGCCCAGGCGTCCTGCAGCGCATGGGCTTCGGTTACGACGATGTCCGCGAGATCAATCCACGGCTCGTGTACTGTTCGTGCACCGGCTACGGGTCATCGGGACCATATCTCAAGCGGCCAGGGCAGGACCTGCTGCTGCAGGCCATAAGCGGCATGACGATGCTCTCCGGCGAAGCCGAATCCCCGCCCATGCCAGTCGGATCCGCGATAGTCGACCAGCACGCCGCGGCGTTGGCAGCCTTCGGCGTCGTCACGGCCTTGCAGGCGCGTGAACGTACCGGCAAAGGCACGCTGGTCGAAAGCAATCTGCTCAACGCGGCGCTCGATCTTCAGATTGAGCCGTTCACCTACTACCTGAACAAGGGGCCACTCTGGCCGCGCACAAACCCGCCGACCGGCAGCCGCTTCCATCCGGCACCCTACGGGATTTACCGGACTCTCGACGGCTGGATCGCAGTTTCGCTGACGCCCACTGAGAAGCTGGCGGCGGCCTTGTCTCAACCTATGCTAGCCGGGTTTTCTCACCCAAAAGACAATGTGCGCCGCCGCGACGAATTGAACCGCATCGTGTACGACGCCCTGACCAAGCGCACGACGGCCGACTGGATGACGACCTTCGACGAGCACGACATCTGGTACGCGCCCGTGAACGATTACGATCAGGTCGAGGCCGACCCGCAAGTGGCGCACAACCGCATCATCATGGAGGTCGACCATCCGCAGGCCGGGCCGGTTCGTTTGCTCGCGCATCCGGTTCGATACGACGGCGCAGCACCACCGCTCACCCGTCAGCCGCCGCGCCAAGGCGAGCACACCCGCGAGGTGCTCGCCGAACTGGGCTACGAGCCGCACGAAATCAATACGATGGTCGAAGCCGGCGCGGCGCTGACCGAGCGGAGAACCGCATGAACACTCATCTGAATCAGAGCCACGAGATGCTGCGCTTTGACGATATCCAGATTGGCCGCTGCCAGATCCTCGTGCGTACCATTGCGGAAAGTGACGTGAACGCTTTCGGCCATCTGTCGGGTGATCTGAATCCGTTGCACATGGATCAGCACTTCGCAGCACGCACGCCGTTCGGCCAGTGCGTAGCGCACGGCCTGCTGACCGCGGCATTGGTGTCGGCGACGCATACCGGGTTGACCGGTCCCGGCTTCGTCTACGTTGGGCAGGAGTTGCGCTTTCTCGGACCGGTCTTCATCGACGATACGATCAAAATCCATGTGACCGTAGTCGAGAAGAAACCCGCCAAGCGCATCCTCGTGATGGACACGATGGTTCGCAATCAGGACGGCAAGCCGGTGTTGACCGGACTGTCGGCGCTGAAGGAATTGCGTTTCCAATGAGCTGACAATCAGCACGCGAGGCCGACCCTGCGCGGGTTTTCGACAACAGCCGTCACGCCGCTTTGCTAATTACAATTACACTACTTTCGATGCCGAACCGGCGAAGGAGAAACAGCACGCTTGACTTAGCCAAGGAGTGAGCTGGCTAAGCGAGCCAGATAAGTGCTGCATGCAGGAGACAAATCAGATGCCTAGCGGTTGTGGTTGTGAGTTGCCGGTCTTCAAGATCGCCCACTACGAGTATGGGTCGCGAATCAAGTCGATCGATTTTCATCTTGCGCCTCTCGAAGATATGAAATCGACGTTGCCGTATCCTCATCGGCACGAGTTCTATCACATCGTCTGGGTCGAGTCGGGCAGCGGTCACCACATCATCGACTCGATTCGCTACGAGGTGCGGCCCAATACGCTGTTCTTCATGGCCCCCGGCCAGATCCACGATTTCGCGTTGTCCGAAGATACCGTCGGGCACGCGATCAGTTTCTCGTCCGAGTTTTTCGCGTTCAAGGTGCAGAACCGCCATTCGCAGACCGAGATTCCCGTCTACGATTTCGAGCGAATTCCGAACACGGTTTATATGAGCGACGCACAGGCTCAGGACCTTCATCGTGTGCTGGATGGTATCAATGCGGAATATCAGGGTGAAGAGGCAGGCTACGAGGACGTGATCTGGTCATATCTGCGGGTTCTGCTAATCAAGTCCGCGCGCCTGGGCGGCGACGCCGTCACCGACGTCAATTCTTCACGTAGCGTGCTGTTGTCGCGACGCTTCAAAAGCCTGCTGGAAAAACATTTCACCACGATCCACGACGTCGCTCGCTACGCATGCTTGCTGAATGTCACAGAACGCGCGCTGAACGATGCAACGCGCCAGGCGCTCGGCAGCACCGCGGCCAAGCTGATTCGTGAACGCGTGATGCTGGAAGCGAAGCGTCTGTTGCTGCATTCCGAGGTCAATGTGGCGGAGATCGCAACACAGCTTGCCTTCGACGACCCGGCCTACTTCAGCCGATGTTTTCGCAAGCATACGGGCCGTTCGCCAATCGACTTCCGCCGCAGCCTGGAAAAGCTGAGCATCTGAAGCAGTGGCGCGACAGACGTCCGGTGCGAGTAGAAAAGTCCAACATAAGCCGCACTTCGTCCTAACTGCCAGAACCGCCGCACTCCTAGAATTTGGCGTGTCCCCGTCACTCGGGAAACGTGAAAGTAATCAGGAGACAAAGGCGTGAATGCTTCGTACCAAGATCAAGGGCTGTCCTCTGAACGGTCCGCCCTGTTCACCAGTATCCTCGATCGCATGGCGGCCAAAGTTGCAGAGGACGAGCCGACGCTCGGCGTCGAATTCCCTCAGATCACGGCGCCCGATGGAAAGTGGGTGCTGCTTCCGGCGTCGCTGTCCGCGGGCTACAGCGGTTCAGCGTGGAGCCACGGCAACTGGTTCTGCGGGTTCTGGGTCGGACTTCTGCTGACGTCGTATTTGCACACCGGCGAGGACAAATACCTCTCGTGGGCCCGCGAGCGCATGCGCCTCGTCGCGCAGCGCGCGCAGGACCCTAACACGCACGACATTGGCTTCATCTTCGACAGCAGCGCCGTCCCCGGTTATGAAATCACCCGCGACCCGTGGTACGCGCAAATTGCAATGGAAGCCGCGGACAAATTGCGCGCGCGTCTTGTCACCACGCGCAGCGGCGCCTATCTCGCTTCCTGGGGCCCGCTCGACGACCCGCGCGGACGCAGCGCCTCAGCTATCGACACGATGGCTAATCTATCGTTGCTTTACTGGGCGGCGAACCATTCCGGGGACGGCAGTTATTGCCTCGCCGCCGAAGCGCACTCCGTCATGACCGCGAAGGCGTTTATCCGCCCCGACGATTCGACTTACCACGCGGTCGAGTACGACGTGACAACCGGTGTGCGCCGGCGCGGCTACACGTTTCAGGGCGCATTCGACGAATCGGCGTGGAGTCGGGGCCAGGCGTGGGCCGTCTATGGCTACGTGAACACGGCGCGTGAAACCGGCAAGCGCGTCTGGCTGGATCTTGCAGGCCGGCTAGCGGCGTACTATCTGCGCCGGCTCGATGGACGTCCGGTGCCACCGTGGGATTTCGACACCACTGACGCGGACGCGGAAATCAAGGACACTGCCGCAGCAGCCGTGATGGCGTCAGCGCTGCTCGAGATGGGCCGTCTGCATCCCGATCCTGCCGATGCGGTTCGCTGGCGCGAACACGGACTTGCGATGCTCGAAGCTCTATGTCGTGACGAGTTTGCCTACGAACCTGCGCAGCGCGGACTCCTGAGGAATTCCTGCTATTCGAAGCCGCACAATGAAGGCGTCGACGGCGCGACGATGTTCGGCGATTTCTTCTTCGCCGAAGCGCTGAGTCGCGTGATGCTGCCAGGCAGGCTTCGGCCCGACACGCAACGCGTATCGCTCGCTTGAGCGTACCTCTCTCGCGGTTCCCAACTTTCGCTAGCCAGGCCATCCATGATATCGAACGATCTTCCGCATTTCGTACCTGCTGACCTACCCGATGCCCTGCTGATCGGACGCATCTGGCGAAACCCGCCGATAGATGGGCCATCGGTCGTCGTTGTTCGCGCCGGTCAGGTCTTCGACATCACGGCGTCGGCGTCGACGACCTCCGACCTGTTCGAGCGCGTGGACCTGTTAGAGTTTGCGCGTCACGTCGAGGGCGAGGCGCTCGGTCCCGTCGAGAACATCGGCCAGGCATTGCTCGCGCCATGCGATCTTCAGGCCATCAAGGCATGCGGCGTGACCTTTGCCGTGAGCCTGCTCGAACGGGTCATTGAAGAACAGGCTACCGGCGACGCGACGCAAGCCGATTCAGTGCGTGCGACGATCGCGCAACTGATCGGCACTGATCTCTCCAGGATTCGCCCCGGCACGCCGGCTGCCGACAGTCTGAAGCGGGAACTGGAACGGCGCGGCGCATGGTCGCAATATATGGAGGTCGGCATTGGGCCCGACGCAGAGGTGTTCACCAAGTCTCAACCGATGTCGGCAGTCGGCTACGGCGCGGACGTCGGGCTTCACCCGGCCTCCTCCTGGAACAATCCCGAGCCGGAAATCGTTCTGGCGGTAAACAGCCGCGGAACGATCGTCGGTGCAACCCTTGGCAACGACGTCAATCTGCGCGACATCGAGGGCCGCAGTGCGTTGCTGCTCGGCAAAGCGAAAGACAACAACGGCTCATGCGCGCTCGGTCCTTTTATCCGGTTGCTCGATGATCGCTTCACGATGGACTCGGTGCGGGCGGCGAGCGTGTCGCTCAGGATAGAAGGCGCGGACGACGGATTCATTCTCGAAGGCGTGAGCCACATGCGCGAGATCAGCCGTGACCCAGAGGAACTCGTGGCCCAGACTGCCGGGCCGCATCACCAGTATCCCGACGGCTTCATGCTATTCCTCGGCACGATGTTCTCTCCGATTGAAGACCGGCATGCTCCGGGCAGCGGCTTTACGCATCACCTCGGGGACAAGGTGACGATTGCAACGCCGGAGCTCGGCGCACTTGTCAACACCGTGCAGTCGTCAACCGAGATCGCGCCCTGGCGATTCGGCGTGCGCGCTCTATACGAGGCCCTTGCAAAACGGCGGGCGCTTGCCCGCGCCGTGGGGCAGGTAAGCGATGCGTAAATCAGCGCTAAGCGTGATAAGTAAGTTTCCGCGAGACCGCCGGTGACGATCGGCCGAAGGCGGTCTGTCGCGTTGTGCTGACGCGTCCGAGTGCTATGTACGGGTGCGCCTGGAATGGTGGTGTCGTCGCTTGTCTAGAGACGAAACACCGCGACCGTTTCCTTCAACTGCCGCGCCTGTTGCTCGAGCAACTGCGCCGCTGCCGCCGCCTGCTCGACCAGTGTGGCATTCTGTTGAGTCACCGAATCCATCTGCGCTATCGCGTGAGCGACCTGATGGATACCCGCGCTTTGCTCGGACGAGGCGGCCGATATCTCGCCCATAATATCGGCCACGCGCTTCACACTGGTGAGGATCGCCTGCATGCGGTCGCCCGCCTCGTTCACCAGCGTGCCTCCCGCCTGCACTTTTCCGCTCGACGTCTCGATCAGTTCCTTGATCTCCTTGGCCGCCGCCGACGAGCGCTGCGCAAGCGTGCGCACTTCGGAGGCCACCACCGCGAAGCCGCACCCCTGCTCACCCGCACGCGCGGCTTCGACAGCCGCGTTGAGGGCAAGGATATTGGTCTGAAACGCGATTCCTTCGAAAGATCGCGATAATGTCGCCGATGCGTGCAGAACTCTGATCGATCTCGGCCATCGTCGCTACCACCCCCTCGACCGCACTGCTGCCATGGTGGGCCGTTTCCGTGGCGCTGGTCGCGAGCGTCAGCGCCTGGCTCGCGTTCTCGGCATTCTGCCTTACCGTACCGGTCAGCTCCTCCAAGCTTGCCGCCGTTTCCTGCAATGATGCCGCCTGCTGTTCCGTGCGCGAAGACAAATCGAGGTTGCCCGAGGCGATCTGCTGCGCGGCTGTTGCGATGGTGTCGCTCACGTGGCGCACAGCATTGACCGTGTTCGCGAGACCGTCGCGCATCTGCGAAAGACCCTGTAGCAGCGCGCCCATTTCATCGCTTGAACGAATTTCGATTCGTTGCGACAGGTCACCCGCCGCGATCCGGTCGAAGTGTCTCAGCGCCTCGTCGAGCGGACCGCTGATCGCGCGGCGCAGCGACATGAACGTCAACGCGCCGACGAGCAGGCCGAGCACGGCGGCACCGGCCGTTATTGCGCGAAAAAGCCGGAGATCGGCTTCTGCACCAGCGTACCGCGCCTTCGCTTCGTCGCGCTGAAGCTGTTTGAGATTCGCACTTGCCGTGACATAGTCGGTATTGGCCAATGCAATTTTCTTCAACGCGAGTTTGACCGCCGCGCCGTCCATGCCCTTGACCGAATCCGCGAAAGCATCGAGATCATTCTGCACCTGGCTGCGCTTTGCGTTGACCACTGCAGCAAGACTGCTTTCAGTCGACGTGGCGGGCAGAGCCAGGTATTGCGTCCAGGCCTCCATGCCTTGCCCTTTGAGCATGCGGTAAGTGGCCACGTCTTTGTCGACGGTCGGTGCTGTGGGATCGAAGGCGATCCGGTCGACGGTCGTCCGCTCGCGGCTGATCGACAGTTCGGCA
>NZ_JBGGWA010000024.1:0-49866 GCF_041321145.1 Paraburkholderia sp. IW21 | reverse complement strand
TGGCAAGCCGCCACCACCTGGGCTTTGAACTCGACGCTATAGCGCCGGCGTCGACGACGGCCAAGTGGCGCTTCTTCTTCGATAGTGTTCACGTGTCCACCTATTCAAGTGGATACGATGCTCCCAAGACCCTCCACGCAACTCAAGACGGGATGGCCGTGCGCTTACGGCTAAGGGACGTTTCCTGAAATCCATTGGCCAACAACTCCGGCTGAGACTCCATTAGCGCGCTCGCCGGGACGCCTGGCCAAAGCAGGTTCTTTGTGCGCGTCACAGCGACATATTCGATACGACGGACCTCCAAGTTCACGCCATCGATCAATGCCCGGCAAGTATATGGCCGCCCGACATGCGAGCCGGAAGGGCCGTCGTCGTGGAAGACAGTGGCGTCCGCAGAAACTCGACAACTGGCCGCGATGCGGCGACTACGGCCTGAACGCATCAGATGGGAGTTGGCTATCAAGCGTCTTTTTCCTCCCACCCTTGCCCGGACGCTGAAACGTCGGGTGGGCGTCATAAGGCAACCGTATGGTCTTCATACACTAGGTCTGTCGGATGGGGCAACCGCGGTTACTTCTTATCGTCGCGAAGTCTCACGCCTTGCGGCACCCGGGCCTCGTGATAACCGCTCCGCGCACTCGCTGCAACATGCATACGCTGCCGCTGCAAAGGAGCTTCACCGTTTAGCTCAACGCCGGAGGCCTCTGCCTGCATCCGCACGAAACCCCGAAGCATCTTTTCACGGTAGGTGTACCAGCCCTGGCGCTGCGGGACTGATTCCAGGACGGCACCGTAGCCCTCCGTTTTCAACCGCCGGAGCGATTCTGCAAAACGACCGGTTTCAACTACTGTGTCGCTCCTACGGCGCTCCGTTATCGCTTGATAGGAGCGTTGAATGTCCGCGCTTTGTCGGAAGAGGTCCTCGCCATCGGCTGTCGCCCATACAAGGTCTTCCCATTCGGGCGAGCGGTGCAAAACTGCCTTCTCGTATGGGCGCTTCAATTCGACGTTGATCTGTGCAATGGCTTCGCGCAGGCCTAGCTGATAGTGTTCGTGACCGAGCTCCTCACAATCCGTGTCGTCGTCGAATGCCTGCCAGATCATATGTTCGGTGATCAGATGGACATAATGCGGAAAGCCGTCGCTCACAATTGCGATGCGCCAATTTACGTTGTCGTCGACGTTAAGTCCCAAATCCGAAGCGGCCTGCGTGACAATCTCTCGGCGCGCGTCCCAGCCCAGGCGACTAACCTCGATTGTCGCCAGTTGGCGGTAAGCCGACTGATGTGCACCAAGTAATTCTTCAAGTGACCGGCCAATGCCGGTGAAAATGAACTTCATGTTCACCTCACGATCACCCACCGTCTTGAGCAGCGCTGCGAATCGGTTGCGCTCCTGTATGTCGGGAATCGTGTCGAACTCGTCGATGACTACGACTGGCCGCTCCGAATGCGCTCGACCTACCTCTTGAAGCAGGTCTACGGCGTCGCCAATCGTCTTCAACTGCTCCTTCACATCCTTGGCACTAACCTCACGGCCATGTTGCCATTTCAAGCCACGCCACTCCAGCGAAACGCTTGACTGGTCCTTCACGTTGGTCGTCCGTGAGTAACCCATCGCCTGGTTTGCGATGTTGGCAACAATCGAGTCGAACGTTTCGTCGGGTGAGCCACCCACGACGATCGGCCTGCTATCCGAACTTTGATATTGATACGCCGCTGTCGCAGCGAGTGAACTCTTGCCGACACCTCGGTCGCCGTAAATGAAAATGTTGCGACCAGGCGCGCATAACGCGCGATCGATCAACTGCAACTCCCGGTCGCGACCTTTGAGCTTCTCGATGCTTCGCACGGGCTGTGCGGGAGAGACCACCAGTGCGATTCGTTCGCGAAGGGTCTGTTCAGTAAAACCGGCAATTGTCATGAGGCGGTGCCCTTTCCTATGGTCGTGGAATCGAGGCCATTTCACTCAGAATGAGACGCGCGAGCATGTCTGCCGGCGTATTTCCCACCTGAGTCTTTTTTGTGCCGTTAATGCACGAGACGGTAATCATGCCGCTCTCAATCTTATAGCGACCATCAAGCCGATATCCACCGCTTTCATAGGTCACTGGTATCCAGTCTGTGGACTTGTTCGTCATCTCTCCCTCCTGCTGTATCGGCAACGTAGCGATGAAAGCGTCTTGGTTCGTCCGAAGGTACGGGTACTCTTCCGCAAGTATCGCACGCAGGTACTACGTTGACGCAGCGCCTTTACGCGGAAATGCTCCCGCATCTGCTGGCCGCGTTTAAGGTCGTCGCTGTGCAGATAGACTAATGCCGTCGAGATCGAAGCGTGCCGCAGGAGGTTATCAACCTCGGCGCCGCGAGCAAGTGCGTAACATGGTGTGCCGCATCCAGTGTGGGCTCGCGCGGCGCCGCTGTTCTGCCAGCGCCAGATGGTCAGGCTCGATCAGTCGGGCAGCCTGCGCGAAGAACGGCTTCTCCACCGTCACAGGTGTACGCCGCTGATACCACCGCTGCCCGGGTCCAGGCCGACGATGACCGGAGTATCTTGCCGCGCGCACCATCATGTCATCGGTCGGCACGATTGCCAACCGTCGCCGTGATGGCGTCTTCAATATTAACCAACTCGCCGCCGAGTACCGCGCGCTGCGTGCAAGCGTCCTTCGCTTGTGGATGGCCTGTGAAAACAGAGGACTCTCGCTTTCATTTGATACCAGTCGGCGCACAACCGCTCGGCCCGACCACAAAACTGAACGGCTCAGGTCCACACGGCATCATCCTTGTGCTCAGCGTGGAGTGATTGCGTACCAGTCGCTCACCAACTGATGGATGTTTGATGAGTCACGGTGACCAGCGCACAACAATCGGCCCCGGATATTCGGTTTTAAGGAAATGTCTCGCCCGAATGCATCCACAATTGCTGGCGCCCTCCCCGACGATCTGAAATTCCATGGCGGTGGCAATAGCCCATTTCACTCACTCGGTGGGCCCATGCAGATCAAAGGCCTTCCACATTCGCCTCGCGTTATCCGGGCAGCTTTCGGAAAAGCATGGGTGACGTTATCGGAACTTGCTTTTGGGAAGGTGAGAAATCAAATCTGCGCGGTTGGCCAGAATAATCTGCTGAGCCTCTGGCGGCCGAGGACTCTCTTCCTCATCGAGCCGTAATTGCTGAAGGACGTAGAAAAGCAGTGGCTGCCGACATTCGAAAGCGCATACGCCGTTTTGCATTCCATAGTCCAGTTCGATAATGCGCCTGTGTGCCTCGGCAAGATCAGGATGAGGAGCTATCACCACCTTGACTATCGTTTCCCACTCAACGTCTTCCTTGATCAGAGGATCGGCCGGTTCAATTTGCTGGATTTCGACTACCCGGGAAAGCAGAAAATCGCGGTACTGCCCACGTAAGTGGCAATAAGCTCTCATATGCCAGCGGAAACCATCGTGGACCAAAGCGTGTGGACTCAGTAGACGAACCTTGGCATCGATCGCTGAAAAGGACTGGTAGCGCAGCGTGAGTGAGAGTCTATCCCTGATCGCTCTCACAACTGCTATAACGACGTCGGCGCTGATTCGCCTTGAAGGAGGTGTCGCGTATGCCACGGGAGGATGCCAACCGAGAAAGCTCCCGTAGGGTACCTCTGCCCCCTCAGACGACCTGAGCAAATCGTCCAGATAACGTTCGAGAGAGCTCGATTCGAAGAGCGGCCTAAATACTGCACCGGCTACATATAGCCTCCCCGTCCGATCGTAGTCGAGATTTCCCGGCGCACGCCTCGTGTACTCAGCGATGTCAAGGGACGCCTGAGGGATCGATATCCCAAAAAAACCAGTCAGGTCGCTCCGGTTAAAACGACCGTCCCAACGCAGCCGGAAATCGATGAATTCGAGCCTGCGCTCCTGCCCCCATTTTGCGCCGCCGCTGCGCAGGGCGCTCGGCGGCCCGTTCGGCGATTCGATGTCAACGTTCATCAAGCGATAATGCCTCACGTCTAAAAAGTAGACAAGAATAAAAAGTAGACGCACATAAAGATTAGACGTATTATTTACCTATCTCTCCCTTACATGTCACCCAAATGAGCAAGACAGTGCATGAATTGCCGCAGGGCATCCATGAAATCCGCGACCTGCCAGATTCACAGCTTTCCGCGATGTGGAATTCGATCATCATCGATGAGTCGCAGAAAGCGCAGTTGCTCGCGCAGGCGGTCGTGAATTTCACCGTTCGGCCCAAGGTAGACCGGAGCGTCCTTCCGTTGCACGGGGTCATTCTTCTTGTAGGTGCGCCCGGAACGGGAAAGACAACTCTTGCCCGTGGTCTTGCGGGTCGTGTCGCTGAAATCTTCAAGGCGAAAGGCTTCCGCCTGCTTGAGGTCGAGCCCCATTCGCTGACGAGCTCAGCCATGGGGAGGACGCAGCGGGCAGTTTCCGAACTGTTCTCACAGTCGATTGCGGAATCGGCAATGAACGGTCCGACCATCGTGCTGCTGGACGAGGTCGAGACGCTCGTCGCCGACCGCTCCAAGTTAAGTCTGGAGGCAAACCCGATCGACGTGCATCGTGCGACCGATGCCGTGCTCGTGCAACTCGACCTGCTCGCAGAGCGACACCCTAATCTCCTGTTCGTCGCGACAAGTAATTTTCCCGACGCTATCGACAGCGCATTTACTTCCCGGTGTGACCTTGTTATGAAAATCGGCCTGCCAGGCGAACTGGCTTGCGAGCAGATTCTTACGGCCTGTCTCGACGGATTGGGGAAAACGTTTCCTGCGATCGGAAAACTCACCGGTTCAAGCGAGTTCAAGCGATGTGCACGTGAGTTCGTGGGCCTCGACGGACGCTCCATCCGCAAGGCCGTCGCGAGTGCGATGGCATCGACTCAGCAAGTGGCAGTCGACCCAAATCAGTTGACTCTGCAACAACTCGCGCAGGCGGCCGCTTCGAGCAAGGCGCATCGTAACTTTGGAGCAAAGGCATGAGCAGCGTCGTGAAACGTACCTTCCGCAGTTCGCCGCATCGCACCTCTGCAGAAACCTGGGGCGCCATTGTCGACCTACTAACACCAGGGAAAAACGGAAGCGCGAAAGCCGAACTGCTCGCAGTTGCTGGCATCGCAAGCTCGCTTATCGCCGATCGCAGCATGGAGACAGCACCGGTCGTCGTCACGTGCGACGGGCCGCGCACGCGAATCTATTGCACGTATGAAGGCGACGCAATCGATGGCACCTCAGCCAACGAAGGTAGCGTCGGTTACGACCCGCTGTCTGGCAACTGGAATATCTCGCTGCCTTGTAGCACCGATGATCTCAGTTGGGTTTCAGATGCCTTGCGGAAGCACAGCAGCCGCATTACTGCGCGCGACTTGACGTCTGGATTTGCCACTGATGAAGCTGCAGAGAAAGCCGTGGGCGCGCGCGCCCACGCACTGGAACTGGACGTTTCGGAGTTTCTCAAGATATGAGCACCGTTGCCACATATTCCTACACCCACTCCGTCACGTACGTTGCGGATAACATCCTGAAGAGCATAAAGGACATTATTCGTTTAAGCGGTATGGATCCGTTGGCGTTTGTCGGCGACTGGGAATCGAACACCCGCGCCGTCAAGACTTGGCTGGAGACGCGTGACCTCGAGAAAGTCATCCTGGAAGTGTTCGACCCAGCTACTGACAAGTTGATCGCGCGTTGGGATATCGACATCGTATATAGCTGGTCCGCCGGCGACGGCTCCTTCTGGACTGACACAGAGCAGCTTGCGTATGCCATCCGGAAGGCTGGCGTCGCGCCCGCCGAGGCGAAGTACCGCTTTCTGCTCAATACGAAGCCGAACCGGCCGGATGTGCACGGCTGGGGCAAGGCAGCGTACAGGTCGCTCGACGGCATGGTGAAACAGGGGCTCGGAACGACTGTAGAACATAGCGGCCTGGGCGCGCAAGCCGGTTATTGGAGACAACGATAGTGCTCACGATTGATGAAGCCTTCCGCAAGTTCAAGTCACGCCTTGAACTCAATAAGCGCGAGCAGGAGAATGCCTCCCAGCGTCAAAATGAAGTACGGGACTATCTGAAAACGAAGTTTGGCATTGACCGCAGTTTCCTGACAGGTTCTTACGCACGATACACGAAGACCAAACCCCTCCGAGACATCGACATATTCTTCGTCCTCAAGGAAGCCGAAAAACATTATCGGTCAAAAGACCCGTCGTTGATTCTTGACGATTTCCACAGCGCGCTCGCGGACAAGTACGGCCACTCCGCTGTCCGGAAGCAGTCGCGGTCCATCAATGTCGACTTCGGCATCGTCATCGATGCCGATGACAAGACGGATTACCGCATCGTCAGCATCGATGCTGTTCCAGCTTTCGCCACCGGCGACAACTACGAGATTCCGGATTCCAAAGCCAACAAATGGATCAAAACGAATCCGGAGATTCACAAGGAAATAACGACCGAGGTACATCAGGCCTACGCGAATGAGTGGAAGGGTATCGTGCGTATGGTCAAGTACTGGAACAACAATCCCAGGCACGGTGAGGAAAAGCCGGTGAAGCCGTCATTTCTTTTGGAGGTGATGGCCCTCGAATGCCTTCATGGAGGCTGGGGAGGTAGCCACGCCCGCGAAATCCAGGGCCTTTTCGCCACCCTCGCGGATCGCATCGTCGACGCGTGGCCTGATCCGGCAGGTCTGGGGCCTGCCATCAGCAACGATATGGACCATGCGCGCAAGACTCGCGCGCAACAATTGCTACGCGAAGCCGCCCGCGAAGCATCGGTCGCGATAGACCACGCACGCAAAGGGCGCACGGGCGAAGCGTTACGCGCATGGCGTGCGCTGTTCGGAACGCGGTTTCCGCTATCTTGAGGACCTTGAACATGTCAAGCTGGTCACTTTCGCAGTTACTCGCATCCCTGCACGAGGACATCGAGCAGCGGCTTGCGATCGTTCGCAAATCGCTGCATCACCCCGGAACCAAGGGCGATGCGAGCGAGAAAGTCTGGATCGACATGCTGGACACGTATCTGCCAAAGCGATACCAGGCTGCGAAAGCGCACGTCGTTGATAGCCATGGCACATTCAGTCAGCAGATGGATGTGGTCGTCTTCGACAGGCAGTACTCGCCCTTTATCTTCAAATACGAGGGCGAAACGATCGTTCCGGCGGAAAGCGTTTACGCTGTGTTTGAGGCGAAGCAAACCGCCAACGCCACGCTCGTAGACTACGCCCAGAAGAAGGTAGCGAGCGTGCGCCAACTGCATCGAACGAGCCTCCCTATTCCTCACGCCGGTGGAACGTATCCGGCCAAACCACTGATTCCGATTCTGGGCGGCCTCCTTGCGTTTGAGAGCGACTGGACCCCTGCACTTGGCAAACCGTTGAATAAGGCGCTGCAAAACGACTTGGGCGAAGGTAGGCTGGATATCGGCTGCGTCGCGTCGCATGGACATTTCTTCTTTGATGGGACTACGTCCGACTATCAGTTCATAGAAGAAGGCAAACCGGCCACCGCGTTTCTTTTCAAACTGATTGCGACGCTTCAATTCAGCGGCACTGTGCCAATGATCGACATCGAAGCCTACGCCAGGTGGCTAACCAAACCTTAACTTGCTGTTAAACCGTCGCCGGTTCAACTAATACACCATAGCCCATGAGACCGACAAGGCGAGAAGAGCTGAAGTACCTTCTGGGGCAAAGTGCATCATAAGCGCGCAATCGACCACATGGCTTGCGCATCGCGACGGCGGGCGCGCTGGCTGTTGCGGTGGCGATTCGCCACGGCAACAGCGCCTCGTAATCGTCTGCGCTGTGTCCTTGTTCCCCGGTCGAGGGGGCGTGGTATGGCCTTTGGCGGAAGAACTGATATCTTGAATGTTGCTGTTTCCGATGACTGACAGAGACCCCGTCATGTAGACCCAGCGACTGCCCTCCGGATCGATGTGCCGGGCCGCGAAATTCCTTGGAGGGGAAACGACGTGAAGCGCAGGAATGACGGCAATACGCATGACGCCAACAACCAGGCTGATAGTCGCTACTGATACTTTTTGTTGTCTGGGCGCAGACTGGAGCGGCTGACTCTTCCATGTGACGACTTTGGCATCTACGCCTGACGATTGCGCCGTTACCCCGGCCCGACCTGCGTGCTCCTGACAGCGGGAAAACATATTCCCAACAGCGGACACATCACACGAAATCGGAGATATCAACATCGACTCACCAACGCCACCCGAAGGCACCATCCGGAGCGTCGGCGCGCTAGCCTTGGCTTTGCACCGGACGTGGACAGAGAATCTCAATATCGACCTTTCCGAGGCCGAACTCGTGGGACTGGAGTGCTCCACCCCAGATCCACGGTATCAGGTAGCAAACGGAAAGCTTGAGTTTCAGTCTCTTGCGGCCAGAAACCAATTTGTGGCTGAAGAAACCGCACTGTCTGTCGCCGAAAAGGATGGGACTGCGCTCTTCGAAGCCGCAAGCGAACTCTTGCGCTATGAAACGACGCGCTCTGACCGCGCCAGCATCTGCCTGTTGCGTCTCGCCATAGAAAGTCGTGATCTCCTGTTGGACGGTGCCACTGCCCTGCGTTCGGGAAAGGTCACACCCTTCGTGGCAGCAACACTTCTGGGAGAGATGCTGCCTCGACTCGCCAACATTCACGACACGTCGCTCTTCGAATTCTGCCGGGCGTTGCAACTCGCAGGAGGTGGCGACATTCGGCCAACGCCATTTTTCGCCCCCCTCGTCGACGAATTGGCAAAGCAAGAGAAGCTTCTTTCGAAGGTACTTGATTCGTATCAAACAGAGCATGAGGTCGGCATTTCGGGTCTGTATGGTGCGTCGTTGCTGTCCCTTGCTAATATCGACGTTGACGCGGCGGTATCGCGAGCCGCACATGGGCTGGCTAGTAGCGGTACCGCGGAATTCCGTTTTACCTGCGCGTGGGTCCTGGACGTCCTCTGTACCAACGGTACCATCCCTGATTCGTATATGTCGATGGTCGAGGGCGCTTTAGCACCCATACTCGAGGATAGGGACAACGATCTGCACAAGGCCGCATGCGCTGTGGTCGCCAATGCATTGCACTTGCGACTTCTATGCCCCTCCATCTGGCAGAGGCTTCTGGAAGAAGCTGACCCTGACGCGTTGTGCGCCCTAGTCCCTGCCATTTTCCGCAAGTATCACAATTTAAAGAAGCGCCCGGACTTCGCGCAGATTCTTCGTTACTGCCTGCCACTAGGCCAGCAGCAACCATCCGAGATTGGTCTGATTGACGGGGTATTTTCGCGGTTGCTGTCCGACGGGCATGAATTCAACGCATTCATCGTCGACTGGCTCACACAATGGACCAATCGCCATGATGCCGGGAATTTCAGGGACACCGAATTCGTTGATCTATTCGACCAGACGGCACACAGACTTCAAACTGAACGACGTTTGGTCGAGACCTTGGTAACCCGTTGGCTTTTGCAGGACGGTCGCGCTGCTCCAGCAGCAGCCGGGGGCCTTCTATCTTACCTAAAGGTTCATGAAGTCAAGCCATTCGCCTTCGACATCGCGGAAATCGACAAGCTTGATGAGGACGGTCTGATATTCCTCTGTCGTCGGCTACTCGGCTTTGTCATTGACGAGGAACATCTGATCTTGTTCATGCTTTCTCTGCTCGGTGTAACCGACGCTGAGCATAGGACATATCGCCTGTTTGCCGACATCGTTGTCGCGGAAGTGGGATACGACTATCCGTCGGCAACCCTGGCGAATCTGAGACTGATTCTGGAGAAAACGGAAAACGAAGGGGAGCGCCACCTGATCAGCGAAGTGGTCGCGGCCATCGAGCGGTTCGTTGCAGATATGGAGCGTCTGCCGGTGGCTAACGAATTGTGGCCACCCACCCGGCTTGCGCGCAACTTCTCGCTCGCTCGGGACAAAGCGATGCGCCGTAGCAATCGAGCCGCGCACGAGAAATCATTTATGGCACAGATTGCGAAACAGATTCCTGTTAAAGGTGGAACGGGGTTTTTTTCCTATCTGGATGGTGCATATACGGCGGTTACCCGGATGACAACCATCAGCACGAGCATGACGCTGCCCCGTCGGGAGATTTTTGACCCCGTTGGTCAAGCGCTGCACCGCTTCAATTTCCAGCGCGCCAAGCGAGGCGACAAATGAGGCTCATCATCTCGAGCTATCTAAGGACGCTGAAAGAGCGTGATGAGTTCGACCGGCTGCTGCCCGATCTGGTCACTGCCATAGGCTATACGTCGATCGCCAAGCCCCAGGGTGGAATCAGGCAGCTTGGCGTAGATCTACCTGTCGTGGGCCCTAATCCAAAGGACGGTATTGACGAACTGCTCCTGTTCACCATCAAACAAGGAGACATCAGCCATCAGAATTGGGACAGCGGACCGCAAGATGTACGACAGAGCCTCATAGAAATTCTCGACGTTTACCTGCTAAAGAACGTGGAGCCGGCCCATGAGAATCTACGAAAACGAGTGGTGCTTGCGACGACCGGGGACCTCAAACAGGACACCTTGCAAACATGGTCGGCGTTTGTCGAGAAGCATGCAAAAGAGGCTGTTTTAGAGTTCTGGGGTGGAGATAAGGTTGCCGAACTTGTCGAGCAATATATGCTTGACGAACACGTCTTCATCGACACGGACCGAACGGACTTGCGCAAAGCACTAGCGTTTGCAGGCGAACGCGACTATTCGATGGTGGACCTTACACGCATGCTGCTGCGCCAGTTGGGACTCGACGACGGTGGGCATCGCCTGGATTCGTCCAAGGACGGAAAGCCACTCGCGAAAGCCATGATTCGGCTTAACCTGGCGTTAGAGATGTTTGTTAAGGCAGCCCAGGATGCCGGCGACACGAAACAGGCTCTGATCGCAAGCGAACTGTTCATATTGAAAGCGTGGCATCGAATACAGTGCGCGGAACGCGCACAGCCGAAGTCAGTTTACGAGGCCTTCGATCGTATGATGACGACGTACTTCGATGCAGCTCTCCACTACTATTCGAAGATGGCGCCATACATGACCGTTCGGGATGGCATGTCCGGGTATTCGCATGAAAGTACTGAATACACGATTGTGCTTCTCGAACATGTCGGCTTGATCGCGAGCGCTGGCCTCGCATTCGCCTTGTCCGGTGGTTTGCCCGACGGGCAGCAAATCGCTGGGAGGATTGCTGACGGTTTGTGTGCAATGCTACAAAACATGGTCGCCACAGCATCTCCGCCGCTGGATGAGAACGCGATCGACGTCGCGCTCGCGCTTCTGCTGCTAGTAACAACAGGCCGTACGTCGGCGGCGAAGAAATGGCTGAACGAGCTTTGCTGGCGCCTGGATTTCTCTTTTATTCGTCAGATGGATTTCCCTATTAGTACCGACTCTCTGGAAGACCTGGTTGACTTTAAAGTCACGCCCGACGAAGAGATGCTACCGGTACTCATGGGTGCCTCATGGCTAACTGCCACATTGGCCAGCTGGTGTGCGGTCCTTGGAATGGATAAAGACTACGCTCAACTTTCACGGGGTGTGGCCGAGCGATATCGGACGGTAACACCACAACTTTGGCATCCCGACCTGTCATCGTTGAACGCATGGTATTTCGAGGCCGCTCATGCAACCACCGGCAGCACTGAAGCTCCGTATCCATTGCCGGCCGACCCTGAGGCTCTGCGCAACAGAATGCGGTCGTTTCTTCAAATCAAGGAGCGCGACGTCCAGGCCGCATCGCCGGCAGCAGCAAGGGATTTCTACGCCTTGGACTTCATCGCGTGCCGGCACTATCGGACTCCGGTTCCCGCGCGCACCTGGTATGAACTCTCTGCCCATCAGCAGCCGGATTAAACCGGCTGCCGGCCCCTCTTCCTCAGGTTGCGAGACAGGTTCCCGGATGATCTTGGCCCCACGCCAAGTCCGATGGCGAAATTCTCGGTTTCTAAAGACCCCGGAGATCTTTCCCCGTTGGCCGTGACTGCAATGCGGTGGATTGATTGTCGGCCGATCTGCGCTGGAGGCGGCCGGACTGGTAGCTCCGTGAGCATTCACCTCGTAGCACTATGCAGAGAAGATACGACGCAATTCGTGTTTGGGAGGACGGATCAGCATTGACTTTATGTGCCGTCTGGGCCGCCTCCCGATAGAGCGATTACAACGCGGGGATCACAGCCTGCGCGGTCTTTCCGCTCATGATGCCATCGAGATTGCAACTGTCGTCGACGGCGATCAGGGTTTGCGGATCTGCGGGAACCGCACAGATATTGAAGTCGACCCCATGACCAAAGCTCACTCGCCGCATCTTGCCATATGGAATCGTTACTTTCTTGGAAAAGGTCGCATTGTCCGTGAGGACAGGGATGTCATCCGGGATTGCGTCCGTGAGGACAGTATTGTCCCAGGTCATCTGCTGTTTCCGACCTAGATCATAGTTGAGTTCGACCGCCACGGTTGCGCTGTTCTTGTCAGCGTCGATCAAGGTCATATGGCTGATGACCTTTGCGACGCCCCATGCGCATGACGTCATTTCGGCATTGCACTTGCGAACGTCCATCAAAGGTCCCACGTTGATGTATGTCGTGCCCGGCTTCCTTACCTGGGTATCGCCAGAACCTTCTCCCCGCTTGTTGGCAAAAAACGGATTTTGCGCGCTGACGAAGGTTGTGACGCTGGTTGTCTGCTGTGGCGCAGGCGTGATGTTCGCGCAACCGGCGAGAAATGAAGCAGCAATCAGGCACAGCGATGTTTGGCGAAACGGCGTCTTCAATCTGAATCCCTTATTTTCCAGTTATGGATACTTCTGTATCGGCATCCATGCAGAAAAGTTGAGGGTCAGATGGCCCGGCAATCCGCGGGACAGCGTTTCGCTGGCGCTAGGAATGGGGCAGCTGGTTTTCGCTTTGCTCCCGCACGGTTTCGGCGTGTCGCTGGTCATCTTCCGCGTGGAGATAGATGCCGGTCGTCTGGATTGATGCGTGACGCATATTTTTCTGGATGAAACGCAGGTCGGTGCCGGCATCGGCCTGATGCGACGCTGCGCTGTGGCGGAGCCAGTGGGTCGATGCACGTCGCAGCGTTTCTGCCCCGGCTGAATCGGTTCTCGCGAGCATATCTGCGGCGCGCCGGAACACTTCCTTGACGATCAGATAGACCGCGGCCGGCGTCAGATGTTTGTGCAGGTCGCCCGCGACGCTCATGACTGCGGCCGCGGTCTCATTTCCTGACGGCGTCGGCGGCAGCCCATGAAAAACCCGGTACCGCGCGAAGTCCGCCATCAGCGCGGCGCTCACCGGCACCTCTCCCTCGGCGCCACCCTTCCCCAAAACGTGCAGCCACCAGTTACCCCGCCGCTGATAGAAGTCGGCCGCCTTTGCATGCGCCGCTTCCGAGACCCGCAGCCCTGTGTGGTACAGCAGGCGGATCAGCCAGCGGCAGCGCTCGTAGTGCTGGTGATCGCGCGCGGTGTGCCGCGGCCACTGCTCGACGCTGGCGAGCACGTGGTCCCACAGTGCGTGATCCAGGTACCGCTCGATCCGCGGCGCGCGTCTCGTGGCGGCCCCCGTCCGGCGCCGCAGCGCCAGCGGATTGCCGGCGAGATAACCGGCACTGACCAGATAGGACAGCAGCCCGGACACAATGCCGAGCGCCTGATGCCGGCTACGCTCGGATAACGGACCGTCGAACAGCCTGCGGGCGCCCCCGCGCCGCGGCCGGGCCGGATCGGCCCAGTTGCCCGTGGGCGCCGCCAGAAATCGCTCATACAGCAGAAAGTCCTCACGCGTGAGGCTGGACAGTGGTTTGTCCAGCGCCTGGGTGGCCCATAACAGCAGGCGTACCGCTTCCTTGCGATAGCTGCGCAGCGTGTGCGGCGAGCCCGCATATTCCGCGAGCCACACGCGTACAGCCTCGATGTCGTTGTCGGCCGCGATCTGCATGTGCCCGCCGTGCGCACGGTTGGTGCCGTCCCGCCCGTCGAGGGCCGCAGGCAACGCGATCGACAGGACGGTATCGGGCGATTCCGGGGCGATGGCGGGCAGGTTCATGGTGTGACGCGTTTTGAAAGGGGCTTTTCGCAGCGTACACGATCGGAACTTGTGATTATGGGCGTTATCACAAATTTTGTATCATTATCATTACGTGTATAACGTTATACATTGATATACAGCTATAATTTTCGGGCAAAATGCCCTCTTCAACCGCTTTTCACGGTGAACTCCGCCATGAGCCGTATCAGTGACACCCGACTCCGTACCCGGGAAGCCGCGGCACAACTCGTCACCTCAGGTCGGCTTGCGCACGAGCTCACCGTTGACCTGATCTACGCGGAAATTCGCCAGGGCAGCCGCACCACGATTAACGACGAACTGAAGTTGTGGAAGGACGAACAGGCGCGCAACGACGCACTCGCCGCAGCACTACCGCCGGCGGTCGCCAATGCGATGCTGTCCCTATGGGCGCTTGCGGTCGAGCAAGGCGAGAATGCCTTTGCGCAACGCAAAGAGGAGCTCGAGGCAGAAGCGGCGGCTGCTTCCGCGCACGCCGGGTCCCTCGCAACGGCCAATGCGGAACTTCGTGCCGAAGTTCATGCACTTCGCGGCCAACTCGGCGACCAGCAGGCACAGCTCGCTGCGGCGCGCGCCGAACATGCGAAAGCATATGCCGAGCGAGGCGCCGCCCTCGTCCGGGCCGAGGCTGCCGTGGCCGAACGGGACACCGTTCGAGCACAATCGGAACAGAATCTGCGCGAGCTGCAATCTGCCCACTGCCGCGAACTCGAAGCATTGCGCACCACTCACGCACAGCATGAAGCGGCCTTGCGGATAGAGGTCAACCAGGCGACGGCCCGACTTGAAGGGGTCCAGAAGCGCGTGATGCTGCAGACTGAGGAGGCGCGAGATGCTCAACGGCGCGCGGAAGCGGCGCTTTCAGAAACCCGGCAGCGGAACGAGCAGCTTGTTGCCGATATCCAGCGGATCTCGGCAGACGCCGCCGAGCACAGGCGGCTTGCCGGGCGGCATGAGCGGCAGCTCGGGAGTGCCATGGAAGAGGCTCGCGACCTGCGGCGTGAACGCGACACGCTCGCCCACCAGCAAATCGCGTTACTTCAGGGACAACTCAAGGCCCGGGATGAGTCCTCGTCGGTACGTAAAACCAGGCGTTCGCGTCAGGAAGCCTGATAGTAAGCCGTTCTATTCGGAGGTCAGTGTAAGCCTCGCCGGACCTTTAACAGAGGTCGCCGTGCGGTTTCTGACGGATACACGGCGAATCGGACTCCGATGCTGCCCATGCGATGGCGAGCGTGCGACCGACCAGTCCGCTATTGTCACCAAACCGGTGGCGCCGCGCACATCGATTTACAGAATCCCAGTCATGTCGGTGATCGTCCGCGTTTCCCATAGTCGCTCGTCGCCGGGATGCGACAGCATGGGGGGCGAGACCGGGCAGCCTGCCAGGCGGCGTGCTGCGTGTGGCCTGTGACCCATGTATAGCCAAGGCCGCGCGCGCCGCTCTCCTTAGCGCGTCCCGGCAGGTAGCGCTGCACCGCCTCGTGCAGCGCTGTCAACCCTCTGCTCCTGCGAGCCCTGTCACTGAATGTTGCTATCCAGAGATGCCTTCAACCAGGACTTCGAGAGTGCTCCGCCCTTCTGCGCGACGAGACGCGCGGGTTAAGCCGGCGCATCCAGTCGGAAGGCTGGAGTCCGTCGTCGAGACAGTGCAGAAGTGCGGCCTCACTCAGCGGTCCGTTGTCGGCGATCAACGCCTCTCCGTGAACCGGATGGGTGATGGCGACGTTCGTCGGCCGTCTGCGCGTTTCTATTAAATCCCGCTCCATCGCTGGGACGTCGAACACCGTAAGCAGACTGCTCCTCGAAAGGAGTCCGTATTTTTTGATGCTCGAAACCGCGCTCGGACGGATGATGTGGAAAAGGGCGGATGCATCGACGCGATTTCTTCAGGTGACAAGGTGAGCGGATCACGGTGAGTACTGGCTTGTGCATCTTTCGCAGCATCACCGTGCACAGGATGTGATGAAACAGGTTCACTGGCAGCACAGCAACCACTTCATGCATTACGGAGGCGCCGGACTCGCCATGCTCGCCCCGCAGACCATGGGGTTCATGCAAGAATTCGACGGCAGATTCAGGTTTGATGACGTCACTCGTACCAAATCTGACAAGGTACTGGTCGATCAGCTCGCGCGACGAATTTTCCCGCAGTCACACGCCAAAACTTTTTCCCAGATCTTGGCCGGAACCTGCAACGACTCTCCTGCAACGGCTTCGATATACAAGGAGGCTCGCGCCACACTTGTGTCGGAAGGTGAGTGACGATGCATTCAGCGGACGGCCCCGGTACCGTAGCCCCTATATGAGCGATACCGATATTGTGGACAGGCCGAAACAGCAAAAGCTCCTCCTGCTCGACCGTCGATGATGGGTAAGCGGTCCATCTTCGACGTCTGGCAGTGAGCGACAGTAGCGAGGACCATAGGTGTCCACCTATCTTGAGGTGGACACCTATGACTGGCATGGACTCAGAGTTGGCAGTAGTGCGTCGCAGCAGCGATGGCCGTCGCCGCTATGACGAAAAAAGTAAACGCGCCTTGATTGAGGCAGCACTTCGTCCCGGAGTATCAGTCGCCGGTCTGGCTCAGCAGCACGGCATCAACGCCAATCTGCTGCGCAAGTGGATCGCGAAGTATCTGGTGGAGCGCGAGAAAGGCATTTCGTCAGCGTCGCAGCATAATGGCAACGACGAATACAACGCGCCTCACCCCGACGAGTCGATTAATGAGGTGGCCGTCGCTCTGCCAGGGTCGCACCAACCCGTCCCCGTCGCGGTAAAGCCGTCTGCGTTCGTGTCGGTCGTTTCAGCGTCGCCGACACAAGCGTCCGCACCGCCATCGATGACACTTGCCTTGCATGTGCGTCTGTCGAACGGCGTCGAGCTTGAACTTGGCGGGGCAATTGCGACCATCGAAGAATTGACGACCATGGTCCAGATTCTGGGGAGGATGCCGTGTTCCGGTTCGACGACGATCTGAAGGTCTATCTGCACCGCGATCCCGTTGATTTCCGCTACGGCATGAATAGCCTGTCGATTCTCGTCGAGCAGTCGATGCGCCTGAATCCGATGGACACTTCGCTATACATCTTCGGAAACCGACGTCGTGACCGGATAAAGATTCTTGGCTGGGACGGCAGTGGTTTCTGGCTTCTCATAAAGCGATTGGAGAGAAGCCACTTCATCTGGCCTGACAACAAGGCTGAGATCGTGACGATGACCACCAACGTGCTGCACGCGCTACTCGACGGCGATGACATCACCGCGATACGACGGCATCCGAAGCAGGAATATCATCGCGTGAGCTGAACAGTGAGGCGGCGTGCAGGTCTAACCGCCATGCCGATCAACGTCACGATCACCGCCGAGGAATTGAAGGCGTTGCTCGCCGAGCGCGATGCTGCTCGGGCATTGCGAGAAGAACAGGAGGCCTTACGCGGCGCCTTGCGGCTTAGGACGGCAGAGCGCGATCTTGCTGAGGAGCGACTCCGAGCCTACCGTCGCGAACTGTTCGGCGCCAAGAGCGAGGCACGAGATTCTGATCAACTTGGCTTGTTCAACGAAGCCGAGGTGCTCGGCGCGAACAGCGCGCCTGCCCAAGAAGACACGCCAGAGACGACGGTTGGCGCGCACAAGCGCAAGAAGCGCGGTCACCGCAAGCCGCTTGATCCCAATCTGCCGCGCGAGGTCGTGCGGCACGAATTGCCCGAAGCCGAACGCTTTTGCACGAACGATGGGCAAGCGCTCGTCGAGATCGGCGCGGAGATCAGCGAGCAGCTCGATGTGATCCCCGAGCAGCTTCGAGTGATCCAACACCAGCGCGTTAAATATGCGTGCCCGTGCTGCGATCTCGGCATCAAGGTCACTCCAGCGCCGCCGCGCATCATTGCGCGCGGACTGTTGAGCGAAGCGGCGCTTGCATGGATCGCCACCGGCAAATATCAGTTCGGCATGCCGCTCTATCGCCAGGCCGGTTTGCTGTGTCGCTTCGGCGGAGACATCTCGTCAAACACGATCGCCGCCAGCATGGTTCGCGTTGGCCTCGCGACCCAGCCCGTGATCAACCTCATGCGCGATGCGTTGCTTGTGAACTTTCGCCGTTAAGGAGCCAAACCGTTTTCGGCATAAAGGCGCCAGGGAGCTTTCGGCGTTTAGGCGCCGCAAGTTTTTCGGCATATAGGCGCCAGTAGATTTTCGCCGTAAAGGCGCCACTGGCGTCTGAGTCGGGCGCTCGAACTCCACCAACCGCTACCCTCCCGGCACGCATTTGCTCCGGAGGGTGGCTTGAAGAGGAAGTTCGAGATGTACCAATATCGACAGGTTCTGGTGCGAATGCGCCAGGGTGACTCCGACCGGGATATCGACCGCTCGAAGATCATGGGCCGTAAGAAGCTGGCGGCCGTACGGG
The DNA here is from genome assembly GCF_041321145.1 of Paraburkholderia sp. IW21. Taxonomy (NCBI): domain Bacteria; kingdom Pseudomonadati; phylum Pseudomonadota; class Betaproteobacteria; order Burkholderiales; family Burkholderiaceae; genus Paraburkholderia; species Paraburkholderia sp. IW21. Next base: position 31,391 of record NZ_JBGGWA010000024.1, on the reverse strand, counting down.
AGATCGCAACCGAGCGGGGGTGGCTTTCTCCGGACAACGCTCTGCCGGATGACGCGCAGCTTGCTTCAGCGTTCAGCCGAAGGGAGTTCCTGCCTGCGAGCTGTATCTCGTCGGCCGAGCCGTGGCGCGAGCAGATTGCGCAGTGGCACGACGCGGGCGTGCCCGGCACGACGATTCACAGCGCGCTGGTGCGCAACCACGGCTACGAGGGAAGCTACTCATCCGTCTACAGGCTACTTCAGCAATTGAAGGCGGAGCTCACGCCGGATGTACCGATGCGGCTGGAGTTCAAACCTGCAGAAGCCGCGCAGGTTGATTTCGGCGCAGGTCCGACCATCACGGACGCGCACACGGGCGAGGTCCACAAGACGTGGTTCTTCGTGATGACCTTGTGCTGGTCGCGGCATCAATACGTCGAGTTTGTCCGCGACCAGAGCGTCGACACATGGTTGCTATGTCATCGTCATGCCTTCGAATGGTTCAATGGCGTAGTGGGACGCGTCACCATCGATAACCCCAAGTGTGCCATCGTTAAGGCCTGTATCTACGAACCCGAAGTCCAGCGGGCCTATGCGCAATGCGCCGAAGGGTATTCGTTCAAGATCGATCCGTGTCCGCCCAGGGACCCGGCTAAAAAGGGAATTGTCGAATCGGGCGTCAAATACGTGAAGTCGAGCTTCCTTCCTCTTCGCGAATTTCGTGATCTGGACGACGCCAACCGGCAAGCGCAAGCCTGGGTGATGCAAGAGGCCAGCACCCGGACGCATGGCACGACGCGCGAGGTGCCGCTCAAGCGTTTCGAAGACGTTGAACAGGCGCTGTTGCAGCCGCTTCCCGATGTGCCGCCCGAGCTGGCAACCTGGGCGCGCGTGAAGGTCCATCGCGACGCCCATGTGCAATTCGAGCGCGCCTACTATTCCGTGCCGTTCCGGCTTGCCGGTAAAGATCTGTGGCTCAAGGCGACCGCCACCATGGTGCAGCTCTACTACGAGCACGAACCGTCGGCATCGCATGTCCGCCAGACGGCGCCAGGAACGCGTAGCACGGTGGCCGATCACATGCCGCCAGCAGCACAGGCCTGGCAACTGCACGACACCCAATGGTGCCTGAGAGAAGCGCAGCGTATCGGGCCGTCGTGCTACGCGCTTGTTCACGCGCTCTTCGGCGATCAGGTTCTCATCAAGCTGCGCGCTGTACAGGGCGTGCTGCGCTTCGCTCAGCAGTTCGGCGCGTCCCGCCTGGAGGCGGCCTGCCGTCGAGCGAATCACTTCGGTACGCCAAGCTACAAAGCCGTCAAGCTGATCCTGCAGAAAGGCCTTGATCAGTCGTGGCTGTCGACCGAGCCCATTGAATCGGGCGCGAGTACCTACACCCACGGCGGCCGCTTCTGCCGCGATACCCAGACTCTGCTTATCCATTGAACATGAATCCAATTCCCGAACTCACGTCTTCCCTTAAGCAATTGCGACTGTCCGGCATCCTCGACACGCTCGAAGCGCGCAACCGTGAAGCCATCGACCGTAAGCTCGCCTATACCGATTTCCTGACGTTGCTCATCCAGGACGAGATCGCACGGCGCGATCATCGAAAGCTCGACGCCCGCATGCGCCGCGCGAACTTCCGTGGCCAGAAGACACTGGAAGGTTTCGACTTCGACCGGCTGCCCAACCTTAATCGCGCCGTCGTCCATGATCTGGCGACCTGCCGCTTCATCGATGAGAAGGTCAGCGTGCTAATCGCCGGTCCGTGTGGAACGGGCAAAAGCCATCTGGCGCAGGCACTAGGCCACTGCGCCGCCCGGCAAGGTCACGATGTCCTGTTCATGACCCAGACCCGGCTTCTCAGCACGCTACGCAACGCGCAAGCCGTGGGCTCCTACGAACGGCGATTCCAGGCGCTTGCCAAGGTGCCGTTGCTCATCATTGACGACTTTGGACTTAAACCCATGCGCACGCCCGAAGACGAAGACTTCCACGATCTGATTGCCGAGAGGTACGAGCGTACATCGACTGTCTTAACGAGCAATTTGGATTTTACGGAATGGGGCGACGCGTTCGCGACCAACAAAATGCTCGGCGCCGCAACGCTCGATCGCCTGCGACATGCGGCATACCGCGTCGTGCTCGACGGTGAAAGCTATCGCGTCCCTCGTCCGATGCCCGAGAGCCACAAATCAACACTTGCGAAAGGAGGTAAAAACAAGGATTCTTGATCCCCGTTCGAGCCCCGAAACAGGCGCCTTTCTCTGGCGCCATTACGCCGAAAACACCCGGCTCCTTTACGGCGAAAAGCAACATTGCTCGATGCCGAACTGATCTACTGCGACGAGACGACGTTCCAGGTACTGAAAGAGAAAGGGCGCAAGCCGCAAACGAAGAGCTACCTCTGGGCGCAAATGACCAATTCAGGCATCCCCATCCGCTGCTTCAGCTATACGCCCGGACGCGGTGCCAAGCTGGCCGACAAGCTGTTCACGGGGATCCGCAAGGGCGCCGTTCTGATGACTGATGGCTACGAGCCCTACAACGACATCGCTCAACGCTACGACCTCGTGCACCTCGGATGTTGGGCACACCTAAGACGGTACTTCATCAAAGCGGAGGAGAACGTGCCGAAAGCCGCGCGTTCGCCCGATCTGCTCGCGACACGCTTCATCACGCTGATCGGCAAGCTGTTCGCTGCGGAGGCCCGCTCTAAGAAATGGGCAGCTGAGCGACGACAGCGATTGCGACGTCGATACAGCACGCGCATACTCGACGCCATCTACGCTTTAGCCCTCGCGGAGTCGCCCGGCGTCGTACCAAAAAGTTTGCTCGGGAAGGCACTGACCTATTTGCGCGAACAGTGGCCGAAGCTGATCCGCTACGTCGAGAACGGCACTTGGGCCATCTCGAATAACCCTTGCGAGAATGCGATTCGCCCATTCGTCGTTGGGCGCCGCTCATGGCTTTTTAGCGACACCGTAGCGGGGGCGAACGCAAGTGCAAACCTCTACAGTCTGATCGAAACCTGCAAAGCCGGGGGCATCGATCCCTATCGCTACCTTCACTGGTTGTTCCAACGTCTTCCTCTGACGAGGACCGTTGACGACTACGACGCGCTGCTTCCCTGGAAGATGCCCGCAGATCTCCGCTGACCCACTTCGCTATCACGCGTCACGCACTCTACCACCTTACTCTGAGCGGCGTCGTTCGTGGATCGCTTACGATGATGGTCCATTAGTCGCGCGTCGCCGCATCGTGCAGCCAAAGGCTGCGGCGACGGGGAACCGTGGCTTTGCCCCGCATCAGAGAAGGCGCTGCCGTACCTGTCCATCGGGTCAGCTCGGCGATTCATCAAGTGGCCGCTGGATCGTCTAGGAATTCCTTTCCGTTCCATGCGCTTTGGCAAATATTCACCACGCAAAGAACTTCATTCGTCCAGTTCAGGATAACTCGGTCAGAAGCTGAGGGACCAGCGTGAACAGATCGCCCACCAGACCATAATCTGCGACGCTGAAAATCGGCGCTTCCGCATCCTTGTTGATCGCCACAATCACCTTCGAGTCTTTCATCCCGGCCAGATGCTGGATTGCACCCGAGATGCCGACCGCCACGTACAGTTGCGGTGCGACGATCTTGCCGGTCTGGCCGACCTGATAGTCGTTCGGCACGAAGCCCGCATCGACGGCTGCGCGTGATGCGCCCAGCGCGGCGTTCAGCTTGTCGGCCAGCGGTTCCAGAACCTTGGTGTAGTTCTCGCCGTTGCCCAGACCGCGGCCACCCGAGACGATGATCTTCGCCGACGTCAGCTCCGGACGGTCGAGCTTCGTCACTTCACGGCTGACGAACTGCGACAGGCCGGTGTCGGCTGCGGCTTCGATCTTCTCGACCGAAGCGCCGCCGCCTTCTGCTGCGACTGCATCGAAACCGGTCGTGCGGACCGTGATGACCTTGATCGGGTCTTGAGATTGAACAGTAGCGATCGCGTTACCGGCGTAGATCGGACGCTCGAACGTGTCCGGGCTATCGACAGCCGTGATGTCGCTGATCTGCGCAACGTCGAGCTTCGCGGCAATACGCGGGGCGATGTTCTTGCCGTAAGCCGTCGCCGGCGCGAAGATGTGCGTGTAGTCCTTCGCGATGTTCAGCACCGTCGCTTCGACATTTTCTGCCAGCCCTGCTGCGAGTTGCGGCGCGTCGGCGAGCAGGACCTTCGAAACACCTGCGATCTTTGCTGCTGCATCCGCTGCCGCCTGTGCGTTGTGGCCTGCGACCAGCACGTGGATATCGCCACCAACCTTCTGCGCGGCTGCAATCGTGTTCAGCGTTGCCGCCTTGATCGACGCGTTATCGTGTTCTGCTATTACCAGATTCGTCATTTCGTCCGTCTCCTTACAGCACCTTGGCTTCGGTCTTCAGCTTCTCGACCAGCGTCTTCACATCCGGCACCTTCACACCGGCGGAGCGCTTCGGCGGCTCGACGACTTTCAGCGTCTTCAGGCGCGGCGTCACATCCACGCCGAGGTCTTCCGGCTTGATGACTTCCAGCGGCTTCTTCTTCGCCTTCATGATGTTCGGCAGCGTCACGTAGCGCGGCTCGTTCAGGCGCAGGTCGGTGGTGACCACAGCCGGCAGCGACAGCGACAGCGTTTCAGCGCCGCCGTCCACTTCACGCGACACCGTCGCCTTACCATCAGCGACCACAACCTTCGAGGCAAACGTGGCTTGCGGCAGATTCGCCAGCGCAGCCAGCATCTGGCCGGTCTGGTTCGAATCGTCATCAATGGCCTGCTTGCCGAGGATGACCAGCCCAGGCTGTTCCTTGTCGACCAGCGCCTTGAGCAGCTTGGCCACCGCCAGCGGCTGCAGTTCTTCATTCGACTCGATCAGGATCGCGCGGTCCGCGCCGATCGCCAGCGCCGTGCGCAGCGTTTCCTGCGCCTGCGTCACACCCGCCGACACGGCGATCACTTCCGTCGCCAAGCCTGCTTCACGCAGACGCACTGCTTCTTCAACCGCGATTTCATCGAACGGATTCATCGACATCTTCACGTTCGCGATGTCGACGCCCGTGCTATCCGATTTCACACCGACCTTCACATTGGCATCCACTACGCGTTTCACTGGTATGAGAATTTTCATCGTCTTCAGGGTTCGTTCACTAAATATACTTGACGCACCCAGTCAATCCGCACTGATCGATCATCGAAAGCGTATCTGGTCGGCTTGCGACCCTATCTACCCTGTCTCAGCGAAAGCACGTTTGCGAGAGGGTCAAGTCCAACTATCTTCGATGCCTATCCAGAGCTGCATACAGGCATTCGGCGAGGGCCACAATCCTACATCCCCAGATCCGCCAAGGGATGCCTCCCGACACGGCAGGGCGTCGAAAAGAATTTCCGGACGATCGCTGGATTGACGTCCTTCAAGGTCTGGAACATCCAGCATGGCTCGCTATCCTCATCGATCAGTCGAGCACGGACACCCTCGCAGAAATCGCCGACTTCGATGGCCCGGATGGCAATATCGAACTCCATACGAAAACAGTCGGCCAATGTCATTTGCCGTCCTCGTAATAGTGCCTCACGTGTCACATTGAGCATGAGCGGCGAACAAGCAAGCAGCGCATCCAGCGTCTCCTGCAACCAGACGTGCGCACGCTCCGATTGATCACACGTTATTGCACACTCGATCGAATCCACGATCTCTTCGGCTGAAAACTTCGCAGCGAAGTGCCCACGAATGAGCGGCAGAAACTCTGCCAACCTGGGAGGTGCGACGGGTGTTGTTGGTGAAACGAATACATCCTTGATGCTCTGCCGTACATCGCTCAGATCAAGCATCCCAAGTCGCTTCTCAAAACCTTGCAGCGACCAGGCGGGCGCATAGGCGTCGGCCAGTCCGAAAGCGACCGCGTCTGCACCATCGACACTCTGTCCCGTAAGCCCGACATAAAGTTCCAGTTCGACCGGCAAGTCCGCCAGAAATCGTGTCGCTCCGACGTCGGGGATGAAGCCAATGCGTGTTTCGGGCATGGCGATGCGCGTCCGTTCGGTCACGATGCGTAAGGAAGCAGCCTGAGCCAGCCCCATCCCACCGCCCATGGTTGCGCCATCCATCAGGGCCACAACAGGTTTGTGAAACCGGTGCAGCGCATAGTCGAGCCGGTATTCGTCGACAAAGAACTGCCGCCAGTTCCCGATCCCGGTCATCGCATCCCGATAGAGCGAGCGAACATCGCTGCCCGCACAAAAGCCATTCGCGCCGGCCCCTTCCAGCACGACAGCAACCACATTGCGATCGGTGCGGCAGCATTCGATCAGCGATGCAAAGTTCTGAACCATTTCATGCGAGAGCGCATTCAATGTGGAAGGACGATTGAGCGTGATGATCGCAACGTGGTTGATCAGGCGGAACTCGATCGCTTTCCCACGCGACACCTGGGACGTCTCGCTGGCGCGGTAACAAAACGCAGCTTCGTCGGCTTCAACTACTTCGCTCATGGCCAAGCTCTCCTCGCCTACAAAGTTATTTCTGGGACGGAACACTAGGCAGAGGAGTCGGGCGGCTTATAGCGATCGGGGAAATACAGGCGCACCACTTCCCCATCCTGTTGGAGCGCATGGCAGCCCCCCAGCGGAGTGGACCGTCGTTCCGCCGCCTTGGCGGGGTCGTATTTCTCGAAGCTGCGGAACTCCGACCAGATCGCCTGATAAGCGACGGTGGCAATAACCGGCAGAAGTTCGGTCAGATGCGTACAGCCCAAACGTTCCCGGAACATCCGCTTCACCAGAGCATTGAAGCCGGGCCCGATGGTCAGTCCGACAAGCTTGCTGTATTGAGGTGCAATATCACCGCACACCTTGTACGGCCCATGAATCGTGCGTGCCTCCGCCTCGGTGATTCGGAAATCCGAGGCCACACGGAGGCGCACAAGCATCTGGTGGATCGGATGGCCTGTCGGCAGCACGCCTTGATCACCCACGTCGAATGGCTGGGATTTGGTGTCCGTCAGCATGCCCTCGAGCTCGACAGAGCCGTCTTCGCACAAGTATGCTTCACACGTGATGCAACGCGAATGGAGATGCTTCCGCTCAGTTGTCATCGTAGACACCTGTCAGACGGCAGCCAATCTGGGTTTGCTTCGAGGCGCCCGGTCCCGAGGCGCGGCTGTGCATCCGGAATCGGGTGGACTCCAATCCGGGTTAGGCGAAGCAGCGAGATTTTCCACGTATCACCTTGCCGGACATAGCATTCTTCGTAGTGTCCGTAGCCGCGGAAGCCCCGGCTGCCCGGAGCTTCGACCACTTCATCACTGTCCTGCCACTCCAGATGATCCTCCATCGCCCAAATGACCTTGGCCTCGTCGGCGCCGACGAGTTCGATCTCGCCCATGTGGCAATGATGGACAGAGACAACATCCGCCAGTCGACGCGAGATCCCCTCGATGAACGTGTCGAGATCCGCTCTGTCCGGGGCTGATCCCAACCCTTCAAATCTGCAATCGGCGGTGAATAACGTTCGCAGGCGATACCACTGCTTTGTGTCGACGAAGCGGCAATACCGCGCCTTGGTCATTTGAATGGCGTTCACCGCCATTAGATACGCCAGCTTTGCATCATCTTCCTGGTTCATGCGCGACCTCCACAGTCCTAAGCAATGCGCGTCGTTGAAAACTGAAATACCTCGTCGACGAGCTAAACGTGAGTGTCGTGGTCGAGGACACAAGCGATGGCTCATGACGTCCAGCGCGATGTGAAAACCATTCCTGTCCGAACTGCAGCGCTTCATCAAATACTTCGCTCGCGCCCTTCCCAGTATGGCTCGCGCAGCACCCGCTTGAGAATTTTGCCGTAATTGGCCCGTGGAAAATCATCAACGAATTTCACGTCGCTCACTCGCTGAAACTTACCGAGGCGATAGTTGCCCCACTCCTTGAGTTCAACTGCATCGATCCAATGGCCCTGCCGCAGGATAACCAGAACGATCGGGGTTTCACCCCATTTTGCATGCGGAATCCCGATAGCCGCAGCTTCGGCCACTGCGGGGTGCTGCATGAAAACTTCCTCAATATCCGATGCGAACACGTTGATGCCGCCAGAGATGATCATGTCTTTCACTCGGCCGTTCACGAAGAAAAAACCTTCCGTGTCCATGTATCCGATATCGCCGCTTCGCAGATAAGTGCGGCCATGCGGACCCTTCCAGACGATATCTGCGGTGCGCTGCGGGTCGCCAAGATATCCCTTCATAAGCCCAGCGCTCCAGCCGGCAAGTTCGCCTTGCTCTCCGGGTGGCAGTTCCCTGCCTTCTGGATCGATTACGCAAATATCACCTCCGAACACCGGTTTGCCAACGGTGGAACTTCTGCCGTGCGCGCGATCCTCCGGATATGCGAGCGTGCACCACCCCTCGGACATCCCGTAGATCTCGTACATGCGGGCGCTCGGGAAGGTCTTCGCCATGGCTGCTGCTGTCTGGCTGGTCATCGGCGCACCACCATAGAGAATGCCCTTCAGCGATGAAACGTCATATTCGGGTGACGCACGCTCCACGATCCCGATGCACTGAGTGGGAACCAGGAATGCATGGGTGACCCGCTCGCGCGACACCAGCTCCAGCCAGGCTTGAGGGGTCAGCTTGCGGGCGAGAACTACTGTGCCGCCAAGGTACAGCGCTGGAAGGAGAGTGATCCAGGTTCCATTTGTGTACAGCGGAGTTGCGCAGAGCGCCACACTGTAGGGGTCCATTCGCAGGGCGGGACCGCAGCCCAGCGAATAGAAGTGGCGCGCTGCGTGCGTATGCTCGCTGCCTTTCGGAACACCAGTAGTCCCGGAGCTGTAGAGCACCGTCATCGTATCGGACAGCTTCAGATCCGGAAAGTACTCTGCCTCGGAACCGGTCTCGACCAGTTCGACGTATGATTGCCAGCCATCAACCGCGCTAGACTCCGCGTAGAAGATATCCGGCTTATTCCGCACGGCGCCCCGGACTGCATCGACCGCGCTAGCGAGCTCGCTGTCGACGAATATGAAACGCGGCGCAGCGTTATCGATCATGGCCGGCAGCGAATCAGCAGCCATCATGACATTCAGTGGCGAGACCACACCCCCGGCCTTAATCGTGCCCCAGATCAACTCGAAGGCCGCCATAGAGTTCTGCATGAAGAAGCATACGCGGTCCCCTTTTTGGAGTCCGGCTCGCACGAGTGCATTGGCGACCTTGTTCGTACGAAGGTGAAACTCACGCCAGTTCAGGCGATCGTCGCCGCAGACGACAGCCGTTTTGACACCATGGAATCTGGCATTGTGGCGGATTACGTCCGGGAACAGGATGTCGGGCTGGTCTAGAATGCTGGTCATGGTTTCACCGTCCCTTGAACATAGGTTGCCGTTTCTCGAGGAAGGCGGACATGCCTTCCTTGTAATCCTGGGTGGTGAACGAAAGGCCTTCGAGTGCCAAACTGGTATCCAGCACCATATTCACGCGTTCGATCAACACCTTGTTGATCGCGGCCTTCGTCCATCGAATGGCATACATCGCTCCCGACGCGAGGCGGGTAGCTAGCCCCTCCACTGCTGCGTCATAAGTTGCGTCGTCGTAGACGTGGTTGATGAGGCCGATGCGTTCCGCCTCGCGGGCAGGGATGAGTTCACCGAGCATCAGATACTCCTTCGCGCGGCTGAGGCTGACTTGAAGTGGCCAGACCACGGCGCCACCGTCTCCTGCCACGGCTCCCACCGACACGTGGGGATCGCCGATCCGCGCGCGCTCATGCGCGACGATGATGTCGCAATGCAATGCAATCGAAGCAGCAAGGCCGCAACAATCGCCGTTGAGCGCGGCGATGACCGGCTGCGGGACGCTCACCAGGTTCCGGATCATCCGCAGGCCCGCGCGAGTCGTCGCGCCGCCTGGAAGCCCCTTGTGGTATTCGTCGTTGGCAACGCTGCGAAGATCACCACCGGAAGAAAATACATTGCCCGCGCCGGTAAGCACCACCACTCGTACGTCCTCCCGGTGCACGAGGTCGGCGAAGAATTCCTCAAGCTCCTCGTGCATTGCAGCGTCGATGAGGTTGAGCCGATGGCCGGGGGCCAAAACGCAACGCAGGATACCGTTGCTCTCCGATATCCCCAAGGACGAGTACTGTCTATTGCTCTTCATATCTGCTCCTTTCCGGTGACGCATTCAACAATCGTTCGACCAGCAACCTTTTCCTGCCATATAGTTGGCCTCCGGATCAATACAAACTGATCGGCCTTCTGAGACGTAACTGCGGACTTCTTCTAGCGCCATCACCATGTCGACGATGGATGGACCATCCCGCATTGGTTCGTCATCCGAACGGCCTATCATGCACATGAAACCATTTTTCGGCTTGTACGAACGGCTTTCAGGTTCAGTGCAACGCTGCGCTTGTTTCGCTTCGTCCAGATGAAAGGGAAATCTTCTTCCTTCGGATGCGGCGGATAAACGCCTATTTCCACAGAGGACACTTCGACTGCGCCTTCGTGGTGAACGCTTCCTCCGCGGGCACGCGCTCCACGATCTTGTAGTAATCCCACGGGTAATGAGACTCCGCTGGCGTCTTAACCTGCATGAGATACATCTCGTGGATCATCCGGCCGTCCTCGCGAATCCTTCCGTTTTTTGCGTACATGTCGTTGATCGGCATCGACTTCATGGCTGCCATCACCTTGTCGCCATCATCCGACCTAGTTTCCTTCACAGCGGCAAGATAGTGAGAAGCTGCAGAGTACTGCGCGGCTTGGGTTCCCGCCGGCATCTTTTTCATCTTCTCGAAGAAGCGTTTTGACCAGGAACGGGACTCTGGCGAGATGTCCCAGTACCAGTTTTCCGTCAGGTACAAGCCTTGGGCCGTAGGGAGGCCGAGGGAGTACACGTCTCCAATGAACAGGTTTAGCCCCGCCACCCGCATGCTCCGCATAAGGCCGAATTCCTTTGCACTCTTGATTGCGTTAACCGCGTCGGAGCCAGCGTTCGCCAGAGCCAGAACCTGCGCCCCAGAACCTTGGGCTTGAAGCATGATCGACGAAAAGTCAGGGAGGTTCGCAGGATGCCTGACCACTCCGATGACTTTTCCGCCGTTGGCCCGCAGTACTTCGGAGGTGTCGCTAACGGTGGATGCGCCGAATGCCGTATCAAGCGCAACAAAAAACCAGGACTTCAGGCCTTGCTTAACAAGCGCGGCACTGCCGACTTTTGCTAATGCAACTGTGTCATAAGCATAGTGCACGGTGTACGGCGAGCAGTCCTCGTTTGTTAGTCTCGCACTGCCAGCGCCGTTCACTATCAGCGGCTTTTTCTTTTCCTTGGCGACTTGTGCCATCCCGAGCACGGCTGCCGACGCGCCACCCGCGAAGATGACGTCAACACCACGCGTGTCGATCCATTCGCGGGCCTTTGAGACCGCGAGATCCGTCCTGTTCTGATGGTCCGCAACCAGAAGTTCGATCCTCTTGCCGTCAATGGTGCCGCCGGCATCGGCGATGGCCATGCGGATAGCCTCGACTCCTCCCGGACCATCTACGTCCATGTAGGGTCCAGAGAGATCGGTAAGCACCGCTATTCTGATGACATTTTCCGAGATTTGGGCCATGCAGGGAAACGTCACGCCCAGCACCAATGCGGCGATAGCATTCCTGATCCCGTAAATCATTTTGTCTCCTTTATCTCTTTTTTTACATCATGCCGACGGCGGCTTCAGTATGATCTTGGAAGTCCCAGGTTATGCTGAGCGATATGGTTCAAGACCATTTCCCGGCTGACCGGGGCGGTTTGCTGAACCCGGGCCACAAACCATAAGTCACCCAGTCCGAATTCCTGCGAGAAACCGTTGCCTCCGTGAGTCTGGATAGCACGGTCCAATGCAAACACTGCGGTGTCTGAAGCAGTCAGCTTCGCGATGTTTGAAGCGTCCCCGGCATCCCGCCCCGCGTCGTAGAGTTGCGCGGCTCGCTGGGTCGCCATCTTCGATAGCTGCAGACGCGCGTAGGCTTCAGCCAGCGGATGAGCAACGGCTTGATGCGCGCCGATAGGCGTCTTCCATACTTTTCGCACTTTGGCATACTCGCAGGCCTTGGTAAGGGCGTATGTGGTCAGCCCATTACAGAGTGCCGCCACTGCAATGCGTTCTGGGTTGAGACCCGTGAAAACATTTCTCAAACCTTCGCCCTCCGCGCCGATTAAGGCATCGACCGGAAGCTCGACGTCATCAAAGAAGACGCTAGCCTGCCGTTCCGGCACAATTAGCTCCGTCGGGAGATTCTGAAGGGTCACGCCCTTCAGATGCTTCGGCACTAGAAAGAGTGATAGTTTTCCACGACCGGTAGCCTCGTCAACGCCGGTTCGGGCTACGACCAGCAAGGCGTCGGCCACTTCTGCCTCGGTGATGTAGTACTTCGAGCCGCTTAGCCTCCACCCGCCATTCGCAGTCTTGACCGCATTGGTTTTCAGATTGTGAGTGTTCGTTCCGGCGTCAGGCTCTGTAATCGCAAAGGCCAAGCGCTTCTGTCCAGTAGCGATTGCAGGTAGAATTTCCCTTTTCTGTGCTTCGGTCGCATGTTTCGAAAGCACAAAGACGATAATCGGCAGTACGACAAATGAAGTCATTGGGCATCCCTGCGCAGCGGTGGCCTCCAGGACGATCGCGAGTTCTTCAACGCCCTGTCCGCTCCCGCCGTATTCCTCAGGGACTGAGATACCCAAGTAGCCCGCTTCGGCTAGGTTCTGCCAAAGTTCGCGTGCTTCCTCGCCGCGCCGTCCGGCCTTGGCGAATGCAGCATGGCCGTATGCTCGCGTGATCTTTGCAACGCTATCGTAAATTTGCTGATGTTCAGCACTGGTTTCAATCAGGTTGGAGTTCAAGTCAAGCTCCCATCTTGAGGGTTATGCGCGCCTGGGCGATGAGCGCTTCTTCGTTCCGGACCTCGATCTGCAGTTCCACATGCTCCGTACCTGCCACCGTCTGACGCGAGAGAACTCTCCCACTGGTACGCAAAGTGGTGCCGATTGGCGCAGGTGTGAACATTCGCAGCACCCGCCGCTTCAGCACGCCGTCGAAATTTGCCCATTCCAGCGCCACCCGGTCCATCAGCCCGCAGTAATAACCGGTGTTCGGATAAGGATTTAACACGCCCTGCGACTTGGCGTAGTCGGGATCGTGGTGTCCCGGGAAGTAATCTCGAGTAGCGGCCGTCAATTGCGTGCACAAGGTCCACGTCACAGGAATGCTCAAGGCCGGGATGGGCCTCTCGCTGTCGGTCGGAACTATCTCTGAGGCTGGCTGCTGCACTTTCTGGCTATCAGCAGCCTTGCCAGTCCCGCTTTTGTACCGCAGCATGACGTTGCGGTACTTCGCGACTTCCTGGTTTTCCTGATTGGTGACCACCGTGTCCGCGGTAACGAAGTAGCCTCTTCCCAGCGCAGTCATTTTTTCGTCGGAAATCGCGGCGATGCGGTCCACGTAGGTCAGCTTGTCGCCGACACCGATCTGCTGCAGGTAATCGCAGGCAAACTCGACGTTCACCAATGTATCGGTGGGACATGGCACTTCGACTGTGGCAGGAAACCCGTGCTCGGGCCGGCCATAAGGATTCCAGGGTGCCGGCCATCGCCAGGCTGTCAGAGTCGCAGGAGGGGCGATCGGTCGGCCAAACTTCTGCGTCGCTGCCTCAATATCCCAATAGAGGGGGTTCGGGTCTTCCAACATGGCGCAAAAATCGGCGATGCGGCTGAGCTCCACGGGAAATGGGGCGTGAATCACGAATTCGCGTCCCACCCAATCCGGCAAATCGTCGCCGCTTCCCGTTCGGGTATAACTCGCTGCAGAAGCGTAATCGGCTCCCATTACTAGGTCTCCTTAGTTTAATTAGTATGCAACCAGTTCAATGCTCGGCAGCCAGAATGAGACCGCTAGTCGGGGGCCCGGTGCCGGCGGTCACCAGAACGTGATTGACATCGGACACCTGGTTGACTGCGGCGCCTCGAATCTGACGCACCGCTTCCGCGATGCCGTTCATACCGTGCAGGTAGGCTTCCCCCAACTGCCCGCCGTTCATGTTCATCGGCAGTTCACCAGTTAGGTCAAAAGTGTGCCCCTTCACGAAGTCCTTGGCCTCGCCTCGTTCGCAGAACCCCAGTTCTTCCAGCTGCATCAATACCAAGGGTGTGAAGTGGTCATAGATGATCGCAGCGTCAATGTCAGACGGCTTGAGCTTCGACTGTGCCCACAACTGCCTCGCCACAACTCCCATCTCCGCTAGTCCAGTCAGGTCATCACGGTAAAAGCTGGTCATCGGGTGCTGTTGCGGCGCTGAGCCCTGAGCCGATGCGACAATCCTGGCCGGTTTATGCTGCAGGGTACGAGCATGGTCCAAGGTCGTGACCACAAGCGCCTGGCCGCCATCCGTCTCCTGGCAGCAATCGAGCAGCCGCAAGGGATGGGAGATCCAGCGCGATTGCTGGTGATCCTCCAAAGTGATCGGCCGGCCGTAGAAGTGCGCCTTCGGATTCGTCGCCGCGTACTTCCTGCTGGAGACCGCAACATGCCCAAACGACTCCGACGTCGCTCCATATACATGCATGTAGCGCTGAGCAAAGAGGGCCACCCAACTGGCTGGAGTCTTCAGACCATACGGGGCGACCCAGCCGTAGCGCAACGATTCGGTGGTTACCGCCTGGGTTTCTGCCATGACTCCCGAACCCAGTCGTAGCCCCGACCGCTCGTTGAACGCACGATAGCAGACGACGACTTTAGCAACACCGCTCGTCACTGCAAGCGCCGCCTGCTGAATCGTAGCGCAGGCGGCACCACCCCCGTAGTGGATGCGACTAAAGAACGTCAGATCCTTCATGCCGAGCGCCTGTGCGATATAGACTTCCGGATTGGTGTCCATCGAGTACGTTACAAGTCCATCCACTTCTGTCGGCGCGATGCCGGCATCGTCGAGGGCCGCCTTGACTGCTTCAACTGCAAGACGCCATTCGCTGACACCCGACTTCTTGGTAAAAGCTGTTGCCCCGATTCCGGCAATCGCTGCTTGTGATATGTCCATATTTCGCTCTGTTCTCAGCTCTCCCGCCGCACGCGGAAGACGGGCAACGTGAGGTCTCCCTCACAGTCCATGAATTCAAGCATGGCGGGCATGCCAATCCGAAGTTCGTCGAAGTTCGCATCGACCAGTTCCGCCACGAGACGGGTTCCCTCATCGAGGGCGACCAGCCCTACCGCATAGGGCTTTGTGAAGGGCGTCACAAGGGGGGCGTACACCACCGTGTAGCTTAGGAGTGTTCCGTTGCCAGCCGATTCGACCGTGTCCCACTCGAACGAATAGCAGTGAGGACACGAAGGCATCGGCGGATGGCGCAACTTCCCGCAATTGCAACAGCGCTGGATCGCCAACTTGTGCTCGCGTGCAGCATTCCAGAAAAACTCAGTATCCATGGTCATTACCGGATGCGGGCGCACCGGCCTGACCTCCTGATTCGTTTCGTCTTTCATTCGCTCCTCGACTTCATCGCACAACATGATTGCCCCGCTTTATTTTGCAGTGCATATCGGGTCAGGTTCTTGCCCTCGTCAGGCGGCGGCGAATCCCCGCCATCCATCCGCGAAACGCAGAGGCAATGCTGGTACGGGTATCATTTTGCGCTGGCAAATCAGACGGCGAAGCAAGCTCAGGCGCCCCTCCCAGAACCGCCACCAAGTTTCGTGAAAACTCGTCAGCTACCTTCTCGAGGACCGGAGCCGCCATCGCCGTCAACAATTTACTCATCGAGCCAGTGACCTCAGTGCCGAGAATCATGACCATGTTCGTTCCCCCTGGCACACCAGTCAGGCGAAACGAGCCTTCGCCGTGGAAGGGTTCGTAAGTTGCCTTCAGCTTGAAGTCCGCGCCTTCTCCCGGCAGCCAGCGCACCACGTGCACTGACAGCTCAACAGGTCGAGAGAAAGGCCCGAGGTGTATATCAAGCGTCCACACAGAATCGTCCGGCCCCTTTTCCTCATGCTTTAGATACCCTGGCATCTGCGCAGCCCAATTGCCGATCTCCCTGACGAAGATCCAGGCCTGCGCAGGCTGCTGCCGGACAACGATCTCGCGTTGAGTGGAGATCATTTCGCAGCCTTTTCCACCAACCGCTTTGCTTCTCCGGCCGCGTCGATCCCCGCGATATAGCCGAAGGTCATCCCCGGTCCGAGCGTGGCCCCACGGCCGGGATAACCCGGCCCCGTGATGCTCGCTGCCACGTTACCGGCCGCGTACAAGCCGGGAATCACATTGCCGCGGACGTGAAGCACCTGCGCCCGGCAATTGGTGCGAGGTCCGCCCTTCGTGCCCAACGCGCCAGTATGGATCGGCACAGCGTAGAAGGGCGCCTTTTCGATTGTGCCGAGGTTCGGAAGCATCGCTTGCTTGTCGCCTTGCGACCGGTCATAGGAGCTCCTCCCCTTGCCGAACCGAAGATCGGCCCCCTGGCGCACGCAGTCATTCCATTCCTCCACCGTCGCCAGCAATTGCTTTACATCGATACCCACGTTACCCGCCAATTCTTCCAGGGTGGCCGCCTTGATCAACCACTGCGGATCCGGATCTTCGGGCATGGTGGTGCCGAGGACATATTGGCTCCGGTATTGGCTGTCCATTAAAGCCCAGGCTGGCAGATTCCGAAACACGGGGCCATCGGTCCGAATCTCATGGAACAAACGACCCATGGAGTTGTAGTTCGCTGCCTCATTAACAAAACGTCGGCCATCTCTATTCACCCAGATGACATGGGGGCCGTTGCGCTCCGCAAGCGCTGGGCGGCTTAACGGCTTCCCTTCATACGTCTCCCCGGGAATCATCAGTGACGGGTAATGCCAGGCCTCTGCCATGTTGCCCAAGTCAGCGCCGATCTCCATGGCCATCAACAGTCCATCCCCTTCGTTGAAAGGCGGTGAGTTGGGGTTCTCAATCGGTGCCGTGAGAAACTGCGCCTGCAGGCGCGGGTTCCATTCGAACCCGGCGCTGGCTAGAATGACCGCGGCGCGCGCCCGCACAATCTGCTGCCTGGTTCCCTCCTGCTCACCTATCACTCCCGCCACGCGGTCCCCCTCGACTAGCAGCTTACGGACGCGCGTCTCGAACAAGATTGGAATGTTGCGATCCAGCACTGCCTTCAGAAGCCCCGCGGCGAGTGCCTGACCGATCGTGACAACCCCTTTCATCAAACGCTCTGCAGCCAGATCCTGCGGCACCAGCCAGGGACGAAAGAACGTGTCGTATTTGCCGAATGCCTCCTCCCGCGTGAGCGGGAAGGCAAAAGAGCTAGGCGGACGCAGCCTGGAACGCCAATCTCCCAGCAGGTTGGTGTCGAAAGGCTGTGGCTCAAGGGATCTACCGCCGAATTTCCCTCCGGGAAGCTCAGGCTGGTAATCGGTCGCCGTCATGGCGCCGAATACGAGAGGTGTGTGGTCCTCAAGGTACTTGATCATCGTCGCCGCGGTGTCAACGAAGGTCTCGAGCAGTTCCGGATCAGTTCGCCCCATTGCGAGCTGGGTAAGATAAGCCAGCGCTTCCGCACGTGAGTCTGAAAACCCGAGCTCACCCATCCGGTGGTTCAACGGAATCCAGATTCCGCCGCCAGAAACCGCGGTCGTGCCACCCACTTTGCCAGTGCGCTCCACGATCATGACCTTTGCGCCATGGTCGTGCGCCAGGATTGCAGCCGTCATTCCCGCTGCGCCGGAACCAACCACCACGACATCTACTTCGTCAAGCGTGCCTGTATTCACTGCCAATCTGCTGTCACTCATGTTCAATCCTCGACGCTTCGCGCCACTGCACGGAAATACGAGAGCATCGCGCTCTGATCGGAACCCACCACGAAGAAATGCACCCCCTTGTCGATGTATTCCGGTATCTCCGCTGCCTGCCCTAGAAAAATGCCGGCGGGCCTCTGCGCAGACCTACAGGCGGCAACCACGCGGTCGACCGCTCGCTGCACGGCGGGATCCTGCAGAGAGCCGCAACCGAGCGATACCGCGAGGTCGGCCCTTCCCAGCAGGAAACCGTCCACATCGTCGAGAGCGGCAAGCTCCTCAATGCGCTCGACCGCCGTGGCATCCTCGACCTGACAGATCACGATCGGCCGCTGATGCTCCTGTGCGACGAGTGCTGACTGCTCCAGAGTGCCGTAGTTGCCAACTCGCGGAGAGTTAGAGAAGCCGCGCCCCGCGTCGGAGTATTCGCACGCCCGGCGCATGGCTTTTGCAGTGACCACATCATTAACGCGCGGAACAATGACCCCCGCAGCGCCCAAGTCGAGAACAGACTGGACCGCTCGAGCGGACGCTTCCCGCAGCCGCACCAGCACCGGCAAACCCACTGCGTATCCCGCCAGCACGCATGCATCAACACGGGTCCTATCGAACGGAGCATGTTCTGCATTGTCAACGTCGGGCGCAATTTCCCCAGAAGTGTCGAAGTAAATTTCCCCACCCTTTGCGAACGGTGATCAGCCGGGCTCGTGATCAGGTGAGCTCCTACGGGGACGGCCCGGTCGCCGCCGAGCGGGTTCGGCCGGCACGGGGTTCAGGGAAGACGACCGGTTGCGCAGATGGTCAGGCAGCAGATCGGCGTGCTCGCGCAGGCGATACGACGAACCCTCGATCTGCACCACGATGGCGTGATGCAGCAGGCGATCGAGCAGCGCCGCTGCGACCACGCTATCGCCGAACACTTCGCCCCATTCGCCGAAGCTGCGGTTCGAAGTCAGGATGATGGCGCATCGCTCATAGCAGGCATTGACAAGCTGGAAGAACAGGTTGCCGCCATTCGAGCCGATCGGCAGGTACCCGATCTCGTCAACGATCAACAGGCTGTTGCGTGCAAGGAATCGCACACGTTGCGTGAGATTGCCCTCGCGCTCGGCCTTGGCCATCGAGGCAACAATTTCGGCAAGCGTGCCGAAGTAGACGCTCTTGCCAGCTCGCACAGCTTCGACGCCGAGCGCGACGCATAGATGGGACTTCCCGGTTCCAGGCGGGCCGAGGAAGTGAACTGTTTGCCGCCGCTCAATGAACTCCAGCTGCGCGAGCGCCATGATGCGATCACGGTCCAAGCTGGGCTGGAAACTGAAGTCGTAGCCAGCCAACGTCTTGATCGTACCGAGCCTCGCAGTTTGCAGTGCCATCTTGATGCGCCGGGTTTCACGTGTCGTGAACTCTTCGCCCAGCAACGTTTCGAGTACCTCCATCATGGAGCTGTCGCCTTGCTCGAAACGCTTCATGGTGGCATCCAGTGCTTCGAGCGCACGAGGCATGCGCAGGCCAACGAGGTATCGGCGAATCCGTTCGAGTGTCGATGATGGCATGCTGTTCATGCAGGCCTCCCGGCACCGGCCAGGCGTTTGGCCACCTGGTCATAAAACGCCAGCGGGCGACGCGCAACCGGCGTCGCCGGCAATGGCGCGACATGCTGGGTCGCCTGTTTTTGACGGTCGTGTGAGCGGCGATGTCCTGGCAGCAGCGATGTTCGTCGACGGCCTTCGAGCACTGGATGAACGGCCAGCAGCTTCCCGTCCTCGTAAATGCGGATCTCGTGAGCCAGGCTGTGCACGTCGAGCGTGCGCCTGCGGGTACGGTCAGGCACGCTGTAGTAGTTGCCGCCGACGGATACGAGCCCTTCATGACTGACGCGCCGCTCGAGCCGGATCACACCGTTAAACGTTCCAGCGGGCAACGTTTGCAACGCTGGCCGCTCCTCGCTGAAGTGCTGGGCGACCACACGATGCGTGGTGCCATGCAGGCGGACATTGGCGACGGTGTCTAACCACTCGCGCAACTGACGGTTCATGTCACCGAGATTCTGGAAGCGGCGTGCCAGGAAGAAGTCCTGCCGGATATAACGGTAGGGGCGTTCAACCTTGCCCTTGGTCTTGGCCCGGTAAGCCTTGCATGCACGTGGAGCGAAGCTGTAGTGCTGCGCAAACGCGACCAGCTTCGCGTTGTAGACGATGTGCTTCTCAAGCTCGCCAAGAACTGCGGTCTTCATCCGGTCGTAGAGAATCTCGCGCGGCACGCCACCCAGATGTTCGAATGCTTCCATGTGGCAGCGCAGTACCGTCTGCAGGTCCTGATGCTCAACGAAGCGGCCCCAGAGATACCGGCTATGGCCAAGGACGATCGAGAAGAGCCAGATCGACCTGCGCTGGCCCGGTGCGTCGTCGAATTCAACGTTGAAGTGCGCGAAGTCAACTTGCGCCTGATGGCCGGCGGCAGTCTCGAAGCGTACTTCGAAGCCGCGCTGGCGCGGCGGCCGAACCTCGCGCACCAGATCGCCCAGTGCGGTACGGCCACCTTTGTATCCCATCGCCCGGACCTCGCGCAGCAACCGTTCAACACTGAGTTCCGGGAACGTGCGTACGCGTTCGGTCACATAGCTGACGAACGGGTCGACTACACACGGTCGCGGCGCACGCGGGCCATAGCGTGGCGCCTGAACGCCATCCTTGATGTATTTGCGAATCGTCTTGCGATCCATGTTCAGTCGAGCGGCGATGGCAGAGATACTCAGCCCCTGCCGGTGCAGTTCCAGAATCGTCATCACTTCTCCCAGCTCGACCACCGACACCCCCCAGGACGGATCTCAAGGGCGATATGGTCGGCGATCAGTCGGTGCGGCGCCGGCATCCCTGCCGCGCACCGCACTCATGAAAACTGGGGAAAATTACTTCGACGAAAATGGGGAGTATCTATCCGACGCTGACACTGCATCGAGCACGGCGAAGTCGATGCCGGTTCGACCAAGCACTTCAACGACCGCGGGTGCAGGCGTTTTCACAAAGGTGCCGATCAAGCGCTCGCCAGCACGCAGGCGCTCGCGCAACGCGCGCCCCTCTACCATCGTCACGCCTTGCCTCTACTGCTCGGAAATTCACCCGCCTGGTATTCCACGAGGTGCCTGTAGTCGTCGCGCATCGGCGCAAAGATGTCCAGGTTCAAAGCTACCTCATGGCCGACCGGCTCAATGTAATGCACGGTCCGGGGCGGCACCCGCAGCATGCATCCAGGCGTCATGTGGAACACCCGGTCACCTACGTGGTAATTGAAACTGCCCTGGACGCACACAACCAGTTGCTCGAATTCGTGCTGATGAGGGCGCACGTCAATGGCCGGCGAAATCCAGTTCATCACGAGGATGCTGTCCTCCCCCCGAAAACCGCAACGCTCCACGCCCGGACGAACCACCTCGCGCGGTAGCCGGTTCCAGTCATACATCATGGTCATGGCTTTGGCGCCTCCTGCTCCAAATCGACTACGCTTGTGGCGAAGCCGGCAGGCGACACAACCTCAAGCACTTCCAGATCGTCGCTGTGGCGCAATTCCCGGTGGCGCACCCCGGGAGGCTGGAAAGCCGAGCCGCCGGCCTCAAGCATGACCGCGCCGATGTCCTCGTATTCGAATTCGACCCAGCCTCTCAAGACGTAGAACAGCTGAAATCCGACGGTATGGGTATGCCAGGTCGGCGTGGCCTCCTTGCCGGGAACCGCGCGGATAACGTGCGCGCCGAACATTCCGCCAGTCGCCTCGTTCACGCCAGTGTCGCGGTACTCGAAGAACTCGCGAAGGCCGCGATCAAACCCGCTGCCGTCTTTGGGTGCATGCTGGATTGTGGTCTGAAGCTTCATGCCTGTTTTCCCCTTAATCTCCAAGGGGCCAAACCTCGGCGAGCGCGCCAAGCGCCTCGGCCGCAGTAGGCCACCCGCCGTACAAAGCTGCTGTGAGCAGGCTCTCCTGGACCTCGAGGCGCTTGAGTCCGATGCGCTGCGCAGCGCCCATCCAGCGCTTCGCCATCTGGATCCGGCCAATGACAGTGCTCATGACGATCACCGACAGAACCTTCGCGCGTTCTGGAATCAGATTTCGCTCGTTAAACAGATAGCCGAAAACCCAAGTCACCATCTGTTTGCGGAAGTTGTCGCCCTCAGGCAATGAGATGTCGTCGAAGTCCCCGTCCGGATTACCGAAAAGGCGCTGAGCCGTTTCGCAGGCGGCCACGTACAAATCCCTGCGTGTTTCCCCGCTGCCAACCTCTCCTACCTGCTCGCCCGTCATCTTGCGACGCTTTTCAAAGACTTCATCCATCATCATGAGCGATCCCCGTGACACAGGAAAACCGCCCACGTGGGATATGACCGCGCCGAGCTCCTTCAGCTGATCTTCTGTCCACCCGAGGTTGCGACAGGCGTTCGTCCAGGTTGGCAATACGCCCTCGCGCATAAGCACGCCCAAGGCGGAGACAACCAGCAGACCCCGTGTCTTGAGATCGAGACCGTCGCGGCCGTAGTACTGCCCGAAGATATAGACACTGCAACGATCTGCATAGATGTCATTGCCGCCCTTCTCCCCGATAAGCCCCCATTTTCCGAACAGCGGGTATTGCACCTGTTCGAGCGCCTCGTCCAAAAATTCCGCGCTAAAACCTTCTGTGTGTATGCTGCGGCCCGTCACATGCGGATGGTTGATAAAGTGGGGATCAAAGTCACCTAGGTAGAGACTGTGGACGTGATGGCCTTGTGCCACCAGTTCGGTCTGAGGTTTCTCAACTGCCATTGCCTGACGCCTCCTTTGTATTTGGTGCCCAACTCGGTGAGGTATGCACTGCGACATGGGATTACTTTAGGCGTGCATTCCGCATTGAGCCAATATCAAGTGATCATGTGTGATATAACCGAAACTGATAGGCATCTCGGAGGAGCACATCAATGGACCTGCGGCAAATCAGGACGTTCGTCTATATCGCCGAACTGCGAAGCTACACGCGCGCAGCCGCGTTCCTCCACATAAGCCAGCCTGCTTTGAGCCGGCAAATGAGATTGCTCGAGGAAGAGTTGCGCCTGAAACTGTTCCTTCGTCACGGACACGGAGTAGAACTGACAAACGAAGGTGTTGCGTTCTTCGGGCGCTGCCGGGACGTGCTCAGCGAATTTGAGCAGTTGCGACAAGACTTTCGGTCGACTGGATCAAACAAGGCTGCGATGGGCTTGGTCAGCGTTGGACTGCCAGCGCCTGCGACACGGTTCGCAACTCCGAAGCTACTACACGTTGTACGGACGTCGTACCCAGGACTGTCCGTGCGCTTCGCGGAAGGCTTCAGTGCGCTGCTGCATGAATGGCTTTTAAGTGGAAGCCTTGACTTGGCCGTACTCTTCGGCTCGAACACACCAAAGCTCCTGACCAGCATGCCAGTTCTCGTGGAAGATCTTGTCGCGATTTCTGCCGCCACCAGGACCTCCCGTAAAAAGAACTTTGTGAACGCACAGGATCTGCAGAACACGCCGCTTATCCTGCCGCACCGCCCGCACATTCTCCGCGAGCTGATCGACAGCCTCCATCTGAAAAAAGTAGAGGTCTTGGAAGTCGACTCGACGTCGCTTATGATCGAACTCGCAAGAGTAGGTGATGGCACGACCATCCTTCCCGCAGGCTCGGCGGAGCAATCGATCCGCGCAGGCCATGTGGTTGCTCTTCCGATCATCAACCCGACTCTCAGTTGGCAAGTTTCTATCTGCTATTCGAGCGTGCGCCCCCTCTCCGTCGGCGCTCGGGTTGTGCTCGATCTGATGCGCAGGGAAATCACCCAGAAAGTAACATCGGGAGAGTGGCTTTCTGGTCGTCTGATCAAGCCCGTCACCGAGATGGCCGAGGGCTCCGACGCCATACCCTAGGTATCGAAGTACAACCGGCGGTACGTAAAGACTGGAGATGTGGATATCCTCAACTACGATATCCGGCACATTGACTCATCAGAAATGCAATTCGCGCTAGCCGTTGCCTAACGTAGTTCGCTAATGGTGTGATTCGGCTTGAGCGACGCGCCAGTCACGAAGGGTTCGTATCCATTGCCGGCAACTACTAAAGTGTGCCGGACCGTATCCGCAGGCGCACGCTCGAGGTGCACAGCGTGGCTCACGAGATCCTCATTTACGAGGACGGGGAGTTGCCGGTCGTTCATCCTGTGCTCGAAGGCCGCCGATGAACGTCACTGCTGAAGGCGCAGTTCAACAGCCTCAATCCAGTGCGGCGGTTGCAGGAGGTGCGAATAACCAGCAGACATACGGCTTAAACCGAACGGGGTGACGTGGGAGCAATTGTCGGAATTCGTGCGCGAGGAGTTGACTCGGCTCCTGGTAAATCCGCTGGTTCCCGTGGTCAACGGCGGTCGGGCTCTTGTCGCGCTTGGCGGGGAGACGCACAATGAGTGAGAAGATCATGCTGCAACATCTTCTTCTGTTTCCCCTGCAATCCCGTCAGACACTCAATAAGTTTTCAAGGTTCTCTCGCTGCGCAAAGAAGCTCGCCCTATCACCGCTCCATTTTACAACACCGTTATCCATGATCAGGAAGCGGTCAGCAATACGACCGGGGACGACGAAGTTTTGTTCAACCAGAATGGTAGCAACTCCACTGTCCGCAATCTTTTTCATTGCCGTCACTAACGATCCAACAACCAAGGGTGCCAAGCCTTCAGTCGGTTCGTCTAAAAGGATCGCTCTAGGATTACAAAGTAACGCGCGTCCGAGTGCAAGCATTTGCTGCTCGCCACCCGAGAGAGTTTGGCCTCGCGCCGAGCGCCGCTCGAATAAACGCGGAAAAATCGTCCAGATTTCATCCAGGCTCCATTGAGGTGCATCACATCTGCGCCGCACGAAACTGGCAATCCGAAGATTCTCCTCAACTGTGAGATTGGAGAACACCTGCCGATCTTCGGGAACGTATGCGACACCAAGTCGATTGACAGCTTCAGGACCGAGTAATGACCCGTCCATACCATCGATCAAACGCCGTCCACGTCGACAGGGTAACAAACCCATCAGTGCGCGAAGAGCGGTCGACTTACCGGCTCCATTGCGCCCGACCAAGGCAACAGTCTCGCCCGGCCGCACAGCAATAGATACGCCATAAAGAGCCTGCGTGCTGCCATAAAAAACGTCAGCACCGTCCAAGGCTATGACAGGGTTCATGATTCTTCTCCCGAACCGAGGTAAGACTCGCGTACTTTCGGGTTCGCACGAATTTCGGTTGGTGATCCTCTCGTTAGAACTTGCCCGCCGACAAGCACCACGACATCGTCAGCCAGTCCCATTACAGCATCCATGTTGTGCTCGACAAGGAGTACCGTTCGGTTTGAACAGACTTTACGAAGGAGGGTTAGAAAGAAATCGAGGTCATCGTGTCCCACGCCCGCCAATGGTTCATCGAGCAGAAGGATCACGGGATCACCAATCAACGTCATCCCAAGATCCAGAGCGCGCTGCTGACCATGTGACAGCTCTGCAGCAAGTCGATTACGATAAGTCGTCAAATGCGACCGCTCTAATGCCAGATCAGTCTCTTCGGTCAAACGACGATATCCTGCTACGGACTTCCAGAAAGGTGCAATATCGAAAAGCTGACGCTGCACCGCGAGTCGAAGGTTCTCGTACACGGTCATGGTCGCAAATAAGCTGATATTCTGAAAGCTTCGTGCGACGCCCATTCGAGCCAACTTGCTTGGAGAATTCGATGTAACATCGCGATCGCGTAATCGGATACTTCCGGACGTCGGCCTCAAGAGCCCAGACATCACGTTCATCAACGTAGATTTTCCCGCGCCATTAGGGCCAATCAGCGCTATTGTCTGCCCGCCGCGAACAGAAATGGTCACGTCTCTCAGCGCTTGAAATCCTGCGAAGTCGACACTGATATTCTCGCAGAGCAACACTGGCGAGTGTTCGATCGAACCTGCGATATGACTAGCTGGTACAGCATTCATGTAGCGCCTTTCCCACGAAAATGTCTCCAGAGCCCGGTGACGCCGACGGGCATATATAGCGTACAGAGAACGAAGACGACACCTAAGATGCCCGCCCAATGCTCGGTGTATGAGCCGACCACCTCACGAAGCAGAGTCATCAAAACTACACCTATTACCGGACCCAGGAGTGAATCGCGGCCTCCCAAAAGGGTCATTATGATGAGGTCACCCGAGTTGCTCCACTGCATGAGTTGAGGTCCTGCGAATTGCATCAGACCGGCTAGCAATCCTCCTGCTATCCCGGTATAAGCGCCAGACACGGCAAAGATCGCCAATCTATATCGGCGAACATTCCATCCGAGTTGTTCCGCTCTCACCTCATTCTGACTGGCCGCTCGCAGAACCTGTCCAAACGGGGATCGACGTAACAACGCAGACAAAGCCAATGCGCCAAGGAAAATGCACCCAACGTATACAAGATAATTGAGATCGTCCGCCAGGAATTTCAGGTATATAGTAGGCCTGCTCACGCCGGAAATTCCATCGTCACCTCCCGTCAATCCCTGAAGCCGCACGGTAAGAAGGATATTGGTGAGCTGCGCCAATGCAAGCGTGAGTAATCCGAAATAAATTCCGCTGGCCCGCAACGCCGCAGCGCCAAAAACGAGCGCAAGCAAGGCTCCCAGGACCGCGGAAATAGAAATGGCAAACGAGAAAGGCAGCATCCATTGGGTAGTTAAAATCGCGACTGCATAGGCACCAGAGCCAAGGAATGCAGCATGCCCGAACGACAGCAAACCGCTTAGGCCAAACACTAAATCATAACCCAGTGCCGCAATCGCCCACACTAACATTAATCCCACCAGGAATACCGCACCACCGTCACCTCTTAGATACTGAAAGCCGATGGCGATCAGCCCGACGGCGACAACAATCAAGCCCGTATAACGGATCTTCATCCCTTTCTCCCCGGCCCACGACCAAACAGACCTTGAGGCGACAGTATGAGTACGCCGACGAGTATCGCGTAGGTAAGGATATCCACCCAGTCTGGCAGCCACCTCTGACCTAGAGCCCTTCCCATGCCGATGGCAAGCGCGCTGAAAATGGCCCCACGTATATTACCTAAGCCTCCAATCAGAACCACGAGAAAGCTATCGATGATGATGGTGAAGCCAGCTCCGGGCTGAATAGGAAGTAAAGGCGACGCAATGGCACCACCCAACGCAGCGAGACCCGATCCTACGGCAAAGACTGTAGTTCGAACCGAATCGACCTTAATACCCAGACATCGAACCATGGGGGCATGTGTTTCAGAGGCGCGCAGAATCATTCCCGCACGGCTATGATCTATCACAGCAAACAACGCAAATGAGATGACACCCCCAAATGCAATTACGAAGAGGCGATATATTGCGACCTCAGTACCTGCCACGCTCCATGTTCCTGCCAGCAGGCTCGGAGTTGATACATTCTTGTAATCGAGGCCCCAAATGACCTTTGCCGCTTCGTCTAAAATAAGAACGAGTCCGAATGTCACAAGTAATTGCAGAACATGATCTCGAGAGTAGGTTTTTCTCAGACACAGAATCTCGAACACAAACCCGACTGCTGCCATAATAAACGGTGCAAATACAAGGCCGAGCCAAAAGCTGTTTGTCCATGAGATCGCTTGCCATGTCAGGTACGCACCGAACGAATACATCGCGCCGTGAGCGAAATTCACTACGCCTAGTGTTCCGAAAATGACTGTCAGGCCGGAAGCAAGCAAAAATAGGAGCATTCCGATGCTCAGACCGATAACAATCGTGCTCATGGCCGGCCTTGCCTGACCGGGCACGGTTTTTGACCAAGTTCACTGTCCGTCCATGCGCCGATAATCTTTAACTCAGGTGGAACTCCCGATCCCTTCACGCCTTCAACCATGTAGCTCACCCTGTCTGCCTGATGGTCGCACCATCTCATGCGTTTAGCACCTTCGATACTGCTAGGGTCATCTGATTTTTCCATAGCCGCTATCCAGACCTCTGGATCACTCGAATGTGTCCTTTCGATAACGTCAAGCATCCAATTAACGCCTTCGTAGGCCTCCCCAGCGCCAAATGAGGGCGCAGTTCCGGAGTAGGATTTTCGGTATTCGCTTACAAACTTTCTATTTGCATCATTGTCTATGCTGTAGTGATAGCCCACGGCTGAAACCACTCCAAGCGCTGCATCGCCAGCCGCTTTTGCCATGCTGTCGTCCATAATGGTCGGACCGACAACGCGCATGTGGTCCATCAATCGCACGGCGGCGGCCTGCTTAATAAATGTAACCGCATCACTCCCTGCAAGGAATAACACAAGGGTATTTGCGCCAGAGGCAGCCGCTTTACCGACTACAACTGAGTAATCTGTTGCTCCAAATGGCACGATGTCACTACCTTTCAATGCCACACCATCTGCGGTCAAGCCGTGTTGAATCTCAGCCCAACCTTCGCGGAAGACTGACGCATCAGCTACGACCGCATAAACGGAGGCCGACTTGTTTTTCTCTATATAGTGCTGCACCATCAAAACCTCGTTGCTAAACTTTTCCCTTGTGCGAAAAACATAGCGATGTGGTTTGGCGGTGATTGCATCTGCAGATGATTGTGTGATCAGTAGTGGAATTTTTCGCGACTCACTGATCTGTTCGAGCGCGAGCGTCTCGGAGGAAGCGACGGAGCCAAAGATAAGATCGGCACCTGAAGATGCGGCTTTGATAGCCTTCTGCGACGCAACGTCGGCCTTGCTTTGGGTGTCTTCCCAGACGACTTGTATCGGTCTTCCTAAAACGGTTCTACGCTGCGCGACAGCCAAATTCAAACCTTTCCGCATGTCGTCGCCATAGATCCCGTATGTGCCACTCAAAGCAACTATTCCCACAATTTTGAAAGGCTCAACCGCCATTACGGGCAGGGCAAGCAACGTGCCGATCCATAAAATCAGCATACCGAACGAACGGATGTGCCATGAGCTACGGCAGTCAAACAATCTTCTCAGGAAGGTCATTTTCGTCACCAGAATGAGTTCAGCCAGTATTTAGTAAATTTGGTTAAATACTGGCAATGGTCGAAATCAGAACGATATCGACTATGCCGAATCAGAATTTTGTTCGAATCCCGACGACCGCAACTAGTTGTGAATTGCTCGCGGACGGGGTGGCGGTGTAGATTGATGCAACAGCGGGCTTCAACGTGGAGTCATAGCCGCTCGCTCGCTGATAGCCGCACGTAGCAAAGAGGTCGGTTCGCTTGGAGAGGATGTAATCCGTGCCGATGTTGATTTGCTTATATTTTGCGGCAGGCAAGCTATCGAAAGATGTTCCCTGAGTATAGGTATAGCCAAGTCCGACCATCCACGAAGACGTTATTCTATAACCTACATTCAGTTCGCCCGTATTGAACACGGCAGTGCCAGACAAATTGTTGGGGTTCAGAACGCCGCCTCCAACAGCCCCAAGATCACTGAAACGAACGTTCGAATAAACCGCTGCAATTGAAAACGCACCAAAAGCATAAGAGGCTCCGGCAGTTACAATTTGCTGGCTTTTTGCGGATGCGTAACCGCTATAAACCGGTGTCGCGGTCATATTATTACCAGTTGCACTTGAACTGGGATTATTTCCAAATAGCGAGAAATTTGGTTCGTTTATTTTTTCGAAAGCAGCACCTGCACTGAAAGATCCCAAATTGTAGGATGCGCTAAGTGCCCATATTTGATTCCTCGAATAATCTCCAGCCGCCCCACCAACGCTGTATAAGGCAACGCCCTGGAAGCCATCGAATACAGGGCTATAGTATTTGATCGAGTTATTGACGCGATAACTGTTGTCCAGATTATCCATGTCCCCTGGGTGGGAGGAAAACACTCCACCAATTTGCCCAGCGCCGCCCTGATGCGTACTACCCGCCAATATATATCCCGATACCGAGTCGACAATCGGGTCGTAATGGCGGCCAAACGTGACCTGGCCAAATTTTCCGGCCAAACCCACGTACGCTTGGCGACCGAATTCAGCTCCGCCTTGCTCTAAGGCTCCGGTCTCTACGTTAAAGCCATTTTCCAGACGAAATATAGCTTGTAGACCTCCACCCAAATCCTCTTTTCCAATCAGACCCCAGCGATCTCCCTGTGCGGTGCTATTGGTTATAGCATATTGACGCCCTCCCTTGGCGTTTGTGTTATAGAGCACGCCTTCATCTATCAAACCATATAAAGTCACGCTAGATTGTGCATATGCGGCTCCAGTAACAGCAGTCAATACCGTCGCCACTAAAGGCATCAGTTTCGTTTTCAAAATAAGTCTCCATATGTTTTAATAATCTTATCTTTTCCAAAATCTTGAATAAAACTTAGCCGCAACGGCTTTTTCATAACTGTCCCAGACGATGGCAGTGACGCCTAGAACACTGACCTTTAAATCTTGACACCACCTTTTACTCTATATTGCAATCTTGCAGCAATATTTCAGCATGGAGCTTTCCGCTTATTTACCACGGCAATCTATTTTTTGTATTTTTGATAGATCACTATTTTTCAACTAATAATTAGGCCGAAGATCTGGCGATTCGTATGATGTGAGCTGGTTCCGAGCAATCTCCCTATGCGTTAAAATGGCGCCGCAACGTCTGGGGTAGTCGGGCCGACATCGGATCGCGGGATATATTTTTAGTCTTTCTCCGCACCTGCGTCGCGTCATGATTCGATGCCATTTAGAACGGTTCTTCTTTACTGGTAAGACTTCATATTCTGTATAATATGACAGCCATTCACACACGACAGTACCGTCATAACGATTACTATTTCGACCTTGCTACCCCGCCGTCGGCCTACCAGTGAATTTAGGCGTCCCACCATTAATTTTCCAATACCAAATCTTCTTTGACGTTATAACAAAAACTGATGGACAATCCAGCAGAGGGAGAGAGGTGACTCGGGATATCCATAATGCCCCAAGGGGGCATGCTCCGATCACTTTCCTTCGAAGCGACGCATATACACCGAATGCCGACGGGTCCGTAAACGCGCGTCACACGTAAGGGAAAAAAGGTCAGGTCATCCTGGGTCATGGATTGCGTCCGCAAGTTGGATTGCGGACGCAATCGTGGATCTTCTCAAACACGGAAGCTAGGTGGGCGAAAACTGGCGCTTACGTACGTCAAGCTCTGCCGTAGCGGCGCGCCAATCGAATTTAATTTGGCCGCGAAGCCTGCTAGCGCAGACTGTTCTACGGCGTGCCGACGCTCTACGTCAGCACGCTGGCCTCGCCCCGGCTGCCCGCCCGCGCGGACGTGGCGCTGCGCATCTGCACGTCAGCTGGCGAAGCGCTGCCGCGCGAGATTGGCGAGCGCTTCACCACGCACTTCGGCTGCGAGATTCTCGACGGCATCGGCTCGACCGAGATGCTGCACATCTTTTTCTGTCCAATCGTGTGGGTGAGGTCGAATACGGCACGACGGGCCGCCCCGTCCCCGGCTACGAAATCGAACTGCGCGACGAAACGGGACACACCGTGCCCGACGGCGAGGTCGGCGATCTGTTCATTAAGGGGCCGAGCGCGGCGCTGATGTACTGGAGCAAC
>NZ_JBGGWA010000023.1:0-50292 GCF_041321145.1 Paraburkholderia sp. IW21 | reverse complement strand
ATAGCCGCGAAGCTCCAACCGCATCGGGGCACTCCGCGGTTTCCTCCATCGAGGCTTATTCGACGCCTGCCAACACGCGCAGAAACACCGTCACGTTCCTGTGGCCGATGGCAGGCATCGAATAACCCTTAACGAACCCGGAAGTTCGGCCAGCGTCCGTCAATCACCAGCTCGGTCCCGACGCGAATTTCCCTTGTCGACCCGTTGCTGCCAGTCACTTGCTCATTCCGAGGGGCCGAACACAAGCGGCAAGCGGCCGGTCAGAGCTCTTCTTCAGTCGGGCAGGCTTTGCTTAACAAATGTCAGCGTTCTGTTTTTTTCCGGTAGCGGTGCGTCGACGGAACTGACGCACCGCCTCCCTCTCAAGCTAGCGGACGACTCGTTTCACACGCAGGCGGAGCGATGTCCGCCATGCTGCAGCGTCTGTCTGGATGACACCGTGGGCTCATCCAAGCCAGCCCTTGATGGTATTGGCCATGACGTTGGTGGAGATGCCATAGCGATCGTGCAAGGTCGGCAGCGCGCCCGCACCGAGGAACTCATCGGGCAGTGCGATTTGACGGTACATCGGCGTGACGCCGGCCGTGAGCAGCGTGGTCGCGACCGCTTCGCCAAGGCCGCCGATCACCGAGTGATTTTCGGCGACCACCACCATGCGACCCGTGCGCCGGGCTTCGTGCAAGATCGTCTCAGTGTCGAGCGGCTTGATGGTCGGCACGTGCAACACGCCAACTCCGACGTTGTCCGCTTCCAGCATCTTTGCCACCTCCAGCGAGCGCATCGCCATGATGCCCGACGAGATGATCAGCACCTCGGCGCCGTCGCGCAGCAGCTTTGCCTTGCCCAGTTCAAACTGATAGTCGTATTCATCGAGCACGGCCGGAACGTTGCCACGCAGCAGACGCGCATACACCGGGCCGTTATGCGCAGCAATCGCAGGCACCATTTGCTCGGTGTCGAGCGCGTCGCACGGATCGATGACCGTCATGTTCGGCATCGCGCGCATCAGGGCAAGATCCTCGGCCGCCTGATGGCTCGGTCCGTAGCCGGTCGTGAGGCCCGGCAGCGCGCAGATGATCTTCACGTCGAGGTTGTCCTCGGCGATGGCCTGGTGCATGAAGTCATACGCGCGACGCGTTGCGAATACGGCGTACGTCGTGACGAACGGCTGGGCGCCTTCATGCGCCATACCTGCGGCCGCGCCCATCAGCAACTGCTCGGCCATGCCCATCTGATAGTAGCGGTCTGGAAACTCCTTTCCGAAAATATGCAGGTCGGTGTACTTGCCGAGGTCGGCCGTCATGCCGATCACGTTCTTCTTCTCCCGGGCCAGTTGGGCCAACGCATGGCCGAACGGCGCGGAACGCGTGACTTGTCCTTCGCCGGCGATAGAAGCGATCATCGCCGAGGTCTTCAGGCGCGGCGTCTTGGTGAGTGTGGTGTCGCTCATGCTTGTCTCCCTGCTTCGAGTGCTGCGAGCGCCAGTTGCCACTCATGGGCATCGACGCGGATGAAATGGTTCTTTTCCCGTTCTTCGAGGAACGGCACGCCGCAGCCCATGCGGGTATCGCAAACGATGATCCGGGGCTGCTCTTTCGGATGATTGCGTGCAGCATCGAAGGCCGCCTTCACTGCATCAATATCGTTGCCGTCCACGCGCTGCGTGAACCAGCCAAATGCTTCGAGCTTCTCGACGAGCGGCTCGAACGCCATGATCTTCGAGGAGGGACCGTCGGCTTGCTGGTTGTTGACGTCGACCATGGCGATCAGGTTGTCCAGCTTCCAGTGAGCGGCCGACATAAGGCCCTCCCAGATGGCGCCTTCATCGAGTTCTCCGTCAGAGAAGAGCGTGTAGACGAAGGCGTTTGAGCCCTTGCGCTTCAGTCCCAGGCAGCGACCCACCGCGATCGTGAGACCGTGGCCGAGCGAGCCGCCGGACATCTCCATGCCGGGTGTGTAGCTCGCCATTCCGGACATGGGCAACCGGCTGTCGTCGCTGCCGTAGGTTTCGAGTTCTTCCGGTGGCAGGAAGCCGGCTTCGAACAGCGCGGCATAGAGCGCAATCGCATAGTGGCCGTTGGACAGCAGGAAGCGGTCGCGGCCTTCCCAGTCTGGGTTGTCAGGCTGGTAGCGCATTGCGCCGAAGTAGGAAACCGCGAGTACATCGGCGATATCGAGTGCCTGGCCGATATAGCCTTGGCCCTGTACTTCGCCCATCAGCAATGCGTTTCTGCGAATCCGATGGGCGCGCTCCGCGAGCGTCACCGCATCTGATG
This sequence comes from Paraburkholderia sp. IW21, assembly GCF_041321145.1. Taxonomy (NCBI): domain Bacteria; kingdom Pseudomonadati; phylum Pseudomonadota; class Betaproteobacteria; order Burkholderiales; family Burkholderiaceae; genus Paraburkholderia; species Paraburkholderia sp. IW21. The sequence continues at coordinate 48,016 of NZ_JBGGWA010000023.1, read as the reverse complement.
ACGGACTGTTCATGGTGTCTCCTTGATTTTAAAAGTGAGTCTTTGCAGCGAACGGTGTCAGCGATTGACGGTTTTGGCTGGCACGAGGAAAACAAGCCCGGCACCGATGACGATAGCGACGGAGATAAAGATGAGCCCCGCAGTCGACTTACCGGTCAGGTCGTTCAACCAGCCGACGATGGCCGGCGAGAAGAAGCCCGCGAGATTGGCGAAACAGTTCACCGCGGCGATACCCGCTGCAGCGGACATGCCGCCGAGGAGCGCGGTCGGCAGCGACCAGAACTGCGACGACGAAGCGAGGATGCCCGCGGCGGCCACGCTGACACACACCAGCGACGCGCCGACTCCGCCCAGCATGGGAAGCGCTGCAAAGCCTGCCGCCGATACGAGCATCGGGATCGCAAGATGCAGACGACGTTCGCGATGGTGGTCAGCGCTTACTCCCACCAGCGGCAGCGCAATGATGGCGCACAGGTACGGGATGGCCGTAAAGACGCCCACCCACAGCGGGTCGGCCACGCCGGATTTGCGGATGATCGTCGGCAGCCAGAACGTCAGCCCATACTGACCGAGCACGACGCAGAAGTAGATGCCAGCCATCAACCACAAACGACGATCGCCGATGAAAGACCAGATCGACACATGGGCGATCTTGTGGGCATTGTCGTTCGCCACGTTGCGTGCGAGGAGCGCCTTCTCCTGATCAGTGAGCCACCTGGCGGCAGCGATACCGTTGTCGAGGTAGAGCAGGATGGCGACGCCAAGGAGCAACGACGGCAGCGCTTCGAGGATGAATAGCCACTTCCAGCCGGCGAGACCGTGTACGCCCTGGAACGCATGCAGGATGTAACCGGACAGCGGCCCACCGACAATGCCGGCAAGCGGAATCGCCATGAAGAAGAGGGAGAGCGCCTTGGCGCGCCGCGCAGAAGGAAACCAGTAGGTCAGGTACAGGATGACGCCTGGAGCAAACCCTGCCTCGGCCACGCCCAATAGAAAGCGGAGGACATAGAACGTTGTGGGCGACTTGACGAAGACAAAGCAGGCCGAGATCACAGCCCATGTCAGCATGATGCGAGCGAGCCAGTTTCGTGCGCCCACTTTGTGCAACATGAGATTACTCGGTACCTCGAAGAGGAAGTAACCGAGGAAGAAAATACCGGCGCCGAAGCCATACACGGTTTCGCTGAATCGAAGGTCGTTGAGCATCTGCAGTTTCGCGAAGCCCACGTTGACACGATCGAGATAAGCGCCCAGATAGCACAGCATCAGGAACGGTATCAGGCGCCGTCCCACTTTCGCATACGTTTTTGATTCGAAGCTCGCCGGATCGGCGAGCGATGTCACATCGCCCGTCATTGACGGCGCAGTGGCCTTCGTTTTCATGGTTGTCTCCTGCCATATCGCCCCGGGTTTTACCGCCGGGTGCATTGACCCATCCGCCGCAATCGCGACGGATGTCGTACTTAGTGGATCAACATGCCGCCGTTGACGTCGAGCGTGATGCCGGTGAGGTAGGCCGACAGGTCGCTCGAGAGGAACAGACAGGCATTCGCGACGTCGGCCGCATCGCCGAGTCGGCCGAGTGGAATGCCCTTGATGATGTCGATGCGCATCTCGGCAGTGAGCTTGTCGCCCGTGATATCCGTCTGGATCAGGCCCGGCGTGATCGAGTTGACGCGGATGTTGTCCGCCCCGAGTTCACGCGCCATCGCACGAGCGAGACCGAGTACCCCCGCTTTGGCCGCGCTGTAGTGAGGACCACCGAAGATACCGCCGCCGCGTTGCGCGGAAACGGATGACATGCAGACGATGCTGCCGCTCTTTTGCGCTCTCATTTGCGGAATGACCGCTTGCGACATGTAGAGCGTACCGCGCAGGTTCACGTCGACGACTGCATCGAAGTTGTCGGCTCCGATGTCCATCGTCTTCAAAGGCTGGGTGATACCCGCGTTGTTGATCAATCCGTCGACACGACCGTACTTCTCGATGACCGCCTTGGCGGCAGCCATGCATGCGGCCTTGTCGGTCACATCGCAGGCGAGGCCGAGGTGTTCTTCGCCGAGATCGCGCGCGGCGCTCTCGGCGTCTTCCTGTCGAAGGTCCAGGATCACCACTCGCGCGCCCTGCGCGGCAAGCGCTTTTGCGGTTGCACGGCCGATGCCGCGCGGCGAAGCTGCCCCCGTGACGATTACCACTTTGCTGTCGAGCAACATATTTGTCTCCATCAATCGTGTTAGTTGGTAGACGCAGTTTCTGCGCTTCAACCATCTCGATCAATGCAGTCCGGCTCAACTATTGCTGAAGAATTTTCAGGTGTCGCTGCACCGCGAAGTCACAGCCGTCAGAAAGCAGCCCTTTCGCGTAAGGTAGGGCGCTGGCGTCATGCCGGGCGCGGCCTGGCGCTACACGGCGTCACGGCTGATCTCTTGCTCGACCCAGGCTAAAAATTTGGCCACGCGCGGCAAGTCCGCGTTCTGGGAAGGGTAAACGAGGTGATGGGCTCCGACCTCGACCGCATACGTGCGATCGAAGACCGGTACGAGCGAACCTCGTTTGAGATGGACCGATGCGAGCATCGTGCTTTCGAGCGCGACGCCGTGTCCCAATGCCGCAGCCTCGAGCGACATGTACGAGCGGTCGAACGCGAAATCGTATGCCTTGCGCGACACCGCGACGCCAAACTTGCCGAACCATTGCTTCCACTGCACGAGAGGCGTCTCCGAGAAGATCAGGCGCTGCTCGCACAGATCCTCGGGGGTACGCACCGGGTGTCTTCTCAGGTATTCCTCCGATGCAAGAGGCGCGATGAACTCGTTGCGTAGCGTTTTGATCTCGCCATCGGTCCAATGAGCGTAGCCATGCCTTACGTCGATGTCATAGTAGCCAGAGGTGAACGACACATCCTCATACGAGCACGCGAGATTCAACTGAATGTCGCCGTTCGCTTCCTGGAACAAAGCCAGCCGCGGCAGCAGCCACATCAACCCAAAGCTGGGACTCGAGTGAATGCGAAGAATCTCGACACCCGACTGGCTCGATGCGCGCTCCGTCGCGCGGCTCAGATCGGCGAGCGATCCGGTGACATCCGCCAGATATTGCTGACCCGTTGGCGTCAGCACCAGTCCCCGCCCCAGTCTCGTGAACAAGGGTCTTCCGACCATGGATTCGAGGTTGGCAATTTGATGACTGACCGCGGATGGCGTTAACCCTAATTCATCCGCCGCCCGATTGACGCTCTTTGCGCGGGCGACACTCTCGAACGCGATGATGGCTTTTAGTGGAGGGATGCGCATTGTTCCTAGATGCAGAAGTTACGAACCGTCCTGGACCAGGTGGTCAGCTTCGCTACTGGCGATTCCAGAAATGTCGCGTATTCGAGAGGTAAAGGCAAGCCGGGGTGGGGCCGGTAAGCAATCGGTTCAAAGGGGTGCGAGACGTTGTGCGAATACGAGGGCGAGCCCGGCGACCGAACGTATCCGGTAGTCGGAAAGTGGCAGGTCTCGGGCCGACAGCCGACATTCAGATTTTCTGACGGTCTGGCGGCTTTTGGCCGGGTGCCGTCCGATGCAAATCGCATATCACGTGGATCGCGGCTAGAGGGAGGTGGTCGGCAGCACGCGACCCGGAGCGGCCGCCGAGCTTTCTGCAAAGCAGCCATTCGGAATCAAGACGGGCTCGCCCAGACAGCAAGACCGTCGGCATTACGTTAGGTCGTCGCCGGCTGAACGGAGGAAAACGAGTGTCGCGTCCCGGACCTTGTTATGGTCCGGGAGGTCCCGCGACTGCCGTCAGTAGATCGGAAACACGAAGTCCGGCGTCGGCGTAAACCGGATACCGGAATCCAGACAGATGACGCGTCCCCTGACCGCGACCCGCTTCCCCAGACAGGGCTGCAGAAGCAAACGATCCGGTACGCCGGCCTTCCCGAGCACGATATCGGTCACGACCTTGTCGTTGCAGGGCGAGGTTGACGGACGGTCCAGCCGGAGCGACGTCTAGTCGCCCGGCGCGTACTGTCCGCTGCCCCGCTGGATCGTGCCGGTGATCCAGATGTCCTGTTGCGACGGCAGTGTTTTCAGGGGCGGCTCGGCGGCCACCGCAGCAGGTGAGCCGGCGGCCAGGACGGCCGACGCCAGCAGTGCCGATGAGCGTTCTTTCATGATGCTGCTCCCATTCGGCTTGCGAACCGCCTGGTTTACCGGAGGTTGGCTGGTTTGGGTCAGAGGCGGTTCACAGCACACCCGTCAGCCAGCCTTCCCGTTCTTATGCATCGCTCTACGGGCTTTGGCGTGATAAGCGCTACGCTCGTCATGAACAGGATCTTCATTTTGGTCTCCTGTTTGCTGATGATCCAGGGTGTAGTCTCTGCCCTGTTTCGGGGAGGCCGCCCCTGTGGCTCAGCGCAGTCGCCCAACGATCACTGGATCGGCGGCACCACGCCCAGTTTCTCGGCCAGCATCCGCTCATACACGCCGAAGTGCAGGTCGACTTCCTCCTGACTTACTGTCGTCACGGCGATGTTCACCTGATCCGGCAGCAGGCCGAGCACCACCGCAATCGCCGCTTCCAGTTGCGGCGCACAAACGCGGTCTTCGGTAAGTGTCGTGCCGACAGCGATATCGTAGGTCTGTTCGTGCTGGAAGACGATCTCGACCAGCCGCGCGCGGGCGCTCATGTTGTTGCCGATCGCGAGTTGCACGACCTCCGCCACGCTACGCATCAACTCCGTCGGAAAGCCTTTGGTCGAGCGCAGCCGGACGCGGTGTCTGCCAAGCGTGAGCCAGTCCGAATCGATTTCCATAGTGTCCTCCGGTTCCGTTGCAATGCACCGCGATAATAGGATTTGGCAGGCGATTTTCAAGACCGGAATTTCACCAGCACCCCTTGAAATTTTCGCCAGAGGTCCTATCTTAGATTTCGCTCAGGCAGACGCGCCGGTTACATCCGGTGCGCTGCGTGTTTCGATTTGTTTGCCAGCGGCCTGGCAGGCGAACTGGAGCGCGTAGGCCCGTTCGCCTCCTCGCTGCTCGAAGGAGGATACGATGAGTGATCTCTTTTCCGGAACCGACCTGATCAGTGAGTTTGACCGTCTGCAGCGGCAGATCGACAGCCTGTTCGGCGGCTTCCCGTCCAGCATCCGCTCGGGCCGCTTCGGCGCCTTCCCGCAGCTCAACATCGGTACCACCGAGGACTCGATCGAAATCGTCGCGTTCGCGCCCGGTCTCGAGCTGGCCGAGCTCGACGTGTCGATCGACAAGGGCCTGCTGACCATCAGCGGTGAGCGCAAGCCCGCCCAGGCCCGGAACGATGACAAAACCCGCGACGACGCCTGCACCTATGCACAGGAGCGCTTCACCGGCACTTTCCGGCGCGTGATCGAACTGCCTCAGAACGCGGACCCCGACAAGGTGCAGGCGCGCTACACCAACGGTTGCCTGTCGATCAGCGTGGGCAAGCGTGAAGCGTCGAAGCCGCGAGCCGTTACCGTCCAGTAATGCCAGCCATTCAAGGAGCAAGCCATGAACGACAGGACCCAGGTTGCTGAGCGCGACCAGAAAGCGGTAGCACGATGCGAGGGCGAGCAGCCGGCACGGCGGATGACGCTCACACCGGCAGTCGACGTATTCGAGGACAGCCAGGGCATCACGCTCTGGGCGGACCTGCCAGGCGTCACAAAGGACAAACTCGACGTGAAGGTGCACGACGGCAATCTTTATATCGAGGCCGAAGCGGTGGTGCCGACGCCCGCCGGTCTGCGGCTGCAGCACGCCGAGATCCGTGAACCGCATTTCGCGCGCGCGTTCTCGCTGAGCCCGGACTTCGACACATCGAAGATCGATGCAAACCTGCAGGACGGCGTGCTGAAGCTGACGATTCCGCGTCGCGACGAAGCACGCCCGCGCCGGATCGAAGTTCAGACGAACTGAGCCCGGCAGAGCCGCAACGACGACAGGAGAAAAGACCAGTGGCGGCCGCGAGGTCGCCATCGCCCGTGCGTGGAGATGTGGATACAGAACATCATGGAGGAAGGGTGATGCGGATAAACGATCAGCATATGGGCCGTGCCGGTGCGTCAGTTCGCAAGCGGCCCGGCCCTCGCTGATGGTGGATATATCGGCTTGGTCACGAGTGGGCGCGATGCCCGTCTGCTTGCCGACCAGCATCTGCCGCGTCACACCCGGGCGGTAGACGCAGCGCGACGTCCCGCCGCACGCCGTCAGTCTGACTGCATGCAGACAGTGTGTCTAGGGACGTCGGCAGAAACGTGGCAGTGTGAACGCAATGATGCACATCCGGTTCTCCTGTCAGACTATCGAGGAGCATACGATGAACACCGACCTGAAAAAGTGGAACCCTTTCAAATTTCTCCGCGGTTCAGGACACAAGCCCGAGGCGGACAGTGCGCAAAGCCCGCCCGACAGCGAACCGTCACGTGTTCCGTGGCCTGACATTTCGCGACTTTTCCCCCGTGATTCGTGGCGTGCGATGGAGGATTTCTTTCATGATCCGTTCGCGGCGCGCGGCGCGCTCGAACGATGGTTTGGCGACTTCAGTTCATCGCGTTTCCAGCCGCGCATCGACGTGGTTGACGAGGGAAAGATACTGCGCGTGACCGTCGAACTGCCAGGCATGGAGCGGGAGGACTTGACCGTTAGCGTCGAGGACGGAGCGTTGGTATTGCGTGGCGAAAAGAAGCAGGATGTGCACAGTGAGGAGGACGGTTGCTATCGGCTTGAGCGCGCATATGGAGCCTTCACGCGCACGATCCCGATGCCGGAAAATGCCGATCCCGACCACGCTCTCGCAAAGTTTGACAAGGGCGTCCTGACGTTGACGGTCCCGAAACACGAGCAGCAGCGATCCACGAGCCGCACGATCGATATTGGCTAACGTTGGCCGGCGACTTGGCGATTGCGAGTTGAATCAATGGGAGTAGCCGGGTGGTTAGCTCAGCTGGAAACTACGGTCTAAAAAATGCGCGCCGGCCGCCGGTTCGCCACGCGTGCCATCCGACCGGAAGATCGGCCAAGTCGCGAATTGTATCGTCCAACTCAACGATGTTCTGCAAACTTACCACGAGGGCATCGCCTTCTTGCCGGCTAGATTGAGAGCGTGAAATTGCCGCGCGCCATCCTCATCGTCAATCCAATCGCGTCCGCAAAGGACATCCTTGCTTGCGATAGCTGCGACGTTTGGCGGGTCATTGAAAAACCACAGGTCGCTTTTCATGTGCTCGTCGCCGGAATGTTTCGCGCGGTGGATTGTCGACGATTTAGGCACTGATGTAGAAGGTCCGAAACTGGCCGAGGTTGTGTGAAAACACTTGCTGAATGCGGCGGCCTAAGAAATCGACCCCTCAGATTGCGCCGTATTGGCTTGGCAACGACTCGGGAAGGGCAAAGTGACACCCGAAAACCGAATACTTTTGCGTTTTCACACAGGCTTATATGGACACCGCCCGGTTTGCCAAGTTGATCTTGATGTGACGCGTGAACGAGGTATCGGCTGCGGTCTTATATGCGGCCTTTTGCAAGCCGAAGCTGCGGGCTCTGATGGAATTCGCCAGGAACGTCCTCATCTCGGCCACGTGCTTGAAGCACAAGACTGTGTTCAGGTTTGCGTTCCTGCGGTCCGACCTGTCTCGCCATCACATTGAACTCAACCCTAGCAACCTACCAGTTTCTCAACGCTTCAAAGTGCCAATTCTGCTATGCGAGTCTGTTGCTTACATGATGCGCTTCGTACGAAGTCTCGTGAGCGAGGATCGCCCAGGCGATTCGCGCCATTTTGTTTGCCAAGGCCACCGCCACTACATTTGCTGGACGTCGTACCTGCATTGCCTTTTGCCATGCGGTTGGCACCTTGGTGTGACACAGAACTGAGCGCGCCCCATGTATCAACAACGTACGCAGGTATGGGTCGCCTCGCCTGGAGATCGAGCCCAGCCGGATCTTTCCGCCTGTACCATTCTGGCGAGGAACAAGCCCCAGAAACGCTGCGAACTCGCGTCCCGACCTGAACGTCTTCGCATCTCCAATTGTTGCCACTAAGGCCGTTGCAGTCAGGCGGCCGATGCCCGGCACTTCGGAGATCGCACGACATGCCGCTTCGTGCTTCTGCCAGGCGCCAATCCGCTTCTCGAGCTGATCGATGTCTTCTTCGAACGCGTTGATGCGGCGCAATTGTTCATGAAGGGTTAGGACTATTGATTGAGGTAGTGCGTCTTCGAGGTCTGCCATGCGCTCCCTGATCTCGGCCAGTCCCGCCACGCGTCCTGCACGAAACGTCACGCCGAATTCATACAGCAACCCACGCAACTGATTTATCTGCATCGTCCGGAACTTTACGAGCAACGAACGCATACGGTGAAGGCTTAGCATCGCTTGCTGATCTTCAGTCTTGGCAGCAACAGTGCGCATGCCAGGTTGCTGCACTGCAGTCCAGATTGCCCGGGCGTCCGCCGCGTCGGTCTTGTTCGTTTGCACGAAAGGTCGAATAAATTGGGCATGCAATAGCACCACCTCGTGTCCGAGCGCGCGGATCTTACGCGCCCACCAGTGAGCACTTCCGCACGCCTCGAGGGCGACCCGACCGGCGGGGCGCTGCGCGAGAAACGCGATTAAGTCGTCATGTCCGAATTTCCGATTCGCGATCTCGCCGGTTTGGGCGTCGACCCAGTACAGCTGGAACACCCGTTTTGCAATATCGAGTCCATATGTCGTAGCATTCATCTGGGGCCTCCGTTCCTCAAGTGGTTGTGTCGCAACTCCACTTTGGCACATTGATGCCGTTCGGTCCTGGGGGCCCTCGATCGTGCCCACTTCCCCGGAGGGAGGGCGGTGTCCATTCCATCTCGACCGATCACTGCCTCATGCAAGCGGCATGGAACGCCCGAATGTCACACAGTTGTGATCGGCAGCACGCCACCCTTCTCCGTCATACGAGGTCAATCAAGATCCCCGGCCGCTTTTAGAATTGCAATAGCCGTTAATCAGTACAGTTGAATCGTAATGGAGGTTCAATCTCCCGAAGCGGGCTGCCGCGATAGCTCGCCCGCGGCCTCGACTCACATCATTTGGGGGCTGCTCAGTTTCGTTCCGTCGGAAAAGCGGGCCAGTCTGTAGGGAGTAATGTCGAACTGTGGCGCCTCGTCCATTACCAACCGGCTCACGAGCACGCCTGCGCCTGGCCCTAGTCCAAAGCCGTGTCCGCTGAAGCCGGATGCGATCACGAGACCGGGTTTCGCATTAACCTTCGAGATGACGGGGACGAGGTCCGGCGTCGTGTCGATCGCGCCCGCCCATGCGTGAGCGATCCGCAAGCCCGACAGCTCGGGAAACACGCTGGCCACGTTATGCAGGGCACGTTCGAGCCACTCGGTATCAGGCCGGGGACCCAGCACCCGTGTTTCTTCGAACGGCGAGACATCATCGTCGCGCCAGGTTGCGCTTGCCTCCGGTCCGTGGAAGAAGCTGGCACCGACGCGAATCTTCAGTTTTTTCTTCAGCTTGCTTCGGAACATGGTGCGGAACTTCACCGAATGCCGCAGATTTTGCGGCGCGAGTTCCACGCGCCCGTAGCCGGGAACAGCGATGGTGTAGCCGCCGTCCAACCGTCGCCTCAGCGCGAAGTTAGGTCCGGAGAAACAGCCTTCGATGACCCCCGGCGCCTCAGCGGTTCGCAACGCCGTTCCCATCACGTTGATGGAGGGCAGATCGATGCCGTGATGTTGGCAGAACAACGCGCTCCAGGCGCCTCCCGCGAGAACGACGGTGTCGGCTGCGAGCCGGCCGCGCTCCGTCCAGATGCCGGAGACACGCCCCGCACTCGTGTCGAGATTTCGTACCGCGCAGTTCTGATACACCGCCGCGCAGAGACCTTGTGCGCCGCGAGCAATCGAAGGCGCGGCTTTCGACGGCTCGGCGCGGCCGTCCGTGGCCGACCACAGCCCTCCAGCCCACGCCGCACGTCCGGACGGAATGCGCGCTGCCAGTTCGCGCGCACTGAGGATCTCGCTGTTAAAGCCGACTTCCCGGGCGCGGGCAAGCCACGACTCCCATTGCGCGATGTCAGATTGATGCTCCGTGCCGTACAGGATGCCCGCCTTACGAAACCCAATGTCCTCGCCCAGTTCTTCGCTTAGTTCGCTCCAGCGCTTGAGGCTCTGCACCGCGAGCGGCAACTCATAGAGGTCGCGGTTCTGCTGACGCACCCAGCCCCAATTGCGCCCCGACTGCTCGCCGCCGATGACGCCCTTTTCGAGCAGAGCCACCTGGACGCCGCGTCGCGCCAGTTCATACGCCGTGCTGACGCCAACAATGCCGCCGCCTATTATCGCGACATCGCATCGCTCCGGGAAACCTTCGTTATCCGTGACTGCGTCGATCCTTAGCATTTCATAGCCGTTGGTTGCCGTTTCTCGGGAGGTTACTGCAGTCAAGACCTTTGGAAATGCGCACCTAAAGCGCGATTTCGCCATCCGCAGATAGTGGCTACGATTTTGGTATTTTGGTATCTTCCACCGCTTCGCTGATAGGACGATCCTGTTGTATCCGAAATCAAGGCACGGTCACCCACGGGGCTATCGCAGGAAACGGACTGCCAGTCCATCCAGTCATATGAGTCCCTGTGGTGCGCCCATGCCCAGTTCCTTGCCGGAGTGGGATTGATCACCTCGACGATATCGTTCGCCGCAGAACCCACGTCGCGCCGATCACTCGTACCGCTTCGGTGATCGATATCTTGGGAATTCGTGTGGTCGTAAAACATGGTTATCTCCTTTGACAGCTTGACATACACAACTACCCGCCCCAACCGTACGAGACCGAAGGGCTCTGTCGGGGCACCGGGTTCTGACGACCGACAGGCTGAGCGAGGTACAGGGCGTTGCCCAGGCAGTTGCCTTCAATTTCATCGTGCTGGACGCTGGTCACGGATATTGTCGGCGCCCGCGGTGGGCGTCCCACGTCTGCGGCCGGGCACGCCCGCGCGATGATCGGCGTGCTGTATTTCTTCCGGTTGTCGCCACATTACGCACGAAAAAAATCCGGCAAGCACGGTCTGTATCCCCTTGTCGCTCGCCGTCTGCGGATCGCACATTCCGGAGAACTGCACACCATCGCTCAGGCTCACCAAGCCGAGCGCGAGCGCGTCCGCCTGCAGGGGCAATGGCCTGCCGTCGCGCTCCGACACCGTGCGGATGTACGCGCTGATCTGGTCGAGCTTTTCGTGCCGGAACGCGTTAATGCGCTCCTGAAATGCGGTGTCCCGATACGCGAGTAGTTTGGCTTCGACCCAAAGCAGAAAGCAGTCTCGATCACGAAAATGCCGGCTGTAGTACGCTATGGCGCGCGCCTTCATTTCCGCGGGCGTGCCGCCCTCTTCCATAATCGCCCTCAGATTGACCTGCGCGCTATCGTGGTCCGGCACAGCAACTCAAACAGCAGATCCGGCTTACCGTCGAAGTTCGAGTAGAAGGCGCCGCGCGTGTAGCCGGCCGCCTCGGCGATATCCTCCACGCTGGTAGCGGCCAATCCCTTTTTGACGAACATCTTCCGCGCAGCCTCAAGCAGACGCTCTCTCGTCTGCTCCCTGCGCTGTGCGTGTGTCAGGCGTTCCCGTTTCATGGCATAACGTACCGGTCAGATCGCCATCTGCGGCGCCATCACATGCCCGCGCGTGTCAGATGATGGTTTTCGCAATGATTCTCTCGACAGGAGATTTGACAGTGTCAGGCTCCAGCCCCGGCGGTTCGCACAACCTCCGGGTTGAGTCGTCACTCAGAATTGCTGCGCCCGCAGCGAATCGAATTCGGCGCGGCAAACGTCGCTGAATCGGCTGAGGATGTCGATCGAACCGTCCGCGAGCATTTCGCGAAGTTGAAGGAACGTCTTTTCCGGGGCGTGATAGGTATCCACAATCTTTCGTCCAACCTGATCGGCTTCGTTCACAACCTCTGTCGAGGATTGGACACGCATACGGCTTATTTTCGCGAACAGACTGACGAGAGCAGCGAGGTCCGGCTCATCGTGCCGAAGCGCGTGGACATAGCAATGCGACGCCTCCTCGATGAACTCCTTGTAGAGGTCCTGCCGGCGGATGCGGTCGTGCGCAAGCCACTCTGCCTTCGCCTGCGTTCGTTGCGTCACAACAGATGTCAGGCCAGCGATCGATGCACCGAACAGTGCTGCCATTGCGGATAGGAGCGTTGCGTTCATCAAGTTGCCTCGGCGAGCTCTATCAGCCTGCTGAATTTGATGCGGTTCGGCTTTCTGCCAGGGTATTCGAAGGCGTAAAAATGCCGTCGCTCGACGATGCACACGGAGCTCACAGCACGCCGGCTGGAGGTCTCGTCGACCAGCGCTCCGAGGTAATCGAGCGAAGCCTGCACAGCGCGGGCAACGCGAGCGCCCCAGAAACGGAGGGACTGCTGCGCGACTTCAACCGCTTCATGCCAGGTCCTCCAGGTAGTGAGTGACGCCACGAGCGGCTTGACCTCAGGGCTGCGATTGCCCCAGCACCGAGGGTTCTGCACAAACGTTTTCTCGCGCGACTCGAGCACGCCCCGTGCACGCTTTTGCGGTACACGCATGATGGTCCCGGCAACTTCCCGGCTGCACGTCAGCCACGTGGCTGCGTCCATGACACCGCTCTCCATTGTGATATCGGCTAATCGATACAATGATATTAAACTCATTTTTGATGTTTACGTCAATATAAACGACAAAATTTACAACGAGGTGAAGGCAAAAGGTGGAATCGTCATACCGAACAGCGGACCGGTCGGATGCGGAAGCGGCCCATCCCATCCCGGGCGGAACACTCACAGGCACCGAAACGGGCGGGAGTCGAAGCGGACGTCGGCAGCCTGGTGCGGCAGGCGAAGCCACTCACTGGAGCTGCACGCTGCGTGTCGCCATGTAATACCAACCCGTCCCGCATGCAGGCGACTTAGGTCCTGCCTGCGCAGCCCGTGCGGAGCACGGAGTTAGCCTCGCGCCGTCTCTTCCCTCTCGGTGTGGCTCGCCCTCCTTCTTCATCTGCGGTCCACGCAACGCTCCCTCGGAGCGTAACCAGCAGCCATCTTTAAAATCTGTAGACGCGGCCCAGGTGCGTGATGAGCGGATTCGTAAGGATGCGCAGCTTCGTCACACCGTGCATACCCATGGCATTCAATGCGTCGATCGTGAGGGGGGCGACATCGGGATATAGGTCACCGAGGCGCTGATCCAGGATACTTGCTCAGCTCAAGGTTGTCCCACCTCGAACGTTGGGTTTCACGAGGGGCTGAGGGCTCTCTCAGGTTGGTGGGGACTGCTGTCGTCCGCGCGACGCACGCCGGGCGGCGCCTGGCATCTGAACGAGATGTTCGTGACGCTGCGGGGCGAACCTTTCTGTTGTGGCATGCGGTTGACGAGCATGGCGCCGAACTTGACGTGCTGGTGCAAAAGCGGCTCAAGGCCCCGGCAACGCGCTTTGCGGCGGGTGCTGCGCTCTGGCACGGTGTCGCGCAGGCACGTTACCGACCGATTGCACAGTAATCCGGCGGCGAAGGCTGATATTCCCGAACTCGCTCAGGTAAAGCACGTTTTCGTCAAAGCGGCTGCTCGTGTGAACAACCGCGCTGAGAACGGTCACGCACCGACTCGCAGGCGCGAATACGAGATATGCCGCTTTCGCGATGCGCGTCGCACGGGGGCCTTTCCCTCATGCTCCGGCCTGATTCGGCAGCACTTCGTGTTGCCGAACCTCGGACGAGCGCGGCATGTCATCGCGCCATGCGGAAAGAACGCTTCGCCATATGGCATGGTTGGACTATCTCGTCCGCAGTGGAGAAAGTTAGATGATATGGATAACTACGCTTCAGCCGCCCCGGTGGTTTGCGCCCGTCAACTTGAGAGGGCCCGCATTGGAAGCAGGATGGCGCGCCCTTTTTTGTGGCTGACGGTGTGCTCGAACGCCAGGAGTGCATAAAGAAAGGCTCCGAGACGCCGACGGACAGGGTCAGCGTGCCCCTCGTGAGGAACTGGTGCAGCATATCGAGAGCGCCTTCGTCCGGTTGAAACACGATCCAGCGATAGTGCGCCCTTTGGGTCGGCCAGCGATTGCATACGCCGCCAGTCCTGGCGTGAACGCCACGCTCCCGGCAGAAGACCGCAACAGTCGATGTTACCCAGGAGGGGATGAACGGTCGTGACATATCCTACGGCTCCTTGCCGGAGGCGATCCAGAAGGGTCGCCTCATCTTCCCAAGCGCCAAAAATTCAGGCCGGCATCGAAATGATCGGGCAGTTCTTCCAGCCGGCAGCGGGTTCTGTCCCATACTGCCGTCGCGCCGAGATTCCGGCAGAGTTCAATATTTGCGGTGCTACAGATGGCGGTGACTGAAGCTCCCCCGATCCCAAGGATCTGCAGCGCCAACTGGCCAAGGCCCCCCGATGCACCGTGCACAATGACGCTCCGACCTTTTGCGTTGCATTCATTGATGCCAGCGCCGCGTAGCGCCAGCCAGAGCGTGGTAAAAGTATAGGGAAGAGCCGCCGGTGCCCTGGATGCAAGGCCGCTGACCGCCGGCCGCACGAAGCGGGCGTCCACCGTCGGGGGCGTGGCATGCGTGCCTCCTTTCTTGCCGGTCGGCACCAACCCCATGCCCCTGTCGCCCAGTCGGCCAGTCGCCCAGTCGCCCAGTCGCCACGGGCTGACACCGGCGCGCACGGAAACGATCTCTCCAGTAAAATCGTTTCCGAGGACCAGCGGAAACTTTCCTGCTCCCTTGAGACTCAGGAGACGCCGGCCGTACCCCTTGGCGCGCTTGACGTCGATGGGATTGACCGATGTCGCCTGGACCGGGACCAGCACCTCGCCTCTTCCCGGTCGGGGCATCGCGGTCCTTCGTGTTTCCAGATGGATCGGGTCCGCCGGTCCCAGGCAAAGCAGCTTCGTTGCGGTGCTCATGAACGCGCGACCTCCGCGTCGTTGGTCGACCGGGCGAGGCTGACCTCGCCCAGATAAACGCTTTCGGCCAGTTCGCATTCGCGCGAAGCGTTGCCGAGGTCATGACGGATCTCGATCCGGTAGATCCCGCTTCCCTTGACCAGGCCGCCGAACCGGAAATCGCCGAAGCCGTCCGTGACGGTTTCGGCCAGCTTCTGGTTGCCGACGTACAGGGCCACCGCCGCATCCGTGACGCACTCGATCACGTCTCCCATCCGGGCGCTAACGCTTCCGCCGATGAAGCAGGTTTCCCAGCGCTCGAGGCCGCTGTACCAGACGCGAGGCTTCGTGCCCAGGTTGGGCCGCAGACCCTTGAGCCCCTCGCGCCGGGCCTTCTCGGCCATCGCTGCGTCATCGAGCTTGACTGTCTCGAACACATCGGTCGGGCATGACTGCTGGCAACGCGGCTGGGGCCAACCCTGGTCGAGCAGATGGGCGTCGAAGATCCAGATCTGCGGCAGTTGCAGCTCTTCATTCCAGACGATCGCCTTGTACGGGCACGACTTCACGATGTCCTTCCGGCCCCGCGCCTTGTCCGGGTCGATGATGACGATGCCGTCTGCGCGCTTGCGAATGGCGTTGCCCCCCACCTTCATGCACGGCGCTTCGTCGCAGTGATTGCACATGACCGGCAGATATGTTGTCTCGACCATATGCGAGTCGCCCTGGACACGGCGCAGGATGCGAACGGGGCTGTCGGCGTTGGCGTAGGCGGGCGCGGCATAGCCGGGAAAATCGTTGCCGACGTGCTCGTCGCGTGCGGCAATGACGCAGTTCTGGCAGTTCTCGCAACGCCCGACCTTGATAACCAGGTTCCACTTGCTCATTCCATGTTCCTCACGCTGCGCGACCGAGCTTGAACGCCTCGGCACTTCGCCACTTTTCGACCTGCACCAGGCAGGAGTTCGGGCTCATGCTGCTCGTGCCGGCAGTTTGAGGCCGGTCCGGGGTCAGCATATTCATGCAGCCGCCGATTTCGACGCGCTCGCCGTCGATTTCAATCAGCTGAAATTCCGCGCTCGCCTCGTACGACTTGACCACTCCCGCGTTGACCAGCGGCGAGACGTCGGCCGCGCAGATCACCGCGCCCCGGTCGTTGTAAACCTTCACGAGGTCGCGATGGGCAATGCCTCGCACGGCTGCGTCTTCCCGACCAAGCCTCAGCAGCCAGAAGCGGTGCCCGCCGATTAGCGCGCGATGGTCCTCGATGCTGTTAACCGAGGAATTCTTGCCGTCGCTATGGGTATGGAAGCTGTAACGACTGTGAGTGGCGATCAACTGCAGCGGATAGCGCTGAGCCAGGTCCGAGCGCAGCCCCTCCCAGGAGGGGATGTACCGGTTGAGCGCCGGGCGCTCGGGATTGTCCGCTGTGTGCCGCTTCAGCAACTCTGGTACGAACTCCAGTTTGCCGCTCGGCGTCTGCAGACCCGTGCCGAATTTTTCGGCGAACTGGGACGGCAGCGGGTGGGGCTCCTGGAGGTCCTTGCGCCGGCCCTCCGCAAACCAGCGCATGTCTACCGGATGGCGCAATTCGGGCTTCTCGGGCGGCACGACGAAATAGCCCTTGCGGCAGAACTCGCGCCACGAAATATGATCGGGCAGATCCGACGAGTCGAAGACCCGCTTGACCCAGTCAAGCTCACTGCAGCCCTCGGTGAACACAGCGCCCAGGCCTAACCGGGTCAGGATCGCGGTGAAAATGTCGTAGTCGGAACGGGACTCGCCCAAAGGCTCGATGCACTTGTGCTGCAGCGTCATGATGCGATGATTGACCGTGCTGTAGCCATGATGGGCGTAGCCGCCGGAATTCGACCATTCCCCGATGTCCCAGCGCTCCAGCGAAGTGCAGGCAGGCAGGCAGGATAATGTCGGCAAACTGAGCCTCACCCTCCATCCAGATGGACTGGTTGACCACAAACTCGATGCTCGAGTGCCGGTAGGCGTCGGCCCAGCGTCCGGAATTCGTCACCGTGCTGAAGGCGGATCCGCCGTAACGGTAGATCATGTGGATCGGCGAATACCCGGGCATGGGATAGGTGAACGGCGCGAACTGGGCTTCCTGCGACATGCCGTCCCAGAGGTAGCCCGTGGCATGGCCGTTGATGATGGCATCGGGAAGTTGCTGCCGCGGCACCATCTGCTTGACGGGATTCATGGTCAGGATGTGCGGCATGCGCTGGTAATTGTTGACCGCATTGGCGGTCCACGCCAGGTCGCCGGAAATGCCGCCGTCCGCGTAGCCGGGGAAACAGAAATGGAGGTCGTGAGGGACACCGACTTCAAGGCAGCCGAAGTTCACGCCCGGCTTACCCCAGCCCTGCATCGCCATCATCATGATCATGCAGCGCGCCCATTGCGCTCCCGTCGCGCCTCGGCCCGCACCACCGAATCCCGCACCGGTCATCCCGACAGCCAGGTGGACCTTCCTGTTCCCCCAGCGGCGCGCAAGCGCGCGGACGTCCTTGGCGGGCACGCCGGTCTCGCTTTCCTGCCACTCGGGTGTCTTGGCAACGCCGTCGGTTTCGCCGAGAAGGTAGGCTTTCCACTCGTCAAAGCCGGTCGTGCGGGCAGCGACGTAATCCTTGTCGTACAGGTTTTCCACGGCCCACACGTACATGATGGCGGTGGCGAGCGCAGCGTCGGTTTGCGGTCGGACCGGAATCCATCGCCCGCCGAGCAATTGCGCGGTGGGGTTGCAGTGCGGGTCGATATGAACGAACTCAACGCCGAGTTCCTTGGCCCACATGCGTCGCGGCGTCCCCTCGAATCCCGCATAGGCGCCATTGGTGCTTTCGGGATCGCAGGACCAGAAGACAATCATGTCCACTTCCTTGAGGCAATCCTCGACACCGCCATAGCCGGATGGAACGCCGATGCGCATCGAGTTACCGAAATGATGCATGGCGCCCCAGTACCAGCCTTCCCAGCTGTCCGGATTCGCGGCGACCCGGGTGAAGCCGATCAGGTTGGAAAAACGCGTCAGCGCGCTGAGGTAGTAGCCCACATTGCCCCACTGGTGGTGGGACGACAGCGGGAACGTAATCGAACCTGGTCCATGAACGCGCTTCTGCCGGTTGATCTCCTTCGCGACGATGTCCAGCGCCTCGTCCCAAGTGATACGCACATAGCCGGACTTGCCGCGGTTCTGCGGATTGCGCTCGCCGTCAGGATCGAAGTCGACCCGCTTCATGGGATGAAGGATGCGCTTGTCCGAATAGACGAGCGACTTGAGCGTCAACGCGTGGGGCGCGACCAATCCACGCCGTGGCGGACTGAAGCGGCGCCCGCGCGCCTCGATCACATAGCTTGGAGCATCCGTGCTGTCCAGATCGATGGGCGTCACCCGGACGACGCGACCATCCTTGACGTAGACGAACAGCGGGCCGCCATTTGTGCAAGTGGTGTAGCGGCGCGTGCCATCGCGCATCCGCGTGCCCATCGGCAAACCGATGGTCTGCATCATGCTCAGAGTTTGCATGACCCAAACCAGCAGTTCGTCTTCGCCTTCGGTCACCACCTTGAAGTTCTTCGCGGCGTGGATGATTTCACCCTGGTCCGGCTTGGGGGAAAAGAACTTCAGCGCGGTGGCGACATCCTTGAAGGCCATGCGCACGTCGGAGCGCCGATGATTGCCGGCACGCGACCGAATGTGACCATTCTTGAACTCGACGACCCGATTGATGCTTCCGTCCATGAGCCCGATCGAGACGACGAGATCGCGCTCCTTCAGGCGTTCACGATAGGCGGGAAACCGGCGTGCCGTCAGCTCAAGGAGCTTGGGCAACGCAAAAAGAATGGTCTTGAGGACCTGTCGTTTCATTATTCGATCCAAAGAGAAGCTTCGTTTGCTGCGCAAGCGCTGGAATGACGGCATGACTGACCACTTTTCATAACGTGCGAGCGGCGTGGGCGAGTGCGGTCATGCCGCGCTGTGGGTCAGAGACCCGGCACTGCCGGGCCCCATTGCAGCAACATGTCGCAATCGACCGTGAAGTCGCGGACCGCAGCCAGGTCCGGGTGGCGAAAGATAACGTCCATGTCTTCGATGAGCGTTCAAACCTCTCGATTCGCGCATTAGCGACCTGTACGCGCTAGAACGTATAGGCGACGTTCAGGAAGACGTTAATGGGATTGATTCGCAGCGTCGATCTGGAAACGATGTGCGTTCCAGTTGCGGTCGTCCCGTCCAGGGCAAGGTGAGTCTTTAGCGGAACGTAACCGACAGCGGTTCCGACAGACCAGTGTTTTGTAATCGCATAATTTGCCCCGATCTCGAAGACCGGATTCCAGGATGAACTGAGTGACGCGTGCGCCGAGCCGCCCGGACCCAAGCTATCGGTTACGAACTGGCTATTGGTTGTCCGAACCTGCGTGAACCACGTATAGTTCACACCTAATCCGACGAAAGGACGGAATTTTGACTGGGCTGCAAACAGGTGGTATCGAAGGACGATGGCGGGCGGCATCGGCCTTGTCGTGCCGAGGGTTCCATACTTCTTGAGCGTGCCATCACCAACCAAGTTCACTGTGAGTGGCAGTCCAATGAGCGTGGCGACACCGATGTTGTCGGTGACGTAATACTCGGTGGTAATTCCCACCGTATCCGTTGAACTGGCATGCGCTCCGGTGCCGGAAAGTTGCTGATTCACCGCAATGCCGCCGACGCTTTCTACTGTAAGCGGCGTTGCACTGCCCTGTGGCGCGACGTGAAGCCATCCTGTCGACAGCGTTATGCTTCCTGCCGACTGCGCATTGGCATTGTTGATAAGCGCAGCCGAGCAGATGCAAGCCGCCACACAGACTGAACTGATCGCGCGTTTGTAATTCCTCATGTCTCTTCTCCTGTCGCTCTGTTTCGAAATTTTTATGAATCGTTGGTGTTGCCGTTGGATCTGCTCAATTGATTGTTGTCCGCCTTTCGTATGGCTACACCGCCGCCTACTCCGGTCGCCCGCACTCTAGTAAGCGTGCATGGCCAGGCGTTCCGTCTCGGGCGGGAACACGCACCACGTACCGTCGCGGTGCCGGAAGAAAAAGAACCCAAGCGGACCTGTCGGCAACAGTAGCTCGATACGCACGCACGGTCTCTGATTCGAGCGTGTGCGGCTGAATCGGGTAACCCGAACCGGCGTCGAGGAAGTCGGTCCGAGCCATTTCTCAACCTGCGAACGCAAAGACCTTTCTGACGCAATACTCATCATCTTTCCCTTCCAAACGAATAGGTGTACTAAATCCAATACGCTGGCAGGCATTTCAATGCGGCATCGCGGCGGGTACTTCCGATTAACCTCTAATCCGGTCGCACGACCGAACACGTCCCTTTGATGTCGTGGCTCGTGTCACGTTGGCCTGCCCTGCGCATCTGTTGCTGCCGGGTCCGTCCCGGTCGGTTGCTCCGCCCGTGCTGGCCTCGCGGCGGCCGAGATCGAAAATGCGAACGGAAACCGCCCCAGCACGGAAGTCGTCAATGCTTCCAAAGCGGGGTCGGCAAGTTTCACGTAGAGTGAAATCCCGCGCGAGGTGTCATCAATGAGGATAACGGTTGCATCCTCGACGCCAGCCTCTACAAGGGCCGACTTTAGGGCGTCTTCCGTTTCGCTCCGTTTCAGCGCCGGCTTGAAGATCTTGCCGACGCCCGTCAGCGGCATCGCGTCCACGATCCGTATCCCCTTTGGCAACGCGGCGCGTTCGTTGATCTCGTGACGCAGAAACTCGACCAGTTCCGCTTCGGTGGCGGTTGTGCCTGGCTTTAGCTGGACATAGGCGACCGGCAACTCGCCCGCATGCATATCGGGGCGTCCTACAGCTGCGGCGATCTGGACTGCGGGATGGCGATGCAGTGCTTCCTCGATTGCCGCAGGGTCAATGTTGTGTCCGCCCCGGATAATCAGTTCCTTCTGCCGGCCGGTGAGCCAGAAGTAACCGTCGGGGTCGCAGCGTCCGAGATCGCCGGTATTGAGCCAGAGTCCGCCCTCACCACCTTCCATCCAGATGCCACTGTTCTGATCCGCTCGGGTATAGCCAACGAACACGTTTGGGCCGGAGATAACCAGTTGACCGACCTCATCCGCAACGCAATCCCGCACATACCGGCCGGTTTCATCGACCACCACTGCTTTCATCGCCTGACCGGGCAGACGAAGACCAATCGAACCGACCCTGCGCTCGCCAAGCGGAGGGTTCACGCTGCTAACGCAGGTACCTTCCGTGAGGCCGTAGCCCTCAAGGATTCTTATCCCTGTACGATCCTGGAAAGTGCGAAGTAACTCCACCGGCATCGGGGCGGCGCCGCACAGGCCATACTCGAGCGAGCTG
This sequence comes from Paraburkholderia sp. IW21, assembly GCF_041321145.1. Lineage (NCBI taxonomy): Bacteria > Pseudomonadati > Pseudomonadota > Betaproteobacteria > Burkholderiales > Burkholderiaceae > Paraburkholderia > Paraburkholderia sp. IW21. The sequence continues at coordinate 26,704 of NZ_JBGGWA010000023.1, read as the reverse complement.
ATATCGTGCTCGCCAACAGGAATGTCCAGCAGCGATCCGTAGAGTGTCGGAACAGCGCTGAAGAAGTTGATGCGGTAATGCTCGACAATTTCCCAGAAGCGCTTTACAAGACCCTCGCTCCGATACCCTTGCGGTGTGCCGAGCACGACGTGGGCACCACGCGAGAACGCCAGCAGACCTGTCACCATCACGGCGTTGACGTGGAAAAGCGGCAGTCCGCAAAAAATCGTTTTCCCCGGACCAATGCTTTCGCCGAAGAACTGACCCGCGTTCCACGCATTGGCCACCTCGTTGCCGTGCCGCCGAACCGCAATCTTCGGCAGTCCGGTGGTGCCGCCCGTGCAGAAGAAGGACGATACATCATCGACACCGATTTCAACCACGCTGTCGAGCACATCGCCGTCTTCGCTGGCTATCGCGGTGCTGAAATCGTGAATGCCCATATGTGAAGGAACGGCACTATGAATGCCGCCAGGTCCATGCAATCTTGAAGACTCATCACGCTGCAGCGTCCGGGCCACGGAACGCTTTTCGCGCGGCATCCGGTCGGCCAGATTGACGAGCACAAGATGCTTGAGGGAAGGCACTTTATGCAGCACCGCTTGCACTTTTTGCCAAAGGTCAGTGCCTGGAAATGGCGCCAGTGTGACGAGCACGCTGGCACCCGAAGCATTGAGCAGTTCCCCGATAGCTTCCCCCTCCAGCAGCGGATTGATCGCGCAGACGATCCCCGCCGCCTCACCGCCCCAGATCACAAAGTGCGTCTCCGGGAGGTTGGGCAGTACATAGGCGACAACTGAGTCGCGCTGTACTCCCAGCCGCGAAAACAGGTTCGCGGTCCGCGTGATCTCGCGCACCAGTTGACCATAGGTCCAGCACTCGCCGTTCCGGTGCTCGTCGGCCGTTGCAAAGAACGAAAGTGCGGGTGCCGATGGATTGATGGCGGCGCCCCGACAGATCATCTCGTAAGTACTCGACGGAAGATCCGCTGGCTGCCCCTGCGTTTCAATGGCAAGGACATCGTGTACGTTTGCGACGCCTTTCATGCCGCCTGTTCCATAACGACGTTATGCTGTACGCCCAGATCGATCGAGCGGTCATGGCTGGCGATATGCGCCTCCACGACGTCACCCACGCGCAGATACTGAGGCCTTTCCTCCTGCATCTTCAGGAAGAGACGCCATTTTTCTGCATCAGGCAGCTGCGCCGCGGCGCGCATCTTTTCAGGTGACGGAATGCTCAGCGCACAGCCGGAGGGCGTGCCGGTTGCGAGCAGGTCCCCGGTGCGTAGATCGTGTATGGTAGAAAGCTCCGTCAAGGTCTCCGCCGGTCCGTAGACGAGGCCCGCTGTGGAGTCATTCTGGCGAACCGTTCCGTTTACCGTCAGCGTCAGCACAAGCTCCTTCAGCTTTGCAATGTCCTGTTTCTCCAGGAGACAAAGATAAGGACCGATGGGGCCAAACGTGCGATAACTCTTGCCCTTGTAGAACTGCATTTGCGGAATCTGAATATCGCGCGCGGAATAGTCGTTGACGATCACGGCACCGGCGATGTACTCGTGCAGATTCTCCTCGGTGACAGTTTCGCGGGACGTAATGTCGCGTTTGAGGACGAGACCGAGTTCGATCTCGTAGTCGAGGAACTGCACCCCGTTTGGCTTAAACACCGGCGAGTCGGCCGGCACGATGCAGCTCGTCGCCTTCGTGAAGATCATGTTGAATTTCTTCACATCCGGGTCCATGCCGGACTCGATCATATGCTGGCGATAGTTTGCGCCCTGGCAGATGAACTGCTGATTGCGGGTCACGGGCGACAACCATTGCACTTCCGACTCGGGAATCGTCGGACCGCTTAGCAGGAACAATCGCTCGACCGGGTTGGCCTCGATAAACTCCGCGGTCGACTTGAACTCGCCGGGAATCGGCGTGATTGCGCCATTAGCGACCACGCCCCACTGGGCGCGGTCTTGATGCAAATAATGCAGAACGTGAAGTGCCATTTATCGATCTCCGGATTCTATGGAAGAGGTTGGTTCAAGCGAAAAGCTTTGCCAGCGTCCGCAGCTTGCTCAGCGTCAGGTCGGGGCTGCGGCGCAGGTTCCTGAAGAGCGCCACGATGCTCGCGGGCGTGAATTTGGGTTTTGTGAAACTGCGCGGCATCGTCGGCCCCCATTGCGCCATTGCTTCGCGGCTCACCGCGTGCAGACCCGACGGCGCATCGGCCGTAAAGAGATCGCCGTCGCAATAGTGCTCGTGCTTGTTGCCCCACGGGTCCTGCCAGTAGTCGAAGATCTGGCTGCCCAGGATATGGCGTCCGATTCCCCACGCATGTGTCCAGCCCTTCTCGCGCAGGACGCGCTGGCCCATGCCGACCGCGTCGGCGTCGACGACTTCGTAGGCGCTATGGCTGTAGGTGGGCAGGAAGCCTTGTGCAAGCGCGAGCGTATGGTGATCGGCCGGCTTGTCACCAAGATCGAGCCGCATGAACGCGACGACGGGTGAGCCATCGGGAAGCACCTGCACATCGCTCGGGATGAAGCCGAAATGCTGCGTATACCATGCGCAGGTTTCCTGATAGTCGGCGAGTTCGAGCACGACATGTCCGAGCCGGATAACTTCAGGCGCGCGCTCGGGCGGTCGCTGCGTCCCGTTAATCCGGACGGCCGCATCCACGGAGTTGAACGGCAATGGCGGCCGATGGGACAGCGTTGAAGCTGGCGCCTGGCCCCATATTGCATCGACGCGAAAGCCGGAAGGGTCGGTCAACCGTACGATATAGCCGCCGCCGGGCAAGGACGACCGCTCGGCCTCGGAGGCGCCAGGCAGATTTGCAAGCGCATCAAGATCGGCCCTGCTGTCGACCTGCAGTCCAAAACCGACGAACCGCGATTTCGGCGCCTTCCGGACGACATAGCAGAAATGCGAAGCACCGGTTCCCCGCAGAAGCAATAGTGCTTCACCGCGCGATACGGTCTGTAGCCCGAAATCATTGAGAAACTGCTCGGCTTTCACAAGATCCGGCCGATCGAATATCAGGTAGGTCAATGCCGATGCTTTCGTCGTGGGATGGGGATGACGGGCCGGCTGTACGGTGGTCAGTTTCATGGCAGGACGGAAATCAAACGGTTTGAACGGCGTATTCGGCTTCGATAGCCGGCGCGCGCCGATGAGATTCGACGTGACGAGCTTCGGATCGCCATTCAGGCTGCCGAGCGAATTCACGCTGCCGGGCAGGCCCAGCCCGGCCGACCTCATGCGCCGACGGCAGAACCGGGTTGTGCGGGCCGGACCGGCCGGTGGTGTTGATTGCTCCTGTCTCCACTGTCACTCCATCTGTCTATTTGTTTATCGGGCGTCAGCATGCGCCTATGTGACATTAAAGTCATCGCTGATAGTTTTGTCAATAGAGACATTCCAATCTATACTTGGGTATGAGCAAAGACTGGAACTCGTCATGGCGAACTCTTTAAACCGGCCCGCGCCTAAGCGCGCCAGCCGTGCGGCCCCCGTTTCCGCGGCCCCCGTTCCCGAGGAGCGCGAGCCGCGCGGAGCGCGCCGCAAGCGCGAGACGCGCGCCCGCCTGCTCGACGCAGCGCTCAGGCTCATGGCAGAAAAGGGCATGGAGGGCGTGGCAATCAACGAAATCACCGAGGCCGCTGACGTTGGCTTCGGTTCGTTCTATAACCACTTCGAGTCGAAAGAAGCCATCTACGCGACACTCGTCGACAACGTGTTCGAGGAGTTCGGCGGCATGCTCGATCGCCTCACCGGCGGCCTGTCCGACCCGGCGGAAGTGATCTCCGTCTCCGTGCGTCACACCCTGATGCGGGCGCGGCGCGATCCCGTCTGGGGACGCTTCCTGATACGCGAAGGTTTTTCGGCGCACATCCTGAGCCGTGGGTTGGGCCAGCGGCTATTGCGGGACATCGGAAATGGCATCGCAGCCAAGCGCTTTGTGGTCGCTGACCCCTTCATCGGCTTTCTATCGGTGGGCGGCACAGTGCTTGCGGCAATTGCAGCCGAGCTGAATTTCGTCGCCCCTGGCGCGCCGGCGGCAGCGCTGCTCGACGAACTCGGCTTCAGCGGGGAACACTTTGCCGAGCGCACGGCAGCAACGCTTTTGCAAACACTCGGGCTCAAGCGCGCGGAGGCCGAGAAGACTTCGACGCGAGCATTGCCGCACATCGAGGCAGCAGTCGAGGCGGAATAAGGCGGACGCGAAAAGAACCGTCAGGGGCTTCGGGTCGCCCCGATCCCCGTTTCAGCGTAGGCCATCAACGGGCAGGATGCTGGACGGGTCACCGTTTGCCGGCTCCCGTGCAATGCAGACGTCCTGGCAAGCTCGCGGAGGCCCCGGGCAATCTGCGTGGCCATTCGTTGCAAGGCCTGCCGGTGACCATCTGCGATTGCATCATAGCCAGCCGAGACCGGCTGGCTGGCTATGCTGCGGCAGATCATCGTTTCCTGACCATTTGACGGCTGTATGCTCCATACGGCTTCAATCAGCACGTGCGACCCAGGCCACGTCTCAAAGCGCTGCACGTCCGCCGAAATACGGTACAGCGGAACGTTGTCCGTGCGCGCCATGTCGTGCACGTCGAGCGCGCCCGACTGCCGTGTCACCGTTGCCAGCACTGCGGTGCGGATTTCATCCGGCAGCGGCGACGCCCAGCGATCGTCCTCCAGCACCTTGACCTGGGTGGCGTTCACCTGAACGACGAGCTGGCTCCTCGCCAGCGCGGAAGGCACGGTAACGGGCCGCATATCGATCAGAACGGCGGAGCTTCCCATGCGATCCGCCGTGGCCGAACCGCCGCCGGAGCCAAGCGTGTAGAACCGGCTCGGCGGGGAACCACATGCCACCAGAGCGGCGAGACAGATCCCTGCGGCCACACGAGCGAAAGCGCGCGACGAAAAAGACTGAAGGAAAATCACGGCCGGTCTCCTTTCTTGCCGAACAGAAGCGCCTGGGGATGGCGTTCCAGATAATCCGCGAGCGCATTGAGAGACTGCAGCGTACGGGTCAGTTCCTGCATCGCATCCTGCACATCCGATTGCAGCGGTGCCGCCTGGTGAAGCGTCGCCTCAGCGGTGCCGAAGGTCCGCTGCGCTGCCGCCAGCATGTCCCGAGCCTGTGGAACGACCTCCGTATCCAGATGCCCGAACAGCTTGTTGGCATTTTCCAGCGCGCCATTCAGGTTGGCGCCGATCTTGTCGAACGGCACCTGATTCAGCTTCCTGGCAATGTCCGCGATCTGCACCTGCAGTTCATCGAGCGTGTTCGGCACGGTGGGCAGTTCGATCGGATTCTGATGCACGTCCACGGTCGCACGCGGGGCTTTGGGGAACATGTCGAGCGCCACATAGAGTTGCCCGGTCAAAAGGTTGCCGGTTCGCAACTGGCCACGCAACCCTTCCATCACGAGGTGCTGAAGCAGCTCATGGCCGCCCGGCGTGTTGGGGGCCGGTAGCGCCTCGCTGCTGCGCCGGTTGAGCCGGTCGGGATAAAGTGCCATCGAGACCTTCATGCTGAAACTCTTGTCCATTTCGCTGTATTCAATACCTATTTCCGTCACCTGGCCCAACGCGATTCCGCGCAGGTCCACCGGTGCGCCAACGGACAATCCGCGCAGCGACTGGTTGAATCGCATCACCACGTTGAGGGGTTGTCCGTCCGGCTCGCGCATCGCGTCCGACTCGTCCGCCGCGAGTCGAAACACCGCCTTGTCAGCCGCCTGTTGTCCGGCGTCCTGACCCGGCGGTGACTGAAACGCGAGACCTCCCACAACCACCGTCGCCAGCGATTGCGTGTTGATCTTAAGCCCGCTCGAGTCGAGCCGAAGATCGACGCCGCTCGCATGCCACCACCGGGTGTTCGTCCCGACATACTGGTCGAACGGTGCATTGACAAAGACGTTCACGATCACACCCGAGCCGTGCGGGTCGAGCGAAAAGCCGACCACCTGGCCCACCTGCACACGACGGTAAAAGACGGGCGCACCGATATCGACCGACCCCAACGAATCCCCTCGCAACGTGTACTGGTGCCCCGGTTGGCCGCTGGTGACGATGGGAGGATTCTCGAGTCCGGCAAACTCCGTCCGTCTTTCTGACGATTGCCCGATGTCGACGCCGATGTACGCACCGGAAAGCAAAGTACCGAGGCCCGAAATGCCGTTGGCCCCCACGCGCGGGCGAACTACCCAGAAACGCGTGCCCTGTGTCGCGAATTTTTCGGCCTCCCTGGTAAGTTGAATTTTCACCATCACGTGCTGGAGATTTTTCGTCAGCGTAATGGCCTGCACGGAGCCGATTTCGACATCCTTGTACTTGACCTTCGTTTTGCCTGCCTCCATTCCGTCTGCGTTATTGAACGAAACCGTGACCGTCGGCCCTTTTTCTGAGATGGATCGGGCCACTAGCGCAATGCCGATCAACGCCGAGATCAGGGGAACTAACCAGATCAAGGAGGGAAGCCAGCGTTTTCGCGGTTTGATATCGGGCAGGGGTAGATCAGGAAGATGCATCGCTAGAGGATAGTGTTTGCTGATTTCAGTTTATGGATGCGACAGAGCTATGAACCCGTGCGGACCCGGCTTCGTCAGGCTGGCGCTGTGCGCGACGGACGTTGTCCCAAGTGAGCCGCGGGTCAAACTGATGCGATGCCAACATGGTGAGGATCACGACCGCCCCGAAAGCGAGTGCGCCCGGACCCGCGGTAATGAAGGCAAAAGAGCCGAAGTGCACCAGGGCAACCGTCAGTGCGACAACAAAGACATCGAGCATCGACCACCGGCCAACGCGCTCGACGATACGAAACAGCCTCGCGCGTTCGAACGGCCGCCAGTCCGAACCCCGGCGAGCGGTCAAGGTCAGCAGCGCGAGAACCGTGAGTTTGAGCATCGGCACCATGACGCTGGCCACGAAGATAACGACCGCGAGAGGCCAGTCTCCCGAACTCCAGAAGTAGCCGACACCGCCGAGGATCGTGTCGTCCTCCGAGCGGCCGAGCGACGATGCATGCATGATCGGCAAAAGATTCGCCGGAATATAGACGAGCGCTGCGGCAATAAGTAGACTCAGCGAACGCGTCACACTGTCCGGACGGCGCTCGTGCAGCAGCGAGTCACATCGCGAACAGTGCTGGTGCGGCTGATGCGCGATCGCCGTCTGAACCAGGCCGCAGGTATGGCACGCGAGAAGTCCTGCATTTCTTGCCGTGACATAACCCGTGGCTCCTGTTTCCCGCGAGCCGGAGGTGTCACTCGGCCCAATGCGGCTGTCACTCACGCTCGACCGGGAAATGTCTGCGGGCCGACGAATCTTCATTTCGTCGCAAACCTCCCACAACACGGTTGGGTCGAACGCGGCAACGATGGCCAACATCACGGTCAATGCGCCGAATGCAAACAGGCCCGGCCCAGGAATCACCTGAGCGATGCTCACCATCTTCACGATCGTGATGAACACCCCGAGCATGAATACTTCGATCATTCCCCACGGTCGAACGAATTGAATGAGGCGAACGACCCGATTGAAGCCAGATGGCCGCTTGCCCATCAAAACGGGAACCAGCACGTAAAGAACGGCGAGCAACTCAGTCAGCGGAAACAGCATCGACGAACAGAACACCATGCATGCGACAACACGCATGTGTTCGCCCCACAACGATTGCACTGCACCGAACAGCGTGGTCTGCGAGCTAATCCCGTTTGTCTCCAGTCTCAATACCGGGAACGCCTGCGCGATGACAAAAGTAATCAACGCCGCGACGGTCAAAGCGCGGATCGCCTCCAGCGACAGACCACTGCGAGGCAGTCCTTTGAAACCCGCACCGCACCGCTGACACCGTGCAACCAGCCCCGCCAGGCGCGGCGGCTTGCGGAAAAGCAGATCGCACTCGTGGCAGGCAATCAGGTTCTGATGTTCCATGCTGGGACACGTCACTCTTTTGACGTCACGTGCTGCTCAGCGGCCGGCAATTCGCCCATCGCCTGGAACAGTGCGGCGGTATCGCTCATACGCTGGCTCCCGGCGCGTATCGCGCCAAGCTGTGCATTGAGAAATCGCTGCTCGCTGGCGTGCTGTGCCGCTGTCGGCAGAGAACCCAGGCGGGCGCGCGACGCCGTTTCGTCGAATGCCGCATGCGCTGCCTTTGCCGCTGCTTCCGTTGATACGAGTGTCTGTGCGTCGTTATCCAGTGCGGCCAGCGAATTCGCGACATCCTGGAATGCCGACAGAACTGCCGATTTATAGTGCAGAACCGCCGCATCGTAGGTATCGATCGAGGCTCTGCGTTGTGCGAACAACGCCCCACCATGGAAGAGCGGCTGCGACAGGCCCGCACCGATTGCCCAGAGCCCGCCCGCGCCTGAGAGCATCGCGGGCCAGCTAAAGCCGCCGCGGCCCATCGAGGCCGTCAGCGACAGGCTCGGAAAGAGCTGCGCGGTCGCAGCACCAACGTCGGCTGCGGCGGCCTTCACGGCGGCGTCGGCTGCCTGAATGTCCGGACGCGAACGCAGGAGATCCGACGGCACGGCGACGGGCACATGGTCGGGCAAGGACAGGCTATCGACGTCGGGAACGGTCGGTGCGTTATCCGGCGTCCGGCCCATCAGTACCGCGAGCGCGTGGACCGCTGAGGAGCGCTGCTGGCGCAAGGCCGGAAGACTCGCCGCGATCGAATCTGCATCCTGCGTTGAATTGAGGGCCTGCACATGCGAAATGGACCCGAGCGTGTACCGTTGCTGATCCTCGTTTGCGGTTTCGCTGGCCACGGCGACGAGCCGTTCGGTGAGCGCGATCTGACGATCGAGCGCCGCCACATTGATCGCCGTGCCGACGATATTGGCGGCGAGCGTGCGCCGGGCCGCTTCCAGTTCATACGCCTGCACGTTTACGCGAGCGGCGCTTGCGGAGTTCGCGTATCGCGTCTGGCCGAAGAAGTCGAATGTGTAATGCGCCTGAAGCTGCCCGGCGAAAAAGTTGTACTGCACCTGCTCAGGGCCGAGCCCCGGCGCAACGGGGGAACGCGCGCGTTCGACCTGGGCGACACCGTCGACTGACGGCAGCGTGGATGACCCGATCTGCCCGCGCAGTTCTTCTTGCGCGGCGGAGAGCGTCCGCCGCGTGGCCGCAAGCGTCGGGCTGTTGCGCAGCCCTTCCTGGACGAGCGCATCGAGCGCGTCGGACCGGTAAAGCCGCCACCACTGCGGCACCGATGTCGCGCCGATATCGAACTGCTGCGCAATACCGCCTGCGGCAACAGTCTTCGACGGCTGCGCCTGCGCCCCGTAGTGCTCGGGCGAAGGCATCGCCGGCGGCTCGCCGCTGGGGCCGAACGAGCAGGCCGTCAGCGCGAGCGCCGTAGCCACTGCGAGAACGGAGGTCTTACAGGCAAGCTTCATGATCAGATCTCCGTAGGCTCGACGACAACCGGTTGCATCCCGCGCTCATCGCGCCGGATCCTGAAGCACGTCGCATAGAGCGCCGGCAGGAAGAAAATGGTCAGTCCCGTGGCGATCGTGATACCCCCCATCAGCGCGGTCGCCATGGGCCCGAAGAACGCTGAACGCAGGAGCGGAATCAAGGCGAGCACGGCGGCTGCGGCCGTCAGCATGATCGGCCTGAAGCGCCTTACGGTTGCACCGATAATCGCGTCGAAACGCCCGTGCCCCGCCGCGATGTCCTGGTCGATCTGGTCGACCAGAATCACGGAGTTGCGCATGATGATGCCGAACATGGCAATCACGCCGAGCAATGCGACGAAACCGAAGGGCTTGCCGAACAGGAGCAGCGCGGCCACGACGCCGATCAGCCCGAGCGGCGCCGTCAGCACGACGATAAACGTCCGCACGAAGCTCTTCAGCTGGATCATGAGCAGCGTCAGCACGGCGATGATCATGAGCGGCATCTCGGCGTTGATCGAGGTCTGGCCTTTCACGCTTTCTTCTACCGCGCCACCTACGTCGATGCGATAACCCACCGGCAGTCTGGCTTTTTCCCCAGCAAGCGCATGCTCGATATCGCGGGTCACGTCGATGCCCTGCGCGTCGCCCCGAATGTCAGCCTGCACGGTGATCGTCGGCTGCCGGTCGCGCTGCCAGATCACGCCGTATTCGAGCGTGTCCCGAACGTGTCCGAGGGAACCGAGCGGAACCGGGCCGTTCGGCGTCGGAATCGCGAGGCTCGTGAGCTGCGCAGGATCGACACGCTCGCTCTTTGGCGCGCGCAGATCGACGTTGATCAGCTTGTCCCGCTCGCGGTACTGCGTGACCGTATAGCCGGAAAGCGTCATGGCCAGGAAGTTCGATACGTCCTCCGACGACACGCCAAGCTGGCGCGCCCTGTTCTGATCGATCTCGAACGAGATCGACCGCTCCGCCGGCTCGTCCCAGTCGAACTGGACATTGCGTGTGCGGGAGTCGGCACGGACCTTCCCGGCGACCGTTTCGGCAATCGAGCGCACGGTTGCAATATCGTCGCCGCTCACCCGGAACTTTATGGGGAAGCCCACGGGCGGACCGTTCTCGAGCCGCGCCACACGCGTGCGCACGCCGGAGAACTCTCTCCCGAGTTTGGCATCGAGCCAGCGCATCAACTCGTCGCGGTTTTCGACGCTTTTGGCCGTGATCACGAACTGCGCAAAGTTAGGCTGCTGAAGCTGCTGGTCGAGCGGCAGGTAAAAGCGCGGTGCGCCGGTGCCCACAAAGTCGACGAAGTGGTCGATCCCAGGATTGCCGTCGAGCGCCTTTTCCAGGCGCTTCGCTTCACGCAGCGTCGCCTCAAACGAAGCGCCTTCAGGCAGCCGCAGGTCCACGAGGAGCTCCGGCCGTTCCGAGTTCGGGAAGAACTGTTGCGGCACGCGTGTGAAGGCCGCCATCGCGATCGCAAAGAGCACGGCAGTGACGCCGAGCACGGCCCAGCGACGCTCGATACACCACGAGACCCACCCCGACAGACGCCGGTAGAAGCCCGTGCTGTAAAGATCGTGCTCGTGATGGTGCCCGCCACGCTCGTGGCTCTTGTGCTCGGGCAGCATGTGGAATCCCAGCAAGGGGACCAGCACGACGGCCGCGAACCACGATACGATCAGTGCAATGGCCGACACTTCGAAGATCGAACGCGTATATTCGCCCGTGCTCGACTTCGCGAGTGCGATCGGCAGGAAGCCCGATACGGTCACAAGCGTGCCGGTCAGCATAGGGAATGCCGTGCTCGTGTAGGCAAAGGCCGCCGCGCGCGTGCGACTCCACCCCTGCTCGAGCTTCACGGCCATCGTTTCGACGGCGATAATCGCGTCGTCGACAAGCAGCCCCAGCGCGAGCACGAGTGTTCCAAGGGAGACCTGGTCCAGCCCGATATTGAACACATGCATGCACAGCGCCGTCACGGCGAGCACGATCGGAATCGAGATCACGACGACCATGCCGGTGCGCAGGCCGAGCGAAACGAGGCTCACGACCAGCACGATTGCTACCGCTTCGGCGACCGACTTTACGAACTCGTCCACGGAGTGCTTGACCGCGTGAGGCATGCTCGAGACGGGAGCCAGCTTGAGTCCCGCCGGCATGGCCGCCTGCAGTTCGGCGGTTTTCGCGTCGAGCGCCTTGCCGAGGCTGATCACGTCGCCGCCCTTTTGCATCGTCACGCCGATACCGAGCACTGCCTGCCCCCCGACGCGCATCTGGGTGACCGGCGGATCGTCATAGCCGCGCGTGATCTTCGCGATATCACCGAGCCGGAACGCGCGTTTGTTCACAGTGATGAGCGTGTCGGCGAGCGCCTGCACGTCCTTGAACGCGCCGCTCGGCCGCACGAACACCCGGTCGTCCATCGTAGTAATGGTGCCAACGGGCGCAACGGTATTTTGTGCGTCGATTGCCTGGGCGAGCTGCTGCGGCGTGATGGAGAGCCCCGTCAGCTCTGCATTCGATATCTCGACGAAAATGTGCTGGTCCGGGTCGCCAAAGTAGTCGACTTTGGCGACGCCGGGCACGCGCAGCAGGATCGTGCGTAACTGGTCCGCGTAGTCGTGCAGTTGCGCAGGCGTAAAGCCGTCGCCTTCAAGCGCATAGATGTTTGTGTAGACGTCACCGAACTCGTCGTTGAAAAACGGTCCAACCGCCCCCTTGGGCAGCGTCGCTGCGATGTCGCCCACTTTCTTGCGCACCTGGTACCAGGTCTCTGGGACCTCCTTGACCGGAGCGGAGTCCTTCATTGCGAAGAAGATCATCGACTCGCCGGGCCGCGAGTAGCTCTTGATGTTGTCGACGTAGGGCGCCGCCTGCAACTGACGGCCGATCCGGTCCGTGATCTGTTCCTGCACCTCACGGGCGGTCGCGCCCGGCCAGTAAGTTTTGACCACCATGGTCCGGAACGTGAACGGCGGGTCTTCCGACTGGGCAAGCTGCGTATAACCGATCACGCCGAACAGGGTTGCAAGCCCGATCAGAAAGATCACGAGTTGCTGATGGCGCAACGCCCACGCGGAGAGATTGAAGCCACCTTCGCTATGTGCCTCGGCGCCGGACGGGGTGACGGGCGCGCTGTCACGCGCGGTTTCACGGTCGCGTGCGTTCATGACGAAAAATCCTCGGGATGCAACGGGGCCACCACCTGCACATGTTGGTCTGCGCTCACTGCGTGCACGCCCTGCATCACGACACGGTCGCCGTCGTGCAGGCCGCCCATGACGGAGACCGTGCGCTCTTCGTAGCGCGCGATGCTGACCGGACGCAGCTCAAGGGTGTCGCTGCCCGCGCGCACCACCCACACAGCGGGGTCCTCGCCTTTGTGAAAGAGCGCCGTCACAGGCAACACGAACGGACGTGCCGCTGGCGCGTCGCCGACAGCATCGAACACGACATTAGCCGTCATGCCGAGGCGGACTTCGGGGCTCGGCGCAGCCAGCGTGAGCTTCACGCGCCAGGTGCGGCTTTGCGGGTCCGCGGCGGGCGACACCTCGCGCGCGCGCGCCTCGAAGGTCTTACCAGGCAGCGCAGACAGGCTCACGCGCGCATTACTGCCGATGGTCAATGCGCCAAGCGTCCGCTCGGGCGCGTCGCAGACAACATCTACGTCTCCCGTCCAGTCGAGGTGATAGACGGCTTGATCTGCCTGAATGTTCTGGCCGGTGTCGGTGTCCTCCGACGTGATGACGCCGTCGTGGTCTGCCGTGAGCGTGGCGTAGCGCAGGTGATCCGTGGCGAGCGCCATCTGGGCGAGTGCCGAATCGCGCTGCGCGAGGGCGGAAGCGTAGGCGTCCTGGGTCTGCTCCATCTGCGCCGTTGCGATCAGGTTTGCCTGCGCCTGAGCGCGGTCGCGATCGAGCTGCTGTTTGGCATACACGAGACGATGTTCGGCGGCGTCGAGCTGCGCTCGCGCGTTGACCAGGTTGTTGCGCAGGTCGGTAGGATCGAGCAGCGCAACGGTCTGTCCCGCCTTGACGGTATCGCCGATGCGCACCCGCCGTTCGGTGACCTTGCCTCCAACCCTGAACGAAAGAGGTGTCGAATACCGCGCCTGTATCTGAGCCGGCAACGAGGCGCTCGCCGTACGCCCGTCGGGATGAGCCGTGACAGCAACGACGGGCTTGAGCTCGGGAACGACGGCTTCGCGCTGGTGGCAGGCCGCTAGCAGCATTGCGCCGCATGCAGCAATCAGAAGACGTCCCCGGAGGGATGGCCGGCCGACGGACGGCAGGAAAGGACGCGCAGGCGTCTGCACGTTAAGACCGGAAAGTTTCACGATGTTCACAAGGCAGGTGATGGTCCAGCAATAAAAATGGGCGAGGCATCGCAAGACACGGTGCGTCTGGCAGCATGCTTTGCCGTATGCGCTAACGCTCGATTCGGCATGTCCGTATCTTAGTAGTCCTATTCGCCTCTTCTGATACAAATCGCTTGCAACTCTTCGTACTTCGTCATCGCACGCGGGTGGATACCGGCGCTTCTCATTTCGTCTACGCGGCCGCCGATTGTCCGGCGAAGGTGACATTAGACACATAGTTGATTATATTGTCAACCATGACACATAATTCTAAAATATGACGATACCAAGACCTGGAGCCGAGATGCCTGATATCCCGAACCCCCGTGCAACCCGGCAGCGCGCGCAGACGTTGCGCGGCCCGGCCCAAGCGGTTGAAGGGCGCCAACCGCGCGGTGCCCGCCGCAAGCGCGAAACCCGCGCCCGCCTGCTCGACGCCGCACTGAGGCTGATGGCGGAAAGAGGAATGGACTCGGTGGCCATCAACGACATTACCGAGGCCGCCGACGTCGGTTTCGGCTCGTTCTACAACCACTTCGGGTCGAAGGAGGGAATCTTCACCGCGCTCGTCGAATGGGTGTTCGAGGAATTCGCCGATACGCTCGACCAGCTCGCCCGCGAACTGTCCGACCCGGCCGAAATAGTCGCCGTCTCAGTGCGCCACACGCTGATGCGCGCACGTCGTGAACCGATATGGGGACGGCTTCTGATCCGCGAGGGATATTCGGTGCATGCACTGGGCTGGGGGCTCGGCCAACGATTGCTGCGCGATAGCCAAAGAGGCATTTCCGCGAAGCGCTTTGTCGTCCCTGATCACTTGATGTGTGTTGTGTCGGTCACGGGCATCATCTTCGCGGCGATCGCCGCCGAGTTGCACTTTGCCGTATCGGTTACGCCGGCGGTCCGGCGGCAAAAAGCGTCAGGAGTCGGCGAACAGAACTTCGCGGAACGGGTGGCGGCGGTCGTGCTACAGGTGCTTGGACTCAAGCGCGCGGAGGCGGAAAGAATTGCGCAACTACCGTTACCCACGGGCAGGCCGGAAACCAAGGTTTGCAGAGCAAAATCCCGCGCCTGCTGATCAATGCCGGCTATTCCCCGTAAAACACGCTCGCCAGATAACGGCCGCGGAGTTCTCGCAGGCCTGCGGCCAGAATTGCGCTGGCTGGAAGCGCGAGCAGGACACCAAAGAAACCGAAAAGCTGATCGAATGCGAGCAAGGCGAAAATCACCGCGAGCGGATGCAGGCCAATGCGCTCGCCGACGAGGCGTGGCGTGAGAATGAAACTTTCGAGAATCTGGCCGATGCCGTACACAACCACCACTGCGCCAACACCATACCAGCTACCGAATTGCAGCAGCGCGGCGAGAAGCGCGAGCGCCAGTCCGGTCACGAATCCGATATACGGAATGAACACGGCGAGCCCGGTAAAAAGACCGACGGGCAGCGCGATCTCGAAGCCCGCGATCGTCAAAGCGATTGGATAGAACGTAGCGAGCACCCCCATCACAAGCAGTTGGCCGCGCAGGTATTGCGACAGCATCTGGTCTATGTCTGTCAGGTACTTTCGCGTTTTGCCCAGCCAGGGTCGCGGCACGAAGCTTTCCAGGCGAGCGAATGCCTCGTGCCTGTCATAGAGCAGATAGAACAGGACGAGCGGCACCAACACGATGTTGCCTACGACAGTAACCATCATGTTGCCGCTCGTGCGCAGTGACTGCCACGCAGCCACTGTGATGGTCCGTTCGCTCACCTTGAGGTCCATCGTCAACATCTCACGGACATGGCTCAAATCGAATGAATAGCTCAGGCCAAGCAAGGCCAGTTTGGGTCGTAACCACGCGTTGAGTGTGGCTGCCAGAGAAGGGAACCGCAGGATCAGTTCAGGCCCCTCTTTGTGGATCACGGCAAACACGAGCAGAACGAGCAGCGTGGCCATCAAACCAAACAGAAGCATCATCAGGAGCGCGGCAAGTCCGCGTGGCGTGCGATGGCGTACCAGCCACTCGACTCCCGGTTGAAGGACATATGCGATGAGCCCGCCAAGCAGGAACGGCGTGAGGACCGGGCGCAAGATCCAAAGCAGGACGCCAGCCGTCAAGGCGGCCGCGCCCCATAGCAAGGCGTGGCGATTGTGCAAAGTCATAAGCGCAACGTGTGGGTGAATAAATCGGGTGTTCCCGCATTGGGGCGTCGCCTGGTGCGGCCGGACACGCCCGTTATAGCGATATCGTACTCATATTTGATTATTACGTCAATTTTGATACATATGAAGAATTATGCGAATCCTGCGGATTTGGTTGCCCTCTGGCGTGTTTCGGATGCCTGTCATGCTTTAGTTGACATTATCATCAGTTATGAGTCTAATGACATAAATGCTTGACGCCAACCGCCGGCGGCAGCCAAACCGTTCGTGAGACGCAAGTTAAATTTTTTTGCAGGATTTTCTATGGCGCAACAATCCAGACCCCAAGGCGTGCAGCCGAAACCCCACGCCGTTCACGAAATCGTGCAGCATGCATTGCGCAGTGCCGCGACAGCCGCAACAGCCAATGGCGCTATCGACGCGCTTGGCGAAGCCCTTCTCGAGTTCGAACGCCTGGTTGGAAACAGCAGCCAGCAGACGCACTGAGCCGTTACTGGCTCAGACAGGACGTCCCAATGGAATATATCGAAAGCTTGCGTCTGTTTCGCACTATCGTCGAGGTCAAAAACTTTAGACGAGCGGGGGAAATTCTGGGCTTATCGCCGTCGGCGGTCTCTCGCGCGATCGCTTCTTTGGAAGACCGCCTGAGCTCCCGCCTGTTCCATCGCTCCACCCGCCAGTTTTCGCTGACAGAGGTTGCGGAGCGCTTTTATGACGGGTGTTGCCGCATCCTCGACGATCTCGACTGCCTGGAAGCCGACGCCGCGAATCATGGCCGAGTGCCGGCCCGCGTACTTCGGTTGGTCGCCCATACGACTGCGACGCTGACATGGCTCGCACCACTGGTTGCATCGTTCAAACGCAAGCATCCAAAGATCGCTCTGGATGTCACGCTCACCGAGCGGCCAGTTGATCTGACAGCCGACGGCTACGATCTCGGTATCGTCCTGCCTTTCATGCTCGCGACGGATCTGGCCGTGACCCGGCTTCTCCAGCGTTTGCCGCTGGTTATCGTCACAACGGAGACCTATCTGAGGACGCGATCTCGACCCCGGCATCCAATGGATCTTGTGGACCATATGTTCGTCACCGTGCCTCCTTCCATGCACAAACCGATCGTGACGTTTCGAACGGAACGGGAGAACATTGCGGTGCCGATCAAATACGAGATCACGTCGAACAATCCAGTCTTCAATCGCGGCGTTCTGCTAGAGGGATTGGGTGTCGGCGTACTGCCGGCAAGCTTTGTTGAGCAGGACATAAAGGCCGGCCGGTTGGTGCATCTGCTGGAAGAGTTTGAAATCGCGGATACTGCGGCCGAGGTCCGCCTCGCCTACAGCGCGCGGACGCTTCTACCCGCCAAAGTGAGAGCGTTTATCGACCACGCCGCGGAATTTCTCGAAGGCGGGGTAAAGTAAAGCGCTCAAGAGCAGCCTCGCTGCCGCCGTGCACGATATTTCGGATCACTCATGTTTTTCCAGTATGGCCCGTACCTTGACCATTCGGACCGACGAACCGCAGGATTGACAATATAGCTTGCGGTCGGAACGAAAACACAAAATTGTGAAAAGCCGGCATTAAATTGAAAGAGACTTCTTCACGTGGCACCGAATAGGGTTAATGTAGTTGTCAGCGCAACGTCTCACTCTGCATCGGAAGCCGCCAACACCGCCAGGACCATTGCCGTAATACTGACGCTGGGTCGACGATTCGTCAGTGGCGAGCGAACGGGCGGTACGAAAATGTCCGGTCGCGCGTTACGTTTCGCGACAGGCGCCGGCCAGTTTTCCGGTGCTTGGGTTTTATGAAGGTTTGCGACGTGATGTCTGTAGTGTTCCGCTCCCGCTTGTAGTGCTTCCAAGGATGCGAACGGTCGTGGTCGTGCCGGGGCGATCACCATCCTGTACTGCTTCCGGTCAGGAGCTGCGTCAAGCACGACCCACTCCCGCTCCGGATAGTCGATTGCTGGAAACGGCATCCATAGAGGTCCCGATCGCTCGCCTCCGCCCCTGGGCGCCTCAAGGTAGCAGAAAAAACTGTCGAGGCAAGCCAGTGCAAAAACACGCAGGATTGTCCAGCGCTCGACCGACGAGGCCCATCCGGGCAAGCCAACTGGCGCGAAGAGCGAAAGCCAGACAAGAACACCAAGCAGCCCATGTTCGCATCGCCCGAACAGATGCGCCGGTCGTCGAACGTAATAAATGTGTCACCGCCGCTCCCCAGCAGCTACGGGCGAAAACGCGGGCGTGTTGACACTTTTACTAGCGCACCGAACGTAGTGAATGTGTCAATTCGCGTAAGTCGAGAGTGAACCAAACCGTGGGAGGCTGTCCCCGTCGTCGCGACCGCCGTCACAAACGGCGTGACGGCGGCGTAGCCGATGAAATATGGGGCATGGACTCTGCGAAATATTTAACGAAAGTAGGCCAGCGGGCCTGCCCCGGCGCGCTGGCCTTATGAGCTATGCTGACGACGTTGCCAACTGATCGGAGTTGCTATGCGACTGATCATCGAGGCCCGCCTGGAGGGTGGGGAAACCAGCGAGACTGAAGCGACGGTTGTTGCGGTGGTGGACCGAAGAGACCGGAGCGTGACCGAGTTGGGACTTACGCTTGCCGAAGGTCGCGCTATGCTCGCTGAGGTTCAATCGTTACTGGTGAGGGAGCAGACTGTCTTGTGGATGAAAGGACAATTGGCTTGCGATCGTTGTGGCTCGGTCCTGGCGCACAAGGACGCACGGTCGATCGCACTGCGAACCGTGTTTGGCAAGGTCAAAGTGCCGAGCCCGAGGCTGTGGACGTGTGGCTGCGCGGCAAAGCCAGGGCAACCGCGTCGCTCCGTGAGTCCGCTGTGTAAGGCTGTGCGCCAGCGTGTGACGCCGGAATTGCAATACCTGCAAGCCAAGTGGGCCGCCCATCTACCCTACCGTCAAGCCACCGAGTTGCTCCGGGAGGTCCTTCCGCTGGACAAAGGGATATCCATCGGTAGTACCCGTCGTCGGATCCTTGCCGTTGGTAGCGCGCTGGACGCGCAGATTGAGCGCGATATCGCGTCTGGACCAAAAGTGGAGGGCGCAGTGCAGGTTCGCGAATCGACCACCGTGGGTTGCGTGAGCGTTGACTCGGCGTGGTTGCGCTTCAGCAGCAGCCCCAGGAGCCGCAAAGCGGCGCGCGACCTTGCCGAGCTGAAATCGCCTTGGGCGCAGAAGTTGACTCAAGATCGACATGTCAACGTCGTCGCGGGCCGAGCAACCCTCGCTGATCGCACCCCGCGTCTCTTTGCGTATGTGCATAAGATGGTGCCATCGGCGCCCGCACGGCTAGACCAATTTCTCTTTGCAAGCGGCGTGACTCAAGACGAGCGGGTCACCGTGATCAGCGATGACGCTGGCGAATTTGGCAAGGCTGTGGACGGCAGCCAGCTCGCCAGAGCAAGGATCCTGGACTGGTTTCACATAGCGATGAAGTTCAAGGCTGCCATGAACTCGGTGTTCGGAAACAAGACGATGAAGCCCGACGACCGAATTGCAGTAGAGACAGCGATCGATCACGCCAAGTGGCTGGTTTGGCATGGAAAGGGCCGGCAATCAGTATTTCGTATCAAAGGATTGGATGCCACGCTCATGGTGAACGACGGCTATGAGTATTCGACGTTGTACTGGAACCTGCGCCGTCTGTATTTCTACATCGAGAACAACGCCGGTGCGCTCGTGAACTATGGCATGCGTTATCACAAGGGGCAACCGATCAGCAGCGGCATTGCCGAGTCCGCGGTGAACCTGGTGGTCAGCCACCGCATGGCGAAGAAGCAGCAAATGCGATGGACGGACAAGGGAGCCCACTATCTAGCGCTGGTGAGAGTTGCAGTTCTCAACGAAGAATTTTCCGTCGAGAGACTTGCCGAGTTAGCCAAAGCTTCTGTAGCTGCGAACTCACCGAATGTGCACCGAGCGGCTTGAATTCACCTCCCACGGTTTGGTTCACTCTCTTTGACAACACTCACAGCCCGCCCCGAGTCCCCTCCATCGCCCATGAAAACCGCCCTGGTCGCGCCGCGTCCCCTCGATGTGCTCGAACTGCCCGCCGATCTCGACGGCCGGGACGGCACCAACCGCGCGCACGGCCACGCGCAGATCGCCGCCAGCGACGACCTGAATGCGGTACGCGCGTGGCTTGCGCGGGTCGCCGACAAGAAAACTACCTTCGAGAACTACCGCAAGGAAGCCGAACGGCTGCTGCTGTGGGCGATCGTCCAGCTCGGCAAGCCGCTGTCCTCGCTCACGCACGAGGACCTTCAGCTGTTCCGCGAATTCCTGAAGAACCCGCAGCCGCGCTCACGCTGGGTCGCCGAAGGCGGCCGCAAATTCCCGCGTCATGACCCGCGCTGGCGCCCGTTCTACGGTGAACTGGCCGCGAGCAGCGAGCGTCAGGCGATGGTGATCATCAACGCGCTGTTTGCGTGGCTGGTCGAAGCCGGCTACCTGGCCGGTAACCCGCTGTCACTGTCGCGCCAGCGCACCCGCCGCACGAAGCCGCGCATCACGCGCTATCTCGACCGCGAACTGTGGCAGGAAGTGAAGGCTTATATCGACAGCCTGCCCAAAGACACCCAACGCGAGCGGGAGCGCTACCTGCGCGCACGGTGGCTGTTCACGCTGTTCTATCTCGGCGGTCTGCGCATCTCCGAGGTCAGCGGCAACACGATGGGATGCTTCTTCTGCCGGCGCGACGCGGATGGCCACGAGCGCTGGTGGCTCGAGGTGCTCGGCAAGGGCGACAAGGAGGGGCTCGTGCCCGCCTCCGCGGAAATGATGGTCGAGCTCGGGCGCTACCGGCGCGAACGCGGCCTGTCCGCCCTGCCCTCCCGGCATGAGGACACGCCGCTCGTGCTGCCGCTGGGCCAATCGATGAAGCCGCTCACGCGCGCCGCACTGCACACGATCGTCAAGGGCATCTTTGCCGGCACGGCCGAGCGGCTCCGGTTGCGCGGCGACAGGTTCAAGGGACAGGCCGATCTGCTCGATCACGCCTCCGCACACTGGTTGCGCCATACCGCAGGCTCCCATATGGCCGACGGGGGCACCGATCTGCGTACGGTGCGCGACAACCTGCGTCACGCGTCACTGACGAGTACCAATCCCTACCTGCACACACCCGACGACGAGCGTCACCGCGAAACCGAGGAAAAGCACCGCATCGACTGGTGAGACGGTCAGGATTCACGCCCGGGGTCGACCACTGCCTCGCCGCACGACTCCCGCCAACAGCCCGATACTCAAACCGCATCGGGTATGCAAAAATCCTGTCGACCCACCCGACAGCCTTGTCCCCCACCGCCATGGAAACCGTTGAAGTCAAACCACACGTACTCGCAGACCGCCGCGGCGTGGCGTTTGGCCTCGTACGCCAGAACAGCACGGTCGAATGCGTGATCACGATCGCGACACTGGAGACCCATTTCTGGCTTGAACCAGGGGCCAGTGAGGCCCGGACCATGAAGACCTTCCGGGATGGGTATGGCCGCATCCGGGCGATTGCTGAGCGCAAGCTGCTCGCCCATCCGGCAGCGCGTCTCGAACTGACGCCGGACGATTTTGCGCGTCCCTGACCGCAGGCAGGCTGGCGGCAACGGCACCCGACTGTTCCCCTCGACGTCCGCTTCTGCGTCAAACGACCGACAACCGAAGCGAAGGTTTTTGCTTCGTCAACCCGGTCATGCGGCGAAGCAGGGGGCACATTGACCCAGAAGCCTGACTGGCGGTGCGCGCACAGACTGCTCAAACAGCATTCACAATATCCTCGCATGCGTTGCCGGCGGTAAATCTGATGGTTTTTGCCGCTGGGATCGTGGCGGTCTCGCCCGCCCACGGATGGCGCCACCAGCGTTCGGCACGGTCTCCTGTCGAAAAAACGGTTCGAAGCCGATCATCTGCACCGCATCGCCGCGCGTCACTGCATCTGTCACGGCATCAAGGCCGTCACTGCCTCAACGATCGCTTCGATGGCAGCACCGGTGCGGGACCTGCTTTCGCCCGTCTGCGCCGCGACGGCATCGATGAGTTCCTGTTTATCCATATCTGCGCCCCATTGATCAAACGCCGGCGCACCGCAGACGGGACGCTCGCCCTATCGCACGTGTGCAACAAAAAATGCAACCTGTGAAATAAGCGGGAAGGGGCCTTACAGAGAGTGAACCATTCCGGGGGCCGGCGTCTTCATGCCGCCTGCGGCTGAGCCGACAATAAATGTGCTGGAACAACAGGACGCGGACGTCAACACGGACAGTTCGAATAACGTACGCCCCCCGCTCGGCGGCGCATTGGCTCGTATGGCGATCCAGGTGTGGATGCGCTGAAGCAACCGGGATCAACCGGGCCGTTTGGGCGGCTTACCGTGGAAGCAGATCCACCGACAGCTATAATGAAATCCAGCATCCACCGCACAACCTGGACAGCAGGTTCGCCATGTATCTTGCCCGTTTTTCGTATGACGTACTGCCAGTGAATCGCCAGCGTGCGATCGATTTCATTCGCCGGGAAGTCGAGGCAGCCAGGGGTAACGGCCTCAACGCACGGCTGCTCATACCAATGACACGCCGGGGAGGTGGGGCAGCGCTCCAGTTCGAGGTCGAGTTGACCAGCCTCGATCAGTTCGACGGTCTGCGCCATCAAGGCGCCGGCTCCAGCGAAGAGACTGGGAGCTGGATGCACGCGTTCAGCGAGATCCTTGTCTCCCCGCCTGATGTCGAGATCCTGCGACTGGATGGCACGGCGCAGTGATTGCGAAGCTATGCGTCTGGCCTGGGTTGTCGTACTTTCCGTGCAAAATCTGGCGGTAGCCGCGCGCAGAGCCGCTTGCAGCAAGGCTCGGCCGTTCGGTCGCAATCGCTGATTCAGCGATTGCGCAAGTACGTGATCAATATGGATTTTCAGGATCAAAGCGCCAGTTTCTGCACGGAAAGTACGACAACCCCATGCAGCATGTTGCCTTGGAGGGGTGTTGCTTTGTGTTATCGGCCTGCCAGCAAGTGCGCCGATTGGATTGCCCAACCGACTATGCCGCAATCCAGGGTAACGATCCGTCCACTGTGCTGATGAGCGGTGGAAGCTGCATCGTCGGCCCGCTTGGCGAGTTCATTGCTGGCCCCATCTTTGAGCGAGATGCATTGCTCGTGGCCGACCTCGACCTCAATGACCTTGCCCGGGCGAAATATGACTTTGACGTCGTCGTCTACCGTCGCGAAGCTCTCCAACGGTCTGATCAGTGAAGACGCACTTCGGAAGATCGACGAAGCCCTCAAAACACTCGGCTAACGTCATCGCTTCCGGGCCATTTCTGATCGGTGTGATGCTCGGCAGCGGACGCGATGCTGTTTCCGGTCGGTGTCCAATTCAGGTTCAGAGGGACGGCCGCCGCGCGATGGGATCGTTGAGATAAATATCCCGGTTCATGTGACGAAGGAGGGCTCGTGGAGACAGGACTGTAAGGCCGAGAGCGCGCCCTGCATCCCGCGGAGGACGGGTCTGAGCGAGATCGAAGCCGGCGGCGCTTTGCGTTGCGAGACAGAATGACATATGCTACGGCCTATGCCAAAGGAGAACATCGTGACGACAACCACCGAAGGCCGGCACGTCCGGCTATTCCGCAACGGCCGCAACCAGGCGATCCGCATCCCGCGCGAACTCGAACTACCGGGCGATGAGGCCATTGTCCGCAGGGAAGGCGCCTGCCTGATCATCGAACCGGTGAAAGCCACGCCGCTACGCGAGCTACTGGCGCAGTGGTCGCCGCTCGACGAGTCTTTCCCAGCGATTGACAGCCTGCCCGCCGATCCGGTAGACCTGTAATGCCGCTGTACCTGCTTGACACAAACATCATCTCGGACGCGATCCGGAACACGCGCGGTTCCTGCGCCACCCGGATAAGGGAGATGGCGCCGGAGAACCTCTGCACATCAATTATCGTCGCGGCCGAACTGCGTTTCGGGGCGGAAAAGAAGGGCTCGCCCGAACTGGCCGGTCGCGTCGATCGCGCCCTGGCCAGTCTCCCAGTCATGGCGTTGAACAGCGACGCCGATCGGTTCTATGGAAAACTGCGTGCGGACCTCGAGTGCCGGGGGCAACTGATCGGCGCGAACGACATGCTGATCGCTGCGCACGCGCTGGCGATCGATGCCGTGGTCGTCACGGACAACACCAACGAATTTTCGCGCGTGCAGGGTCTCCAGATTGAAAACTGGCTGGTCCGCGGTCCGGACTGACGCGGGCCGCACGGCGCTGGTCAGGAGATCCGCTACTGCACGCCCGCAGGAATGGCAGTGCCGCGCCTGACAGTCGAAAACCGGTCGGTGACGCCAGCCCCAAATAAGGACGCGCTCTCCGACCTATCGCGCTGCATCGAAGTTTGTCGAAAATGCATTGTGAGAAGGGGCGCGCTGGCCGGGCACACACTACGTTCGCAAGGTTGACTGCTACTGCACAGCCGCAGGGGGCAACCGCTCTACGACGGTGGCGTTCATCTTGGGCGGCTGTGTTCGCCCCCTATTCCAAAGTGACGCGGGCCAATATCGACGCCGTGCGCAATTTGGTTTGAGCCCGGACCGATATGAAGATGGCCCGCCCGTGCTTATCGGGCGGCCTTATCCATCCTTGCGCGACGGCGTTCCAGACAATCTTCCTGATCGACTACTTTACCGTGCCGGTATTTCGCGGCGAACTGCAGCATGCGCTTAATCGTGGCGAGGCCGTCCACAAGGGGGCTGACCAAGATAAGCGTTAATGCTCTGCAGAATATTAGGCCAGACCTTGCATCGACCTCGACCCCACGCGCACTTCGACTTGTGGTTACACTCGAAGTCTCCGGCTTTTCCCCCTCGCTCGGGCCTCATGGACCTCAAGCAAATCCAGTATTTCATCGCCCTCTTCGAGGACGGCTCCGTCACGCGCGCGGCCAAGCGCCTCGCCTCAATATCGTGCAGCCCGCGCTCAGCATGCAGATTTCGAAGCTCGAAGCCGAACTGCGGCAGACTCTCTTCGAGCGCGGCCCGCACGGCATGACGCCGACCGAAGCGGCGCGCCTCATGTATCGCCTCTACACGCCGATCATGCGCGACATCGGTCACGCACGCGAGCAACTGAGCCGGCGCGACGTGATCATCACGGGCCGCGTGTCCCTCGGGATGGTGGCGTCGGAAGCGGAAAGCGTGTTGCCGGAGTCGCTCGCGAAGTTCGACGCGCTCTTTCCGCAAGTCGAGGTATCGGTGGCCGATGGGTTCAGCGCGCAACTCATCGATGCCGTCGAGGCGGGCCGGCTCGATGCCGCGATCATCAACAAGCCGCGCGGGCGCCTCACGCTCGACGTGGAGCCGTTGCTGGTCGAAGAGATGGTGCTCGTGACGAGCGTCGCGCATGGCCCCGACCTGCCGCAGGACATCGATCTCGCGAGTTCGCCCGGCTTCGAACTGGTGCTGCCCACCCGCCGCAACGGCTTGCGCGGCGTGCTCGACGCCGCGCTGATGGCGGCCGACATCGTCATCAAGCCGAAATTCGAAATCGACCTGCTCAGCACCATCGTGCAGTTCGTCGAGCAGAGCAACGTCGCGACGATCCTGCCGCGCGTCGTCGTGCAGCGCAAGGTGGATGAAGGGCTGCTGTGCGCCCACAGGATCGCGTCGCCGCCGATCCTGCGGCACATCATTCAGGTGAGTCATCCGAAGCGGCCGATCGGGCCCGCCGCGCACGCGTTGATCCAGATCATCACCGACGAAATCCGGCGCGTGACGACGGGCGTGTCCCCTGAATGAACCTTGCTTATCGATTCCCTTCGAATGGCTCGCGTGCAGTGCGCGCATCGCTGCGCGTGCCGAACAGCGTGTCGCAGATCGGGAACGTCAGGTTGAAGTTTTGCGTCGCCATCACTTCAGGATCGTGGTGCGTGGCGTGCAGGCGCCGCACGGTGTTGACGAACGGAACGCGGTCAAGGAACGGGCTGTCGGTGAAGTGCGAGAGCGTATGCAGGCCCTCGTACATCAGGAAGTACGCCGCCATCGTGAACAACGCGATGTAGCCCGCGTTGCGCGAGAACACAAAACCGATCACGAGCGCGAACGGCACTGCGGCCAGCACGAAGGCCACGGGCGCAAACGGCGGAAACAGCAGCGCACGCCAGTGCCGCTGGCCCTTGTATTCGAGCGTGACGTGCGTGAAGAAGCGGTGATGAACCGCGCAATGGCGCTTGTAGATCATGCTGAAGTACTTTGTCGGACGATGCAGCACGTAGCGATGCGCAGCCCACTCGGCCCAGTTGCCGAACAGGAAGAGCGGAATGACGGCTAGCCATTCGGCGAGTGTCGGCGCATGAAGCTGCGTGAGGCAATACGCGATCACACCGCCCGTGAAGAGCAGCGTGAAGCCAAGATGCATTTCCCCGCGGTACCACGCGGGCGTGGCCGCGACGTACTCGTCGCGAAACTTGTATGAGCGGGCGCGGATGTCTTCGTCGTATTTCATCGATGTCTCCTGTCTGTGATGGTGATGGGCGCCTGATAGCGCCCCCTGCGCGCTAGGCCGGTTCGCGGGCGGCGCCGTTGTCGAGCTTGCCGAGCGTTTCCGGCACGATGAACGCACCGATGAGGAAGATCACGCTGATCGCGCCAACGAAGATCGCGAGTGTCATCGGCAACTGACTCGCGTCCTTCGCCACCAGCGACACGGCCGTCGGCATCATCCCGCCGATCGCGAAGCCGATGTTCCAGGAGAGGCCCGTGCCGGTCGCACGGATCGAGGTCGGGAAG
>NZ_JBGGWA010000022.1:0-51750 GCF_041321145.1 Paraburkholderia sp. IW21 | reverse complement strand
ATCCGCAGCGCGTGCATTGATATCGGCGAAGGCCGTCTCACGCTGGTTCATTGCTCTGCTCCTTCATTGCGGCTCGCGAATTCGTCGGCAAGACCGCTCCAGCGACGCGCGATTTCGCGATGCTCGATGCCTAACAAATCCAGAATGCGCCCGACCGTGTGATCGACCACATCGTCGATCGTCTTCGGATGCGCGTAGAACGCGGGCACCGGCGGCATCACGATCGCGCCCATTTCGGTGGCGAGCGTCATGTTGCGCAGATGCGCAAGGTTCAGGGGGGTTTCGCGCGCGACCAGCACGAGGCGGCGGCGCTCTTTCAACACGACGTCGGCGGAGCGCGTCAGCAGGTTGTCGGCGAAGCCGTTCGCGACGCTCGCTAGCGTTTTCATCGAACACGGCGCAATCACCATTCCCGCCGTGAGGAACGAACCGCTCGCCACCGCCGCGCCGATGTCGCGCACGTTGTGGACGACGTCCGCCAAATGGTCGAGGTCGCCGCGCGCGAGGCCGAGCTCCTGCGCGGCCGTCACCGCGCCGGACGCGGACACGATCAGATGCGTCTCGTGCGTACCGAGCCGGCGCAGCGCGGCAAGCAAACGAACGCCGATCACCGCACCGCTCGCACCCGAGATGCCGACGACGATACGCTCGTTGGCTCGCTCATTCATGGCTGCGGCTCAGGTATGCGTCGAACGCGGTGTTGTCTGCCGCGACGAGCGAGTCGAGATCGACCGTGTCCTGGCCGGGGATATGCACGCGCGTGAACACGTGCGCCGGATACACCACCGGCCGCGTCGCGTCGAGACCCATCTTCGCGCTCACGCCCTGAAGATGCGGCGGGGCGTCCCCGGGCTGGCCGACGGTGGTCGAGGGATCGAGCGGCGAGCCCTGCGCGCCTTCGATCACGACCAGATCGCGATCCGCCTGGAAGCGCGTCGCGATGGCCCATTCGATTTCGGCCGGATCATGCACATCCACATCGGTATCGACGACGACCACCTGCTTGATGTCGTAGTGCGCGCCGAATGCGCAAAGAATCACGTTCTTCGCTTCGCCTTCGCGCTTCTTCTCGAACTGGACCCAGAGGTGATAGCGGCACACGCCGCCAACGGAAAGATGCACATCCTTCACGCCGGGATGACTGCGTTGCAGATGCGAGAGTAGCGTCGCTTCGCGCGGAATCGCGCCGAGCAGAAGATGCTCCATTTCAGCCGGAACAATCGTATGAAAGATAGGATCACTGCGATGCGTCACCGCCGTGACTTCGATCACCTCGCGCGCTTCCCGTGCGCTGTAGTACTTCGGGAACTCACCGAACGGACCTTCGGGTTCGCGCACGTTCGGCAGGATGCGTCCCTCGATCACGATCTCGGCGAACGCCGGCACATGCACGTCGTTCGTCACGCACTTCACGACCGGCAGCGGTGTGCCGTGCAGCGCACCGGCGATTTCCAGTTCGTCGTGATCGATCGGGGTAATGGCTTGCGAGGCGAGCATCGTAAGCGGGTCGACGCCGATGGCAACTGCCACGTCGAGCGCGTCGCCCGCTTCTTCCGCCGCCCTCTGAAACGCGTAGAGGTGACGCGGCAGCAGCAGGATCGCCATGCGGTCCGGGCCATGCACCTGAATGCGGTTGATCGACACGTTCTGCACACCGGTGCGCGGATTGCGGGCGATCACGAGACCCCCCGTGATATACGGACCGTTGTCGTGTTCGCTGTGCGTGGGGATCGGGAGCAACGCTTGCAGATCGATACCGCTGGTATGGACGACCTGCTGGCAGGCGGCGTCGGCGCGCTCGAGTACCTTCGACAGAATCGGCTGCTCGGCGGCGTCGCGAAACCGCGCGAGCAAGCCCGATTCTTCGACGCCCATCGCCTCGGCGATCCATGACCGCTTTGACATGAAGCCGCTTACCACCGGCACGTCGTGCCGGCCCGGCTTCGTGAAGAAAGCCGCCTGCGTGCCGTCGAGGCGTTTCGCGATCGCGGCGAGTTCGTGTGCCAGCGCGACGCTCCGGTCGATCGTCGCAACGCGGCCGGTCTTCGCGAGATGCGCAAGCCAGTCGCGCAGTGTGAGGGCGCCGGAAGCCGGTGCCCACGAAAAGGAAGAGGTGCCGTTCGTTGCGGCGTCGCGTGTGTTCATCTGCGTCTCCATCAATGCTTGGCTGCCTGCCCGAACCGGCGCAGCAAGTTGGTGGATGGAGAGTAACGACATCGCGGTATAACTTCTAATACTGTTTATTGATGTTATCGATCACTCATACTGATATACGAGTTAGCCCCGATGACATCGGTTTCGCAACACCATATTAATAAGGGCTCGCAAGGAGCCGCGAGCGGGAAAAGTTTTCTGTCGGCGCGTGATTCGACAGTCGTCTGATACCGCATGCTGCCCTTTATTAGATTTGCTGATGCTTTACTTCACACCAATATGGACCTCAAGCAAATCCACTATTTCATCGCGCTCTTCGAGGACGGCTCGGTCACACGGGCAGCGAAGCGCCTGAGCATCGTGCAGCCCGCGCTCAGCATGCAGATCGCGAAGATCGAGGACGAACTGCACCAGCAGCTCTTCGAGCGCAACGCGCACGGCATGGCGCCGACCGCGGCAGGACGGCTGATGTACCGGCTCTTTCTGCCGATCATGCGCGACCTCGCGCATGCGCGGCAACAACTCGTGCAGCGCGACGAGGTCGTCACGGGACACGTCAGCATCGGCCTGATCGCATCGGTGACAGAGAGCGTGCTCGCGGATTCGCTGTCGCGCTTCCACGCGCGCTATCCGCATGTCGAAGTGACGGTGGCGGACGGCTATAGCGCGACCCTCATCGACTGGGTCGCGGGCGGCCAGCTCGATGCGGCGCTGATCAACAAGCCGCGCGCGCGTCTCTCGCTCGATTCGCAGCCGCTCCTCGACGAGGAAATGGTGCTCGCCACCAGCACCGTGCACGGCCCGGATCTTCCGCGCGCGATCGAGCTTGCGCAGTTGCCCGAACTCGAACTCGTGCTGCCGACGAAGCGCCACGGCTTGCGCGGCGTGCTCGATACCGCCGCCCAGCACGAGGATGTGCTGCTCGCGCCGCGCTTTGAAATCGACGTGCTGAGCACGATCGTGAAGCTCGTGGAAACCTCGCGCTTTGCGACCATCCTGCCGCGCATCGCCGTCGAGCGAGCGGTGCGGCGAGGCAGGCTGCGCGCGTATCCGATCGTCGCGCCGCGCATCGTGCGCCAGATCATGCGGGTGAGTCACCCGCGACGTCCGTTGAGCGCGGCGGCCGAGGCGCTGATCGCAATCATCGCGGACGAACTGCATCAGGTTTCGAACGCATCGGACATGAACAGCCCTCTTCTTCGCAAGGAAACATCAGCATGAACGCACCACACTGGATTGCCGGCGCATGGGTCGGCACGCCCTCTGTCGACAGCATCGATCCCGCGACCGGCGAATCCATCGGCCAGTTCGCCGAAGGCGGCACAGCGGAGGCCGATGCCGCCATTGCCGCCGCCCGGCATGTGTTCGACCGCACGACCTGGGCGCAGGACGCGCGCCTGCGCCAGGATGTATTGCTCGCATGGGCCGCCGCGCTTGACACGCAACGCGAGCCGCTCGCGAACCTGCTTACGCGCGAGAACGGCAAGGCGATCGCGCAATCGCGCGGCGAGATAGCGGGCGCGATTTCGGAAGTGCGCTATTACGCGGGACTTGCGCGGCACATCGCCGGCCATGTGCTGGAGCCGGAACCCGGCACCATCTCGACGATGCTGCGCGAAGCCGCGGGCGTCACCGCGATCATCGTGCCGTGGAACGCGCCGGCGGTGCTGCTCGTGCGATCGCTCGCGCCTGCGCTCGCCGCAGGTTGCACCGCGATCGTCAAGCCCGCCGCGCAGACCACGCTGCTCACGGCTGCCATGTTGCGTTGCTTCGAGCAGACCGCGCTGCCGAAGGGCGCGGTGAACCTCGTCAACGAGACCGGTCATGCAACGGCCGAGCGGCTCGTGGAGTCACATGACGTGGATGTCGTGAGCTTCACGGGCTCGACTGTCACCGGCAAGAAGATCGCGGCAGCCGCCGCCGACAGCATGAAGAAGCTCTCCCTCGAACTGGGCGGCAAGTCGTGCTGCGTTGTCTTCGAGGACAGCGACATCGCCGCGATCGCGCCGCGTCTCGCGCGCGCCGCGACGATCATCTCGGGCCAGCAATGCACGGCCGCGCGGCGCGTGCTCGTGCAAGCATCGCGCGTGGCCGAGATGCGCGAGCACCTGACGCGTGCGCTCGCATCGCTCAAGGTGGGCCCCGGCATTGACGCAAGCACGGATATCGGCGCGCTGATCGAAGGCTCGACATGCGATGCAATTGATCAAACGATCGCCCGCGCATGCGACTCGGCGGATCGCGTGCTGCTGCGCGGTGAGCGCTCCGGTAACGCGTTTCTGTCGCCGACGCTCGTCGAACACAGCGACCCGCAGACGTTCTTCTGCCAGGAGGAAATCTTCGGGCCGTTCGTCACACTGGAGACTTTCGAAACCGAAGCCGAGGCGATCGAAAAGGCCAACGACACCGTGTTTGGCCTCTCCGCAAGCGTGTGGACCGACAACGGCGCGCGCGCTTTTCGCATCGCGCGCGCGTTGCGCAACGGCACGGTGTGGATCAACGATCACAACAAGCTCTTCGCCGAAGCCGAGACGGGCGGCTACCGGCAAAGCGGACTCGGCCGCCTGCACGGCTACGATGCGCTCGCCGACTTCACGGAGATCAAGCACATCTGCATGCCGGCAGGCGTCCCCGATGGCGTGACACCGCTTCGTTGAGTACGCTAGCGGGCGGTCACTCCGCCTGCTCTGCAACGTACGGATGCCCGAATAGCCAGCGCCGAAGTCGGGCGGCAACTCGATCACGCCCGCCTCGACGCGCGCGAATCTCGACGTTTCGCCGTGCTGTGCGGAGTAATCGGCCAGCGCACCGAACGGGCGGGACAGGTTGTAATGTTATGTGGTTTGGATGGTCACCGGCGCAGTGAAGGGCGTCGCCGGGTTCAGTTTCGAGCAAGGTCCACGCGCCGCGTGATCGTAGATCGCTGGATCGATAGGGGAAACGCGCGAACGCCCGCGTGGTCCTTGGCCTGCAATCAACCCTGCGCATTCTGCAACGTAAAGATGCCTGAATAACCGTTGTCGAAGTCGGGCGGCAACTCGATCAAGCCCTCCTCCACGCGAGCAAACCTCGGCGGTTCGCCGCGCACCATCTTCCCGCGATGCACGCTGTCAATCACAGGTGCGAAGTAAGCGAACGCATCCGCTGCGACGTATTGAATGATGTAGGTGCTGCGCATCGAGACGGAGAGATTGACGCCCGAGCCGTGCACCGTCAGCCCGTGATGCGCGACGATATCGCCGGGATCCAGTTCGCTGTCGAGCGCGTGCGCCAGTTCAGCGTCCTTCATGCTGGGATTGCAGTTCAACGTGTACTGTCCGTCGGACCAATGACTGCGAGCACCGCCCTTGTGACTTCCCGCAATGGTGCGCAGGCACCCGTTGCCGGCTCGCGATGCATTTAGCGGCACGCTCAGCGCAACAAGATTCGTGTTCGTGTGCGGAAACACCGGCCAGTCCTGATGCCAGCCGATCTCGGCGCCGCCCTCCGGCAACTTGAAATTGAGCTTCGAGTGATAGAACTTCACTGCGCCGCCGACCAGTTCGGCTGCGATGTCGCCAAGGATCGAATCGAAGGCGATCTCGCGGAAGATCGCATCAAGTTCCGTCGGGCTTGATATGCGTCTAACTCGCGGATGCTCTGCGCTATGCCCCTTCGCCAGATCGACATGCTTCGTGCGCGCCGTCAGGTGGCGTGCCTCTTCCCGCAGGCGATCAGTCACATCGGTCGCGGTAGGTCTCCAATACCACTAGCCAAAAAGATTGTGCTGAATCTGAACAAGGTGCCCGGTCAGGGCCTTCACCGCCGCATCCGTATCGCGGTCTCGCAGGGCTTCGACAATTGCACGATGTTGGGCCTCATATTCCTTGCGGCGTTCCGGAGTCAGCGAGCGGGCCTTGAGCCGTCCCCACTCGCCTTGCTCGCGCACACGATTAGACAGCTCGAGAACCTTGAGGAAAAACGAGTTATGCGTTGCGAGCGCGAAGACGCGGTGCAACTCACCGTCCCAGTGTTCAAATTCTTCGTTGGTTTGGGCAGCTTCGGAGCGGTCAATGCACTCAACCATCTTTGTGAAGTCGGCTCCTGTCGCATTGCGTGTTATCAGCCGCGGCATCAGTGGTTCAATGAGAAGTCGCGCTTCCATAAGCTCGGCGGGACTGGTCTGGTTCGCGGAAGGCGGTTCGGCTTGTTCCCTACTTCTTGCTGGAAACGTTCTCGCGGCTCCGGGCCGCACGAACGTGCCGCTCCCCACAGACTGCGTAATCAGCCCGCGCTCCTTCAAGTCTACGAGGACCCTCCGTACGGCACCCCTCGATGCCCCGAACTGCTCGCTCAAGAGACGTTCCGCAGGCAATTTCGACCCATCGCCCAATCGGCCTGAGGCTATTTCTTCGTCCAGGTACGCGGCCAAGGATTTCGCGCCTGCCGCCCGAACGCTGCTGCCACGACTTTCAACGTCGCCCATTCTTTTGCTCCCCCACTTTCCATTGACCTCATTATAGACGATGCAGTACCAATTGGTAAATATTTTGGTTAACCTCTAGTTGCTTTCCGCCCAATATGGTTCTACAGTTTACCAACATCGAAACCAAATGGCCTAACAAGGGGTGTGTGAATGTGAAGTTTGCAAACTTACAGATAGAGGGTCAACACGTCGTGGCGCTCGTCAATTCGGACGAGGACGTATATTGGCCTATCCAATCGCTGGTCCCGGACTTTTCTGGCGATATGGCCCAATTGGTACACAAATTTGCGAATTTGAAGGGAGATTTGAAGCCGAAGAGCGCCGGGAGCCCACTGGCCGACGTCAAGGTTCTTGCGCCGATTGACCAGCCTAGACGCAACATCTTTTGCGTGGGCAAGAACTACCGCGAACACGCCGCGGAGTTCCAGAACTCCGGCTTCGATAGCAGCGCAAAGAACGGCGAGCATGCGCCGGAGGCGCCAGTGCTTTTTACCAAGCCGGCGTCGACCATCATCGGTCCTGGCGACAAGATTCCTCGCCACACGAGCGTGACGAGCCAACTCGATTACGAAGCGGAACTTGGCGTCGTTATCGGCAAGGCCGGTCGCAACATCTCGAAGGCCAGCGCGATGGATCACGTGTTCGGCTACACCGTGATTAACGACTTCACTGCGCGGGACCTCCAGAAGCTGCACCGACAGTGGTTCCTCGGCAAATCGCTGGACGGCTTCTGTCCGATGGGCCCGTATCTGGTCACGGCAGACGAAGTTGACGGGCAAAACATCGATGTCAGGTGCTGGGTCAATGGCGATTTGCGCCAGAACTCGAATACCTCGCAATTGATATTCGACATCCCGACGCTCATCGAGACTCTTTCGGCCGGCATCGAGTTGCAACCGGGTGACGTCATCGCGACGGGCACGCCGGCAGGAGTGGGGATTGGGTTCACACCGCCCAAGTTCCTTCAAAAGGGCGATGTAGTTCGCATCGAAATTGAAAACGTAGGTGTTCTTGAAAACGAGGTGGATGAATGACGACGACTCTTGTTAAAAACGTAGTAGTGGAACTTGAAGGCGACGGTCAACCGGTGGTGTGCATCCACGGTCTGGCGGGCTCCTCGAACAACTGGACGCCAGTTTTGCCGGCGTTCGAGGGCATGAAGGTTGTGCGTCTGGACCTGCCGGGCAGTTCGCGCTCGGAGCTCTCATCCGAGCCGCTGTCCATCGACTTGTACGTCAAGACGATTGCCGACGTTCTCGGTGAACTGAAGGTGTCGGCCGCGCACGTCGTCGCGCACTCGATGGGTACGATTGTTGCCCAGCATCTTGCTGTCAAGCATCCGGACCTCGTCAAGAGCCTGGCGCTCTTCGGTACGCTGATTGAACCGCCCGAAGCAGGTCGTGCAGGTATGAAAGCGCGCGCTGCACTTTGCCGCGAGAAGGGTATCGCCGGCGTCCAGGAAGTCGCCGACGCCATCGTCAAAGGCGCGACGAGCGCAGAAACGAAGGCGCAGCGGCCTGTAACAGTGACGCTGGTTCGTGAAAGCGTGATGCGCCAGACGCCGGAAGGCTACGCACAAAGCTGTGAGGCGCTCGCTGGTGCGCAGGGAGCAGACGTCGAGGCGATTAAGGTCCCGACACTTCTTGTTACTGGTGATGAAGACGGTGTCGGTCAGCCCGCTGCAGTCAAGGCGATGGGCGAGCGCATTGCAGGAAGTAAGGTAACTATTCTCTCTGGATGCGGACACTGGACGACCTTTGAAAAGCCGGTCGGATGTGTATCTGAACTAAAGAGCTTCTATCAAGCGGCCAAGTAAATCTGCCGAGATAATGGAGGAGACATGAACAAGGTTCTTATTACCAATGTAAGCATCTTCGACGGCAGTGGTACCGACCCGTTCAGGGGCGAAGTCCTCGTTGAAGACAACCGAATTACCAGCGTCTCGAAGGGGGACGAAGCCGCTTCCAGAGATGGAGTGCGAGTTATAAACGGGAACGGCAAGTTTCTCATGCCCGGCATGACAGAGGCACACACGCACTTCTCGTGGAACGACCAGCCGTCGCTAAGCGCCATTCAGTTCATGCCGCCTGAGGAGCATATCCTCTGGTGCGTGCGCGTTGCGAAGCGTTACCTGGAAATGGGATGGACGTCGGCTAACGGTCCAACCTCGGCTGATGAGCTGCATAGCGCAGCACTCTACGACATGGCTGACGTCGAGCGCGATGGAGTACGCAGCGACGTGTATCCGGCGCTCGCCATGTCGGAGCGCGACACCCCAGGTGTTGGCCGAAAAGCTTCGCATTGTGCCGCCAATTCAGTGATGGCGTTGTACGGCCTGCCGCCACCCTCAATGGCAGGCCGAGCTCCACTTCCCGGCCCGTTTGCAATCGCGTTAGCGGCACTTTCTGATGGGAGTCGGCTAACCACAGCAGGAGCCGCGGTGCGGCCTCTCAGTCTGTCCACGAGCACAGCGCATCGTCATTTGAACCGGGAATATCGACCAGCAACGTTACAAGGTGCTCCTGGGACGCCACAGAGTCGACACCGCGACCGCTCGGGTGTCGACTGCTTCGTCGCATTTCAGGCAAGCAACTTCACGACTGCCTTTGCGCTCGCCTCCGATGAGCCGGGGTTCTGCCCCGTCACCAACTGTCCGTCGACCACTACGTGGCTCGCCCAATCTGGCCCTTTACTGTAATGTCCGCCGAGCTTTTGCAGCTCCGACTCGACAAGGAACGGAACCACGTCGACAAGCCCGACTGCAGCCTCCTCCGAATTAGAAAAGCCGGTGACCTTTTTCTCGTTCACGAAAGGCTTTCCGTCGGCGCCCTTAACGTGTCGAAGGACGCCAGGCGCATGGCAGACAAACGCAACCGGTTTCCCCGCTGTTTGAAATGCTTCAATCAGCGATATCGATTTCGAGTCCTCGGCAAGGTCCCACAGCGGGCCGTGGCCGCCGGGATAGAAGACTGCGTCGTATGCCGCTTCATCGACCTCCGACAGCGGATGAGTATTACTGAGCAACTCCTGCGCGTCCTTGTCAGCACGGAAGCGTTTTGTTGACTCGGTTTGCGCATCGGGTTCGTCACTCTTTGGGTCAAGAGGTGGGTGACCTCCCTTGACAGAAGCTAGCGTAATTTTTGCTCCTGCGTCCTTGAACACATAGAAGGGCGAGGCAAATTCCTCGAGCCAGAATCCGGTCTTTTTTCCTGTGCTACCAAGCTGGTCGTGGGACGTCAAAACCATAAGGATTTCCATAACAAACTCCAATGTTGGTCAGTTGGATTACCAGCGGGACACGCTTCGTTCTGACCAAAACTGTGGGCAAAGGTTGCGAGGCAACAGAAACCCGTCAATAAATGTGTCGACAGCAGTGTGTGCGGTGTTTTAGCCTATGTGCAGTCGTATATACCTTGGCCGCAGAGGCGCGTTCAACCAGCTCGGGCCGTAGGGGACGCCTTTGCATTGCAGGTCGGTATCGTATTCGACGCCACACGGAGCGCGCGTTTGAGCAGGATTCGGTCGTCCGGAACGAGGTGGCAGATGATGTGGGCCGGGGACGCCCGCCACCTTGCGCAAACCCTAAAGTCGTTGGGTATGGCCCGCCGGGCACCTTCATCGGCTCACTTGCCAACGGCGGGGACAAGGTCGAGGCTGAGGTTACACGAGCCGATGCATCAGTTTTTTTGTGTGCACTGCCGTACGCGAAATGTCGTTCCCCCGCTGAACCGGGCGAAACGGCAGACGAGAATAGGAGACGATGAAATGTCAGACGCCCTGAGAATTCTTCATGGAGAGTTCGGTCGAGTCGCACTGGTGCTCGTCGACAAGCCAATGGCGGCCCATGCGCATCGCGTGTGTCACATCATATTCAAGGTAGGCGGGGGAGCAATCGAATTTGGCATCAGGGAGCGGCAGCATCGCCTCGACGCCAGAACCGTGCTTCTCGTTAATGCCTGTGAGCCGCACTTCTATGAGCAGAAGCCCCTTTCCCCACCGGCAACTCTTCTGGCGCTCTACCTGGAGCCAGACTGGCTTCGTAAAGTTGACCGGCGTTTCTCGCTGAGCGCTCATCCACGGTTTTTCGGCAGGCCTGGCTGCGCGGTGGAAGGCAGGATTGCACGAATTCGTGACGAGCTGCTAGACATGCTTGCTGTGATGGAGTCACCGTCGGCAAAAATCGTGGAGGAGACGATAGTCGCGCTGATTGCGGAAATAACTGCGAAAGCTCAACCCTCGGCGTACCTTTCGGCATGCGAGTTAATGGGAGGGTTCGCGTTCGACGCACGCATCCGGCACTGTATCGAGCTGATGCAGTACACGGGTGGGATTACGGTTGATTTCGATGAGATTGCGCGCTCAGCGAACCTGTCTCGACCTCACTTTTTTCACCTCTTCCGCAAACAGACTGGCGTGACGCCGGCAACATTTGCGACCATGCTGCGCATGGAAGCCTCGATTGCCCGAGTCTCTTCGTCCGATGCCCCCTTGATGGACGTCGGCTTGCAGATGGGCTTTGAGTCGCCCGGCAACTTCACGCGCTTCTTTGTAGCTCAACAGGGGGTTACACCTAGTCAGTACCGTCGGAAAGTTGAGCTGGTCTCTCCGACTTCCAGGTAATGCGAAAAGGACCATCCGGAAAGATAAGTCGACAGTTCAAACGGCAGATTGGCACCTATAACAAAAAGAACCGGGCGACGACCTGGAAGTACTTCTTCCGCGGCGACCTTCGGGATGACCGATAAAGAGTCCATTACATAAGGAGACAATCATGGCCGGAGTAGGCAGTGAAAAAGTTTTCGAGAACGACAAGGTAATCGTGTGGAATTTCACCCTCGAACCCGGAGAATGCACGCCCCTTCACACGCACGAGCACAACTACATGTGGTATGCGATTGCAGGCGCGCCGCTACAAATCTACGATGAAGAAGGTAAGGACCTGGGGGTGTTCGACGTGCCCACGGGGGGAATCTTCTCGCTAAAGCTGGAGGACGGCTACCTGGAGGTGCTCTCCGAGATTGGCAAGGGCGCGCGCGTGCCTGCAACGCACAAGGCTCTCAATGCCGGGCCCGCCCCGTACCGCGAAGTCCTCATCGAATACAAATAGCCCACCTCTATTACGACGATGTTTGTTGCGGCCTAACATCGTCGTTTTATCGGCGTCCGCGAGAACGGTTAGGTTGCCTCTGCTTCGCGGCATCGCTGATGTCGCTGCGCAGTAGAGAGTACGCAGCTGTGCTGCAGCAGGTACGTTAGACCAACGTTTGCACCCCTGAAACACTGCTGAGCAAGAAGTGGCGCGCATCTGCGCCATTTTTTGTGCGTTAAATGTTCCCATGTAACTTACAGATAACTTGATGGTTTTTGCCTTGATTTATGGGTCACATTGTCTATCCCTAACCCATGTATATCGAGACCGTCCCGAACCGGAATTCTCCGCCCGCGATCCTTCTGCGTGAGGGCTATCGTGAGGGCGGCAAGGTCGTCAAACGCACCGGTCGGCACTGCGCGCTCGCGCACTACGGCTACTCGCGCGACGGCAAACGCGATGACCCGCAGATCGTGTTCGGCTTGCTGTGCGCCGCCGACGGCTGTCCGGTGGCAGTCGAGGTGTTTGCCGGCAACACCGCCGATCCCGCCACGCTCGCGGCACAGGTCGATAAGCTCAGGCAGCGCTTTGGCCTGTCGCGGGTGGTGTGGGTGGGGGACCGCAACATGATCACCAGTGCGCGCATCGAACAGGTACTGCGCCCGGCGGGCATGAGCTGGATCACCGCGCTGCGCTCGCCACAGATTGCCGAGCTGATCGAGGAGCGCGGCCCCTGGCAGCCCTCGCTGTTCGACGAGCGCGGCCTGATCGCACTCGACAGCGCGCGCTATCCGGGCGAGCGGCTGGTGGTCTGCCGCAATCCGGCGTTGGCCGAGGAGCGTGCCAGAAAGCGCGCCGAGCTGCTGGCGGCCACCGAAGCGGAACTGGCCGCGATTGCGCAGGCCACCGCGCGCCCCCGCAATCGCCTGCATGGCCAGGACAAGATCGGCTTGCGCGTGGGTCGCGTGATCGAACGCTACCGGATGGCCAAGCACTTCGAGCTGGACATCACCGAGACGAGCTTTACGTTCGCCCGCAAGCAGCAACAGATCGATGCCGAAGCCGCGCTTGATGGACTCTATGTACTGCGCACCAATGTGCCGAGTGAACGGCTCTCCGACGCCCAGACGGTCCTGGCCTACAAGAGCCGGGCGCAGGTCGAGCGGGCCTTCCGCTCGATGAAGACTGTCGACCTGCACGTGCGTCCGATCTATCACTTCAGCGAGGCACGCGTGCGCGCGCACGTGTTTTTATGCATGCTGGCGTACTACGTCGAGTGGCATCTTCGCGAGGCACTCAAGCCGCTCTTGCATGACGATGAGGAACTGGCGGTGCTGCGTGATCAGCGCGCCAATCCGGTGATGCCAACGCCGCGCTCCGAGGGGGCCAAAGCCAAAGCCGCGCGCCATCGTACCGATGATGAACTACCGGTGCATAGCCTGCATACGCTGCTGCAAGACCTCGCCACGTTGACCTATAACATCACTTCCACCCCGGTCAATCCACAGGCCAAGATCGTCATCACGACCCGTCCCACACCATTGCAGAGCAAAGCCTTCGCGCTGCTCGGTATCGACCCCGCCTGTTCCCAGTAGCCACCCCATTTGGTTCGTAAATCTCTAAGCGCTTCAACAGGTTGGCTCGGGCGCCGAGTCAAACTTCGGGTTAGAGGCCAGGCGTTTGTCCGCCCGTGTCGTCGCGCTCAGACTTCCCGCCTCAGACCAGGTCCGGATTCGGGCCGTTCTGGTCTGACTTGCAGGAGCTGGCGGTGCGAGTCCGGGCTCGCTCGTCAGTTTGCCCCCCCGCGCCTGATGTCACCGGCTTTGCACGGGGCTACCGGGCGGCACCTAGCCGGTCCTCACATCGTTGCCGGCGTGTGTCTCGGTTCCAGAAAACCGCCGGCTTTTTCGTCAGACCACGCAGGTCTTCAAGACGAATCTAGTACATCACCATGTAAGTTTCGAAACATAATGGCGCCCGAGTTTCTGGTCTGCATCCTGTCGGGTGAACTTCCACTCGATAGTTCGTCGTAGCGCGTTTCGATCGGTTTGCGAAGTAGCAACTTCTTGCTTCAGAAGTTGCCGGCTTGCGAGACGCCGCTTCAAGCATTGGCGCGTAAGGATGCCGATCTCGATCTCTGCCATGTTGAGCCAACTTGCATGCTTGGGCGTGTAGTGGAAGCGTACCCGGCGCAGCAGCTTACCGGCTGCGCGCTTTCCCAGTACATCGTCGAAGCATTTTCTGAAATGGATATTGAGGTTGTCCAGTACGAGGTGAACGCGGCGGGCAGCCGCATACGTGTTGGTGAGAAGCCCTTGGACGAAGCCGACGAAGTCCGTCTTGCCACGGTGATCGGTCACCGAGACGACGCGCTGTCCCGCCTTGGGCTCGACGGCCACGAACAGATTCGTTGTGCCCCGGCGAACATATTCATAGTCCTGCCTGGTCGGTGCGCTCGGCGCCATGGGCAGCGGCGCGCGACTATGCGCAATGAGTTGCAGACTCTTCTCGTCGATGCAAATCACCGGCTCGTCACAGCGCAGCGGCTTGGCGTACAACTTGAGCAGGTTGTACATGCGGCACCGGTACTCTTCGGTGAGCGTGCCGATGCACCACATCAGCCGCCGCCAGGGTTTGAGGTCGTTTTTTTTAGCATGCGTCGTACGGTTTCCCGACTGACGTTGCCAAGGCCCAATTCCTGGCGCGCAGCACGTTCGAGATCAATGATCGTCCAGCGCTGCCGCCCCTCGGGTGGCGCCGAGCATGCCAGCGCCGTCAGGCGTGCCTCGGCATCCGTGTCGTACTGTCGCGGCCTACCGGAGCGCGCAACGTCGAATACGGCCAGATCGACGCCGCCTTGCAGGTAGGCTGACCTCGTGCGCCACAGGGCTGTGCGTCCGATCCCCAGCACTTCCATGATCTGCGCCTCCGGAATCCCACGATCCAGACACGACAACGCGTGCGCCCGGTTCACTTCTCGTGAATGATGAACTCCCCTGTGTCGAATTTCATCGAGGACCCTTCGGTCCGCATCGCTCAACTGCAGTTCGGTCTGACGCATCAGCACACCTCACGTAAGCCAAATGGCGATACATAGAGTGTAAGTATGTTTCGTTATTTATGTGTCTTGGTACTAGCTTCAAATTCCAACTGCGCCGCGTGCTCGTGTTCGCGCGTGACGTCGCGGAAGAGCACCGTTATGCCATCATCAGTAGCCTTCCCGCCGTCGAGTAAGTCCGCGAACTTCCGACTTTGCGGCTTTTGATGGTCCAGTTTAGGTCACGAGTGACCGTTCGATCCCTCAAAAGCTAACGCTTGCTCGCGTTTGACGGTATACGCTTTGTACAGGGCGACTCAGTCGACGAGTCGCCGTCACCCCGTCACCAAAAGGCGGGCGCCCCTGGGCATACATTCGCGAACGGATCACAAGGGACCGCTCATGGCCGGTTGCTCCCGCTGAGATATGACGCCAACAAGCTGCCGCCGACGCAGGGCGGATGTTTTCGAGCGGCGGCTTACGGCGAAGGGACTGGGCGCGTGCAGTCGGTAACTACCGGCCAGTCGACTGTCGGGAGGGAATGCGAACTCCCAGCGATAATTTTCTCCTTAACCTGACGGTCGGGTTGGACGGCGGAGCCATAGCCGACCTCAACAGCGGTCGACTGCAGCGGTGCGCCTGAGGTGCCCTTCACAGCAAAAATCCCTGCGTCGGTATTGATGACGTGCGCCTCTGCTTTTGCCAGAAAAGTAAAATTGCCAGCCGGTCATGTCAGGTTATCGCATTCCGGCGACGTGGCAATCCGCGACCTGAATCGAAGGCATCGCGAGGTATGCACGCGCGCCACGTGACTGGCATGCCGGTTTTCTACGGCATGCCAGTGCATTATTGATTATCGTGGGCTAGCAAAGTCGGGCGGAGGCGGTGTTCAAAAGCGATGCCGTAATGAAAGCTTGACAGCGACCTGAGTCGGCGTCGACGACTGGCCCAACGTGCTGATTGCCGCGACCGCGGCATGGCCTGTCGAATCGATACCCGACGCGTGCTGCCACACACCGACCAGATTGATGTCGGTACGCTTGGAAAGCGAGTAGTTCGGACCGAAATCGAATTGCTCGTATTTGGCGCGGGGCGCTTTTGTGTAGTCGAACGACGCGCCGATCAGCAATGCGGGCGTAACGTTGTAGCGGCCATTGATCTCGTAGCTGTTGAAACTCGCGTTGCCGGTGTTCGGCGTGGACGCAGTGCGCCGGATGTCCTGAAACCGCGCGTTCGTATAGACGAGCCCAATGCTGCCCTGCCCGATCTTGTAAGAAGCTCCCGCCCCGAAGATCTGCCACACATTCGCCGAAGCGAAGCCGCTGAACACCGGGGTTCTGCTCGGACTCACGTAGCCTGCCTGGCCCGGCGAAAGCGCGCTATCGAGCACCAACACCGACGGGTTGTTGATGTTGTCGTACGCGAGCGCGGCGCTCAACGGGCCATTCGCGTACTTCAGCCCCAATGCGTAGACACGCCCCGACGCGAAGTTGCCCGGCACACCGCCGGGCGCAAACATGCCGCTCGCCTGCAGACCGTGGAACTTCGGCGATTGATACTTCACCGCGTTGTTCACGCGAAACGTCGAGTTCAGATTGTCGAAGTCGCCGGGATGCGTGCCCAGCCATGCCCACATCGAAGTCGCGGCAATCGCGCCGATGAGTTCCGTCATCGGGTCATACTGGCGGCCGAGCGTCACGGTGCCCCACGTATCGCTGCCAAGCCCGACAAACGCCTGGCGACCGAATTCGCGGCCGCCTTGCAGAAGCTTGCCGTTCGACGTGTCGAAACCGTTTTCAAGCGTGAAGATGGCCTTCAGGCCGCCGCTGAGATTCTCGCTGCCGCGCAAACCCCAGCGGCTGCCGTTCGTTTGTCCGTTGATCATTTGCACGTTAGCGTGCCCGGACTGGTTGTTCACGTACACGAGTCCGGTGTCGAGGAAGCCGTACAGCGTGACTGAGCTTTGCGCATGAGCCGCGCCTGCGAGGAGCGGCAGAGTCAACAATGCGATTGAGGTCTTTTTCATAATGTCTCAGGCGTGACGAGTCCGCGCCTTCTCGCGGGAGCGCGAGAAAACGGCAGACCTCGCTGGATTTTTTAAATGATTGTTTTGCGGAGGTACTTCGATGAATCAGCCGGAAGCGACAGGCCGCCGGCTGAAAACTGAATCTCCGGTCTATCTTGCGGTGCTCGTCGCGGCCTCCACGGTACGGGAACCGTAGATGCGCCCCATCACGAACACGCCAAGACCGGCGACGAGCACGGGCCACGCCGAGACGCGGAAGATTTCCGCGGGCGTCCAGTGCGCCGAATACAACATGCCTGCAATCAGCGGCCCCGCGATACCGCCGAGCCGACCGATGCCGAGCGCCCAGCCCACTCCGGTCGAGCGCAGGTTCGGCGGATAGTAGACAGCCGCGAGTGCGATCACGCTTTTCTGCCCACCGCTGATGCAGAAGCCGGCGCAAAAGACCATCACCATCAACCACGCAATGCTGCCGGAGAACGCGCCGCCAACAAGCCACATGAACACCCAGCCCGCGAGGTACATCACCGTCAGCGTCACGTACGGGCCGACGCGATCCATC
This sequence comes from Paraburkholderia sp. IW21, assembly GCF_041321145.1. Taxonomy (NCBI): domain Bacteria; kingdom Pseudomonadati; phylum Pseudomonadota; class Betaproteobacteria; order Burkholderiales; family Burkholderiaceae; genus Paraburkholderia; species Paraburkholderia sp. IW21. The sequence continues at coordinate 34,417 of NZ_JBGGWA010000022.1, read as the reverse complement.
GCTAGGCCGAGCGGCACGGCCGACAGCACGCCCGCTATGGTCGGCAGCGCGGTCACCCAGACAATCGCCGACGGCGAATACTTCAGGCCGGTCATCATCGTGGGCAGCCAGCTCTGCATGAAGTAGAACTCGGCCAGGTTGAGGAAGAAAATCAGCCAGAGCAGCACGGTGCCGATCGACGTGGGCCCTCTGACAAGCGCCGCGACACTCGCACGCGTTTCGTTCTGGTCTTCGAGCCAGAAGGTACTGCCGAGCGGCACGTCGACACGAGGGAAGAGCCGCTGCAACACGGCGCGCATGCGCTCATTGCCTTGCGGGCGCCGTTGCAGAAAGGCCAGCGACTCCGGCAACAGCCACGAGAGCGGCAGCGTCAGCGCAAGCGGCGCGATTGCGCCGGCCAGCATCAACGATTGCCAGCCGTACGCGGGGACGAGCGTGCCGGCCGTGAGTCCGGCCACGACGAAGCCCAGCGAGAAGCCGCAATACACCAGCAACACGAAGGTGGCGCGCAGCCGCTTCGGCGCGAATTCGCAGGTCAGCGCAACGGCGCTCGGCGCGGCCGCGCCCAGGCCGATGCCCGTCAGAAACCGCAGGCCGATCAGTTCAGTCACGTTCGTTGCGAACACGGTCAGCATCGTGAACACCGCGAACAGCAGCGTGCTCGTCAGCATCATGCGTTTATGGCCGAAGCGTGCCGACAGCGGCGCGATGGCGAGATAGCCGATCATCAGGCCGACCAGCGCGGCGGAAAAGATCGAGCCGAGAATCTCACGCGGCAAATGCCAGTCTTTTGACAGCACCGGCACGATGTAGCTGATCGCCTGCGTGTCGAAGCCGTCGAGGAACATCAGCAGCGCACAGAGCAGTACGACCAGACACTGCCCTGCTCCGACCTTCTGGCGTTCAATGACCTCGACTACGTCGATAAAGGGGGATGCCACGGATTTGTCTCCTGGTTATTGTGTGGGAAAGCGTCGCGTCTTCTAAGGACGGATATCGGTGTGCACGAAGGCGTCGCTAAAGAAATCCTCGTCGGGCAAGCCTGCTTCGACGAAGCTGCGCTGCGCGGCACTCGTCATGACCGGGTTGCCGCACGCATAGACCTGATAGCCGGCGAGCGAGCCGAAGTCTTCGAGCACCGTCTCGTGCACGAAGCCGCGACGACCGGTCCAATCATCGTGCGGCTCGGACAACACGGGCACGAACGTCAGCTTGCCGCTCGCGTGCCACTTCTGCGCCAGCTCGAACAGATACAGGTCTTCCTGACGGCGCGCGCCCCAGTACAAATGGAGCGGACGTTCGAGCTTGCGTTTGATCGCGTCCTCGACGATCGACTTGACCGGCGCGAAGCCCGTGCCGGTTGCCAGCAGAATCGCGGGACTCGTCGATTCGTCCTGTAGCGTGAATTCGCCGAAAGGCAATTCGATGCGCAGCTTCTGTCCTTTCTCGAGCCCGCCCAGCACGCTGCCGGAAAACTTGCCGCCCGGCACGTGGCGCACGTGAAGCTGCACGCTGTCGCTTTCATGGGGCGGATTCGCCATCGAATAATTACGGCGGCTGCCGTCCTCGAGTTCGATCTGCAGATACTGACCGGCGCGGAACTTCGCGCGCGAGCCGGTAGGCAGGCGCAACTGCACGACGCTGACGTCGGCGGCGGGTTGCGTGACGCGATACACCGACATGTCGAGCGTCTTGCGCACACCCGGCTCACGCTTTTCGATCTTGCGCGGCGCGATCGTCATGTCCGACGACGGCCGCAGGCAGCACATCAGCACGCGCTCGGCCGGTCCCGCCACCTCGCCCTGCACGGACGAGCGGCCTGCGCCGGCCACCAGGCCGCCCTCGCAGGTCGAACACACGCCTTTTCGGCACGAGTACGGCACGCTGTAACCCGAACGCTCGGCGGCGTCGAGCAGGGTTTCGCCCGGCGCGCAGCGGAATGCGACATCGCTTCCCGCGATGGAAATCTGGTAATCCAAAATGTGACCTCGATGAGCGGTTAAGACGTTTCAGCCGGCCTGTGCGGGGAGCACGGTCCCCGTTGTCACGAGGCGCAGCGCGCCGAGCAGCGGCGCGGCATCGGCGCGCAGCGTGCCCGCGATGTCGAAGCCGCTGCCGTGGCCGACGCTCGAGAACATCACGCCCGCGCCGATCGACAGCGCCGCGCTATGGCGGCCCGCGCGCAGCTTGACGGGAATGTGCCCCTGGTCGTGATACATCGCGACGAACACGTCGACATCGGGATTCGTCAGCAACAGGTCCGCGCCTTCCGGTCCGATCACGGCGATGCCCTCGTCGCGCAACTGCCGCGCGGCGGGTTCGGTGATGTCGATGTCCTCGCGGCCAAACAGCCCGCCTTCGCCCGCGTGCGGATTGATGCCCATCAGGCCGACCACCGGGCGCTCGATGCCCATCAATTGCAGCGTTTGCGCGGCGGCTCGCGCGGCGCGTACGATATGACGCTGATCGAGCCGCGCAAGCGCCGATGCAATGCCTTCGTGCAAGGTCGCATGAACGATGCGCAGGCCGCCGCCGATCAGCAGCAGATACACGTCGTCAGCCGGCACGCCCATCTGCTGCGCGACGAAGCCCGGATAGCCGGCGAAGCGCACGCCGCTCGCATTGATCGCCGTCTCCGAATGCGGACACGCGATCACGACGTCGACGTTGCCCGCCCGCGCGGCAGCGAGCGCGACGCTGACATAGGCGAGCGTCGCGGTTCCGGCCGCGGCCGCGACTTCACCCGGCACGAATGCTTCGGCACCCAGCGACGCGACGTCGACCACGTCGATCGCGCCGGGTTCGGCCGCGGGCAAATCGTCGGCCCGCACTTGCCGAAGCGTCATCCCGGGACAGCAGCGCTGCACATACCAGCGAATGACGAACGCATCGCCGAACAGAACCAGACGCCGCGTCGGACCGGCATCGGCCATGTCGCGCGCGCTCTGCGCGGCGGCCTTCACCGCAATCTCGGGACCGATGCCGTTCGGGTCGCCGATCGCCAGCGCGATGGTTAGGGAGTGGCTCGTCGGCTGTTTCATAGCGGCAGTGCCAACAGCGTGTCGATACGCGAGCTGTCGCACACGACGATACGTTCGCGCAGCTTCACGCCGCCCTCTTCGACCACACACACGTCGCAGTAGCGACCCGTGGCAAACAGCGTCGTCGTGCCGTCGCGCATGATGCGCGCCACCATGAACGAGGTTTCGCTGCGCACTTCCTGTTCGCTCTCGCTCACGACATAAGGTTGGCCGAGCAGATGCCGGTAAGCGTGGCGCTCGTAGATGTTCGCATCGCGCAGCGAAGCGACGCGGTCGATCAGCATGCCGCGCGAGGCCGCGTAGATCATGCTGCCCGCGAGCCCGCGCTTGTAGTTCTCGGCGGTCGTGACCTTGTAGACGCATGCTTCGGTAAAGAACGCCGGCCACTGCGAGAGATCGCCGTCGTCGATGCAGCGCACGTATTCGGCTTGCGCGCGGGCAATCAGTTGATGGATGTCTTGCGCCATTTCTAGTATCCCATTGCGTTGCGGTAGGCCTTCCAGAAGCCGCGAATGGACGCTTCCGTCACGCGGCTTTCGCTGCTTTCAGCGCTGTCGCCGCCCATCTCGATCACCGAGCTGCTGTCGCTCGCGCCGTCGATGCCTCGCTGCACGAAGCCGCCGACACAGCCGTCTTCCATTGACACATAACCGGCCGGTCCCACGAGGTTCGCTTGCCGCAGACGCATTTCGCGCAATTCAGGGGTGTCGTCTTCGAAGCCGAGGTAGGTCCAGTTCAGTTCGGTCTGCTGCGTGCCGCGCGGCAAGATCTGCCGAACCGCAATCGCATTCTGGATCTGCTGCAGCACAAAGCCGGGAAACACCGAAAGAATCTGCAGCGTGACGCCGTCGCCGAATTCGTCCGTGCCAGCCAGCACCGAGGTGTCTTCCAGCCGGTGCTCGCTTTCGGAGCGGATCTTCTGATCCACGTAATCGCTGGCGGCTTTTGCTTGTGCGGCGGCCTCCGCGGCATGGTCGACAGCGGAGTAGCTGACGTGATGCCCGCCGCTCGGATCGACAATGATGCCGCCGCGCAGCGACAGGCGGTTCAACTGGAACGTGGTGAAGAACAGATGCAGGATGCTCGCGTGATACGAGTCCTTGACGTTCTCGAAGTAGAGTTTCCAGTTGTTCGGCAGCATCTGCGTGAAGCGGCCGAGCACGACCGGCGTGCGTCCTTCGAGCACGCGCGCAATACGCTCGACGATTTCCTCGCCGAGATATTCATCGAGCGGCGCGACGTCGTCGGAAAAGCTGCCGAACACGAGGCCATGCAGCGTCGCGACCCGAAGCTTGCGCAGACCATGATCGCCCTCGCAGAAGTCCGGCTTCATGCCGCCCTTGCCGCCAATGCCGTCCTTGAACGCGACGCCGAGCAGATCACCCTGCAGGTTGTACGTCCACGCGTGATAGACGCAGCTGAAATCCTTCGCATTGCCCAGGTCTTCCAGGCACACCATCGCGCCGCGATGCGCGCAGCGATTCTCGAACGCATAGAGTTCGCCGTCGGTGTCGCGCGTGACCACCACCGGCGTATCGCCGATAAAGCTGCTGCGGAAATCGCCCGGGTTCGCCAGCTCCGCTTCGAGGCACAGATAGCTCCAGTTCGGGCCGCGGAAAATCGCGTCCTGCTCGTCGGCGTAGACGTCTGCATCCTGAAACAGCGTATAGGGCACGCGCGTGAGGCCTTCGGACGGCCAGACAATGCTGGCGCGCCGCGCCGGCTTGATGGGGATGATGTTCAAGTTGCTTGCTCCATGTATTGCACGGACCGTTAAACGTTACCGGTCTGGGAAGACAGTTCTTCGGGCACCGGCGAAGTTGACAGGCCCGGTTGAATGTGTTCGAATACCGTACGTCGTTCGATATGTAGATTAAATATGACATCAGTCAAAGAACCTGTCAATGATCAGGAAGGCGCGTCGTCGGCCGAAGAAGGCATCGAAGGGGGCGGCAAGGTGCGCGCAAAGGAAGGGATGGCGGGCCTCGCCAAGGGGCTTGCGATCATCGAGGCGTTCGGCGCATCGACCACGCGCATGACCGTATCGGACGCCGCGCATCTTGCGGATCTGAGCCGGCCCGCCGCGCGCCGCTGTCTGCTGACGCTGGTCGATCTCGGCTATCTCGCGCACGACGGCAAGTTCTTTACGCCGCTGCCGCGCATGCTGAGACTGGGCAGCGCTTACCTCAGCACGTCTTCGTTGACGCAAATCGCGCAGCCGCTTCTCGCGAATGCCCGCGACGAGTTGCAGGAGTCGGTGTCGCTGGCGGTCATGGACGAGGGTTACTCGGTGTTCATCGCGCGCGCGGAAGCGATCAGAATCGTCTCGACGGGTGTGAAGCTCGGCGGCAGATTGCCCGCGTATTGCTCCGCAACCGGCCGCGTCCTGCTATCAGATTTGACGGAAGAAGAAATCAACCGGCATCTGGACCCCACGCCGATGAAACGGCTGACCGCGCGGACGCTCGCGACGCCGGCCGCGGTCTTGCAGGCCGTCAGGCGCGCGGCGGAAGAAGGCTATGCGATCAGCAACGAGGAGTTGGAGATTGGTATGTCCGCGATGGCGGTGCCGGTGAGAAATCGCAGCGGGGAGATCGAGGCCGCGCTCAGCGTGAGTGTGTTTTCCGGACGGGTTAGCGTGGAAACGCTGGAGCAGAAATTCCTGCCTGTTCTAAGGAACGTGGCAGCGCGGCTGCAACGCGCGCTGTAGCGAAAGCGTCCCTCTCCTTGATCAGGCGGCTATCGACTTCGCCCGGTCCGGCAGCGGGACCGGTGTCGCTCAGTCTGCCGCAGCAAAGTGCGCCATCTGGGACGTGTCAGGAATTTCGTGTGCTGAGGTCGCTGTAAAAAGTCTCAGCTGATGCCATTGGTGAACCGCTCGCCGAACAGAATGGCGAACTGATTGACCGCTTGCCGCCAGGTGATAGGCGGCATCTTCCAATCCTTTTCGATGTTGCGCAAGGCCAGATACAGCAGCTTGCTGGCGGCTTCGTCGCTGGGGAAGTGGCCGCGGTTTTTGACGATCTTGCGCAGTTGCATGTGCATGCTCTCGATGGCGTTGGTCGTATATATAATCCGACGCACTTCGGGCGGATAGGCGAAGAACGGGATCACCTGCTCCCATTGACGCAGCCACATCGCCGCCACGGTGGGGAATTTACGGCCCCAGTCGCTTTGGGAGAAGGCTTCGAGCGCGGCTGCCGCCGCTTCGGCCGTGGCGGCCTGATAGATCGGCTTGAGCGCGGCGGCCGACGGCTTGCGGTCTTTCCAGCTCGCCAGATTCAGCGAATTGCGGTTCAAATGCACGATGCAGGTCTGGATCTGGGCGGCCGGATAAACTGCCTCGATCGCTTCGGGGAAGCCGCGCAAGCCATCGACCACTGCAATCAGGATGTCGTGCAAACCGCGGTTCTTCAGCTCGTTGAAGACCGAAAGGAACGCCCTGATGACCGAAACAACAAGCGACAAAGAAGAGCAACAAACCGAGCACGCCGAAGCTGTTTCCGGATGAACTGATTGATCAACTGCTGGCCTAGGTACAGAACAAGGATGCCGAGCCGATTCTCGGTGAATCGGGCCTGGCCGGCCTGCTCAAGAAGCAACTGGCCGAGCGCATGCTGGCGGCCGAACTGACGCATCACCTGACTGCTGAGGCCGGGCAGGGCAAGGCCGGCAACCACTGCAACGGCACGAGCCCGAAGACGGTCATAACGCCCAATGGCGAGTTGAACCTGGATATTCCGCGTGACAGGCAGGCGACGTTCGAGCCGCAACTGGTCGGCATATACGGGGTCGCTTAGAGGGTAGCCGCGCCCCCTTCCGGAAACGCGGCCCCCGAAGAACCGTACGTGCGAGCTTTCCCCGCATACGGCTCGAGCACAGTGTTAAACGTCGTACGGACGCCGGTCTTGCCACGCTGCGCAAGGCCTTCGCAAGCATCACATCGTTGATCCGTCTCATCGCTGAGATGAAGGGCGCTGAACCGTAGTCCTACCGGTCTCTCACAAGCTTCCCTCCAATGAATCTCAAAAGTGGATCTGCGACAACTGCACCACACGGAAGTCTGCACCCTTTCAGGTCAGGGCAAATCTTGAACCCCTATACGGGCTATTACCGCCCGTCATTCGCTTTCTCCGCGTTCTCATATCCACTTGCCCAACAGCTTGCCTCGCGGCTCACCTGCCATGGCCAAACCTCTGACGTGGGCGGACAATTGGACTGATATGATTTTCCGTGTCAATCGGTAGTGGTTTTCGGCTTTTGCATAGGCAAATTCAGTTTCCTGAGGACGGCGCAGCAGTAATGTCGACGGTGGATCAGGCTGATATGCGCGGGTTGGGTACCGCATTACAGTGGACCGCCTCATGAGCCTGCCGCTACCTTACCGCGCAAGTCAGCCGATGGCCGTTGCGAAGTCCGAACGCGGGTTGCTCGAATGCCGGGCTGCGCCGTCTTCAGGAAACTTTTTCGGTGAAGTTGGGGGGGTGGCGATGGTCGTCATGCCTTCGTGTGTGTTGTGCGTGGAAGGGCCAGCGACATCGCAAGATGGCCGATGTCCCAGATGAAGCCCGCAAGTTCGCGGGCGATGGCGACGACCGCAATGTTCTTCTGCTTGCCTCGCGCGACGAGCTTCCGATAGCGTTGGCACAGGCGCACCTGGGCGTCCCAGGCGCGGTCGACGATGGGCTTGGGCAATCCTTCAAGACGGGTCTGGATTTCCCTGCTCAGCCGAGCGGAATGGCGGTAGCTCCACGCGGCCTCCACCAGCAGCTTTCTCGCGTAAGCATTGCCGGTCTTGGTGATGCTACCCTGTCGGCGTTTGCCTCCCGATGAATGCTCTGATGGCGTCACACCAAGCCATGCCATCAGCTGGCGCGGGTGTCCGAATCGCGACAGGTCACCGAGCTCCGAGACCATCCCGATGGCCGTAACGAACTGAATGCCGCGCATGGCCTGCAGCGCCAGTACCACGGGATAGAATCGCCAGGCGGTGACCGCGTCGCGCAGGGCGGTTTCGAGACGTTCGCACTGTGCAAGCCGGTCTTCGATGGTGCGCCGATGCTCCTCGAAGGCAAGCTGCTGCCAGGTGCTGGGAAAAGAGCAGCGGCCGAGCCAGCGCCGATGCGCCTCGCCCCAGTTGGCGGAGCCGGTATAGCGAACGCCATGCGCGAGCAGGAAGGATTTGAGCCGCTGACGGGCTTGACGCAGATCCTCGCGGACAGCGGCCCACCCGCGGGCAAGATCGCGGAATGCCTCGTCCTCGATGCTGGGCACGTGGACGGCGGACAGGTCGCCCGCGCGCAGGGACCGGACCAGCTTGACGGCATCGCGCCGGTCGGTCTTCACACGTTCGCCGGGTTTGCGGGGGATCAGTGATGGCGCGCAGACCATGCAGTCGAAACCCTTCTGGATGAGCTGCCGGTAGAGACCGTAGCCACACGGGCCTGCTTCGTAAACGACGCGTACATGCTTCGCCTTGGACTGCAGGCGGCGACACAGGCGATCGATATCAGCCCCTGTGGCCCCTGTTTTGCCGAACAGTTCGACCTCGCCTGCATCGATCGCGTAGGCGGCCGTGATCGAGTCCTTGTGAACGTCGAGTCCGATGTAGATCGTGCTATCGTTGCTCATGCTGGCCTCCGTTGGGCAAGATCGCCGGGGCGTGGCCCAGTCCACGCCCGTGCGGCTCTGGCAGTCATGCTAACCCGCGTTTGATTTCCTGCGGCAGGCCAGCCTCCGCCTCACGGAAAATCATTCTGACTTACCGAATTTGCTCTCGCGAATCGTCAACACGCCATTGACGAGATCGACATCATCGCAATCCAGATGCAAGGCTTCATTGATCCGCAGACCGGTGGCAACATATAAGCCGAACAGCGTGGCATATGTATGCGGTCGCAGACCGGTCGCCGATGGTAGCTGCCGTGCCAGCTCAAGCAAGTGGTCGATGTCTTCGTCGCGATAAATGTAGGGTTCCGGACGTTGTAGATACGGCAGCAAGTCCGGTGATGGTATGAGAGTGCGTGGATCGCTCGCGCTGCAATATTGCGCAAGCCGACGCGCCATGCCTAAGCGGTTCGCCCATTGCGCCGGCTGCACATTGGCAGGTTGGGTCGCCCACGCCAGAGCGAGATCGGTGGGGATGTACGTGGCGCCCGCGGCATCGACGAAGTCGACGAAGCTTTGCAGCAAGCGTCCGGGCAACCGCAACTTGACGCCGAGGGCACGACGGAGCGCCAGATACTGATCGAGGGAAATCTGTGACGAAGGGGTGACGGGTGATTTCCTCATGATGCACTCCCCGGCCGCGGCGGGGCGATGCGCCGTAGCGCAGCGATATCCACCTTGGCGTAAATCTGCGTCGTCGTCGGTTGCTGATGCCGGAGCAATTGACCAATCATCGAGGGAGGCGCCACGACGCAGCAGTTCGGTGGCCAGCGAATACCGCAGCAAATGCGCCCCTTTGAACTCGGGGTTCAACCGGCGCGTTGCAGCGCGCGGCGCACGACATCGCAAACGGCGACACGGCTGGCAAAGCCGCGCTGCGGAGCTCTCGAGCGGATAAACATGCGACGCGTCGAGCACATGAGACGAACGTGACGCAGATAGTGCGCTATCGGCGGGTGATGCAAACATGCGAGAGCCACTACAGCCGCGGGGATCTGTTGTCGGTACCCGCGATACGTAAGGACGGCACGCGCATTTCGGTGGAGTTTTCGATCGTGCCGTTGAAGAATCATGAGGGGCGTGTCGACGGCATGGCGGCCATCATGCGGGACGTGACGAAGCGCCATGACGAAATGCGCGCGCTGAAGGCCCAGCTCGTGAGGACCGGAACTGCGCCGTGAGGCGACCATCGTGCTTTCGTGTCTTCAATGCTTTCGCTGGTCAACGGTCTGCGCTGACGCAGCATGATGCCGGTCTCACTTCGACAGCCGGATTTCGACAGGCCGCTCGACGCCCGCGAAGCTGCGCAGCGCCGCATTACCAGGCAGCGCGTCTCACGCGAGCCGGAAAGAGTCCTTTCGGACCGGACGGCCGGGGGTCCGGTCTCCCATCGGCGCCGAGGCGCTCATCTGGGTCGCGCCAGGCGCGAGCCGAAGTCGCCCGCGGACGCAACCCTGTTCCCGCTCGAGGACATGCGCCAGAATATGGAGAAAGTCAGCGGTTTGATTCCTCCGGCAGATGCGAAAGGACATCGCGCAATACGATGGCCTGGTTATGCTCCTCGTCCTTTGCTCCATAGACCAGCGTGATTGGCTGCCCCTTCGCATCAGCGAGGAGACTCCGCATGCGCTGCTGCTGTTCTTCAGCATCGAGTTCGTGCCGGTAACGTTGCTGGAAAGCTTCCCATCGAATCGGCTTGTGTCCGAACCATTTGCGCAAGGCAGCGCTTGGCGCGACGTCGCGCGCCCACTGACCGAGCGCCAGTACCTCCTTGCTTCGTCCGCGAGGCCAGAGGCGATCAACAAGGACGCGATAACCGTCTTCCGGTGTCGCATCCTCGTATGCCCGCTTGACAAAAATCTTCGACTTCTTCGTGTTCGCGTGCGGCATTTCCTGCTCCGTTCAGACGGGTGTCCCGATACGCGTTACCCGGCTCGTGACAGGTCTTGCGCGACGAGCGGTTCAATTCTCTCGCGCAGCATGGGAAGGACTTCGCTTTCGAACCACGGGTGCCGTTGGAACCACGGCTGGTTGCGCGGAGACGGGTGCGGCAACGGAACGAAGGCCGGCGCGTATTCCCTCCACGCCCTGACTGTTTCAGTGAGCGACGGCTTGCGTCGGCTGCCGAGAAAATGCTGCTGTGCATACTGGCCGATCAGCAAGGTCAATTGAATCTTCGGTAGCTTTTCCAGCAGGCTGTCCAGCCACAGTTGAGCGCACTCGCGACGCGGTGGTTTGTCACCGCCGTTGCCGCGTCCGGGATAACAGAATCCCATCGGAATAATCGCGAACTGCGACTCGTCGTGAAATGTGGTCGCGTCGATTCCGAGCCAGTTCCGAAGACGGTCGCCGCTCGCGTCATCCCACGGAATGCCCGATGCGTGCACGCGCGCACCCGGCGCCTGTCCGACAATCAGGATGCGCGCGTCGGCTCCCGCGCGCACGATCGGGCGAGGACCCAGTGGCAGATGCGGCACACATGCACGACAGGCACGCACGTCAGTCAGTAACGAATCGAGGGAAGAACACGAGTATTTATTCATTTTCCGGCCACTTCATTTCCAGATCGTCGTCATGATTTTTGCGGCGCTCACCGGCGAGCCCCTGCAACTCATCCGGACTGACGAGTACGACAGTTACGAGTATCGATGCGTTCTGGAAGGCTGTCAGTGCATGCGGGACGCCGGCTGCCAGATAGATAAGGTCACCAGTATGCAGGATCTGATGGCCTTCATTCATTTCCAGATCGACTTCACCTTCGATGCATTGCACCGTTACCGGCCCATCAACCGCATGCACAGGCATCCCTTTACCAGCCGGAAGAACGATGCGCATGACTTCGAGGCGCTCCTCCTTGAACAACGCCGTGGTCGGAGTCTGCTCAAGCACGTCGCCGAGCGGTAACAGGCTCGCAACCTCACCAGACGAAAGATGTGATATGGCCACCTCGTCTCTCCTTGACGTACAGCCCGGTCAGGTTATGCACGTCGGCGGGGATCGCCAGGCTGCCTGCCACGCATGTTGCCATAGCATACTCCCCACGACGACAGGATCCGGGATGCCCGCCGGGAACGGTTGGCGCGCCAAGACCTATCGCACTATCGCCATATCCACGCTGGCGGATCGCTAGCCGGAAAAGACTGGTCGGATGCCATATCGACCGGATTCAGCGCAGGGAAAGACGGCTCCCACTGCTCCAGGCTGTCCTGCTGCTGACCGGTCGATCGATGGGTGCGAGTCGGGCGTACAACAGCGACCGGCCCGGGTGTCAGTCGCGGGTCGTATGGATGGGTAACGAGTCTCATGGTCGGTCTCCAATGTTTTCGATGGACTCGCGGACGGATTGGCGCCGTCGCAGGCGGGTTCGATCGCAAAGGTCATGTGTGCCGCCGACTCCTGACTGGCGTCTGTCCGGTGCCCGACGCTTGCGCGCCCGGGCAATGACGTTTGGGCCAGCAAGACCTGGAGGACTGGTCGCGTGTCGCCCGCGGGTTCGATTGATAGAAAACACACGATAACGGACATGTGACCCGGCATTACACCGCGCGGCGCGCGAGCATCGATCTGATCTGGCCGATGGCATAAGCGGGATTCAGGTTCTTCGGGCAGATGTCGGTGCAGTTCAGAATCGTGCGACAACGAAAGAGTCGGTAAGGATCCTCGAGATTGTCCAGTCTCGCCTGCGTGGCCATGTCACGTGAATCGACGATGAACCGGTAGGCCTGCAGCAAGCCGGCGGGTCCGACATACTTGTCCGGATTCCACCAGTACGACGGGCAGGCCGTCGAACAGCACGCGCACAGGATGCACTCGTAGAGGCCGTCGAGCTGGTCGCGTTCTTCGGGACTTTGCAGGCGCTCCCGTTCCGGCGGCGGCGTATCGTTGATCAGATACGGCATAACCGAGTGATACTGGTTGAAGAACGACGTCATATCGACGATCAGGTCACGGATCACGGGCAAGCCGGGCAATGGCCGCAGGACAATCCGCGACGGCAGATCGTTCATGTTGATCTGGCATGCAAGACCGTTCCTGCCGTTGATGTTGATGGCGTCGGACCCGCAGATGCCTTCGCGGCACGAACGCCGTAGCGAAATCGATTCGTCGACCGACTTCAGCCTGACGAGGACGTCCAGCAGCATCCGGTCGCGCGGATCGATGTCAACCTCGAACGCCTGCATATGCGGCCTGGTATCCGTGTCCGGGTCATACCGGAAGATCTCGATCACGCGGCTGTCACTCATCGTGCATCTCCACTGTGTGTTCCGGGTTCTGAGCCGGTGGTGCTGCTCCTGGGGGACAGCATGCCGCTGTCACGGATCAATAAGGCAGCCGGCGAGCTGGTTGCTTTTCACTTCCATCGTCAATGTCCCCGGGAGCCGCCTGCTCCGCTGTAATAACCCGATGGAGCTGGGCAAACCGCTCATCTACCGGGCCCTCGAACAGGGGATCCGGTTGTCCGCCCGCATCAACGAGTTCGATGGCATGCCAGTCGTCATCGTCGAGGTAGCGTACCGCGGCGGGAAACAGCGTCAGCTCTTCGACAGTCATGTTATGCCGCAACCGCTCGGCGTAGAGACGGACGTGGATCTCGACCAGTTCCTGTGACATGTTTTCTTCACGGGCCGCCGCTTCCAGATCCTGGAGAAGTGCGTGACCCTGCGAAATCAGTGTGACGTGTTGCGCCTCGATTTCCCGCGCAATCCCGCCGGACAACGCGTTCTTGCCCCGCAGTTTCTCCGCGATGCGATCCTCGATCGCATGATGGGCCACATCGGGAAAGCGTGTCAGGTAGTAAAGCGCATCGACCAGCAGCGCGATGTTCGGTGCGCCCGGATCGGTGCGCAACGACCGCTCATCGTTTAGCAGTTGGACGAGTCGTCCCAGCCTGCCATGTTCGGCCTGCAGGCGCTCAATGACCGTCGGCATGGGGCGCCTCGTCTGGGTTCGGATTCGGGTTCGGATTCATACCCGTATTCGCCGCCATTGTGTCGAGTGCCAGCGCCGAATGCGCATACGCCGCGCCAGCGCGCATCTCAGCCGCGACCCAGATGGCCTCCATGATCTCCTGTCCGGTCGCGCCGCTTTTCAGGGCGGCCGCCGTGTGGCCGCGTATGCAATACGGGCACTGGGTGACATGGGCGACGGCCACGGCGATCAGCTGCTTCGTCTTTGTGGGCAGCGCGCCATCGGCGAAAACGCTGTCGCTGAATACCTTGAACGCCGCGAGCGGTGCGGGTGCCAGTTGCTTGCGCCTTGCAGCGATTCCGGGGTCCGACGGTGGATACATTGCTTTGTCCATGGCTCTCTCCCAATGCTGGTTCAATGACGGCGCCCCCACCGTGGACGTCGAACGCACCCCGTGTCCAAATGCAGGCGACGCAGGCAGGCGGCCGACCGTCGCAGGATGACGCGCCAACGACCACCCGACACTGCCCTTCGGGACTCCGGATCAGCCTTTGCAGATCTTCGCCTGGTAGCCAGCGTCCTCGAACGCAACGAGGAATTCCTCGGCAAGCATCCAGGAGTCAACCTTTACGGTTCTGGCATTAACGTCGACATCGACCTTCGCGTCGGGATCCACCGCGCCGATGGCCCGGGCAAGCGTCTGTGCGTCGCCATCGCCGGTCATCTTCTCCACCTCGAATTCCAAATGTTCGAATTCCATGCGCTGCTCCCTGGCTTCAGGTTATTGGTCTACCGGCGGTTATTCAACCAGTGGCGGCGTCTCGAACGTATGGAACGGCGCCGGACTCGGCACCGTCCATTCGAGCCCTTCGGCGCCGTCCCAAGGCTTGTCGGCGGCCGTTGCGAGGCCAATGCCGTGATAGGCCGGTAATGCCACGAAAAACGGGAAATAGACCTGCATCAGGCCGAAACCGAATGCGCCGATCGTGACCACCTGGTTCCAGTCGATGAACTGCGCCGGGTAGTCGGCATAGCGGCGCGGCATCCCTGCCAGGCCCAGAAAATGCATTGGCAGGAACGCGACGTTAAATGTGATCGTCGTGCCCCAGAAATGGATCTTGCCGCGCAATTCGTTGTACATGTACCCAGTCCATTTCGGGGACCAGTAATACCAGCCCGCAAACATCGCAAACAGCGACCCGGCCACCAGCACATAGTGGAAATGGGCGACGACGTAATACGTCCCATGCAGTGCGATGTCAAGTGGTGCCGTCGCAAGAATCAGGCCACTGAAACCTCCGATCGTGAACACGAAGATGAATCCCACCGCGTACAGCATCGGCGTTTCGAACGTCAGCGAACCGCGCCACATCGTTGCGACCCAGTTGAACACCTTCACGCCGGTCGGCACGGAAATGAGCATCGAGGCATACATGAAAAACAGCTGGCTGGTGACAGGCATACCGGTGGCGAACATATGGTGCGCCCACACCATGAACGACAGGATCGCAATCGACGCCACGGCATAAACCATCGAGCTATAGCCAAACAGCGGCTTGCGCGAAAACGCCGGGATGACCTGCGAGATGATCCCGAACGCCGGCAGGATCATGATGTACACCTCGGGATGTCCGAAGAACCAGAGAATATGCTGGTACATCACCGGGTCGCCACCGCCGCCCGCATTGAAGAATGACGTGCCGAAATGGCGGTCGAACAGCAGCATCGTGATCGCGCCTGCCAGCACCGGCATGACCGCGATCAGCAGATAGGCGGTGATAAGCCAGGTCCAGACGAACATCGGCAGCTTCATCATCGTCATGCCGGGCGCGCAGGTCAGGATCGTCACGACTATGTTGATGCCGCCCATGATCGACGACGCCCCCATCAGGTGAACCGCGAAAATCGTCATGTCCATGCCTGGGCCCATCTGGATCGACAGGGGCGCGTACATCGTCCAGCCGGCCGCTTCCGCGCCACCTGGCGCAAAGAAGGAACCCACCAGCAGGATCGCCGCGGGAGGCAGGAGCCAGAAGCTGAAATTGTTCATCCGCGCGAAGGCCATGTCGGCCGCGCCGATCTGCAACGGGATCATCCAGTTCGCAAAACCGACGAACGCCGGCATGATCGCGCCGAAGATCATCACCAGGCCGTGCAGCGAAGACAGCTGGTTGAAGAATTCGGGCCGCATGATCTGCAGGCCCGGTTTGAACAGTTCCGCCCGCAGCATCAGCGCCATCACGCCACCCGACAGGAACATGGTGAACGCGAACAGCATGTACAGCGTGCCGATGTCCTTGTGGTTGGTGGCGAGCAGCCAGCGACGCCAGCCGTGCGGCCGTGCGTGTGTGGGGTGTTCATGGGGAATCGGGATCGCTGTACTCATCGAATCCACGCTCCAGTTGGTGAAGAAGACGCTGGATCGACCGCAGGGACCCGCATGAGCGCCGATCGTTCTGGCGCGGTGCGAGTCACTCGCTATGAGCCGCGACAGCCGATGCACGTGCACAACGTGCTGCATCGTACTGTCACCCCGCGATGAACCCATCCGGCGTCGCCAGAAGCGTACGACGCCCCCTTCCCTTCTGCATCATGGACTTCGGCAATTCAATTGAATTTAAACTATGTCACAACATGATCTATAGTGAAATACACCGAAGCACCATGAACGTGTGCTGTTGAATGCACGGCAGTGCCCGCGCGCCCTGACATCAGTGCACGGTACGCAGCACCGAACGGAGGGCATCCATCATGACAACGAGATTCAAGGTTGGCGATCATGTGACATGGAATTCGGAGGGCGGCCATGTCAGCGGCACGATCATCACGGTGCATACGAAAGACACCGATTACAAGGGGTACACCCATCACGCCAGCGTGGACGATCCACAGTACGAAATCAGGAGTGACAGGACCGACCATGTCGCGATGCATAAAGGTGGCGCGCTGAAAAAGATGCATTCCTGAACGGCGTGACCGCTACCGTACAGACGAAGCGGCAACGACTTTGAAAAAATGGCGTTGCACTGCCCGAGCATGATCACTCCGGGTTTGCTCCCGGCTCGCTTTCCTGGTGCATGCGCGTGCGTACAGGGAACGGGCGCAACAGAATCGACGCGGGTTGCGACAGGACAGCAGATGCCGCAATGCGCTTCGCCCATCGCGAATTTTTTCCGGCGATTGACGGAGGATACCCATGCGTACTCCCGCGAGTATCTGCAAGCATCCCATCCATCCGATGCTGGGTGTCTTTCCGATCGGTCTCTGGGTTTTTCCCTCGTCTGCGACGTCATCCGTGTGGCTGGCGCGCCGGGAGAGGCGTGGGCTATCGTCGCGCTTTACAGCATGGTCGGCGGCCTCGTCGGCGCGCTCGGCGCGGCAATACCTGGGTTTATCGACCTGCTCTTCTACAAGGGCGGTGCCCCACCAGTCGGGAAGATTGCACTGACCCACATGGCGATCAACCTCACGGTCGTCGTGCTCTATGCGATCAATATCTGGATGCGCATGCGAAGCCCCGCGAGTGTGAGTCCGGGCCTGAGTACGCCAGTTCTGCGTTCGATTGCCGGTGTCGCGCTGCTCTTTGTCTCCGGCTGGCTTGGCGGCCAGACGGTGCATGTTTACGGAGTCGGTGTCGAGGGACGGGAATAGCGGCACTCCCGAGGCTGTCCCTGGAAGTGGCGGGTCACACCCTGCCGCGCATCGCCGACGTCAGGAGAGTCGAATGAACGAACCTGCGAAGAAACTCAGCGGACCGGACCTCGCCGCCGGCGTCGCGCTTTCTGAAATTACCGACGGTGCGATGCTGCAGGGGCACGCCCACGGCGAGCCGGTATTGCTCGTGCGGCGCGCGGACGAACTGTTCGCGATCGGCGCCGTCTGCACGCATTACGGCGCGCCACTGCTCGGCGGCCTGCTGGTCGACGACACAGTCCGCTGCCAGTGGCATCATGCCAGTTTCAGCCTGCGTACCGGCGCGGCGCGGCGCGCGCCAGCACTGGACGCGCTCACCTGCTGGCGTGTCGAGCAGCACGACGGCAGCGTGTATGTTCGCGAAAAGCTCACGCCGCTCGAACCGGAGCCGTTGCCCGCGGTGGCCGGCATGCCGCAATCGATCGTTATCGTTGGCGGTGGCGCCGCAGGCCACGCCGCTGCGGAGACACTCCGTCTCGTGGGATATTCAGGCAGCATCACCCTGCTGAGCGCCGATCCATCAAGGCCGTGTGACCGGCCCAACCTGTCGAAGGGCTTCCTCGCCGGCACCGCGTCCGAAGAGTCGAATCCGCTGCGCCCGCTTGCGTTCTACCAGGCGCATCGCATCGACCTGAAGCTCGATACGTCCGTCGCGCGGCTTGACACAAAGAGCCGACACGTGCAACTCGCCGGCGGCAATCGGGTTGGCTATGACGCATTGCTGCTCGCGACCGGCGCTGTGCCGGTGCGGCTCGAGGTGCCGGGTGCGGATCTCCCGCATGTACACTATCTGCGCTCACTCGCCGACAGTCGCGCAATTGTCGCCGGCGCACTCACCGCGAAGCGGGCGGTGGTGATCGGCGCGAGCTTCATCGGCCTCGAAGTGGCGGCATCGCTGCGCGCGCGCAATGTCGAGGTGCACGTGGTTGCGCCGGATGCCGTTCCCATGGAGAAAATCCTCGGACCTGACGTCGGAAACTTCATCCGCGACCTGCATGAGCGTCACGGCGTGACGTTCCACCTCGGCACCACAGCGATTTCCATCGACCCGCAAGGCGTCCAGCTGAAGAGTGGCGAAACTCTTCCTGCCGATCTTGTCGTTATCGGCATCGGCGTACGGCCGGTGATCTCGTTCGCTGAGAAGGCCGGGCTCCTCATCGATCGCGGCATTGTCGTCAACTCGTACCTCGAGACGAGCATCCCGGGCATCTTCGCAGCCGGCAACATCGCGCGCTGGCCGGACCGGCTCACCGGCGAGCGCATCCGCATCGAACACTGGGTGGTGGCCGAACGCCAGGGGCAGACCACGGCACGCAACATGCTCGGCCAGCGTAAGCCGTTCGACGCCGTGCCGTTCTTCTGGACCGTGCAGTACGATTTCGGTCTCGGTTATATCGGACACGCGGAGCACTGGGATGAGGCCCGGCTCGACGGACTGCTCGATGCCGGGACTCAGGACTGCACGATCACCTATCGCCGCGTTGGCAGGAAGCTGGCCGTGGCCATCATGCGTCGGGATCTGGAGGGACTGCGCGCGGAAGTCGAGTTTGAGAGGACGATCGCCGCGACAGACTGGCGGCACGCGGGTACGGGAAACTGAAGAAAACACAACAGATACACGCAAAAGGCGGAGGCAACACGCGATGGGTACACGATCCGGAATCAGGCGGGCGCTGGTATGAAATACCGGGACTACTACGAGGTTCTCGGATTGCCACGCACCGCGACGCAGGACGAGGTCCGGCGCGCGTATCGCAAGCTCGCGCGCAAATATCATCCGGACGTCGGCCAGCAGGCCGACGGGGAGGACCGTTTCAAGGAACTGGGCGAGGCCTATCAGGTTCTCAAGGACACGGAAAAACGTGCGGCCTACGACCGTTTGGGCCGCCAGTGGCAGAACGGCCAGGATTTCCAGCCGCCGCCCGACTGGGACGAGGGCTTCGAATTCAGCGGCGCTGGCAACGAGCGAAGCGCGAATGCCGATTTCAGTGAATTCTTTGAAGCAATGTTCAGCGGTTCGCACACAGGCGGGCGTTCGCGGCAAACGGAAAGGCATGGCGCGGCACCCGATCGCAGCGCCGCAACCGCGGACGATCTGGAGGATGCCTATCGTGGCACGCAACGCCCGATCCCCGGACAGGATCATCACGCCAGAGTCGTGATCGATCTGGAGGACGCGTATCACGGTGCGCAGCGTTCCATTTCGCTGCAAATGCCGGTCCTCGATTCACACGGCCATGTCATCCTGGAACCGCGCACGCTGAACGTTACTATTCCGAAGGGCGTGCGGGGTGGGCAGCACCTGCGTCTTGCCGGTCAGGGCGGCGCCGGCATGGCGCACGGACCGGCCGGTGACCTGTATCTGGAAATCGCGTTCCGGGAGCATCCGCGTTTTCGTGTCGACGGACGCGATGTTTCGCTCGATGTACCGATGGCGCCGTGGGAAGCTGCACTCGGTGCCCAGGTAACCGTTCCTACTCCTGACGGCTCGGTCGAGCTGACCGTGCCAGCGGGATCGGCCAGCGGCCGGCGACTACGGCTCAAGGGCAAAGGGATTCCAGGCAAGACGCCGGGCGACCTGTACGTGATATTGACGATCGTGCTGCCGCCGGTCGACAGCGACAGCGCACGGGCGGCCTACAACGCGATGCGGCAGGCGTTCCATTTCGATCCGCGCGCGCATTTTACGGGTGGTCGACCATGAAAGAATCGGTGACGGTCTTTGTGCAAGGTCAGATTGTCGAGGAAGACGTCGAGTTCACGCTCGTTGAATTGTGCCGGGCAAGCGGCGCGTCGGAAGAACAGCTGACGTTATGGATCGCAGAAGGTGCAGTCGAGCCGCAAGGCGCCACGCCGCGCGAATGGCGTTTCAGTGGTGCCGCGCTGAAGCGCGTGCGAACCGCCCGCCGGCTCGCGCAGGATCTCGAGATCAACCCGCCAGGCATTGCGCTCGTACTCGACCTGCTCGATGAAATCAACGCATTGCGAGCGCGGTCCCTGCGCTCGCCCGGTCGCTGAATGTGTTTTCCACGTTCCTCATCGACTCAATGGCAGTCCGCCCATCGAGGGCCCGGGCATGAGGCCCAGGAAACGGTTAGCCCCCTGCTGATCATGCGATTGCAGACGTACCAGCGTTCGAACGGGCGGTAGCTGTCGCCGCGCGGCTTGCCCAAGCAGGCCGGATCGTGACATTGGGCGTTGTGCCAGACCGTGCCGAATGCGGCTACGGCTATATTGAGATCGGTGAGCCGATCGCAACCGAATCTGCGAGCGGAGCTTGCGCCCTGCAGCGGTTCGTCGAAAAGCCCGAGCGAGACGTTGCAGCTGCATTCGTCGAAGGTAAGCGGCATTGGTGGAACAGCGGCATATTCGTGATGCGGGCATCGGTATGGTTATGCGCAGTCGACGCATTGCGGGCCGATATTGCGCAAGGATGCAAGGCCGCGTTCGAGCAAGGAAGTGTCGATGGCAAGGTATTGCGTGTCGAGATGAATGCATTTGCCAAATGTCCGTCGGACTCCATCGACTACGCCATCATGGAGCGCCTTGACCAGATCGGCCTGTCCGCTGCAGTGGTACCGCTGAACGCGGGCTGGTCTGATGTTGGCTCGTGGGACGCGGTATGGAGCGCATTGCCCAAGGACGAGTCTGGCAACGTCACGCGTGGTGACGTGCTGCTTGAGAACGCTTCCGGAACTTAAGTCCATTCGGAAGGCCGTCTCGTCGCTTGCGTTGGCGTGAACGATCTGATTGTTGTCGAAACAGCCGACGCAGTACTAGTCGCTGACAAGCGCCATGCTCAAGACGTCAAGGCAGTTGTAACCCAGCTTAAAGACCGTGGCTACAGCGAGGCGAAGCATCACCGCAAGGTTCACCGGCCATGGGGCTATTATGAATCGATTGAACAGGGCCCACGCTTCCAGGTCAAGCGGATTGTCGTCATGCCGGGTGCAGCGCTGTCGCTGCAGCTTCACTATCACCGTTCTGAGCACTGGATCATCGTCAACGGTACCGCGCGCGTCACCCGTGGCGGAGAGACGTTTCTGCTTGCGGAGAACGAGTCGACCTATGTGCCGTTCGGCGTCAAGCATCGACTCGAAAACGTCGGACGTGTGCCGCTTGAGATGATAGAGGTTCAGAGTGGCAGCTATCTGGGCGAAGACGACATCGTCCGTTTCGACGATCACTATGGGCGCGACTGCAGCGCTGACGCGGACGGCTAAGATAGTCACTGCACGCGCGCAACAACAGGCGGCGCTTGGTGAAGTTTGAAGCCCAGAATTGTCCACGAGAACACCGGCTCTGCTCTCGCGCATTTGGAAGAACTTCATTTGATTTGACGGCGAACAGTGCGTTTGTACAAGGCGCGTCGAAGGAAGTGCGAGTGCGCACTCAAACAGCAAGCTGTCCAAGGCGTATTCGACCCTCTCCTTACAAAGCGATCTCGAGAAACGAGGCGAGAAATTTCGTGATCCAGATCACAGAAATCTCGCATCAAAGCATATTAGAATGATCCTCTCTCAATTCTGGAGTTGGCCTCGGAGCTTTCCAGAATCTTTTAAGCGTCGACTCTGCGAGTCGACGCCCTTTCTGCGCGCCACGGATTGATTGTGACTTGCATTAAGTCCGGCTGCGGAATGCGTGCGCCAAATCTACCTGTTGCCAGGAATCCTCAATACGTTGCCGCCCGGAACGCGAACGCGCCGACCATCTTTGGCGATGAGACCGCAAGTTGGAGAAAGGCAAGCGCACCTGAGACAGTCTCGTGGTTGACCTTTACCATGGCTACAATCGTAGCGTGACCTGGCGATGCGATCGGTGCCGCATTAATGTCATTGGGCTGGCCCAGTTCTTCATATTATCGCTACGACGCATGCAGTGGCGCGCGGTAGTTCATGTCTATTGTGAGGGGCGCACGAGGCTGTCAACGAGCAACGCGAGCGAACAGTTCAGTGCGAGCGATACCTGCGTGGGCGTCAGGCGTGATGTGATGCCAGTCCTCAAAGGCACTTCTCACACGAGTGCGCAGGCTCGTGACGAGCTGCGCGCATGGTTCACGGATGCCCGGCGCGAGGTACAAGCGGCGTACGATTCGGAAACGGATTTCCGATTCCTGCTCGATACAAGGGACCCCTAAAAGGAAGTCACGCCTTGCAAGATAGGTCCCTCTGTAGGGACGGAAATGAGAGCCATCTGGCGCCGAGTGCGGCTCACCGAACAGACTAAATATTCCTGCCGCGATGATCCTGCAGCCTTGGGAACTGCTCTCGTCAGCTAACGCAAAAGGAGTGCTCCGGATGGACTTTGATCGCGCGCAGCAGGCATTGGAAGTCTTGCAGACCCAGTGTCCTAAAACCGACGCTCAGGAAATCGGTGCCAGGATCAGTGCGATTACGCGCGCACGCGAGGTACTGTTTGAACTTCAAATCATGGAAGATAAAGCCATCACAGGTACCCGAGCCTGTGGCCATTCCATCTCGATCAACAGTCGCTGAACGTCTGGCCCACAAAGGTACGCAACTGCGACAAGTCGGTTTTCGTGTAGATGAAATGCACTGCAGTGCATAAACGCGCACCTTGTTCATACCCCCATAGGCCATCGAAAACGCGGAGAGCAGCACGCCCATCTCCGATGCGCTCAGTCCCATCTCGCCGCGGATCATGTTGTTGGCGACCGATAACGCGCTGCGGTGGAGGTAGTTGATACAGCCTGCAAGTGTGAGCATGAAAATGGCGACGCGCTGGGTGCGCCGCAGCCGTGGGCTCTTTTGCATTGTCGTCTCCAAGTTTTTATTGTCGCCCGACGCGTCCCCAACCGTTTTGGGTCGCATGCGCGTGGACGAAGCCTGCAAGAGCGGCATTACATCGATGCTTCGAGCATCGTGAGGTAGTCATCGCTCGACGCTTCGCGTGGATTGGTCTTATGGCTGTGGTCCTTCAGGGCACCCGCGACAATGCGCGCGAACATCTCGCGCGTCACGCCGAGTTCCGCGAGACCGAGCGGAAGGCCGAGCGCTGCCGTCATCGCACGGATCGCCGGGCCGACCTCGTCAGCCGATGCAAGGCCCATCGCCTGTGCAATGCGTTCGAGCTTGGTTTCGTCCTGCATCGAAGGCGCCGCGCGATTGAAGGCGATGACGGCTGGCAAGAAGATCGCGTTGAGCGTGCCGTGGTGAAGGCGCGGGTTGATGCCCCCGAGAGAATGGCTGAGGCTGTGTACGCATCCGAGACCTTTCTGGAAGGCGAGCGCGCCCTGCATCGACGCGCTCATCATGTTCAGACGTGCGGTGCGGTCGGCGGGATCGCGAGTCGCGCGTTCGATGTGGCGCCAGGCACGCCACAGGCCGTCTAGCGCGATGCCGTCGGCGGGCGGATTAAACGCGGGCGCCATGAATGTTTCGAGACAATGCGCGATGGCGTCCATGCCGGTGGCGGCCGTGAGCATCGGCGGCAGGCCGAGCGTGAGCTCTGGATCGCAGATCGCGACCCTTGGCACGACGTAAGGCGAAATCACCCCGACCTTGCGGCCGTCGTCGAGAATCAGGATCGCGCCGCGACCGACTTCGCTGCCAGTTCCCGCAGTGGTCGGAATCGCAATAACAGGCGCCGTCGCCTCCGTGATGCGCGCAGCGCCTCCTTCTATCACCGCGAAGCTTTGCAGCGGACCGTTATGCGTGGCGCAAACAGCCACACCCTTAGCCAAATCGATCGCCGAGCCGCCGCCCACTGCGATCACACCGTCGCATCCATGCGTCCGGTACATCGCAACGGCGTCCCGCACGACGCCCTCGTTGGGGTTCGGCGGGGTGCGATCGAACACCGGCAAATCTATTGTGTTGGCGAGCGCCGCCAGCACGGTGTCCACAATGCCCGCTTCCCGGATGCCTGCATCCGTCACGATCAAGGGCTGGCGTATGCCGATGCGCTCGCATTCACCGGCCAGCAGCCGAACCGCGCCATATTCAAACTGGATCTGGGTTATATAGTTGATGAGGGACATGACAGTTGAGGAAGAGTTATGGGGAGCTATGCTGTTGCTCGGTATTCGCTTGCCGGACCCAATAAAAACCCGGAATTTCGCAGTATATGGACCAACGCGCCGTCGCGATATTGACAACATTTGATACCACTATAACTTTTACTCAAGTCCGATGACCCCCTCGCTCAACTCGATTATTTCCCGTCTGCACGTAAAGCAGTTGCGTCTTTTGATCGCGCTCGGGGAACACGGGTCTCTGCTTGGCGCGGCGAAACAGCTGGCGTTGACGCAGGCGGGCGCCAGCAAATCCCTGCACGAGATCGAAACCACCTTCGGCGCGCGGCTCTTCGTGCGCACCAATCGCGGATTGGAACCCAACGCAGTCGGCCATTGCGTGATCCGTTACGCGCGGCTGATCCAGACCGACCTGGCCCATCTGCGCGAGGAGATCGTCGGCATCATGCGGGGTTATGGAGGGCGCGTGTCGGTGGGCGTGATCATGGGCGCAGTTCCGCTTCTCACGGACGCGCTCATCTCGGTGAGCGCGGAGCAACCCGAAATGTCGGTCGAAATCGTCGAGGATACGAGCGCTACCTTGCTCAGCCTGATTGACGCAGGCCGCCTCGATCTCGCCATTTGCCGCACGAGCGTGAGCCAAACGCCGTACCTCTATGACAGTGTGTTCGTACGTGAAGAAACGCTTGCGGTCATTGCCAACGCGTTGCATCCGCTCGCGCGCAAACGCCGGGTCGCACTCGAAAATCTCGCGGATTACCGGTGGGTGGTATATCGGGCGAACATGCCGATGCGGCTGCTGCTCGAACGGGAATTCCACGACGCTGGACTTCGATTCCCCGCCCATCTGCTAGAAACGACTTCGGCGTTCGCAACTGTCTCTCTGCTGCAGAAAAATGTCTCTCTCGTCGCGCTGGTATCGACGGACGTCGCGGACTTTTGTATCGGGCACGGCATTGCCTGCGCCCTGCCGCTGCAGTTGTCGTCACATAGCGAACCCTATGAACTGGTGACACGGCGCGACGCTCCTTTGTCGCCTGGAGCGCGCATGCTGATGAAAGCGATAGTCGACGCCGGAGCGAGATAGCACTGTCATTGTTTTAGCGGTTCGTTCAATCCGGGTTTGCTTTTCGGCATCGGTTGAAGAAGAGACCTGCGCTGCCGTGATGATGTGCATCGCATGCGTTGCCCTGACGCGTACATGCGCGACGGCGCTGGCGGTCGCCGCACACTAAGGGCAACGCCTGTCCAAATTCCTGCTCAGGTAAGCTATGGGTTGACGCATCTTGCGAAACACCAAACCAGATTACCGCTTCTATGGGGAGAGTTGTGCTGTGCAGCACCTCACGGACACGAATGAAGCCGCCTCTGTCGCCGAACCGGTGCCGCGACTGGGCACCACGCTCAATCAGGAGGCGTATCGGCGGCTGGAGGAAATGATCGTTACGCTGGACCTGGCGCCCGGCTCGCTCGTTTCCGAGTCGATACTCAGCCGCCAACTGGGCATTGGCACCACGCCAATCCGCGAAGCTCTGCAGCGGCTTGCGCGGGAATATCTCGTGGAGATCATTCCGCGGCGCGGCGTCGTCGTGACGACTATCGATGTCCGCCGCCAGTTCGAAGTGCTCGAAACCCGGCGTGAACTCGACCGCCTGCTGAGCGCTGCCGCCGCGAAGCGCTCGAGCGTGTCGGAACGCACGTCGTTCACCGACAACCTAGCGCTCACCCAAAAAGCAGTCGCCGACAGCGACGTGCGCGAGTTCCTGCGCCTCGATGCCGAGCTGAACCAGTTGCTCTCGAAAGCGGCGAGAAATGGTACGGCGGCAGCGCTAGCCTCCATGCTGCATACGGTGTCGCGCCGTTTCTGGTTCTATCACCACGACGAACATATGGCTCTGGCCGAAATCGGTCCCATTCACTGCCATCTCGTCGAATCGATTGCTTCGGGCGATCCAGCGCTTGCAGGCGCTGCGTCGAATCAACTGATCGATTATCTGGTCGAATTCGCGCAAGCCACGCTGCCGCACCACCACAGCCCTGGATAAGCCAATCGTCCCTGATACATCCCTGATTCCCGCCGTCATGCTACATCGCTAGGGGTTAACTCGCCGTTGCCCTCACTCGCGATGACGTTTTATTATCGCCTTCATTGGTGGCATGCCAGTGACATGCCAGATTAAACGGGGCACTTTTGGAGAAGACGATGGAGCAAACGGCAGCAGTCAAGGACTATGTAATTTCCCCATTGGGCGACGCGCTCGGCGCTGAGGTAACGGGGCTGGATCTCACGCACCCGTTGAGCGGCGAGACCATCGACGAAATGAAAAAAGCGATCGGGCGATACGGCGTGCTGTGCTTTCGCAAACAGGCGTTGAGCGAGGAGCAGCAGATCGAGTTCTCGAAACAATGGGGTCCGCTCGAAGATTTCCCGGAAGAAGACAAGACAGTGGCTGCGGCCACGGTGTATCACGTGGCGAACGTCTCAGCCGACGGACAGAGTTTGCCCGAAACGGATTTCCGTGTGATCTTCCAGAAAGTCAATGCACGCTGGCATACCGACAGTTCCTATCGATATGTCCCGGCATTCGTCTCGTTGCTCTACGGAATCGAGGTCATGCCCAAAGGCGCACCGGGCGGACGCACCGGTTTCTCGAACATGATCAAGGCGTACGCCGCCCTGCCCGAGGCGCTCAAAGACGAAATCGAGCCGCTGCACATGGTTCACACCTACGAATTCGGCCGCCGACTGTTCCCTGAACTGCCGCCAGTTTCAAAGCATGAGAAGGAAAGCGTGCCCCCGGTAAGCCAGCCGCTGGTGCGCGTGCACCCGGACCGCGATAACGAGCGTTCGCTGTATTTCACGGCAAATGCGGGAAATGAAGTCAGCGGCTTGTCGCTCGAGGAAGGTCAGGCGCTTCACAGGAAACTCGTCGAGCACATCTCGCAGCCGGAGTTCACCTACTTCCACGAGTGGGAAAAGGGCGACCTCGTCGTCTGGGACAACCGGACGATGCTGCATAAAGCGGAAGCCTACGATATGAGCAAGTATCGCCGGGTGTTTCGCCGGACTACGGTCGCAGGCGACGGTCCTGTCCTCGGACCCTATTCACGAGCAGTGATTGGCAACAAGCGGGCAACGAAGTAACAGCCACGACGCGACTCAGGGCGCAATGCGTTTGGGGTCGTGTCGCGTCGTCGGCGCGGTGAGATATCGTGCGCCGCTTTGATTTCCCTTCGATCCGTTAAAACCGGCTCCTCCCGCACGGGCCGCGATTGACATTTGCTATTGGTAACACTAACCAGGAGGCAACGCATGGCTGTAGCCAAACCTTCGGCGGATGCAATGACGCCGTACCAATTGCCGTTCCCCAAGGAAGCGGCGAAGGAGATCGTCGTTGAATCGGCGATTCCTACCGACGAACGCCTCTGGGTTCCGCAAGCCGAAAACGTATGGTTCCGTCCGCTTTGTCTGAACGTATCGACGGGATACTGGATGAACCTCCTGCGCGTGCGCAAATCGGGCGTGCTCAGCCGTCACCGGCACCCACAAGCCGTGCATGGCATGGTCCTCAAGGGCCGTTGGCGTTATCTCGAACACGATTGGGAAGCGACCGAGGGCAGCTATGTATTCGAGCCGCCTGGTGAAACCCATACGCTTTATGTGCCTGAAGACGTCGAAGAAATGATCACCTACTTCCAGGTCAATGGCGTGATGTTCTATTGCGACCCGTACGGCAATTACACCGGCTACGAAGACGTTTTCACGAAGGTCGACATGTGTCGCAAACACTTTGCATCGGTCGGACTCGGTGAAGACTTCGTCGACCAGTTCATCCGATAACCCTCGCCCTGCCCGTCGATAAACCAGACGTCCTCAAAGTTAAGAAAAGCATCGGAGGAGACACCATGCTTCTGAAATCCCCGCGCCTGAAGCACATTCAGGTCGTTGCCATCGCGTTCCTGACGCTTGCCGGCATCGTCAATTACCTCGATAGAAGCACCCTCTCGATAGCCAACCATTCCGTGAGCCAGGAACTGGGACTGTCGGCGGCGCAGATGGGCCTGCTGCTGTCAGCATTCTCGTTCGCCTATGCGTTCTCGCAATTGCCCGTCGGTATGATGCTCGATCGCTTCGGCGCGCGCGTGATGCTCGGCCTTGGCATGTTCGTCTGGTCGAGCGCGCAGCTCTGCGGCGGCCTGGTGTCGAGCCTGCCGCAATTCCTCGTCGCGCGCGTGGCGCTCGGGCTTGGCGAAGCGCCTAATTTTCCCGCTGGCGCCAAAGTCGTCAGCGAGTGGTTCGGCGTGCATGAACGTGGCCGGCCAACGGGCATCTTCATCACGTCGTCGACCATCGGCCCCGCTCTTGCTCCGCCGGTGCTCACCGCGCTCCTGCTGGTCTTCGGCTGGCGCACGATGTTCATCGTCATGGGTGTGCTCGGCATTGCCGTATCGATCGGCTGGTATCTCGTCTATCGCGACCGCCGCAAGGTCCCACTCGAGCGCGACGAGATCGCCTATCTGACTGACGGCGAACCAGAACAGCGTGCCGAACGCCGCATGACGATGCGCGAGTGGCACGGCCTTTTCAGCAAGTCGACCACGTGGGGCATGATCTTCGGCAACATGGGCGTGATCTACATGGTGTGGCTCTATCTCACCTGGTTGCCCGCGTATCTCGAGCACGAGCGTCACCTTTCCATCGCCAGCACCGGGTGGCTCGTTTCCATCCCTTATCTGTTCGGCACCCTCGGCATGCTGTCGAGCGGCTTCGTGGCCGACGGTCTGATGGCACGTGGCATGGCGCCCATGAGAAGCCGCAAGTGGCCGATCTGCGTCGGCCTCGTCGGCGCAGCGCTCTTTACCGTGCCGGCTGCTTTCACGCCCAACCTGACGCTCGCGATGGCGTACCTCTGCGCCGCGATGTACTTCGTTAATCTGGCGAGCGGCGCGTGCTGGGCGCTCGCGACGGTCGCGGCACCCCGTCACATGGTGGCATCGCTTGCCAGCATCCAGAATTTCGGCGGCTATTTCGGCGGATCGTTTGCACCGTTTGTCACCGGCATCGTCGTGGACCGGACGCACTCCTTCGTGAACGCGTTCCTGATCAGCGCGGCGGTCGCATTTGCGGCTGCCCTGGTTTACATGTTCATCGTTAGAACGAAAATAGACGACAGTGAAACTCCTGTCTCCCCTGCCGCTGTTTCGGATTTTTCTTCCTGACCAACATGACTTTTCAGACTGATCTTTTCAAGGGCAAGACCGCCGTCGTGACGGGCGGGACTCAGGGCATCGGTGCCGGCATCGCGCAGCGCTTCGCTCGTCTTGGTGCACGTGTGGTCGCGGGCGGTATCGCGGCAACCGATGCCCAGCGCGAGGCGCTCGGACCGGGCATCGATGCCGTCGAACTCGACGTCAGCGACGATGCGAGCGTCGCGGCCCTCGTCGAGAGAGCAGGGTCGATCGATATGCTCATCAATTGCGCGGGAATGATCCGGCGCGGCGACGAACTTGAAATCGATGTGTTCGAGCGCGTGATCGCCGTGAACCTTAGCGGCACGATGCGCGTGTGCGCCGCGGCTCGCGAGCGGCTCAAGGCGAGCGGCGGGACGATCGTGAACACGGCATCGATGCTGAGCTTTTTCGGCGGTGGACTTGTACCGGCGTACAGCGCGAGCAAGGGCGGCATTGTGCAATTGACGAAGTCGCTTGCGATCGCCTATGCGGCCGACGGCATCCGCGTGAATGCGGTGGCTCCCGGCTGGATCGCGACGCCCTTGACGCAAGCGCTACAGGCCGACGACCATCGTTCGCAAGCTATCCTCGATCGCACGCCGATGAAACGCTGGGGCCAGCCTGACGATGTCGCGCAAGTCGTCGCTTTCCTGTGCTCGCGGGCGGCGGCGTTCATGACAGGCGCGATCGTCCCGGTCGACGGTGGGTATCTGGTGGCTTAGCGCTACGCTTACCGCCGGCCTGGACCCCGAAGCAAATGCGAAAACCGGCAGACTGGCTCGGCGCAATCCGCGGGGTTAGGGAGTTCTTCGGAGAAAGGAATGTCCCGCTCCTGGCTGCGTCGTGCCCGTCGGCGTTGCCGTGACAGCCGCGAATCAAAGTCTCTATGCATTTTGCGAGCGAGATTTCGACCGCTAAACTTTCCCTTCCTCGACGAAACGGTCGGTTTCAGCGAGCACATGTAGCGCATCGCGATGGTGGTGAACGGCGTATGCCGAATACAGCACATCCAAAACGGCTATTTGGCCGATCTTGGCGGTTGTGGATTCAGGCGCTTCCGGCCGGTCGATAGCGTCCGCCTGCTCCGCAGTGGTGAGCAAAATATCGGCGTAGCGCGTGATGGACGACGATGGAAACGACGTGATGCAGATAGTATGAGCGCCCTGTTCGCGCGCGACCTGCAACGCGCGCACAGTCGTATTGGTACGTCCCGAATTGGTGATGCCGAACACCACGCATTTCGAATCGAGATTGATCGACGCAAACTGCTGTATGCTTTGATCGCGATAAAAGATACACTTTTTGCCGACCCGGAAGAAGCGCACCACACCGTTTTCCGCTGCCAGTGCAGAGGTACCGGTCGCGAAGAAAACGACATATTCCCATGCGCTCAGTGCCTCCACGACTTGCGCCACCACCTCCGGCCGCAGCTTTGCCATGGTTTGGTCGAGCGTCTCGCGTAACGCGCCGTGCACCTTGCGCATGACGATGTCGAGGGAGTCTCCCGGCTTGATATGGTCGTAGATCTCGCGCGTCTCGCTCGCCGGCGGCTGTTCGCGCCAGCGCTATAGCTCCTCGGCCAACGAGATTTTCATCTGCTGGAAGCTATCGAGACTGAACTCTTTGACAAAACGCGTGACCGCAGCCTCAGACACGCCGCACTTCTCCGCCATCTCGCGAGTGGTCATCGATTTGGCCTGCGCGGGCGAGCGCACGATGTACGCGCCGATCCGCCGCAGCGCGGGATTCAGTTCGGGCAGGCGCTCGCGTATCACGGCGACGGCTCCATTAGCAGAGGTCATGGATTTAGGCATCTTAATGGTTGGCAAGCATTACAGGAACACCGTTGATACCCACGGCACCGCTGCCACGACGGCAAGGCCGACGATCAGCGCTCTAAGGTAGCCCCAGATGCGTCGCATCGCGAGCGATGGGGCGACACGGCCCGATTGCGCATGCCATGTAGTATCCCACTCCGAAAGGTGGCGCGAACAAACCCACTCCCATCACGAGGACTACCACCATCGCGTACTGGACCTCATTGACACCCAGCATTCGCGCAACAGGAAAGAGCAGCGGCCCGAACAGCACAATGGCGGGAATGCCTTCCAGGACGCTGCCCAGCACAATGAACGCGATCACGGAAACCAGCATGAAGGCCGGCGCTCCACCCGGCAGATGCGACATCGCGTAAGCAAGGTCCTGCGAGAAACCGGACTGCGTGAGCGCCCACGCCATGCCGGTCGCAGTACCGATGAAAAGCAGAATCGAGCCTGAGAGCGCGGCCCTGTCGACGAGCATGGGTTTGAACCTGCGCCAGTCGAACTGGCGATATATCAGGAGCCCGACCAGCGCTGCATGCACCACACCGATGGTCGACACTTCGGTTGCCGTTGCCACCCCCTCCACCACCGCCGTGCGAATCAAGAGCGGCAACAGGAGCGCCGGCAGTGCTGCGACGAAGCTGCGGCCGATCACCCGCCATGCTGCCCGCGCTCCGTGCACCTTCGCCTCCTTGCGACTGCGCAGCCAAACCACCCCGCATAGTGCCAGTCCGAGCGTCACCGCCGGCAGCGGGCCGCCAAAGAAGAGCGACGTGATCGACACCCCCGTCACCGAGCCGATGGTGATCAGCACGATGCCTGGCGGCACCGTCTCTGTCTGAGCGCCGGTGGCGGCGAGCAGCGCGGTGAGATCGCCTGGGTCGGAGCCGCGCTTTTGCATTTCTGGAAACAGGACGGGCGCGACCGCGGCCATGTCCGCGGCCTTCGATCCCGAAATGCCCGACAACAAATGCATCGCGCCGATCACTACATACGACAAGCCACCGCGCACGTGCCCGAGCAAGTTGGCGAGGAACGCAACCATTGCGCGCGCGATGCCGGTCATCTCCATCAACTGTCCCACGAACACGAAGAGCGGGACCGCAAGCAACATCAAGTGCGACATGCTCTCGTCCATCCGCCCCACCACCACGGTGAGCGGTACGGACGTCGGCAGCGCAAGATAGCTGAACGTTGCCAGGCCGAACCCGAATGCGATCGGCACGCCCGCCAGCACGGTCAGCGTCACAATGCCGACAAAGAAGACCACAAGGTTGTAGTTCCCGAGATGCAAGAGCAACGGCTGCGCCAGCTCGAGGACCGTACCGATGGCCGCCACCAGTAACACGGCGGACAGCACCGTGCGCCAGTTCGCCGCGCATCAGTTGCAGCAGCGCCGACAGCGTCATCAACGCGGCGCCCGCCGGCATGGCGGCCGCGCGCCACAACGAGGACAGTTCCAGCGCCGGAGTCGTGACATCAGAACGCGATCACAGCGCCCAGCATGGCGAGCCACAGGAAGAACAGCGGCGCCACCTCATCCGACCAGTCGAGCGGCGGGCCAGCGATTCGCATACGTCCAGCGCGAGCATGTCGGCAAATTCATCTTCGGCGCGCGCGGCGAGTTCTTTCAGCGACAGTCGCACCGTGCGCCAGCCTTGTGCCTTGGCATAACGATCTGCGCAGCCGTATGAGGCGTACAGCTGCCGGACAACACCACGATGCTGTCAACCGGGCGTGGCGGCGTACCCTCCGCGCCTGCGGCCGGCTCTTCGCCAAGATGCGCGGCAAGCCCAGCCGCCAGTCCATGCGACGCCAGCGTGAACATCGGCCGATGTGCGTACGCGTCCCAGATGGCGTGAGCGATCTTGCGCAGGTCGGCATCTTCCAGAGCATCGAATAGCGTGGCCGTCATCGCGCCGTGCTCGGCAAGCCGCGCGGCAAGTTCGTCGATCGACTTACTGCGCAACGCCGTGAAGTCACACAGTGCGACAGGCAAAGTGGTCTGCCGCGCGACATGCGTTCGCAGGTCGGCCTCGGGCATTGGCGTTGCAGGATGGCTGGCCATGCTCGGATGCCGGTCGAGCCGGTATATGTCGCCGCGATACGCTGCTGAGTGATTACCGAAAGCGGTGTAGCGGCCGAAATTCGGATGCGCCGCAACGATAGGCACGTTTTGCGACCCGAAGCATTGCTGCGCGAGTTCCAGCACGGCGTCGAAACTGCCTTGCGCCGGCGATGAATCGAAGGTCGCGCAAATCTTGTATTGCACGATGCGGGCGCCCGCCGCCTTGAACAATTCGAAAGCCAGTCTGATCTCGGCCACCATCGCCGGCGGCAGCGAACGGGCGATGCCGGCAACTCCCGCCACATAGAGATTTTTGATTGCCTTCGCCCAACGTTCCGCGCTCGGCGTCTGCACGAACAACATCCCGAGCATCCCTTTGCGATGAAATTCGAGAAGGTTGGCTGCTGCGCCGGTGAAGTCGTCGCCGTAGAAAGCGAATGGGGCGCCGTCCAGTCGTTCCCGGGATGAGGTTACCTGCATGACGCTCAGGCCGCGAACGCGCCGAGTGCACGTGCCAGCGATGGCCGTGCACGAGCGTATTCGTCCAGGGACACGCCTTCGATCGCCGCCGTCCACGCCGCCCTAATGCTCTCCACTCCTGCCGCGATGCGTCCGGGTGGCCGAGGATGCCGCCGCCGCAGGCGTAGATCAGATCCGTCGACTTCATGACGCTGTAAGTATCGAGGGCCTACCAGACAGTCTGCTTTGACGAAAACACCGGTACGACGGGCCGCGCCGGGCACCGTCGGCAAAGACTGGGGCAACGCAGGCCTGCGCGGAGCGCGCCACCGATTCATTCGATTCGTAGAACTTGTTGTCGAGCCCGTTCACGTGAATGTGATCGGCGCCCGCGATAAGTCAAAGAACATTTAGGGAAGGTCTGCACAACCCGTTTCCTGCACGTCGCGCGGTTTGCTGCCCGCGTTGTAGTGGCGGCGAAGATGCTGGGACCTCGATCACAGTTTTATTCGAACCGTGGCAACGTGCGTTT